>JBEKQQ010000148.1:0-15370 GCA_049519555.1 Acetobacteraceae bacterium
TGGCGATTTTCGCCGCCTTCGTGATCTATCCCATCATTTACGGGCTGTGGATGGGCAGCAACCCTGCACTGTACCCCCTGCTGTTCTCCGATCGTATGTATCTGACGACCCTCGTCAACACGTTGCTGTTCGTCGCCATCGGCGTGAACGTGCAGATGTTCCTGGCCTTCCTGCTGTCCGGCTTCTTCATGAACCGCAGCTGGTGGGTACGCTCACTGCTCGCCATCTACCTGCTGCCATGGGTTTTGCCGGGCCTGACGGTATTTTTATCGATCCATTATATGCTGGTCACCGAGTGGGGCTTGCTGGACAGCCTGTGGCGCGCGGTCACCGGCCACGACGGGCCGCTGTTCCTGGTGTCGGAACCGCTGGCGATGGGCGCCAACATCGTTTCCTACATCTGGAAATGGATGCCGTTCTGGACACTGATCTTCCTCGCGGGCCGCATGGCGATCCCACAGGACATCTATGAAGCGGCCGAGATCGACGGCGCCACCGGTTTCCGCCGCCTGGTCCACGTCACCTTCCCGCTGCTGGCGAACGTCTACCTCATTTGCACGTTGCTCTCGACGGTCTGGACCTTGGGCGACTTTCCCACCGTCTATTTCGTTTCCAGCGGCGCGCCGGCCCGCACCACCGATGTGCTGGCCACCTATGGGTTCCATGAAGCGTTCGACTTCGGCTATCCCAACCTGGGTGTGGCCGCGATGATGTCGGCGCTGCCGATCCTGATCCCGCTGGTGATCCTGCTGATGCGGCGGATCCGTTTGACCGGGGTGCAACTATGAGCATGGCCCTGAGTTCCGGCCGCCGACGGCGGCGAGGCTTCGCCAAAGTGCCGGCGGTGCTGCTCGGCATTGGTTTGCTGATCTGGACCCTGCTGCCGGTGTACAACATGGTGCTGATCGCGCTGAGCGACGACGGCGACGAGTTCACCGGCGCGATTTGGCCCGACGACTGGAACTGGCATAGCTTCCAGGTCGTATGGACCGAAGGCTACTGGTACCTCGAGCATTTCTGGCACCAGTTGGGCAACAGCCTGTACATGAGCGTCGCGACCATGCTGTTGACCGTGCTGATCGGCTCGCTGGCCAGCTTCGCTCTGGGCCGGATGCGGCTGCGTAATGGCTGGGTCGTTACTGACTTCGCATTGCTGACCTATGTGCTGCCGACGGCGTTTTTGGCCATCCCGTTCGTGCACCTCATGCATCTGTACGGACTGACCGACAGCCTGTGGGCAGTGATCGCGGCCGAGGTCACCTTCGCCACGCCATATGCCATTCTGATCCTGCACCAATATGGCAAGCTGATCCCGACGGAACTGGACGAGTCGGCGAAAATCGACGGCGCCACGCCATTGCAGGTGTATCTGCGCATTTATCTGCCGCTGATGGCGCCGGCATTGGTGGCTGTCGGAGTCTACGCCTTGCTGCTGGCGTGGAACGAATATCTCTACCAGTACTTGCTGATCTCATCGCCGCGCAACACCACCGTGGCCGTGGCGATCGACCAGTTCTTCGACAGCGATGAGGCGCCGTGGAATTACATGATGTCCACCGCCTTGGTGTATTCCTTGCCGCCGCTGGCAATCTATTTTGGATTGCGGCGTTACATGGTAGCGGGCCTGACCATGGGTGGCGTCAAGTAACGGCTGAGACTTGCGCAGCCACAGCAGATACGGCCTTATCTTGCCGGCAACGGGGCGACCGGGGGATGTCAGCGTGCGGTTCGGACCCGGTATCGTGGCGGGCATCGTTCTGTTGTGTGGCGCCGCAAGAGCGCAGACCGCCCCCCCGTTGGTTGTCGAGCTGCCGCCGGTCGACATCGTCGGCGCCGCGCCGCTGCTTGGTTCCGGCGTGGATCGCAGCAAAGTTCCGGCGACGACTCACGTTCTGACGGGCGACGATATTTCGCGGAGCGGCATGCCAGGTTTGCTCGGTGCACTGGATGAGCATGTGGCCGGCGTGGCGTTGGACGATGCGGCGGGGAACCAGTTCCAGCCGGCCTTGCTGTATCGAGGCTTCACCGCCTCGCCCCTGGACGGCACGGCGGAAGGCCTCGCCGTCTACGTCAACGGCGCCCGGTTCAACCTGCCGTTTGGCGATACGGTCAACTGGGACCTGATCCCGGGCCAGGCGATCGATACGCTGAACGTGGAGGGGTCCAATCCAGTATTTGGCCTCAATGCGCTTGGTGGATCGCTGTCGGTGCAACTAAAGAACGGCTTCACCTATCACGGCGGCGAGTTGGTGCTGAGCGGTGGTTCGTTTGGTCGCGCGCAAGCGGCATTTCAGTATGGCAAGCAATCCGGCGATTTCGCTGCTTACACGGCCGGCGGCATATTGCACGACGGCGGCTGGCGAGACAGCCAATCCACCGACCTACATCAGTTTTTCGGTGACGCCGGCTGGCGAACCGATCGAGCCGAACTGCACGTCAATATCCTGGCAGCGCGGGATGGGTTGAGTGGCCCAGGAACGATTCCTGTGCAATTGCTGGATGTCGATCGGGATGCGCAGTTCACCGTGCCGGACGCCGTGCAGAACACCTTCGCGCGCGTGAGTACGACGGGAAATTACAGTATTTCGGACACGACATCATTGCAGGGCATGCTGTACTATACATCGTTGCAGCAGAAAGTGATCAACAGCAACACACCCAACTACCAGGTATGCGGGGACTTCCTTTGTGAGCAACCAGGCGTTTTCCTGACCGATCGCTCGGGGCAACCAATTCCTGACTTCCTGAATGGCGGACCGTACGGCGAGCTGGACAACCAGACGATCAACACGAACGGCTATGGCGCGGCACTGCAAGCCACCGACAAGGACCCGCTGTTCGGTCTGCACAATCAGTTCGTTTCAGGTGTCAGTTTCGACGGCGGTGTCACGACATTTTCCGCCGCCTCGGCCGCGGGCGGGATGACGCCGGAACGCAACTTTCTGGGACCGGGCATTATCATCGACCAGGCGGACGGCTCGGTTGCCCCGGTGCGGGTCGGCATCACGAACGCTTATTACGGCATTTATGCCACCGACATTCTGGATGTGACGCCGCATTTGTCACTGAACCTGTCCGGCCGGTTGAATGTGGCGCAGATCGATTTGCATGATCAGATCGGCACCGCGCTGAACGGCGATCACTTCTATGCGCATTTTAATCCCGGGTTTGGTGCGACCTATGCGTTTTCGCCGGCGATCTCGGTCTATGCCAGCTTCTCGATCGCCAACCGAGCACCTACGCCCGCCGAACTGTCCTGCGCCAGCATTACCAGTCCTTGCACGCTCGCCAACTTCTTTGTCGGCGATCCGGATTTGAAGCAGGTCGTCGTGCACACTGTGGAGATCGGGCTGCGTGGCAAAGTGACACCTTATGAGGGTGCGACGTTACGCTGGAATTTTGGGCTGTATCGCTCGAATGTCAGCGACGACATCGTATTCTTGCCGGCCACCATTCCCGGTCGGGATTTCTTCCAAAATGTCGACCAGACCCGCCGTCAGGGTATCGAGGCGGGCCTCGAATTGCGCAGCGGGCGCTTACAGGCGTGGCTGGACTATGCCTTCACCGATGCGACCTTCCAAAGTCCGTTCACCGAAGACAGTCCACTGAACCCGGCCGCCAATGCCAACGGACAAATCCAGGTCGTTCCCGGCAACCAGCTGCCCGGCGTGCCGCGCCACCGCCTCAAACTCGGCCTGAGTTATCATGTCACCGATGCATGGACGGTCGGCGGCGCAGTCATCGCCAGCAGCGGCCAATATTTGTTCGGCGACGAGGCCAATCTGACATCGCCGGTCGGTGGTTACGTGGTGCTGAACCTGAACACGCAGTACCAGATCACTCCGCATATCGAGGTTTTCGGGCTGGTGCAGAACGCACTGAATGCAAAATATGAGACCTACGGCACATTTTCCGATACCGCGAGCATTCCGATCGTGGAGGTGCCGGGTGCCAGCAACACCCGCAGCCTGTCGCCGGCACCGCCGATCGCGGGATATGGCGGAGTGCGGGTGACGTTCTGACCTCAATACGAACGGACTGGAGTTCCAACCCGTCGTCACCGACCTCTCCACCCTATGGCCAGCATGACCAAAGTCTCACGGCCCTGGTACCCACAGCGTGATCGCATCAGGTTGAAGCGATCACGCTGTAATTGCCTATTGCAGCCCAAAGCGATCACGCTCTGGTGCAGCGCGGGTCAAGGCGATGCCACCGTCATCCCTGCGCTCGTCGCGGGGATCTGTTCCAGCACCCTGCCGCGTGCGATCCCCGCGAAAAGCGCGGGGATGACGTCCTGTGCGTCGCGGTCCAACAATTCTGGGTACTGGATATAACTCGCACTGGCCGAGCGGTCCGGTCCGGCCGTCGCTGCCAGTGGGCGGAACATTAACAACGTTCCCGGGTTTGACGATTGGAAGACCTTTGCCCGTCCATTCGCGCGTTGGCTGGGCGTCCGGGGGAACAGTCTCGCGTCCCGTTGATGGAGATTCGACATGCGCCCTGATTGTCGTTTGCTAGTGCTGGTCCTTCTGGGCCTGTTCGCGGCCGCGCCCTCGTTTGCTGCCTCACCGGCCAGTGGCACTGACACGACTTCCGCGGCTGCCCCGGCACCGATCATGAGTTCGGCCGATGCGCGACAGCTCGTCGATATCTTGAGCGATCCGGGCCGCCGGGCCGCCCTGATCAAGACGTTGGAGAATTTGGAAAAAGCCGCCCAGACGAGCGCCCCGACGGCAACGCCAACCCCGGCGGCCAAACCGGCGACGCAGACGCCGACAGCCGCGCTCAGCCCCAACAGCCTCGGCGCGCAGCTCATCGCGCGTGGCTCGCGGCTGGCGGACACCGTCTCGAGCAGCGTGTTGGTGGCCGTCCGAGGGGCGGCCAATATTCCCGCCCTACTGGACTGGCTCCGTGACGTTGCCCAGGATCCGGCGACGCTGCTGGATGGGGCCATCGCGGCCGGAAGTCTTCTGGGCGTGTTATTGCTGGCGCTCGGTGGCCAATGGTTGGTCCGCCGGCTCACGCGCCGGTTCTACATCTCGCTCGCGGCTGATGCGCGCCGCCAGGATGGTGCTGCCAAGGCCGATGGCGACGCTGACGTCGCCTCGACCGCAACCACGCAGCCGGTGCATCTGATGAGTCTGCAGGACGGTTGGTTGCTGTTACTGCGATTGCCCATCATCCTCATGGCATTTACCGTCGATTTGCTACCGCCGCTCGCGTTCCTGGCGGTTGCGACTCTGATTGCAGACACGCCGCTCGTGGGATCGAGCGATGCCCGTGCGGCGTTCCTCGCGGTTGTCGACGCCTATGTCGTCGTTTGCATCGTCAGTGCCGTGGCACGCGCGACTTTCGGCGCGCCCTCTGCACGGTTGCGCCTGTTGCCGGTCTCGGATGAAACCGCGCATTATCTGATGGCATGGGTGCGGCGAATCGCCACCGTCATCGTGGTTGGTTATGCGGCCTCTGAGTTCGGTGCGCTGTTCGGCATGGACGACGAGACGCGCCAGGCCGTGCTGCGCCTGGTCAGTTTGCTGATCCACGTCATGCTGATCGTAATGGTGCTGCAAAGCCGCACGAGCGTTGCCGTGTGGCTGAGCGGCACAGGACAGGGGTTCTGGGGCACCTTGCGCCACCGGTTGGCCAGCGCCTGGCACATCTATGCCATTACGTTCATTGTCGCCGCCTGGGTTATTTACGCCTATGAAGTCCGTGACGGACTGACGGAGCTGATCCACTTCATAGTCTGGACCATCGTCGTGGCGTTGTGCGCGCGGATCACGGACATCGTACTGGTGGGTGCCCTCGACCGCGGCTTTTCGGTCGCGCACGACGGCGCCTCCCCCTACGCGCACATCGAGGAACGGGTCAGCCACTATCACCAGCCATTGCGCGTCCTGCTTCGGCTGACGATCAGCGCGTTGGCGACCGTCACGCTTTTGCAGCTCTGGGGCATCGATGTCTTTGGCTGGTTTCGTCAAGGCGAGCTTGGCGGCCGTCTTGCCGACACATTCGTTACCCTCCTGGTCACACTGGGCGTTGCCGTTGCGCTCTGGGAAACCGTCAACGTCGGGATGCAGATCTATCTGGACCGGCTTTCACGGGAGGGCATCGCAGTCCGCGCGGCGCGATTGCAAACCATCGTGCCGCTGCTGCGTAATTCGCTGCTGATCGTGCTGATGGTGTTGATTGCGCTCACGGCGATGAGTGAGATTGGCGTCAATATCGGGCCGTTGCTGGCAGGTGCGAGTATCTTCGGCGTGGCGATCGGGTTTGGATCGCAGAAGCTCGTGCAGGATTTCATCACCGGGATCTTTCTGCTCCTGGAAAACGCCATGCAGGTCGGCGATTCCGTTACCGCCGGCGGGCTTTCCGGCACGGTGGAGAATTTGTCGATCCGCACGCTGCGGCTGCGTGCGGGCGACGGGTCGGTGCATCTGATCCCGTTCAGTTCCGTTTCAACCGTTACCAATTCCAATCGCGGTCTGGGCAATGCCTCGGTTGCGGTGACCGTCGATTATCAGGAGGACAGCGAACATGTCGCTGCCGTTTTGACTGGAATTGTGCAGGAGATGCGCGGCGACAAGGCGTTCGCGACCGGCATGCTGAGCGATCTGCAACTCTGGGGCGTCGACCGAGTCGACGGTGCAACGATGACGCTTGCGGGCCAGATCGTTTGTACTGACAGCGCGCGTTGGGGTGTCCAACGGGAATTCAACCGGCGGGTGAAGCTCGCATTTCAACAGGAGGGCATACGAATGATGCCGCCGAACATCACCGTCGCCGCGTTGCAGCGGCCGCTTGAGATCAAAATGGAGCGGCCGGAAGCTGCAAAACCGGGCGTCAAAGCAGTTCCTCACGCCATTGCACAATCGGATACCGGCAACGGATAGAACCCGCTTTATGCCGCATCGGCACCCGAACGCGTTGCGTCGACAAACTGCTCGGTCGCATCGTCCAGAGTGCGCCCGCGGCGCCCAGATGGCCGGTGCACATAAAGCGTCCGCTTGTCCGCAGCCGGGTTGAATTCCGGGCGCAGCGGCAACTCGTACTGCACCGGCCGTGCATGATCGGCCAGTTGCAGGGCGGGATTGAACACCGAATTGAACTTCCAGATCATGCGCAGGAAATTGGTCTGGCCATGCAACAGCAGTTTCCCGGCGATGCCCAATGTCTGGCGCACCGCGGCAAAGCCCAGATGTTTGGTGTTCAACACCTGCTGGGTCTTCACCAGCTCGGCATAAAACTCCGGCAGAGGCAGTGTGGTCGGCAGCACTGCATGCTGAATGTCGAACAGCCGATAGTCCCGCGTGGTTAGTTTGCGCGCCTCGGTGTGCCAGATCTCGGTGCCGGGATACGGTGTCGTGACACTGATGTTCACCACCTCGGGAATTTCCAGGCACCACTGCCGAATTGTTTCAAACCGCTGACGATCCCACGACGGGTCGGCGATCAGGTTGACGGCAACATTGATGCCGAGCGATCGGGCTGCCTCCAGCGCTGCCATGTTGCGATCCAGGTTGATCCGCTTGCGAAACCGTTGCAGCCCGGCTTCGTCGATCGCCTCCAACCCGATGAACATGATCTTCAGCCCCAGATCGCGCCAGAAGCGGAAGACGTCAAGATTGCGTAGCAGAACGTCGCCGCGGGTTTCCAGGTAATACTCTTTGCGGATGCCGCGTCGCCGGACCGCCTCGCCGATCGCCATGCCATGCTCGGCGTGCACGAAGGCCACGTCGTCGACGATGAACACGCCGGGTTCGCGGATGCTGGCGAGTTCCTCGGCAATCACCTCGGGCGAGGCAACGCGATAGGTGCGACCGTAAAATGTCCAGGCGCTGCAGAACGTGCAATCCCACGGGCAGCCGCGCGCGAACTCAATCGAGGCGCAAGGGTCGAGCGTGCCGATGAAATAGCGCCGCCGCCGTGTCAGCAGATCGCGCGCGGGTCGGATCGCATCCAGGGTTTCGACAAATTTCGGCGGCGGTCCCTCGCCTGCCGCGCTCACCGCACCTGGCACCTGAGTAAGATCGCCGCCGCTCTGCACGGCCTGCAACAGCAAAGGGACCGCGGCCTCGCCTTCGCCCTTGATGACGCAATCGATCGCGCCGGCGCCGTGCATCAGCAGGTCGTTGGCGACGAAGCTTGCGCTATGTCCGCCGACGAACACAAAGCAGTCGGGCAATCGCGCCTTGATCGCCTTCGCAGTGTCGATGATCTCCGGGACATTGGCCAGGTAATTGCCGCCTATGCACACCGCATCCGGCCGCCAGTGCTCGATCAGCCGCCACAGAGTCTTGGGTTGTTCCACCTGGAGGTCAACGATGCGCACCTCGTGCCCGGCCATGCGAGCCGCGGCGGCGACCAACTCAAGGCCGAGCGGTTCCAAAGTCAGAAAGACGCGGGTGTACATCAGCCCGCTTGGGTGGAGGGCCACCAGCTTCATGCGAAACTCCGCAAACTCATCTGCCTGACGCCGATTTTTACACCGAGATGACAGTTCAACCGAGAAAGTCGGGAGATGCCTGGTCTCAGCGCACCCGCCTCCCTCTGGCATAAGCGCCACAGCCCAACATGCAGGATAATGCGACAAGGTTGCATGAATTTTCGGTAATTTGTGCTGGGGTCAGCTATGGCTTTGCAAATTATTTGGCACCATTGGGCCCTGGTTAAAGTCAGACGGAAACCACCGGTCCTGACCGAGCTTTCCGACGCGGCACCGAAGGTCGAGCATCCTGCACAAGCCAGCTGAACGGAAGCGGACTGATTGACAAGTGTTGCGTTCCAAACAAAATGACCGTGCTTGTAGCAGGGGGCTAAGGAGGGGAGAGAATATGGAAAGAACGGCACAATGCCACTGTGGTTCGCTTCGGCTCGTCGCTTCAGGTGAACCGCAATTCGTCTATGTTTGTCATTGTCGGTCTTGTCAGCGTCGGACCGGGGCCGTCGTCCATTCCGGTTGCGCCTATCCGAAAAGCCAGGTTCGGATCGAGGGCGATCACAATGTTTACGAGCGCGACACTGCCAGCGGCATGAAAATCCGCTTCCATTTCTGCCCGAAGTGCGGAAGCAACGTTTTTTCGGAAGGCGACCGAAGCCCCGACAGCTATGGCATTACGGTCGGAAGCTTCGCCGATCCAGACTTTCCGCCGCCGACCTTGTCTATCTGGGAAGAGGCAATGCATCCGTGGCTTGAAGTGGCGACGGCGACGCAGCATTTCCCGCAGGGAATGGCTGTGGCAAAGGCCTAGAAACCCCGCCGGCGCAGACTAATGCGCCGGCACCACATTCTGGTTAAGGCTGAAGAAGTTCGTCGGATCGTACTTGGTCTTGAGCTCTACCAGTCGTGCGTTGTTGGATCCGAAAACCTCGCCTATCCCTTCCGGATTTTCTTCGCTGGAGAAATTCAGCAGATAGGCGCCGCTTGAGAACGGTCCGAGGGCGTCCGTCAGGTCGCGCGCCCAGGCGGTGTGCGTCGCAGTCTCGCCGGCATCCATCCACTGCGCAAGGATGCCGACATTGTACTGCGCCTGACGATGAGAAAATGCCGTTTCGACGTGGCCAACTCTGCCCGCCGCGCCGCCATAGAATTCGATGACGACGGTGGAAAGTGGAGAGCCGGCCCTGTTGGCCTGCTCGACAATCACGTCGATGGCCGCGTTGCTTAGCTCCTTCAGGAAAGTCGATTTCCAATAATTGTAGTTGCCGTCGGGAAACGCGCCGTCAATAAGCTTCTGCATAACCGGAAAAGGCATCGGCTGAATTGCATCGAGCAGTGGCGATCCAAATTCGCGTAGCGGTTTGAGGACACGCTCACCCTCGGCCAGATCCCCACAGTAACAGGCGATCAGTCCGACAGCAGGGATGCCATCTGGTGTCGACAGTAGACCAGCGTACGCAGTCACTTCCTCGGGCGCCGATGCCATGAAGTCGCGATAGTGGCGCAGCACAGCACCCGCCTGGTCACGTGCGTGAACGATGAGGCCACCTAATATAATGGATACTGGATGTGCCCGATAAAGAAATGACGTCACGATGCCGAAATTTCCGCCCCCGCCGCGCAGCCCCCAGAAAAGATCCGCGTTGATCTCGTCACTGGCGGCGACAACCTCGCCTTCCGCGGTGACGACCTCACAGGAAAGCAGATTATCGCAGGTAAGTCCGTACTTGCGCACGAGCCAACCGACGCCGCCTCCCAGAGTGAGGCCCGCTATGCCGGTCCGGGAAACGACACCAAAGGGAACAGCGAGACCATGAACATGCGTCTCTCGATCAACATCTCCCAGCGTTGCACCTGCCTGGGCACGCACTGTCCGCGCGCGTGGGTCGACGAAAACGCCCTTCAACGCCGATAGATCGATGACGACGCCATCGTCACATAACGCTCGGCCGCCGACATTGTGGCCACCGCCTCTGACCGAAACGAGCAGATCGTTCGTCCGCGCAAACTTCACGGCGCGAGCGACATCAGCAACCCCGGAACAGCGGGCGATCAAACCAGGATGTTTGTCGATGCTCGCATTCCAGATGCGTCGCGCCACGTCATAGCCGGCGTCGGTTGGCAGGATAACCTGGCCGCCGAAATCACTCTGGAATGTGTCTATGAGTGCCTTGTCAACGACAACGCCGCCGCGTTGCTTCAGCAATGGGGTTACCATGTTCTTCCCCCTCGGCCATCGAAGATGGGAGCCTACCCGCGATCTCAGGACCACACAATATTGGGTTGTCCCGCCGCGCCTGGCTCGCCGCAGCTCCGCGTCGAACTGCGGTGTCTTGCGCCTGGTGAGGAAGCGCCGTGTCGACGGTGACACTATTCCAACGGCGTTGCCTCGCCTTCTTCGCCGGCCACTCGCACAGATCGATCGCATTTTCAAATTGAACGGGCTCGAATTGAACGGGCTCGAATTGAACGGGGTCGACGACGTCACGGTTGGCGTCGTGGAGGCTGCCGCGGAGAGCGTGGTGATCGGGACGGCCTGACATGAACCAGGGCTCGCGGGTGCCAATAATGTGCAAACCGTAGCGCCATTTACAGTGCACAGTCACCGGCAGGCTGAACAGTAAGCGGTGCGGTTTCGCCGTCTGGGTGGCGACCCAGGCAATTGCCTTGCGCTACCCAGATATGACGTAGGCACAATGGACATCCGATCATCACACGCCATGTGGCATGAATGCCGCCAGCCATATGCAGGAGAGCAGCGATGAACCATCATTTCCCGGCGATGGGACGCCGCAATTTGCTCGGTGTCGCAATCGCCGCCGGCGGACTTGCCGCCGCATGGCAGCCGGTGCGTGCTGAAACCGTGAGCGACACGGGAGCCATCGCACCGGTAGAACGACTTAATGCGGCATTGCTTGCTGCGATGCAGTCTGGGCCACGTATCTCGTTCGCCCAGAGGTTTGCGGCACTGACGCCGGTGATCGAGCAAACCTTCGATCTGGATGCGGTGCTGGCTGCCTCGATCGGGCTGAGTTGGGCCACTGTGCCGAACGATCAAAAAGCTCAGTTGCGGGCGGCATTCGTCCGTTACACGGTGGCCAGCTACACGGCGAATTTCAATCGTTACAACGGCCAGTCGTTTCTGGTTTCGCCCGCAGTCCGCAATGTGGGCAATGGCGAGGTGATCGTGCAGAACAAGCTCATTGCAGCCGATGGTTCGGCGACGCCACTCGATTACGTGATGCGTTATGGTCCGGCGGGCTGGAAGGCAGTGGACGTGCTGGCCAATGGGTCGATCAGCCGTGTCGCCGTGCAGCGTTCGGACTTCCGGGAGCTGCTGGCGAGTGGTGGTGCGCCCGCGTTGATGGCCGCGTTGCAGCGGAAGGTTTCGAACCTGTCAGGCGGCATGATGGCCTGATCGCCAACCGCCCGGGCGACCACAGCTGGTTGACTTTTGATATTGTAACGAACGAGCTAGCCAGCCGCGGCACGCGATTGCCGGGTTAGTGCCAATGCTTCGAATTGTTCAGCAAGTCGGACAAGGCCAGTCGACGTCACGTCCGAAGTCGCAGTTTTGGCCATCTCGCGATATTCGCGCGCCCGCTCGCGAAGCTGATCTGCGGTCAGAAGATCGAGAGGCACATGATTTTGCATCAGACTTTACCCCTTGATCCTGTTGGGCCGGACCTGTCCGCAGGCAATATAGCCCTGGCCGGGCTGCTCGTCACCGTCATTGCCAATAATTCCGGTTGGTCACAAGACGGCACAGCAGTCCACGCTTTGAAGTTTGTCGTTTTGCAGGGTTCCACCCGACGCCTGCAACAATACATTCCGTTACCATTCCGAGAGCTGCCGTCTGACGCGGGCCAGGAATTTTGCCCGTCGCGATGGGCTGTCGGCGTCCATCGCAGTCAGGCCAAGCCAATGAATTCGGCATCCGCTGGCACACAGCGGCCGCAGGCCTCGCCTGACCACACGCCGATCCGGCCAGCCCACCCACCATAACAGCCACCACGGCGAGCCATAGGTCGTGACAACAGCGATCTTTTGAATGTTGGTCAGCAACGGCGCCAGCGCCTTTGGGCCGCCCAGTCGAAATGCCACTCCCGGGAGCCACACCCGGTCGAACCACCCTTTCAGCATCGCCGGCATCCCGAACCACCAGGTCGGGTAGACCAACACCAACGCCTCGGCCCGCCGTAGTGCTGCGACGTGATCGTCCAGGCCAGGCGCATTGGCGGCCTCGTCAAAATAGACGCCACGCTGGTACGTCGACAGCACCGGATCGAAGCCCTCGGCGTAGAGGTCACGTTGCTCGACAGAATGCCCGGCGGCGGTCAGGCCCGCCACCGCTGTATCCCGCAGTGCGGCATTGAAACTGTCCGGTCGGGGATGGCAATGGACCAACAGCACGTGCATCGCTACGCGGCCGATGCGTGAAACTGTGTCACAGCGTCGGTGCCCTATTCCTCCGGCTCGGTGGTAAACAACAACGGGTAGCCTTTGCTGCGACCCGCATCAGTGGCGTTGGTAGCCTTGGTTTCCGCGACGTCCTTCGTGTAGACAGCGACGACACATATGCCGCGCCGATGCGCAGTCATCATCACCCGCAAGGCCTGATCCTCGCTCATACGAAACACCGCCTTTAGCACCATGACGACAAACTCGCGCGGCGTGTAGTCGTCGTTGACCAAAATGACCTTATGGAGGCGAGGGCGTTCGACCTTGATTTCGTCTTTGATGTTGGGCGTGGTGATGATCTCATCCATCGGTGGGACCCTCCTGACACGGGCAACGCGAGACTTCCGCCAAAATCCGGGCGACGGCGCCAGCGAGAACAAGCACACCTGGGAAGCTTCTGCCACCCCAGCCGGAATTCTGGTTCTGGCAATTGATAGCGACGTGCCCAGACCATGATCAACTCCCCCGGCATCCACGTTGAACCGGGACGCGAACATTGAGTTGTCCCGCAAGCGTGGGGGAGAACGAAATCCCGCCCTGTTGAAGCCGAGGCCATCCGGGACATAGGATCGGCCGATGACCTCTTCACCCAAATTCCAGCGTCTCGCGTTCTTCACCCGCCTGCTTGACGCGGTACCTGCAGCGGAGCGCTACCGACTGGCGGCGGAGCAAATCGTTCACGCCGAGCGCCTGGGCTTTGATGCCGCGTGGGTTGCACAGCACCATTTTCATGAACAGGAGGGCGGACTGCCGTCACCTTTCGTGTTCCTTGGTCATCTCGCCGCACGCACGTCGCGCATTCGTCTCGGCACCGGGATAATCACGTTGCCATTGGAGTTGCCGGTGCGCGTGGCAGAGGATGCCATCGTGCTGGACCTGATCAGCGGCCACCGGCTGGAACTGGGCGTCGGCAACGGCGGCAATCCGACGGCCTTCGCCGGATTTGGCTTCGACAGTGAGCGCCGCAACGATCTTTTCGCTGACAATCTGGCACGCTTGCGCAACGCTCTGAACGGCGACAGGATCCCTGGTGGCGACAGGCTGTATCCGCAACAGCCCGATCTGGTCGAACGAATTTGGCAGGCGACCTTTTCGGTGACCGGCGGTGCACGGGCCGGTCTGGCCGGCGATGGGTTGATGCTGTCGCGCACCCAGCCTCGGCCGACCGACAACCCGCACGCCACGCTCGCCGCGTTGCAGGAGCCGATCATCGATGCCTATCTCGCGGCACTTCCGCCGGGCCGGGCGCCGCGCATTGTCGGCTCACGCAGCGTGTTTGTCGCCGAAAGCCGCGCCGAGGCGTTGCGGCTGGCCGATATCGGTATACGCAAGGCAGTCAGGCGTTTCATCGACCGCGGTCACCGCATGCCAGGCGATACGCTCGCTGATCTCATCCGCGCGTTTGATGTGCATGTCGGTACGCCGGAGGATGTGATCGCCTCGTTGCGGGCGGACAAGACACTGGCGCGGGTCACCGATCTTGCCGTGCAGGTGCACTCGATTGACCCACCGCATCCCTGGATCCTACGGTCCCTTGAACTGGTGGCGCAGGAGATCGCGCCGGTCTTTGGCTGGCAGCCGGCATAGCATCGCGCCGAGGCGGAGAGTATCGCATGAGTAACGATGACGTCATCGATCTACTGGCTGGTTTGACCCCGGACTCGCGGCTGGCAATGATGCGTGACCGCAAGCCGGTGACGCGCCAGCAAGCCCAGGAGAGCTATCGGGCGCTGTTTGAACCGACGGAAGCAAGTGATGTCACGACACAGGAACGTTACGCGGTGGCCTGTTTCGTGGCCGGCCTGCACGCGCACGGCGAAGCTGCCGCGTTCTATGCCGCCGGGCTGGCGCGCACCGCCCCAACTGAGGCTTTGGTCGCGGCGCTGTCGGAGGAAGTTTCCAGAGGTCGCGCAGTCGGACCTTACGGCGCTTTTCCCAAGGGTCCGCTGAGTGCCGAGGACGTGGCCGGTCCGATTTACGCCGTGGCCGAAGCAAATAAACCCGTGCTCGGCGCACGGCTTTCCGCTGCAGTGGCACACGTCCATTTGCTGGTATTCCATCCACGTGATGCGTCCGCCTCCGGGTTGCAACGGCTGCTCGATGCCGGTTGGTCGAATGCCGGCATTGTCACGCTGTCGCAACTGGTGGCGTTCCTGGCGTTTCAACTTCGCGCCGCCGCCGGACTGCGCACCCTGGCTGCCACCGGCGCATGAGGAGCGTGCCATGACCGAAACCGTCATTACCCATCCGGACAACCACGAGCCGGTGCAATTCACCTTGGCGCTGCTGGATTGGCTGCCGTGGCTGGAACCTCCCGCCGAAGCCGCGCTGACCGAGCGGCAGCGCGCCAGTCTGGTCGATGCCGCGCGATCCAAATCGGCGTATTTTCGCCTGTTGGCGCGCGATCCGGATATTCTGGAGGCGCGGACCCGCACCGATAAAGACATCTTCTACAACACGTCATCCGGT
>JBEKQQ010000149.1:0-14832 GCA_049519555.1 Acetobacteraceae bacterium
CGCACAAAAAGGTGAACACCGCGTACCAAAGAATGGCGATCTGCAACACACGGACGCGTCCGATGCGGTCCGCAACGGCGCCGGCAATCCAGCCGCCAAAGGCTGATACCAACAGCGTGATGGTCGCCAGCTCGCCGGCCTCGGCGGTGGAAATGTGCCAGATCGCCAGCAGTGCTGGTATCACAAAGGAAAATATCTGCACATCGAGTGCATCCAGAGACCAGCCGCCGAAGCAAGCGATCATGGTGCGCCGCTCGCGCGCGGTCAGGTCTCGCATCCAGGCCAACATCGTCGTTTCCCCCAGCGCCTCTGATGGGCACACCCAGAGTGAAGCGCGGGACAGCAAATTGATCAAGGCCGAGGGGTGGCATACGCTCCGCACAATCTCGGGAGACTCACCTGATGCCTATCGACGTCCGCGGCCTGATGGTTAACGCTGCCTCGGCTGATGCCGTGCAGGCGTTCGATCATGCCATTGATGCTTATCTTTGCTATCGTTCTGATATCATGGCGCGGATGGAGGCACTTTTTGCCGCCGATCCGGACTGCGGCATGGCGCATGTTCTGAAAGGCTATCTGCTGCTGCTTGGCTACAAGAGCCAGCTTGTGCCGGCAGCGCGCCAGGCAGCGCAGACAGCGGGTCCGTTGTTGCACAACGCCACGACACGCGAACAGGCGCATTTGCGCGCGCTGACCGCCTGGGCTGATGGCGATCCAGACAAGGCCGCTGCGATCTGGGAGGATATTCTTACGGATCATCCGCACGATATTCTTGCGTTCCGGCTGCATCATTTCATCAATTTCTGGTTCGGCCGGCCGGATGCAATGCTGGCAACAGTGCTGAGTGTGGAGAAACATTGGTCCGATGCTCTCCCGGGCTTCAATGCGATCCTCGGTTGCCGCTGCTTCGCGCACGAGGAAAGCGGCTATTATCTCGAAGCTGAGACGGCCGGCCGAGAAGCAATCCGCCGCGACCCCACCGATCTCTGGGCTGCGCATGGCATCGCACATGTCCTGGAAATGACCGGACGGCGGCGCGAAGGCGTCGCCTGGGTGGAAGCTCTGCAAGACGGTTGGGCTGCGGCGAACAACCTGAAACACCATTTGTGGTGGCACCAGGCCATGTTCCATCTGGAGCTTGGCGATATGTCGCGAGTTCTGACGCTGTACGATACGCGATTCCGCGATCTGAATTCGGCTTTGGTCAAGGCAGTGCCGGACCTTTACATCGACGTGCAAAACGCTGCCTCGATGCTGTTCCGGCTGTCCCGCCACGGCGTCGATGTCGGCGCCCGCTGGAACGAACTGGCGGACAAAGCCGAGGCCAGGATCGGCGATTGCCAGTCCGCATTCACCCTGCCGCACTGGATGATGGCACTGGCTGCGACCGGACGCGAGGACGCCGCCAGACGTATGCTGCAAGCAATGCGGGATTACGCGCAAGGACCGGGCATCAATTCGCGGCTGGTCGGCGACTTTGCCGTCCCGGTCAGTCAGGCAGTGCTGGCCCATGGCAGCGGCCAGTATACGCAGGCGGTCGCTTCGATGCGTCCGGTGCTGGGGGAGATATACCGCCTCGGTGGCAGCCATGCACAACAGGATGTGCTGGAACAGTTGTTTCTCGATGCGGCGATGAAGGCAGGCCTCGAGGACGATTGCCGCCTGCTGATCGAGCGGGTGTCGGGGCGCCATCCGGTACCGCCGGCTCGCCGACGCGGCTATGCAATGGCGGCGTGATCAGCGCGCCGTATCGATTTCCAGCAACAGCGCGGAATGGTCCGACACGCCAACCGCCCGTTCCAGGTGCGAGTAACGAATGTCGCCGATCCGCCGCGCCAGCAGCGGCGAGGCGAAGGCGTGGTCGACGCGAAATCCATTGCCGCGATGGCTGTACCAGGAAAACTCCCGCCCCTCAGGAAACCGGTCGCGCCAGACATCCTGAAATCCGGCCGCCAGGATTTTGTCCAGGAATGGTGCGGTGCGGTCGGTCGCGCCGGGTTCGTCGACAAACGCCCGGCAGGTATTAAAATCGCCAATCGCCAGAGCATGCCGCGCGGAATGCGGGCGCGACGCTTCGATCAAGGCTTCCCAATAGGGTATTTTTGCTTTCAGGTTGGGCATGTAAATACCAAACACCCGCACGCGATTGATGGTGACGGTCAGCATTCGCCAAGGTTCCGGCACGTGCTCTGTCACATGGGCGATCGATCCGGGTTTGCTGCGTGTGGCGATCAGCACACCGTTGCATATGCCGGGAGGTTCCACCGGGCTTAGCCAAACGTAACCCTGATCGCGCAATACGGCGCGCAGGCGCTGGCCCGCCTCGCCGGAACGATATTCAGTCAGAATGAGCACGTCGGCCTGGTGTGCGGCGAGCGCTTCGGCGATCTTCGCCAGGCGCGTGCCGCCACCGGCTCGGATGTTCCAGGTTACGAGGCGCATGGGAAAGGTGGCTTACGTTGATCCGCGTCCCTCCATTGGTCATGGCCCGGAGAACCAGCACGGTGCTGGTTTTGATGGCCTGGACGAGCCAGGCCGTGACGTTGGTGAGCCGGCACCAGGCAGCCGTCGATACCGTCAGTGCTGCAGGTCATGCAGAAACGCTCGTGTCTCTTCCACGGCTTTCGCCAGACCGACGCGGTGGACCACGACACCTTCCGGAAATGCCGACATCAGCCGGCTCGGCGCACCGCGATCCAACAGCACAAAGACGCCGCGGTCCGACGCCCGCCGGATCAGCCGGCCGAACGCCTGTCGCAGCCGGGACCGCGCAATCCGATCGTCCCAGCCTTTCGGATCGCCATGCGACAAATGCACCCGCCGTTCCCTATGCAAAATATCCGGGCGAGGCCATGGCACTTTCTCGAACACCACAAGCCGCAACGCGCGGCCCGGCACGTCGACGCCATCGCGCATCGCATCGGTGCCGAGCAAGCAACTATCCTCCTCGGCGCGAAAGATATCGACCAGCGTGGCGTTGCCCATCGCGTCGACATGTTGTGCGTAAAGCGGGATATTCCGTGCCTCGAGTTCCGGCACAATTCGTGTTTGCACGGCGCGCAGCCGATTGATTGCAGTGAACAAGCCCAAGGCTCCGCCGCCCGCCGCCACGAATAGCGCCTGGAATGCCGACGCGAGCTGTCCGATGTCGCCCTGCGCCAGGTCGGTCACCACCAGCACGCGGGTTTGCGCCGCGTAATCGAACGGCGAGGCAACCGCGGCGCGGATCGCTGGCGACGGCAAGTGCGGCGCGCCGATCCGCGCCTCAGCGGCGGCCCAGGCCTGTTCGGGATCGCCGATTCCGGCGTCGCGCAACGTAGCGGAAGTGACCAGTACGCCTTGCGCCGGCGCCGCCAAGGTCAGTGCGAAAGGCACGGTCGGATCAAGCCAATGCCGGTGCAGCCCCACGTCGAAATCCCGATTGCCGTCACGTCGATCCAGCCGGAAGAAAGCCACGTAGCCGGGCCGGTCGCCCGGTTCCTGATCCGGCTCGGCCAGCGCGGTCAGCATCGAGCGCCACGCCCGTAACGGCTGGATGGCGCGCCGGTCCAGCGAACGAGCGATCGCCTCGATCCGCAGCCTTGTGGCGGCGTCCATATCCTCCGCCTCATCCTCCGCCCGGGCGAGCAGGCGGGCGCGCAACGTCTCCACCGGTTCCGCGAGGCGGCCGAAAGCACGCGCAAGGCGGTCGGCGGCCTCGGCCACCTTCTCATTCAGCGGGTGGACGTCGCATTCCACGCTGCCATAGGGATTGTATCGTGCCCGTGGTCCGTCCTCGGCCGATGTACGCGCCATCACCTGCTGGCGCACCAGCCGCAGAAACAGCTCGGTTGGGTTGGTTTGTCTCGGTTCGACGCCTTCCAGTTCCGGCCCTTCCTCGGTCAGTCGCGCGGTCCAGCCAATACCTGGCAAAGCGCGTGCTGCCTGCAGGATGGCCTCTAACGGAGTGGTCAGATTGGGACGGTCGGCAACCAGGTCCTCGACCCGGCGCGCGAGGCCACGGGCGCGGGAACGGCCGCCCTCCCCGCCCAACAGCCAACGCCGCAGTTCACTGGTCTCCAGACCGGACAGGGTGGCGGAGAAGGCGCCATCGGCGGCGTCGAAGACATGATGGCCCTCGTCGAACACATAACGGGTGGGCACGGCGTTATCGTCCAGCCCGCCCCAGGCTGCCTGGGTCATGACCAAGGCATGGTTGGCAATCACCAACTTCGCAGTGCGGGCGCGGCGGATGGTGTGTTCGACAAAACAGCGACGGTAATGGGGACAGGCGCCGTGGATGCACTCGCCGCGGCGGTCGGCGAGAGTGGTTATGAACGCAGCACCGTGCAACTCGCCCAACCAGCCGGGCAGGTCGCCGCCGTGGATGTCGCCATCCTCGGTTACGGCGGCCCAACGGGCGATGAGGCCGAGGGGGATGAACTGGTTCTGCAGGAAGCCGGAGGCGGCGTTGTTGACCGCTTCCTCCAGGTTCAGCAGGCACAGGTAGTTCTCGCGACCCTTGCGGACGACAACGTTGGCGCGGCGTTCGGTGGGGTCGGGCCAGATGCGGGCGACCTCGGTCTCGATCTGGCGTTGCAGGTGGCGGGTGAACGTGCTGATCCAGACCGGCCCTTTGTTCTTTTCAGCCCAAACACTGGCGGGGGCGAGATAACCCAGCGTCTTGCCGGTGCCGGTGCCCGCCTCGGCCAGGACGAGGTGTGGATCGCCTTTGGTCTCGCGCGGCAGGAACGCGGCGGTCGCAGCACCGGCGTAGTCGGCCTGTCCCGGCCGTTGCTCGGCATGTGCGCCCAGGATCTGGGCTAACCGGGTGCGCGCCTCGATTTCCGTGACCGGGAAGGCGGAGGGCGGCGGCGGGACGGCGGCTTCCTCGAACTCCGGCAGGCGGCGCCAGACCTTCAGGGCGTCGATCGAGGCGGCAGCAGCGGGCTGACCCAGCGCCTCCATGACGTAGCCGGACCAGCCCCAGCCGACGCGGCCCATGCGGGCGGCAAGGCCGGCGGCATCACGGTTCACCGGGGTGTCGCGGCCGCGGGCGAGATGGTTCAGCAACTGCAGCGCCAGGTCGGGGAGCAGGGCGGCCTGGTCCTCCAGCGCTGCGGGCGGGTCGTCGTGATCCAACGCCTGGGCAAGGCCCCTAGGGGTTGGTGCAGCGCCCTCCCCCGGTCTGGCAAAGGCGAACAATTCCAGCAGGTCGAAGGCGGGTCCTGGACGCATGCCAAGGCGGCGGAACGTGGCGGGAGCGTGAACCAGGATCGGCGGCGGGAGGGTACGCAGGAGGGCGGCGGCTTCCTCGGTAGCCAGCGTCAGCAACTCGCCGTCAGGGGTGAGAATGGCCGCATGGCCGAAGCCGGCGACAACCGCGGGGGAGTCGGGCAGGGCAAGGGTCCGTTTCACCGGATGGACGTAGACGGATTCTTCCGACATCGCCACCGGATTAACGCCGGTCACCCGTGGACGGCGCGCCATTTCCGCGCCATCACTGCGATGTTCAAGATAAATCGGGAGCACGCCCATGCGAAGCGCCGTCATCGTCTCCACCGCCCGTACGCCGATCGGCCGAGCCTATCGCGGGGCGTTCAACGACACCCAGTCGCAGGCTTTGGGCGGGCACGTCATTGCCGAGGCGGTGAAACGCGCCGGTGTCGCCCCGGCCGAGATCGATGACGTGATCATGGGTTCTGCACTGCAGCAGGGCGCGCAGGGATTCAATATCGCGCGCCAGGCGGCGTTGCGAGCGGGATTGCCGGACACCGTGGCGGGCATGTCGGTGGATCGTCAGTGCGCTTCCGGCATGATGGCAATCGCCACAGCAGCGAAACAGATCCTGCACGATGACATGCAGATCACGGTCGGTGGCGGGCTGGAATCGATTTCGCTGGTGCAGACCAACGCCGTGAACCGCTCCCGCGCCCAGGACCCGGAGCTGATGGCGCATGTGCCGGGACTTTACATGACGATGATTGAGACGGCGGAGCTGGTCGCCGATCGCTATGGGATTTCGCGCGAGGCGCAGGATGAATACGCGTTGCGCTCGCAGCAGCGAACCGCGGCGGGTCAACAATCGGGCGCATTCGACGATGAGATCGTGGCGATGCCGTCGGTCATGCTGGCGACCGACCGGAACACCGGCGAAACATCGGCGAAGTCGGTCAATCTGGGTAAGGATGAGGGCAACCGCCCAGAGACCAATCTGGAGGGCCTCGCAGCACTGAAGCCGGTGTTCAAGGATGGTCAGATCGTCAAGGAAGGAAAGTTCATTACGGCGGGCAACGCGTCGCAATTGTCCGATGGCGCATCCGCCGCCGTGCTGATGGAAGAGGCCGAGGCGTCGCGCCGCGGCTTGCATCCATTGGGCGTTTACCGCGGCATGGCAGTGGCCGGATGCGCTCCGGATGAGATGGGGATCGGTCCGGTCTTCGCAGTGCCAAAATTGTTGCAGAAGCATGGGCTGACGGTGGACGACATCGATCTGTGGGAACTCAATGAGGCGTTCGCCTGTCAGGTGCTGTATTGCCGCGACCGACTGGGCATTCCGCACGACAAATTGAACGTCAATGGCGGGGCCATTTCGATTGGGCATCCATATGGCATGTCGGGCGCTCGAATGGTGGGGCATGCGCTGATCGAGGGCAAACGGCGTGGCGCGAAACTCGTGGTGGTGACGATGTGTGTCGGAGGCGGGATGGGGGCAGCGGGGTTGTTCGAGGTGGCGTAAGTTTTTGTCATGGGCCCAATCCCGGTCGATGACTGCAGCGGACCAGCAATGAGACCATTTCGATTTGGAGTGAGCGTCCGCTCAAATCGGTCGCGGGCCGAATGGATGGACAAGGTGCGCAAGGTTGAAGCGCTGGGGTACGACACGCTTTCGTCCGGATAGGAACCGTGGATCAGTTGATCGAAAATCTCGGGGCGTGCCGAGAACGGTGGGACATTTCCAGCTACATTATTTCCGAATCCGACATCGAGGCGTTCGCGCCGGTCGTCGCGCGGCTCGCCGGCAGGTGGTTGCGTCGTTTGACTCGATCACACACGAGCCTTTTCACCGCTCGACCATGCTCCCTGCCAGGTCGTTTGTTTGCCTCCGTAGGTTGTGAACGGCTGTGGCCATTTGCACGTGTCAATGCGTTTGCAATGGATGCAAATCGAGGTAACGTTGCTTCGAGGAAAGCAAGGGCACCGCATTGCAGAAGCACTCTGGCCGGTCGATCGTCGTGGTACGGGTTCCAGCGGACACATGACAATGACTGGTTACACCAGGACAATGATTGCGGCTGGAGCATGATGACGGGCGTGGCGCGTGCATTTAAAACATTGTAGGAATGTCCGGGACAAAGTTGAGATGAAGCAATTTCAGACGATCATTGCAGGCGGCCTGATGGCCCTCGCTTTAACCGGTTGTGTGCGAAACACGGTGGTGATCATTGCACCTCAGGCGCGTCTGATCACGCCACCAGTCAGTTGCTGGCTCCCCGAGGACAAGCAGCTACATTATCTGACCCCGCGCGAAATCGTCCCGACCATCCTCACGCCTCCGGCACTTGCGAAGGCGCAGCACATCAATGGTTGTGCGACTGTGGTTTTCCAGCTCACGCGCGAGGGGAAGGCCCGGGATATTTCCTTACTGCGTGAACGCCCGGTCGGATATGGCTACGGAGCAGCGGTTTATGACCAGGTCCGCAAAGCCACATTCCTGCCACCCGCGTCAGAAAAGGATTGGTACTATCGTTCCGAGTCGCTGACGTTGGGGGTGACGCCGTTCATCCCCGCACCGGTCGCCCCGGCCGCACCAGTACACACACCGTTTCGATAGCGCGATCGACTGCGTAACGCGGCTCGCCCGATCGGGGATCACCGAAAGCCTGACGTGGGGTTGCTCACCCTGCCCCCGTTCTCCACACTGGCGCATCCATAATTCGGGAGAAAACCAATGGAAGTTCGCCTCGACGGCAAAAGCGCGATCATTACCGGAGCCAGCAAGGGACTGGGTCTCGCCATGGCGAAGGAGTTCGCCGCATCCGGTGCCGATGTTGCCATCCTGGCGCGCGATCCGGCCGGCCTTGCAGAGGCAAAAGCCGTTGTGTCGGCGGGCGCGAAGGGCGGCAAGGTCGCCGTGTTCCAGTGCGATGTGTCGAAGGATGACGACATCAAAAAGGCCGTCCCCGCAGTGATGAGCGCATTCGGCAAGGTCGACATCCTGATCAACAACGCCGGCACCTCGCGCGCCATGACGTTCGACAAGATCACCGACGAGATCTGGCAGGAAGATCTCGACCTGAAACTGTTCGGCGCCATCCGGCTGACCCGGCTCGTCTGGCCGGGCATGCAGGAGCGCAAATGGGGTCGCATCATCAACGTTCTGAACCTGGGGGCGAAGGCGCCCAGGGCGGGGGGCGCGCCGACGGCGGTGTCGCGGGCAGCCGGGATGGCGCTGATGAAGATCCTGTCAAATGAAGGCGCGCCGCACGGCATTCTGGTGAACGGGATGCTGGTGGGGCTGATCGACTCCGATCAGCATGTACGGCGGCACCGCACGACTGCGTCGAATGTCCCGTATGACGAATTCCGGGCGAAAATGGGTGCGAACGTGCCGATCGGCCGCATCGGCAAAGCCGAAGAGTTCGCCGCGATGGCCTGCTTCCTGTGCTCCGATCTCGCCGGATTCACCACCGGGGCAGCGATCAACATGGACGGCGGTGCCTCGCCGGTCGTCTGACTGGCGCCATGCATTGGTTGTTCAGGTAAACCCCGAAACGTGATCCCCGTGCTCGTCACTGCGACGAGCCCGGGGACGACGGTCGGAGGCGCCGTTCCAGCCCCCGCTGCGGTGCAGCCGGAAATCCTTTGACGCGATTTTGCCAATGCGCGACATGACCACGCTCCTGCCTTAGTCATTTCCTCCCAGGAGCGCGGCGTTCATGGACGACACATTCGATGCCTGCCTCGAGTTCACCCTGGCCGAGGAAGGCGGATATAGCGACCACCCAACCGAGCCCCGACTTGCCACCAACCATGGCATCACTCTCGCTCGCCTCCGCCGTTTCCTCCGCGATCCTCGGCTCGGACCGGACGACATCCGGCACATTTCGTGTGCAACGGTGCGCGCATTGTATTTGACCGATTTCTGGAACCGCACCCGCTGTGACGCGCTGTCGCCGGGGCTGGACCTGATGGTGTTCGACCACGCGGTCAACGCTGGCCCCGATCGAGCCGGCCGTGCCCTGCAACTCGCCTGCGGATGCAAGCGCGCTGAGATCGATGGCGCAGTCGGGCCTGACACTTTGGCCCGTGTGGCGCTGGCGGACCGGCTGACATTGCTCGACTCGCTGACCGGCATGCAACGCACCGGCTACCGGCAAATGGCCGCGTACGGATTGTTCGGCGAGGGCTGGCTGACCCGCCTCGACCGCCGCCGGTCGAAAGCGCTGGAGCTGATGGCGGAGACGGAACCGCTCAGCCGGCGTTGATTTCCTGCACCACGTCGAACCCCTCGAACTCAGGATGGCCCAGGTAGAGCGGCTTGTTGCCGCCAGCCCCGCGATGAGCAAGGCGGAACGCTTCGGAGGTCGTCCAGGCCTCGAAATCCGCCCGGCTGGCCCATAACGTATGCGAGGCGAACAACGTGTGATCCTCGCGCTCTGGTCCGCGCAGCAGATGGAACGTGATGAAGCCGGGCACGTCTTGGAGATGGGTGTCGCGGCTGGTCCAGACCGTTTCGAAATCCGCCTCGGCGCCGCGGACGACCTTGAAGCGATTCATGGCGATGAACATCGTCGCACCTTTCGGTTGGGTCGGCGCAAGATGCGGGAAAAGTTGCGTTTGGTCGAGCCGCCGGATGCGCTAATATGCCGTCCGTCATAGGCGGGCCCCCGCCCGCATGGGCAGGCCTCGACCCGGCCACCAGTGCCGGCAATATGCCCGCCCGATAGGAGGACGCCATGGGCCGCATCGATGAAACCCGCCCGTTCCTGGCCGTGAACATCGCCGTGTTGACGGTGTCGGACACGCGGTCACTGGAGACCGACACCTCGGGCGCGACCTTGGCCGATCGGATCGTCAAAGCCGGTCACACGGTCGCCGTGCGCGCGATCGAAAAAGACGACGCGGGCGCCATCGAGGTGCTGTTGCGCCGCTGGATCGCCGATCCCTCGATCGACGTCGTAATCACCACGGGCGGTACCGGCATCACCGGGCGCGACGTGACGCCCGAAGCGTTCGACCGCGTGCTGGAGAAGAAGGTCGAGGGCTTTGGGGAATTGTTCCGGATGCTGAGCTATCAGAAGATTGGTACGTCGACGATCCAGTCGCGCGCGGTCGGCGGTGTGGCCGGTGGGACGTATTTGTTCGCGCTCCCCGGCAGCACGGGCGCTGTGAAGGACGGGTGGGACGACATTCTGGTCAACCAGTTGGATAATCGGTTCCGGCCCTGCAACCTTGTCGAGCTGATGCCGCGATTGCAGGAGCATCTGAAATCGGCAGCAGAATAAAATACCGCCCGTCATTGCGAGCGCAGCGAAGCAATCTTCATCTGTGGGAACAGGGAGATTGCTTCGCTGCGCTCGCATGACGGGCTTCCGGCGGTGCTGATGGGTCGCTTCGTTTCCGAAACGGCCCGATAGTCATTTACTCCGGCGCCTTCAGCCGGATCAACCGGTCGAGCAGCGCGTCAAATCCCTGCCCTTCACCGGCGTGCAGATCGATCCGGCCAACTTTCTCGACCAGCATCTCGAGGCTCTCCAGCTCCTTTAACCGCAACAGAAGCGGGTTGTCCTCCATCAGCCGGGCGGTGTTCAGCAAGGACCGCGTTGCCGCGGTTTCCTCCTGACGGCAGATGAGGTTGGCTTTCGCCATCCGGTCCGCCTCCACCACCTTGTTGACCAGATCGCGGATTTCGCCCGGCAGGATGACATCTTTCACGCCAAGATCCGTGACTTCGATGCCGGTGTCGCCCAACCGCGCACGCACGAAATCACGCAGTTCCGTGTCCATCACGTTCCGTGCCGACAACACCTCGTCCAACGTCCGGACGGCGATGGCTTCACGGATCGCGAACTGGATCAGCCGATACAGCCACGTATCGACATCGTTGGCCGCGGCAGCCGCCTGTTCCGGATCGACGATCCGACGGAACGCCGTCAGGGTCACGCGCAGAGCGATGCGATCCTTGGTCAGCATTTCCTGCGCGGTGATTTCCACCGCCTGGGGACGCAGATCGATACACTTCACATCGATCTTACGGTTGACGTTCCAGCAGGTGTGCCGGCCCGGGGCCAGACGCTGCACCAGCCGCCCTTCCAGATACAACAAGCCAGCCTCATGGTTCTCCACCACCGTTTCGCTCATGAACCTTGTGTTCGCCGAAGCGACCAGCGTCAGGTGCTGCAGCGACACGAGAAGCTCGGTTGCCGTATCGATCAATTCGACCGAGACCGCCGTTGCAACCTTCCAGTATGCGTGCTGCTGCCACGGGCCGAGCACATAGGCCTGCCGTCCATCGAAGCTGACTACTGCGAGTTCGTTCGCCCCGGTCTCCACCGCCTCGAACAATTGCGCAGCGAGATCCGGCCGTTCCGCTTTGATCACGGCGTAACGATCGAACGGAAGCTCGGTGCGCACGACCTTGCAGGTTTCGATCGACAGCTCGCGCCTCGGATCGAATGAGGTGTGACGGCCCGGTTCCAGCACCCGGACAAGGCTTCCGTTCCGGACCAGCAATCCACGCTCACCGTCATTGACCGTTACGCACAGCGTCAAAAGCCGCCTGTTCACAACACATCTCCTTATTTACCAGGCACGTCGTTTCGATTGAGGAAGGTGGGTTCCGGACGCGTGCTTCCTGCAGGCGCGGCGGGTTCGGGCTTCAGTCCGGCGGGGTGCCGGCGCGTTGGATCGTTTCGCTCCGCCGAGGCGGAACGATCGGATCACCCGCCGACCACCCGCGCGGACGGTATCCGCCCAAACGCGAGACCGATCGAACAATGTTTGGTTCGGAGGAGGACGAGATCCCCGCGACAAGCACGAGGACAGGCGCCAAACAACCGGACCGCGACTGAAGCGCGCGCCCGGTTCCCTTTCAGGATATCAGCCTGGCTCGCTGAATCGGACGCGTGGAGCGGGATTCGAACCCGCGACACGACGCTTATCAGGCATCTGCTCTACCCATCTGAGCTATCCTTCCTTTGAGTGACCGGCCGGACTCGAACCGATATCTCCGGGGACAATCCCCGGCGCTCATCCCTTGAGCCACAATCACAACCTTCGCCTGGCGGAACACGAAAATGCATGACATCTCGCGCCGGCCGGTGTTCAGCGAACCCGTCCGCGAGGCCCGACGAAGGGGCGGGGAAATGGCCTGGTTCAGAACGCAATGCAAGCAAAAAATTGCGCGAAACGAAAAAACCTTCGCGACCCGGTCACGCCGCCGCTTGCAACGGCCGGATTCGTGGCCGCACTTCCTGCAACAACAATTGCAGCGACCGCATCATGTGTTCCGCCGGCACCAGCGCACCAAAGTTCAGTTCCGCCAGGATGCCGTCGATGCCCAGGTGATCCTGCAATTCCGACAATCGAGCCGCTACCGTATCGGGTGAGCCGATCACCACCTTCTCCCGCATCGCCGCCTCATAGGTCAGCGACTGCACATCCGCGAGTTGCGCCCGGCGCCGCGCATTCGGCGATCCTTCCAGTTGCGTTACCAGTTTCTTATATCCCGCCATCACGCTGTCATGCGCCTGGGCCCGCGCCTCGGCATCGGTCTCGGCGACGTGCAAGGTCAGGCGCAAATGCACCTCGCCCCTGCCCGGATGGCCGGCCGCGGTATAGGCCGCGCGATAGGCGTCCAGATCGGGCGCAAGTCCTTCCAATGTCCCGCTGCGCACCGCGACGAACAGCGGATAGCCAAGTTCCCCCAATACCGGAAATGTGTCCTCGGAGGCGCCGGCGATGCGGATTGGCGGATGCGGCGTCTGAAATGGCCGCGGCACGGCGCGCGCTTCATTGAAGCTGTGATACTTGCCCTGAAACGAAAACGTCGGCTGCGTCCAGGCCAGTTTCAACACGTCGAGGGTTTCGAAGAACCGCTCCCGGCTTTCCGAGTAAGGCACGCCATAAGCGGCATAGGCACGAGGATTGCCGCTGCGGCCAACACCCATCAAAAGCCGCCCGCGGCTGATCTGATCGACGGTGCCGGTTTCCTCGGCCAACCGCAGCGGATGCGTCAGCGGCAGCACCTGCACCCCGGTGCCAAGTTTTACCCGCGTCGTGCGTCCGGCAATGGCGGACAGCACGGTCATCGGCGCACTCATCACCGAGCGGGCGGCCTGCTGGTGGATTTCGGCCAGCCAGACCGCATCGAGGCCCCACTCGTCCGCCTGACAGACCTGATCGAGGCCCATCGCGAAAGCATCGGTGTCGGATTGTTTATCCACCTGGCGGTGAAACTCGTGATACCAGCCGATTTCCATGGTCATGTCCCGTGCAAGGCGGCGCAACTTAAGCGGCGGCGGCGCATTTGGCGAGTCGGCCGTTCCCGCTTAAGGTGATCCCCGAGAATGAAACAAGGAGATACAAATGCGGTTCGGACTGTTCGGCAGCGCCGCGGCACGGCGAGGCAGCGGTGAATTCGACAGCACGGAGGGTTATCGCGACTTTATCGAGTACAATGTCGAGGCCGAGGCTCTTGGCTTCCATGGTACCTTCGTGGTCGAGCACCACTTCACCGGGTTCGGCCAGGTCTCCGCGACGCTGAACCTGCTGACCTGGCTGGGCGCACGCACGAAGACCCTGCGGCTTGGCACGGCGGTGATGGTGCTGCCCTGGCACAACCCGGTGCTGCTGGCCGAGCAGGCGGCGACGCTCGATCTGTTGTCGGGCGGCCGGCTCGATTTCGGCATCGGCACCGGTTACCGTTACAACGAATTCACCGGTTTCGACGTTGGAATGGATGAAGCCCGGGAAAAATTCGAAGAATCAATCGGTGTGATTCTTAAGGCCTGGACCTCGGAGGAGCGGTTCTCACACCGCGGCAAATACTGGACGTTCAACGATGTGATCGTGGAGCCGCCGCCGTTCCGAAAACCGCATCCGGTGGTTTGGATGGGAGCTGGCAGCGAACGCTCGATCCGCGACGTGGCGCGCCGCGGCTTCAATTTGTTGTTGGGTCAGTATGCGTCGCCTGCCGATGTCGCGCAAAGTGTTGCGATCTTTCGGGAAGCGGTGGAAGCCAAAGGTGAGGTATGGGATCCGATGCGGGTCGGTATCACGCGGGCGTTCTTCGTTGCGGAAAACGACCGGGAACGCGATGAGGCTCTGGAACGCCGGCTGGCAAACCGCATGCGGCAGTTGAAGCTGGCAACGGCTCCGGATGGTACTGTGCTTGGGGGGCCGGATCGCGCGTCGGGCGATCCAAACGCCGTCAATGTGAACAGTGCGATCTATGGTACACCGGACGAGATCGCTCGAAAGTTGCGCGATTTGCAGGCGGCCGGCGCGGGGTATCTGCTGATGAACGGCGGCGGCTCAGGTGGCGGAGAAAGGGGTCGGCGCAGCCTGCGGCGCTTCGCACGGGAAATCATGCCCGTGTTTGTGCCCGCGTTTGTGGAGGAACCAAAGGCGCAGGCGGCAGAATAGATCGTAACGACGGAACGACAAGGGAGGATGCAGCATGCTGATCGTCGATTCCCAGATCCACATCTGGGAGAATGAAACGATGAACCCGACGCACCGTCAGGTCCGCACCTACTCGGCCGGCGATGCGCTTGCGGAAATGAACGAGGCTGGAGTCGACGCGGCATTGCTGCACCCGCCCAGTACTTTGCCGAAAACCAACGCCAC
>JBEKQQ010000150.1:0-14770 GCA_049519555.1 Acetobacteraceae bacterium
TGGGCCAGCGGTCATGATGCCGCGTCAACAGGCCGGACACATGATCGCAGTCGACCCGCCCGTCAGAATCCTCATCGAAACTCTTGAATTCAAGGGGCCGTCCACACAGGACACTAAGGCACATACAATCAATCCGTGAGCGATATCATATCTGAAGCCCGTCGAGCACGCCGCGAGCGGCGCGCAGGTCGGATGTTTCGTAACCATCGGTGAAACGTCCATATACCGGCGCCAGAATTTGTTTCGCCTCGCCATCGCGCCGCTGGATCATCCGTAGGCGGGCAAGGCTGAGGGCAATCCGCAATTCCCAGAACAGCGCACCGTGCTCGCGGGCCATCTCGCCAGCCTGGTTGAAGCAATCTTCAGCCGCCTGGACGGATTGATCCGCGGCTTGCCTCAGCAGTACTTCGCCTTTGATGCGAAGCAACTCAGGGACATACAACGCCTGACTGTTCGCGCCCTCGCCAGCGGTCGCCACCGCGTCTTCCACCGCGCCAATCGCCTCATCGAGCTGCCCGAGCCCCGCATGCGCCAACGCGAGAGCAGCCTTGAACTCCGGATATTGGACGCGCCACCCGGTTCGGCCACACGTTTCGAACGCATCGCGCAATACCAGCAGGCCTTGCGCGAACTCACCACGCTCGACCAACAACTTCCCTTGCACGAAGCGGCCCGCGGTCTCCCAAAAGTGCGCGTTAAGGCTGGTTGCTACCTCGATCAAACGCTGGTTCGCTCGTTCAGCGGCTTCGAAGTCGCCTATCATGGGTGCTATTCGGCATATTCCCAGATACAAGGTCCGGCAAAGCAAAAGCTGTTGGTCCGCGCCATGCAGCCCTTCCAGGCTGGCGTGAGCTTCACTGAGCGCCCTTTCGGTGAAGCCTTGGATCCAAAGCGCCTGGGCCAACATCGCCCGGGCCGACGCCTGGTCATTCGAATTGTAAAAGATCACGCTACGGCGATCTCCCGGCGGTATGGGAGATCGGAGAATGCGTTCATAATATCTCTGGGCCTCGCGAGGTCTGCCGCTCACGAGCAGCGCGGTCCCGATGTTCCGCCAGACGACACGGAGGATTGCCGGGTTGTCACTACGATCGGCGAGTTCTTCGATCCGTTCCGCCAGGATCCGTGCCGGACCGTATTCCCCGCGATTGACACTCAAGGTCCGCAGCGACGTCAGAGCCCACGCCTGCACGTCTCTATCATTGAGAGCGTCGGCGGTTTTGAGGGCGTCGGCCAGGACGGTTCTCGCGTGCTCTGCGGCCTCTAAAGTGATGTACATCGCACCCGTGAGGGCGATCTGCAGTTGCATGCGCTGCTGCGTGTTGGCGGCCGCATGCGGTTCAAGACCAAGCAGCGCGCGCTCGCAGCGTTCCCGGCATTCAGTCATCAGCAGCAAATGTTGCCAGACCGGTGAATAGGCGACCGTGAGGTCGACGCCGACCGCCGGGTTTCCGGCCGAAGAGAAGGACCAGTCGAGCGCGGCGCGAACGTTGTCGATCTCTCGAATACAGTTTGCCGCGTCCTCCGACGAAATCGATCTGGCGCCTGACACCAGTGGGGTAATGAGATCGCGAAAATACACTGCGTGGCGGCCAGAGTCGGTGTCAGCCTCACCGCGCTCGGCGAGCTTCTCGAGCACATAGGCCCTGATCGTTTCCAACAGGTACCAGCGCGCAGCACCCCGGGTCGTGTCCGGCGCAACCAACGATTTCGTGACAAGATTGGCGACGCCATGCGTAACCATCGCCGTATCCAGGCCGGTATCCGCCAGTACGGCGACGGCGGCATCCAGGGTGAAGCCGCCCTGGAACACCGCCAGGCAGCGAAGTAACCGCTGCTCCGCTTCCGGAAGCAGGTCGTAACTCCAATCGAGCGTCGCGCGCAGTGTCCTTTGCCGCGCCAGAGCGGTGCGGCGTCCGCTGGTCAACAGCGCGAAACGATCGCGCAGGCCCATGGCCACCTGCGCGATTCCAAGCGTGGCGGCACTGGCCGCCGCGAATTCGATGGCGAGCGGGATGCCATCGAGGCGCCGGCAGATCGCGGCAATCGACGCGAGCTCTCCAGCGCGTGGCGAAAAACCCACGCCCAGAGCATTCATTCTTGAGATGAACAACTCCACCGCGCTGTGGCACAATATGTGGTCCGGCGTTTCCTGTCCGAGTGCGGGTACGTCGAGCGGAGGAACGCGCCAGGCCGCCTCCCCGTCGATCCGCAGCACCTCACGACTGGTTACCAGAACCCCAATGTGTGGGGACAAGCGAACGAGGCGCTCGGCCAGGTTGGCCGCCGCGTCGATGACGTGCTCGCAATTGTCGAGCACCAGCAGAAGACGTTTGGCGCCGATGGCGCGAGCGACTGACTCCGCTGAAATCTCACCGCTCAGCTTCAGCCCGCATCCCGGCCCGGAAGCGGACCGGCAGAAAGTCACCCTTTGCGGTCACCGAGCCTACCGACGCATCCCGCCTCTGATCCCGCTGTGTGCGACGAAACGTGCTTTCCTGCCCGTTCTATCTCGTGATTCCAATCCGTGCCAGCGATGAAACCCGCGTGGTTGGTCTCGCCAGTCAGCTTCCGGTCGGCGGAGCCCAGAATAATATTGACATATCTCCTATCATATGAATATATGGCACATTCTTGCTGAACCAGGAGACCGTATTCCAATGACCCATCCGTCCTGGCCCACCCGCCCACTGACCCGCAAGCGCGTCGGCAACCCATTGCCGCAATCGCTGCTGCACCAAATGGTGGCCGACCTGCCGGGCCCGCGGGACGAAACCGACACCGCTCGCGCCGCCCGCTTCGAAGCGCAACTGGCCGAAGTGCTCAGCTACAACCCACGCAACGTGGCCGAGGTAATGCTCGCCACCCATTGCATCCTGCTTCGCCTGGTCGCCGACGACGCCCGTCGCGACGCCAACCGTGCCGGCGCCGATCCCGCCATGGCGAGGCAACACCAGCGTAGCGCAAAGCAATTCGACAAACTCGTGGCGAACAATCGGCGAATGCTCGCGGATTTCCAGTCTCGCCCGCTCCGCACCTCCGACCCGGCGATCTTCGCCGCACTCGGCCTGAACGAGTTTCTGGTTCCCCACCCGGCCCGCAGCCGCGACGACGCCGAGGAGGCGTTCAGCGCCGTCATCGTCCCGCTGCACCCGGCACCGAAGACACTGCAGTAGGCGCGCCGGCCGGCACCGCCGCCAGATCCGGCAGCGGTTTCCCGGCCACCAACTGCCCCGCCATGAGGGCTGCGGCATAATTGTCCCGACCCTCGTCGGCGAGCCTGGCGTGTGCCTCCAGCCGCCACACGCCGCCGTCCATGTTGGCCAGCCGCGCGGCCTGCAGCGCGCGGCTTATGCCTCCGGGAAGTGCGGCCAGATCGTGCTGATCGATCACCGGCAGTGCCGCCACTGCCTCGAACGTCCCGCGCACCGAGGCGCCGGCGGCATCGGCCACACGCACACCATAGGCGCCGAGGTTTGGTGTGATCTCCGAGGACACGACACGTTCCTCGCCGACCTGAAACACCCACGACTCAACGTCGGTCGACCTCTCTCCAGGCCCGGTCATGGTAACGGTGAATGGCGGCTTGCCGCCGGTCCAGGCGAGGTTGAGCCGCCGCGGTTGCGCCACCAGATGCTGACGCACCGGCCCGGCCAGCAGTGCCACGGTCAATGCCGCCGGTGCGGCTTGAGGCGTGGCCACCGGTTGCCATATCGCGACCTCTGGGCCGTTGCCCTTTTTCACCCCCACTTTTCTGGGCGGCGGTGGCTGCAACGCGTCGTTCCATTGGTTCAGAGCCAGGCCGATCGGCTGCAGTGTCTCGGGCAGCAATTCCGTGCGTTGCGCGTGCGCCGTCATCTCGGTGGGCGAGTTCGAGTCCACGACAGTCCAGCGGCGCGGTCCGTCGCCTGGCATGATCTCCATCCGGCAATCGCCCTTGGCGATCAATTTGTCGCCGGCCAACAGATCCTCCCAAAACCGCGCCGGAGTGGTTTTGCGGCCGCGTGCGACGAGGCAGTCTGTCGTTCGTCCGTCGATTGCGCTGATATAACCGGCAATTGGCCAGGTCCGCGCGTACGACTGCGGCATCAGAATGATGCGGCATGCCAGGAAGGCGATCGTGAGGACCATCACGACCAGCCGAATCGCTTTCGTGCTCACGCCCAGATGTCGCGCCCCGGCGGTCGCCGCGGTCAAGCCTGGTGCTGCTAAACTCCAAAGCATCACCTTACTTAAAAGCATCACCGGGCCTGCACCGGCATCTTCCGGCCGCAAACGGCGCCGGGAGGACTAATCGCGCCGAATTATCTTTTTGCGATGTTATATTTGCCGAATCAGGAGCGCCTGATACAAGCCAGCCTGCCAAAGCAGAGGTGGCCCGCCGTATGGATTCGCTGCAACTTCTCGAACAGGGAATTTCTTTGATACTTGCCGCGCCCGTCACATCGGGCGTGCTGGTGGTGATTGGTGCCGTTATGGCGTGGTTGCTCGCCAACGCCTTCGCGCAACAAAGGCTCACTGCGCTGCAACGCCAGTTCCAGGCGCGCGACGAGAAAAAGGTACTGATCGAAGAACGATTGGCCGCGGTCATGCGCAATGAGGACATGCTGAAGACCCAGGTGGCCGCGCTGCAGGAGTATTTTCATATCGTGGAGAGCCAGGTGCTGCACGAGGGACGCGTGCCGGCACTGATCGCGGCGACTGGTTCGACCGCGAGCATCATCACGAATATTGCTCTGACCACCGAAGCGCTGGCCGGTTCGCTGACCGTGCTGCGGCTTGGCGTCGGCGGCGGCAACAACAACCACCGGCCCCAGCCCCCGCGGCTTACCGAGCCCCTGCTGACCCATCAGCCGGACACCGCGGTCGCCGCATAGCAAACGTGCAGCGATTTTGCGGCGCCGGTGCTGCCGCGTCGGCGCAGGCGGCCCGGTGCTGTTTGGCCGCATGACCTGGTAATTCTGCACAGTGATTATGACTGGCTGACCAAACCTCCATCGGTCGTCCCGGCGTGTCACCGTTGGCGAACGCCAGGTTCGGTAGCTTTCGTACTTTCGCGACCAGCAATATGCCCGTTCATCGGGGGAATCCCGAATGAATATCACTGAAGTCGCCGAGGCCAGCGGCCACGTCTGGAGAACTGCGATGCGTTGCGTGACGATGGCCCTGGCTCTGCTTTTGATATCGGTTGGCATGGCGGGAGCGGCCGGGTGCCCGGCGCTGCCTCCGCCGTATGGCGGGCCGATCTTCGATGCCAACGTGCAAATCTGGAACCCTGCGGTGGCTGACCTCCTCGATGTAGCGAGGCAGGCCGGGGTTCAGCACCTCGCTTTATTCGCCAATGGACGGCCGGACGCCAGAGCCCCGGGCATGGCGGCCCAGGTCGCCGCGCGGCGGGAGGCGGCATTGGCCCTGGCACGCGCGCATCCGGAACTGGTCACGCTCGGCGCACCGAAGATCGGCTTCATCGAGGGCGGCGATCTGCCGGTTCGCTACGTGACCGAGACGATCGCCGGCGTCGCTGACGGTACCTACAAGTTCGTCGGTGAAATTCTCTATACCCATGGCGACAAGCCGGACCACCCGCCGACGCCGGGCGGCGAGGTCTATGTCGATCCGCTGGCACCCGGGACGACCCGGCTGCTGCAGGGCCTGAACGGCCGCGCCGTACCGCTACTGACCCATTGGGAAGCCTGGGCCTGGGATCGGGACCGCCCACGGTTCGACCGGCTATACAGCGTCTGGCCGGCGCAGCGCTTCGTGGTGCCGAGCCTGGTATATGGCTCGCCCGACAAGGCCGAGGCGATCCTGTCCGCGCACCCGAATGTCTGGGGCATCATTTCGCGGGTCGTCGATGGCCGTTACCATTTTGTCGACCCCGCGAAGCAGGCGAAGCTGGGGCCGCCGATGTTTGACGACTGCGGCGTGCTGCGTTCGGACTGGCGTGCGGTGCTGATCAGGCATGCGGATCGTCTGATGTACGGGTCGGACTTCTATGCGACGGCGAATGTTCCATGGAGCGACTACCCCAGAGTCATCGAGCGATACCGGCGCATCGCCGGGCAACTGCCGGCCGATGTCGCGCGCCGGATTTCGTGGGATACTGCAAGCGCGCTGTACGGCGTACGGTAACCAGTGCCGCCATACGGCGATTTTGCCGCTCTGCAATCGATCCCTTCGAAGATTCGAACGTGTTTGCTGGAGTCCGGGTTATGAGCATTCCCTGCTCCGGCCCGATTTTATTTAACCGTTCAGCATCACGCTGCCGAGGTACCAGGTCCGCGGCTTTCCCCACACAGGCCGTGCAACGGCCGGCCACTGCCGTCCGGCGATCCAGTAGGCAACCAGGTCGTTGTGCGCCGCCGCGTTTAACCGCTGCCGCTCCGGCAATTGCCTGGCATGGGATTGCAACGACTGCGTCGCGGCCTTCCGGATCATTGCGTCGCGCGAACAGAGGTGCCGACCTGCGCCCTCCGCAATGCTGAGCGGCCGCTGCTGGCCCGAATTCAGATCAATGCAACCCGCAGTCCGTTGTCGCAAACTTCCTCGCGTACTGGCATGGGCGGACGCCGACCCTTGCCTCGCACCTTTTGCTGCAATGCGATATGCAGGGGCCGAAGACATGGATATCGACCCAGACAGGCCTGCGCCGGTCGCCGCCGCGACGCTGCTCCAGCCGGCCATAGGCAACGCTGAGGGCTGGCCGCGTTGGCTGCCTCGCTTGCTCGGCTATTTCATAGCCGTCGGGCCAGCGGCGACCGACATGTATTTACCGGCCTTCCCGGCGGTCGAGGCGACGTTCCATACCGCGCCCGGCACCGCACAACTGACTCTTGCTGCATGGTTCGCCGGGCTCGCGGTCGGGCAGATCATGCAGGGGACGCTGTCGGACCGGGTGGGGCGGCGGTTGCCGCTGATCATCGGCTTCACCCTGTTTGCCCTCGCCATGGCGGGCGGCGCACTGGCGCCAAACCTGACGGTGCTCGCGCTGCTGCGCTTCGTCGGAGCGATCGGCGCGTCGGCCGGCATGGTGATCAGCCGCGCCGTGGTGCGCGACCTCGCCGAGGGCACACGCGGCGCGATCCTGATGTCGCGGCTGGTGCTGGTGATGGGCGTGGCGCCGATCCTGGCCCCAAGCATCGGCGCCGCTTTCCTGGCCTTCGCCAGCTGGCGGTTCATCTTCTGGTTCCAGGCACTGTACGGGGCGTCCTGCGCGTTGCTGGCGTGGCGCATCCTGCCGGAAACCTTGCCGGTGGAACGCCGCATCAAGGTGGGCGCGGCACAGATGCTCAGCCGCTACGGTTCGATCCTGCGCGAGCCAGTGTTCCGCGCCCATGCGATCATGGGCTGCGCCACGACGTTCTGCATGTTCGCCTATCTCGGTGGATCGTCGCCGGTGTTCATTCAGGGCTTCGGGCTGACGCCATCGCAGTTCGGCCTGATCTTTGGACTGTGCTCGTGCGGGTTGATTGCCGGATCGCAGATCAATGCGCGGCTGCTGCCGCGGTTCGGGCTGTCCTTCATGCTGCGCTGCATCTGCCGCATCTCGCTGGCGGCGACGACGGTCTTGCTGGTGCTGAGCTGGAGCGGCGTGCATGTACTGGGCTTGATCGTCGCCCCGGTGTTTTTCACGCTGAGCTGCCAGGGGTTCACCAATGGCAACGTCACCGCTGGTGCTTTGACCCGCCACGCCGGGCATGCCGGCTCGGCCGCTGCGCTGATGGGAGTGGCGCAGTTTGCCCTGGGGGCGACCAGTGGGCTGTTGGTCGGGCTGCTGACCGATGGGACGCCGCGCGGCATGGCGCTGCTGATGTTTGCCGGCTCGTTTTGCGCGGTGATTGCCGATTTGTTTCGGCCTCGCGGCTGATCGCGTGACCCATCCGGCGGCATGGGTATTGCCTCCGGGTCTTGTGCACGATCAAGGTCGGCCGGGCTTGTTCCGCTGGCGGGCGGCGAGCAGACGCCGTATCGTGTCGAGCACGGACTGATGATGGTAAGGCCTGGAGACCGCCGGCCCGGCTTTGCAAATGTCACCGGCTTTCTCCACCGCTCTCGTGATGGAGCCTGCGAGTATCACCTCGATGTCCGGATCATTCTTGCATATCCAGGCCTGTAACGCGAAGCCGCCAGCTTCCGGCACATCGCCATCGGCGAGCACGAGGATGATATCATCCGCCGCGCCGAGCAGCTCCCGCGCTTCGGCTGCGTTGACCGCTTCGAGCACGCGATAGCCGCAACTACGCAGATATTCCGCCAGTGGATTGCGCACGATAATGTCACATTCAACAAGCAGAATGCATGGCACTGGTTGTGGGCTCACTCGAGCCGCAGTGTTTTCAAAATTATTGATAGTACCCGCTACATTCTATAGGGTTTGGTAATGAAAGTCGTGACCCCTGCCGTGCCTCCCGATGCAAGGATGACCGGCAATGACGGACGTTCAACGCGAAGCCGACGTGCCAGTTCCAAACCGTCCATGGATCCCGGCATCTGAATATCGGAAAAAACCAGGTCGACTCCCCGTGCTTCGCCGGTTCCGCATCCTTGCACCTGGTGGTGCGATCTCACTGCGCGTGATCCGCTCCAGGGAGCATTCACATGGGAGCGTGGCGGACTGGCTGGACGGAGGAAAATCCGCGCAGTGCGGCGGGCGGCGGCACGGCTGCTGTATCAGTCAGGAAACTCGATCGCGCGCCAGTAACTTTCCAGCGCGCTGATCGTCGCCACAAAACCCTCATCGGACGGCGGCTTCATGACATAACCCGCAATGTTCTTCTCGTAGGCACGCTCGCGATCTTCGGGCGCCGCCGAGGTTGTCATGACAAACACCAAAGTACGGCGCAGCACCGGATCACGCCGCAACGCATCCAGAAACTCGATACCCCCCATGCGCGGCATACTGAGGTCCAGCAAAATCAGGTAGGGCGCCTCCAGCTTTTGGTGACCGTTGTCGCCCAGCAATATGTCCAGCGCCTCGAGTCCATTGCGTGCCACGACGAGAGGATTGGCAATCTTCAACTGCCAGAACGAACGGCGAATGGCAATGACGTCGACCGTATCATCGTCGACCAGGAGGATAGTGATGGTTCTGTAGGTCGGGTTCCGGTCGCGCAGGCCGGCTGGCAAAAGCGGTGCCATCGAACAGGCTGGCCCGGCATGCAATCGGGCTTCAGACAGCATGCCCCGGGACGCGAACTGCTCGTTGATTCTGGTCTCCGGCACCTCGTCGTATATCGGTTCACCGTGCCAATCACGTGGCTGAACCCACGCCCCGGTTTCGCTACGATCCATTATGCACAGGCTATCTGGGCTAAGCTTCATCACGGTCTCCCTGACTGCATCCGTTATGCGAGCAAGCTGCCCGAGATAGGTTAAAAACCGATGAAAATTAACGCTGATTTTCCCGTTTCGTTCGCGCACGACATTGATAATTCGTTAACTTTCACGCGCCACACCCTGATCTTCGAACGGCCGACAGTGTGGCTGCGACCGGCGCACGGTGGCCCGACTGTGGACAATTTGCTAAGCACCCAACATGAGCCTCACAATCCGCCGGGTAATCATCGCCTGCACCGCATTGGGCTGGCTGGCCGTGGCAGCCCAGGGCCAGGAGCTTGCCGACGCGCCACCGCCACATGCGGAGAGCGCCAGGGACACCGCCAAGGAGCCGCCGAAACTGCCGCCCGAGCAGACCACCCAACACGTGCTGGAACTGCCGGGCCGCACGCTGAAGTTCACCGCCACCGCCGGCTCCATCCGGCTCAGTAACGACGCCAACGAACCCCAGGCCGATCTGGCGTTCATCGCTTATCAGCTGGAGGGTGCCGATCGGGCGACCCGGCCGGTCACCTTCGCGTTCAACGGCGGGCCCGGCATGGCTTCCGGCTGGCTGCAGGTCGGCGCCATCGGGCCATGGCGGATTACGATCGGCAGCGCCAACGGGGTTCCCTCTGGCTCGCCGCAGCCGCAGCCGAACGCCGACACCTGGCTCGATTTCACCGACCTGGTGTTCATCGATCCGCCCGGCACCGGCTATTCCCGTATTCTGGGCAAGGGCGATGCGGCGCGCCGGCACTTCTGGTCGGTCAATGGCGATATCGACGCGCTGGCCGAGGCGGTGCGCCGTTGGTTGGATCACGCCGACCGGATCGTTTCGCCGAAATACATTGTTGGCGAGAGCTATGGCGGCTTTCGCGGCCCGCGCCTGGTGCGTGCGTTGCAGTCCGACCACGGGGTCGGGGTCACCGGCATGGTGCTGATTTCGCCGCTGCTCGACGTGCATGTCGTGAGCGGCTACAACGACCCCCTGGGTTGGGCTGATCTGTTGCCGTCCGAGGTCGCCGCGTCCCGCGCATTGCATGGTCCGGTGACCCGCGCCGACCTTGCAGATGTCGAGCAATATGCAGAGAGCGGCTATCTGACCGACATGATGCGCGGATTTCATGACGCCGCGGCCGTGGCGCGCATCACCGAGCGGGTCGCCGCACTCACCGGGATCGACAAGGCAGTCGTGGCGCGCGGCGGCGGGCGACTGGACCGCGACGTGTTTCTGCACGAACTGGAGCGGGCACAAGGCCATGTCGGCAGCGTGTACGACGCGACGGTGACCAGAAGCGATCCGTTCCCGCGCCAGCCGCTGAGCGATTATCCCGATCCGATCCTCGACGGGCTGAAAGCGCCGGTGACCGGTGCGATGGTGGCGATTTACACGGATCAATTGAACTGGCGCCCGGAGGCGGTTTATCGGCTGGCCAATGACGATGCGTTCAAGCAATGGAATTGGGGCCGCGGCATGGGCCGGCCTGAGAGTTTGAGTCGTTTGCAATCCGCATTGTCACTCGATCCGCGGCTGCACGTGCTGATCGCGCATGGGTTGTTCGACATGGTCACGCCGTATTTCACGACCGTGCGTGAGCTGAACCAGTTGCCGGACGCTGCCAGTGCCGAACGCGTCCGGCTGGTGGTCTATCCGGGCGGCCACATGTTTTATTCCGAGGACGCCTCTCGTGCCGCGTTCCGCGAGGCGGTGAGTGCGTTGTATCGTGGACCATAGTCCCCCACACCGATGCAGCGGCTGTCGCCGCGGCTGCGCTGTCCTTGCGAGCGCAGCGACGCAATCTCCCTGGCCCACCGATGGAGATTGCTTCGCTGCGCTAACAGGAAAGAAGATGAATGCTTCCTCCAAATCGGACCGAGTCGACAAAATTCTTTCATCCAGCAGGGTCGGCCGCGGGTCGATGCGGAACTCGCAAGAACAGTGGGATTGGAGGTATCGCGTCCAACCGGTCAGGCGATCGCTTTGGCGTCCTCCAGGATCATGGCAGCTGCCTTTTCGGCGATCATGATGGTTGGCGCGTTGGTGTTGCCGGCGGGCACGGTCGGCATGACCGCGGCGTCGACGACACGCAATCGCCCGATGCCGTACACGCGCAACCGCGGATCGACCACCGCATCGGTCGGTTCCGGTCCCATCCGGCAGGTGCCGACCGGATGCAGATTGGATAAGGCATTTTGCCGGATTGCTACATCGAACTCGGCATCGGTGTTGACGTTCGGGCCGGGCACGATTTCCTCCGCCACGTATGGCGCCAGCGACGGCTGTTTGGTGAAATTGCGCGCCATGCGCATGCCGGTGGTCAACGCCTGAAGGTCGTATTGCGTCTGCAAGAAATTGAACCGAATCGCCGGCGCCACCAGCGGATTGGCACTTTTCAGTTGCACCGTTCCGCGGGCATCCGGACGCAGATGCACCGCACTCAGGCTGAAGCCGGGGAAAGCATGCGCGATCGCACCCTGGGGGCCGCGCGAGGCATAGCTGAACGGAGAAAAATTAAATTGCAGGTCGGGCCGTTCCAGCCGCGGGTCGCTGCGCCCGAAGCCTCCGGCAGTGACGCCGTTGGCGGCAAGAGGGCCGGATTTGAGGAACACGTACTGCGCCATGGCGAGGATCTTACGCGGCAGGCTGTTGGCGAGTTCGTTCATGGTGATCGGTTTGCGGCAACGATACGCGAGGCGAACGTAGAAATGATCCTGTAAATGGGCGCCGACGGCAGGCAGGTCGCAAATGACTTCGATGCCGTGCTGGCGTAGCAGGTCGGCCGGCCCGATGCCGGAAAGTTGCAACAATTGCGGCGAATTGAACACGCCGCCGCAGACGATTACTTCCCCATTGGCTTTTGCCGTGTGGCTGACGCCGTTACTGAGGTAGGTGACGCCGGTAGCGGTGCCGTTTTCGATCTGGATTTTGGTGGCGAGGGCGTTGGAACGGATGGTGAGGTTGGCGCGGGATCGGGCGGGTTTCAGATACGCCGTGGCGGTGCTCCAGCGACGGCTTTTGCCTGTCGTGCTCTGGAAATAACCGACGCCTTCCTGGCCCGCGCCGTTGAAGTCGTCGTTGGGCGGCAGGCCGGATTCGATCGCTCCGGCGACCACGGCATCGGCCAGTTCGTAGCGGCCCGGCTGGTCGGATACGGTAAGCGGACCGCCGACGCCGTGGAATTCGTTGGGTCCGCGTTGCTGGTTCTCGGCTTTTTTGAAGAACGGCAGGATGCTGTCGTAGTCCCAGCCGGTGCAGCCGCGTTGCCGCCATTCGTCGTAGTCGGCGGCGTTGCCTCGCATGTAGACCATGCCGTTGATCGAGCTGGTACCGCCAAGAACTTTGCCGCGTGGCTGATACAGGGTGCGGTTGCCGAGCTGCGGCTCGGGTTCGGATTCGTACATCCAGTTGACCGAGGGGTCGGCGAACAAGCGGGTAAACCCCATGGGGATGTGGATCCAGGGATTGCGGTCGGGCGGGCCGGCTTCGAGCAGGAGAACGCGGTGGCGGCCTGATTCGCTGAGGCGGGCGGCCACGGCGCAGCCGGCCGAGCCGGCGCCGGTGACGATGTAGTCGAACGTTTCCCCCGCGGTTGGCGGCATGGTGGTTTCCCCCGGTTCGGTCGTGTTGGCTGGGGAGGATGGCGGGGATTCTTGCCAGTGGGTAGGGTGTGGGGGCATCGGTGGCGACAAGCGCTCCGAAAATTATAGGCACGCGCGATCTGTGGCGCGTCAATTTGAATCCTCCACGCTTCGGTGACGTGGGGGCACCTGGGTACGGCTACCGGGGCATCGATTCTCGCGACGACGCCGTCAATGCTCAAAAGAGTCCTGGTCAGGCCAGCGGCTTTCGCGGACGTCTAAACCGGACGGCCAACTGCCTTATATCGACTTCCACGCTGCCTGGCGGTAAGCACGCAATGGAGATCGTGGTTTGGTTATTGAGGATCGGAATTAAGGTGAAACAACCAACGGTGACGCCCCGAAACCAGGTCGAAGCGCGAAGCGTAGTGGCTAAAGCGTATCCTTTTCGATGTTGCGTGGTCTGCGGCCTACAAGTCAACGCCTGTTTGCAAATAGCTCATTTGGACCATCAGAGCGGGAACAACGCGCCAACCAACCTCGCGCGTCTGTGTCCGACACATCATACCATGTGCGATGCAGGGTTCAACCCGATCCAGGCTATCCGCCTCCTGCAGGATCATTGGCAAAAGACGAAAGGCATTCCCGCTCATAAACCTCGCATGAAAGATGCTGGAGCGAAGGCGGCTCTCACCCGGAAACGCCAGGCTGCAGCACGCAAAGCCGTTGCCACGCGGCATACTAATGCGAAAGCACGGGCTGGCCCAGCGGCTTCATAAGCGAACAAACATCACGCTCGAGGATTCCAAACTGCGGTACTACCGCCAGACCTCAATGCTAAACCGTTTTCATTACGTTATGACATGGAATGAGGGGAATTTTCCCTGGCAAATCCAAACCGGGCTCAAGCCGATTGTCCCGCCTCCTGAGGCGTTGCCTCGATGCCTCCTCGTCCTTGACCTGCACGCTCCGGGGGCGGAGTGGTGCCAGGCGGCATCGGAATCCACACCACCGGACCCGGGAGAAGCGAGCTCTTTCCCAGGTCGCCGTACCCAAACTTCGCTCCCGGGCCTCCGCCCACCGGGGTCTCAGCCATTACTCGTGCCTCCGATGCCGTAGTGATCCAACATATAATCGCTCGCTTCCGCGTTGGCCAGTTTTTGACGTGACGCGTTCGCCGGGAAGCCATCTGGGAAGTACCTGGTCTCGGTTTCGCTCATCAGCTTCGCCAGTTTCCGCCATCGCTCAATGATTTCGCTGGTTTGGTAGGGCCCTCCAGTGACTTCGAACCACTCAAAACGCGCGTCGATAATGGCACTCGATCACGCCCAGGAACTCGCTCGCGTTCCGCCGCTGAATCGCCTGAGGCAAGTACTCCTTCGCCGCATCAAGGATTTGTGTGATCCCCAGTAAGACGCCCCATACGAAGGCATAATCTCTCCAGATAGCCATGCGCCGATCGTGCTGCTGGTTACGATCGCTTTGAACAGGCCGATCCGATTGACCCACCAGGCTTGCTCATCACGGTAGTGCCGCACATAGCAGCCGACGACCTTCAATAAGACGAACTGGTTCCAGTAGATTTCTTGCGCATCCTGTGCGGTTACTCCGTTGGTCACCGCGGCTCCCGTTCGCCAAGGAGGATGGCCTGCCAGGTCGCAGTCCCGCACCCCGATGGCTGGCTGTCATTCTCGTTCCGGCCGACAGGATAAGCTCCAGCGAGTGAAGCAACGTTTAACGGCTTTCTTATTCAAATCATGCCGGTTCCTTCCGCTCAACGTCGCAGGGGCGCATGTAACCCTCGCAATCGTTCCATCCCATCTCGACTTCCCACACCTCTCGGCGATACTCCCTCTCCCCGCCACCACCAACC
>JBEKQQ010000151.1:0-14726 GCA_049519555.1 Acetobacteraceae bacterium
TGATCCGCGTGGTGCTGCGGGACAAACCCTCCTTGAGCCGGTTGAAGAAGCTGCCGAGTGCCATCAGGCCGCCTCCGCCAACAAGGCGTCGTCCGAGGTGCCGATGACCCGACCGGCGAACAGTGTTCCGGGCGTAGCTTCCGACCTCAGTCGGACCGGGGCGAAATGCTCGGTGTGTCCGGTGCGACCGGTTTCCGCGAGGATCGACACGATCTTATCGTGCTGGGTCCCGAAGAACGTCTGGGCCATCGCCTGACCCGCCTGTCGCAGCCTTGCTGCGCGTTCCTTGCGCAGCGCTCTGGGCACCGGTGGCATGCGGGCGGCGGGTGTGCCAGGCCGTTCGCTGTACGGGAACACATGCAGGAAGGGCAGGGCGTTGGTTTCAACAAAGGCGAGCGTTTCCTGAAACAACGCCTCGGTTTCAGTCGGAAACCCGGCAATCAGATCGGCACCGATCGCGATCCCGGGGCGCGCGGAACGGGCTCGCGCGATCACCGCTGCGGCGTCTGCCGGCGAGTGCCGCCGCTTCATTCGCTTCAGAATAAGCCCGCTGCCGGCCTGCAAGGACAAATGCAAATGCGGCATCAGGCGAGGTTCGTCCGCAATCAGCCGCCACAGATCGGCGTCGATCGCTGCCGGATCCAGCGAGGACAGGCGCAACCTGGCCAGGTCCGGCACCAGTGCCAGCAACCGGCGCACGAGTTGCCCCAGGCTCGGCTGGCCAGGCAAATCGGGACCGTAGGAAGCAATATCGACCCCGGTCAGCACCACTTCGTGATACCCTCGGTCAACCAGCGCCTGCACCTGCGCCACCACAGCGCCGACCGGCACCGAGCGGTTTGGCCCGCGGCCAAATGGAATGACGCAGAACGTGCAACGGTGATCGCAGCCTTGCTGCACCTGGACGAAGGCGCGCGCCCGGCCGGCAAATTCGGTCACCAGGTGTGCCGCTGTTTCGCGCGCAGACATGATATCGCCGACCAACGAGCCAGCGTCGTCGGTCCAGCTGCCAGGCTGGAGCTTTTCGATGTTGCCCAGTACCCGGTGGACATTGGGCAGCCTCGACCATCCGGCAGGGTCGATCTGAGCTGCGCAGCCGGTCACCACGATCCGCGCTTCTGGCCGTTCGCGTGCCAGCCGCCTGATCGCCTGACGGGCCTGGCGCTCGGCCTCGGCGGTCACCGCGCAGGTGTTGACGATCACCGTGTCCGCCGCATTTTGCGCGAGCCCACGCATCACCTCACTTTCGTAGGTGTTCAGGCGGCAACCGAAGGTGACGATTTCCACGCTCATGCCGTGGCAGTCTTATCCGTCCGCGCGTCGGGCAGGAAGGGGCAAGCACCGCGGACGATCAGATGTCACGTGATACCGTATCCGGCAGCGACATGGTAGGTTTGCCGGTGAGGGAGAATGTCATGTCGCAGAATCTGAAACGTCCTTCTTTGTCGGCGCCGAAGCCGAGGCCGCATGGTGCGCCACTGGCGCTCGCGGGGATCCGAGTGGCCGATTTCAGCCATTTCATCGCCGGGCCGCTGTGTTCAATGATCCTCGCCGATCTGGGCGCTGAGGTGATCAAGATCGAAAAAGCCGACGGTGGCGACGACTTTCGCCGCATCCGTCCTGCGGTCACCGAGCAGGAGGGTGCGCCATATCTCTGGACCAATCGCAACAAAAAGAGCATCGCACTCGATCTGAAACAGCCCGCGGCACAGCGTATCGCCCGGGAGATCATCGATCGATCGGATGTCGTGCTGGAAAATTTCTCCACCGGCGTGATGGCGAAGTTCGGCCTTGATTACGCAACGGTCGCTGCGGCGAACCCGATGCTGATCTATGCCTCGGTGTCGGCCTATGGGCGGGACGGAGCGTTGCGGGATCGTCTCGGATTCGACCCAATCACTCAGGCCGAGTCCGGGTTCATGTCGATGAACGGCGAACCCGATCGCGTTGGTTTGCGCACCGGCCCGTCCATCATGGACATGAGCACGGCGATGATGACTTGCAATGCCGTGCTCGCCGCATTGTTTGCGCGTGAGCGTCTGGGCCGTGGGCAGTTCATCGAAAATGCATTGTTCGATACCGCTGTGACGATGGTTGGGTTCCACGCATTGAACTACCTCGTTAGTGGCGACGAACCAACACGCGTCGGCAACAACAGCCGCGACACCGTTCCAACTGCGGCACTGGAGACGGCGGATGGTCCGATTTACGTTGCCTGCGCCAACGACCGAACCTGGCAGCGGATGGCGGTCCAGGTGCTGGAGCGTCCGGACCTCGCCGAACATCCGGATTACGCGAAGACGCCAGAGCGCGTGCGCAACCGCGATAGGCTTATGGCGATCATCGGCGACATTCTGCAAGCGCAACCGCGGGCTTATTGGTTGCCGAAAATGCGTGCGGCCGGCGTGCCGGCGGGGGCGATCAATTCCATTGCGGAAGCATTCAGCTCTGCTGAGATGCAGGCGCGTGGAATGGTGCATGCGATCCCGCATCCGGTGGTGGGATCAGTGCCGAACATTCGCCTGCCGTTCCAACTGCACGGCACCCCGCTCGCTGATCCGGTTGCAGCCCCGGGGCTTAGTCAGAACGCCACAGAAATCCTGGGCGACATGCTTGGTTACGACGCGGCACGGATCGAACAGTTGATGGAGTCTGGCGCGGCGTTACGACCTGCAAACTAAATCACGTCAAGAATGAGCCGGCCGAACATGGTCATTTCCGGGCTGGTCTCAGCGTAACGATCGATTGTGGCCAGCACCCGGCGTGTTGTCTCGGGCTCCGGTGCTGGTCCGGGCGGTAAACCGGGCAACCGATTGACGATTGCGGGAGCGGCTGCCAGTGCAGCCGCGCGGAACGCGGCGCGTGCGGTATTGGTTTCCGGTGCGCTCAGTCGCGGCACCAACTCGTCCGCCAGCCAGACCAGGAACCCCGGAAACCGCGCGAGTTGTCGATATAAAGCCGGAATGAACGGCGCGCCGTCGACGTCGGTGGCGAAGCGCATCAGTGCGGCACGCTGGTTCGGTGGTATCGCTTGTGGATCGACATTGCCGGGCATCGGCGGCAGCATCGATGGCGGGCTCCAGGCTTCCGCGATTCCGGGCCCGTGCGGTGGCGGTTGGGTCAGCAGTGTCCGGAGACAGGCGCCGGTCATCAGGTTCACCGGCGAGACCCGCACAAAATTTTCTGCGATCACCCGGATGGTTGCTTCGGCGTCGCGGTCGAGTTGCCATACCGCTCGCGTTGACTGCGAAACCGCTGACAATGGCGCCAGCCGCACGCTGTTTGCCAGCCGCCATCCGGTTTCCGGAATCACGCCGGATACCATCGCCGGCCGGACGGCAGCCCAGGCCCATTCCAGGACACCTGGCATGGTGGCAAGGTAACGTTGCAATGAAGAAACGTAGGGCACCCCGGAGAACCGGCGGATTTCGTCGTAAATCACCGCGATTTCGCCGGTAGCCTGAGCTTCCGGCAGTTCGGCGAGGAGACTTCCAGACATGGCGTGATCCGATCCTGCTGCTGTCGCGAACGGCCAGATAAGTTCAGCGAAACATCGCTAGGGCAATGTTTTGATCAATGTCGTCGATCCGGGCCGGTTGCCATTTCGGCTGCCGGTCTTTGTCGACCACCATTGCGCGCACGCCCTCGGTGAAATCCGGATATGCCATCGTGGTCCGGGTCAGCAGGAACTCAGCATCCAATGCATCCTTCAGCGTCAGATTTGCGCCGCGGCGGAACGCTTCCAGGGTGAACGCCAGGGCTGTCGGTGACACGGTGTGCAGCGCCTTGAGTGCAGGAGCAGCCCAATCGCCGGACTCCGCCGCAAGGCGGGCAGCGATTTCGGGAATGGTATCGGCGGCGCAGCACCGATCGATCGCGCTCAGAACCGGTGCGAGTGTGAACGGAGGCAGCGGCTCGGCGAACCGGGCCAAAGCCGCGACGCCGATTTCCGCCAACGCGACTGACAGAGCGGGAAGGTTCACGCGCGACGTGAAATGCGTTGCGAAGCCGGAATGCACAGCGTCTGCTCCCGTCGTGCGCAATCCGGTCAGGCCCAGATAAATCCCGAGTTGGCCCGGCAACCTGGGCAGGAAGAACGTGCCGCCAATGTCCGGGAAAAACCCGATCGCGGTTTCCGGCATGGCGAACATCGCGTGCTCGGTCGCCACGCGGTATGGCCCGTGCACGGACACGCCAATCCCGCCGCCCATACAAATGCCGTCGATCAGTGCGATATATGGCTTGGGGTAGGTCGAGATCAGCAAATTGAGCGCGTATTCCTCGCGGAAGAACGCCTCGACCCCGGTGCGGTCGCCGGACAACTGGCCGTCACGCAAGGCGCGAATGTCGCCGCCGGCGCAGAAGGCTCGGTCGCCGGCACCCTCGATCACCACGGCATGAACGTGCGGGTCGTCGCGGAAATCTTCCAACGCCCGGGTGCAGGCGCGGACCATGTCCAGGGTCAGGGTATTCAGCACGCGTGGACGGTTGAGCAGGATGCGGCCGGCCCGGCCGTCGCGGCGGGCGATTACGGTATCGTCGTCGGGCATCGCGAGCTCTCCGGGTGTTCTGTGACGCAGTGCCCGGTTTGCCGGAAGCCGGTGTACGCCTCAAGCCCCGGCCGGACTCTGCCACATTACCTGGCACCCTCGACATCCCCGCCCCGTCCGATCAAAACTCCATCCAACGGAACGGCGGGAGGACACCGATGCGCGTCGCCATTATCGGCCAACAGGATTTCGGCAAGGCCACCATGGAGGCATTCCTGAACCGCGGCGATGAGGTTGCCGCCGTGTTCTGCGCCCCCGAGAAAGGTCGCCCCGACCCGCTCCGCGTCGCCGCACAGGAACGCGGTCTGACAGTGCATCAACTCCCCAAATTGACCGACCCGGCGGCGCTCGACGCCATGAAGGCAGCCAATGTCCAGGTTGGCGTCATGGCCTTCGTGACCCAGTTCGTCCCCCAGGCGCTGTGTGAGATCCCGAAATTCGGCACCATCCAGTTCCACCCCAGCCTGCTGCCGTTGCACCGCGGCGCATCCTCGATGGGTTGGGCCATCATCCTCGGCCGCAAGGAAACCGGGTTCAGCATTTTCCGCCCGACCGACGGTCTGGATGAGGGCCCCGTGATCCTGACCCGTTCCGTACCGATCGAGGACGAAGACACGCTTGGCAGCCTGTATTTCGGCAAGGTGTTCCCGATGGGTGTCGCCGCCCTCGTCGAGGTTGCGGAAAAGGTGGTCGCCGGCATTGCCCCGGCATTGGCCCAATACGAGCCTGATGCAGGCTACGAAGGCATCATCCGGGACGCTGAATCCCACATCAACTGGGCTTCGCACGTCGACATCACTTATAATCTCATCCGCGGCTGCAATCCGGCGCCTGGTGCCTGGACCACGCTCGACGGTAAAAAATTGTTTCTGTTCGAGTGCACAAAGCGCATCGCCCGCACCTTCTCCGAGGTAAAGGGCAAGAAGATCGGCCAGGTGGTGGCGCAGAACGGCTCCAGCCTCCTCATCCACGGTCAGGGCGGCTTCATCGAGGTGCACCGGGTGCGCTGGGACGGCGGCAGGAAGGTCGCGGCGTCCGAGGCGGATCTCCCGGTGGATACGATCCTCGGGGCCTGAATTTACGCGATACATTGCCGAGAGCCGCGCTGGACTGTAGCGTCCGGCCGCTGACCTGGAACCCGGACCGGACGCTTCATGCTTGCTCGCGTAGTACTGGCCGCCGTGGCGTTGCTCGCCGTGTGGCCGGCCAACACATACGCCCTGACGATCGTCACACGCGGTGAGGCATCGCAGGCCGCGATCAACGATGCATTTGTCCGGCCGTTTAGCCAGGCAACCGACATCCAGGTCCAGCAGGACTCGTGGGATGGCGGAATGGACGTGCTGAAGACCAAGGCGACCGAAGGGGCGTGGGACCTTGTCGAGGTCAACGCCGACGAACTGGCCGCCGGCTGCACCGATGGGTCATTTGAGAAACTCGATTGGTCGACGATCGGCGGGAAAGATCATTATCTGCCTATAGCGGTGAGCGATTGTGGCGTCGGTGCAACACTGCACAACATCGTCCTCGCCTGGGACCGCGACAAATTTCAGGCCACCCCCACCTGGGCCGATTTCTGGGATGTGGCGAAGATCCCCGGCAAACGCGGGCTTGGCAAAAGTGTGCAAGGCGCGCTGGAGATCGCGTTGTTGGCCGACGGCGTTGCCCCGGGTGATGTCTACAAGACGCTTGGCAATTCCGACGGCGTAGATCGTGCGTTTCGCAAGTTGGACCAGCTGAAGCCGTACATCGTCTGGTGGCAGACCCCGGCCGATGCGGCAAAAATTCTGGGGTCCGGCGACGTACTGATGACGACAACGCCCAGTGACGTGATCGTCATGGCGAACCGGGCCGAGAAGCGGAATTTCGGCGTCCAGTTCAATGCCAGCCTGTATGATCCGCGGTCCTGGGTGATCATGAAGGGCGCGCAAAACCAGCGCGAGGCGCAGCAGTTTCTGTATTTTACCGGGGCGTCCGCGGTGCAGGCGCGATTGTTCCGGGCGTGCGGTGAGGCCGGTCTGGCGAAAGGTGTGAACGATTGGCTGACGCCGGATCAGCAGGCCATGTCGGCGACCTTTCCGGCCAATATCAACGGGGCGTTGCGCGTGGACAACGGCTTCTGGCGTGACAATCTGGCGAAGTTACGCACCCGGTTCGAAGCCTGGCTGACACAATAGGCCTATGCTGCGCCGAGCGCTCGCCAGACCCGCTCAGGTGTTGCCGGCATGTCGATCGACGTCACGCCGTCGACCCGTAGCGCGTCGATGATGGCATTGATCAGCGCCGGAGGGCTGCCGACCGCGCCGGCCTCGCCGGCACCTTTCACGCCCAGAGGATTCGTGGCACAGGGAATTTCGAGCAGATCGACCTCGACGTCGGGCAAATCGTCAGCGCGTGGCAGGGCATAGTCCATGAAGCTGCCGGATAGCAGCTGGCCTGAATCCCGGTCGAACACGGTGTGTTCCAGCATCGCCTGGCCGAGACCCTGCGCCACGCCGCCGGCGACCTGGCCACGCACGATCAACGGGTTCACCGTTGTGCCGAAGTCATCACAAACCACATAGCGCACGACGGTGGTAACGCCGGTTTCAGGGTCGATCTCGACCTCGGCCATATGGCAGCCGTTGGGGAAGGTGTGATTGTCGATGGCAGCGACCTCAGCGGTATCGAGCGTGGTCGCCGGTTGCCCGGACGCCGCTTTTCGGCGCTGCATGGCGGCGAGGTTGATGATGTCGATGCCGCGGTCGGTCCCGACGATGGAAAAATTCCCCTCGGTGAATATGATGTCGGCGATCGCTGCCTCGAGCGCTTCGGCCGCGGCCTGTTTGCCTTTTTCGATGACGGCATCGGCAGTTTTCACGATCGCCTGGCCTTCGGAGTAAAGGCTGCGGGCGCCCCCGGTGCCGCCGCCGACCGGGATCGTATCAGTGTCGCCCTGCCGCACGCGGATCTTGTCGCCGTCGATGCCAAGCCGGTTGGCAGTCAACTGGACATAGGCGGTCTCATGCCCCTGGCCGGTGGACTGTGTACCGACATAGACATCCACAAATCCGTCCTCGGCGAAACGAATTTCCGCGCGCTCAGTGGGATCGCCGCCGGTTGCTTCCAGGTAATAAGCAAGACCCAGACCGCGGCGTCTGCCAAGCGCGGCGGCGGCGGTCTGGCGAGATGCGAAACCGGCATAATCCATTTTCTGCAGCGCGGCATCCATGACGACCTGGAAGTCGCCGCTGTCGTAGGTCTTGCCGACCGGCGTGGCATGCGGCATGGCCGACGGCGGCACCATGTTACGGCGGCGCAGCTCAATGCGGTCGATGTTGAGTTCGTGGGCGGCGGCATCGACCAGGCGCTCGACCAGATAGTTGGCCTCGGGCCGACCCGCGCCACGGTATGCGTCAACCGGCATCGTGTGAGTGAAAACTCCGAGAATATTGGCGTAGATCGCCGTAAAGCCGTAGACGCTGGAAAGCACGCTGGTGCCGGCGTAGGTCGGGATATAGGGCGCAAAGGTGGAAAGATATGCACCCATGTTGGAGATGTTGCGGGTCCGCAACGCGATGAATTTTCCGTCGGCGTCGATCGCCAGTTCACCGGTGGTGATGTTGTCGCGGCCCTGAGTATCGCAGAGGAACGCTTCGGTACGATCCGCAGCCCATTTCACCGGACGGCCCAGGGCGCGAGCGGCGAAACAGGTCAGCACGTGCTCGGCGTAAAGGAACAGCTTCATGCCGAAGCCGCCGCCGACATCAGGGGTCACAATGCGGAAATATTCCGGATCGGTATTGAACAGCGGCCCGATCAGGTTTTTCAGCAGCCAGCCACCCTGGGTGTTGGCGTATAATGTCCAACGGCCGGTGGCCGGGTCGTAATCCGCAATGGCGGCGCGTGCCTCCATCGAGGCGACGACGATCCGGTTGTTCACAACCGTCAACTTTGTCACATGGGCGGCGCCGGCGAAGGCAGCGTCGGTCGCGGCTATGTCGCCAATGTCCCAGTCAAACGCGATGTTGTTCTTTGCGTCCGGCCAGACGGCCGGTGTGCCCGGTTCCATCGCGGTTGCCAGATCGGTGGTGGAGGGCAGCACATCATAATCGAGCTCCGCGAGTTCGGCGGCGTCACGCGCCTGTTTCGCGGTATCGGCAACGATGAAGGCGACCGGATCGCCGACGTGGTGGACCGCGCCGTCGGCGAGCACCGGATGCGCGGGACTGGCCATATCGGTGCCGTCCTTGTTCTGCACCGGCGCCGCGCATGGCAAGGTGCCCAGACCGGCCGCCTTCAGGTCGGCGGACGTGTAGACGGCGCGGATGCCGGGCATCGACCTCGCGGCGGTCAGGTTCGTCGACAGGATCCTTGCAGCGGCATGCGGGCTGCGCAGCACGATCCCATGCAACATGCCGGGCAGCACAATGTCGTCGGTGTAGCGGCCCATGCCTTTGAGGAGCCTCGGGTCCTCGACCCGGCGAACGGGTTGTGCGAGGCCGAATTTCGTCGTCGCCATGATCGTGTCTCCACGTTTGCGGCCCGAGCATGCCCGGTTACCCCGGGTGCGGCCAAGGGGGATCAGGCTATCTTCGCGAACATTATTCCCTGCCGGCGGGATGCTGTCAGACCGCCTGATACGCGGGCTAATCCGGTTCCACCGTGGTTGCTCGGATTAATTAAGCGCGAGGAAGTCAACGCACCATGATCGGGAGGCAAGCCCTGGTCGCCAGAATCTCTGTCACTGTCATCATGTTTCTCCTGGCAGTTTATGCCTGTGTCGGTAACGCGCTTGGGGCCGGACATTTCTTCAATCCGTTTGGAATTTTGTGCCTGGTCCTGACCGCTCTGATCTGGTTTGCATGGGAGCCAATTCGCGACGGCTTCCTGTCGGTCAAGAATGAACCCCGTCTTCCGGTCATCGTCCGGGTGCCCGCCAGGATCATAGCCGGATTGACAGAGCTGCGCCGCAAACCGAGCCGTCCCCGCGCTTCGTCGCCGACCTGAAGCGCAATTCACGCCCCAGAGATTGCCAGCGTCACGTACGCGCAGTCCCTGCCATGATGGCTCGTACCGTGAACTGATCATTGCGCATCAATCGCTCGTTTCGGACGGCCTGGCCAACGTAGCTGGTTCGCTCCGGCGGCCATGGTCAGCTGCCGCAGGTGTCGATTTTGCCGGTCGCGCGAAGTATTGCTTCGCCCATTCACGAAACGTCTGGAACACCACATACAGCATTGGAATAAGAAATACTCCGATGCAGGTAGCCACGATCATGCCTGCGAACACCGCTGTGCCGACCGCTCGCCGGCTCAACATCGCGGCGCCGTGCGCCCAGACCAAGGGGATCAGCCCAACAATGAACGCGAGAGACGTCATCAGCACGGCGCGAATGCGCATTCTGCCGCCCAGAAGCGCCGCCTCGCCGATGGACATGCCGGCCTCGCGCAGTTCCTTAGAGAACTCGATGATCAAAATGCCGTTCTTGGCCGCCAGCGAGATCAGCACCACCATGCCGATCTGGGCGTAAAGGTCGAGCGAAAGTCCGGATATCAACAAACCACCGAACGCGCCCAGTACACCGACAGCCACTGTCAGTAGCACCGGGATCGGGATCATCCAGCTTTCATACAACGCCACCAGGAACAGATATGCGAACAAAACGGCAAGCGAGAGAATGCCAAACGTCTGCCCCTGAGACTGGATTTCCTGATAGGCGGTGCCCGACCACTCATAGCCATAACCTGTCGGCAATGTGCGGGCCGAAATCTCGGCCATCGCCTTCAACGCGTCACCCGACGACACTCCCGGGCGTGGGCTGCCATTTACCGTGACGGCACGGTAGTTGTTGAACCGACTGATGACCTGTGGCCCTAGCACAAAGCGCGAGGACGCAATCGAGCGCAACGGGATCATATCGCCGGCCTTGTCCCGCACATAGATGCGGTCGATCGCAGAAATATCGCTGCGATCGGCGGCGTCGGCCTGCAGGATGACCTCCCAGGTCCGACCAAACAAATTGAAATCGTTGACGTAGAAGCCGCCGAGCGTGGTCTGTAACGCGTTGAACACATCGGACACCGGGACACCGAGTGCCTGCGCCTTGTCGCGGTCGATGTCGAGCCAAACGGAAGGATTTGTTGCGGTGAACGTGGCGAATACCCGGGCCAATCGCGGATCCTGGTTGGCTGCAGCGATCAGGCCGCCCATGACGCTCGCCATCTCGACCGGATCGCGGCCTTCCAGGTTTTCCAGCTGGTATTCGAAGCCTCCGCTGGTCGCGAGGCCAATGATCGGCGGCAGGCTGAACGGGAAAATGTTGGCCGATCGGATCTGGCTAACCCCGCCAAATACCCGGCCGATCACCGCCCGCGCGCTGTCGGAGGCAGCAAGGCGGTCCTGAAATGGTTTCAGGCGCACGACCAAAAAGGCCGAATTTGCCTGATTGCCGCCGTCCAGCAGCGAGAAGCCAACGATCGACAGCAGCCCCTCGACCTGAGGCATTGGCCGGACCAGGGTCTCGACCTGTTGCACCACTGCTCGGGTGCGCGACAACGAGGCGCCGTCCGGCAACTGGATCGCAATGAAAAACGCACCCTGATCTTCTTCCGGGAGAAAGCCGGTGGGCGTTTGTTTGCCCAGTAGCCAAATGCCGCCACCGGCGGCCGCGATGATGACCAGACTGATGATGGACACGCGCAACAACGGGCGCACGATCGACGCGTATCCGTTACAAACACCGATGATGCCACTGAGCATCCATCCCAGTGGTCCGCGAGGATGCCCGTGATGACGCAGGAACACCCCGCACAGCGCGGGCGACAACGTCAACGCGTTGATTGCCGAGATCAACATCGCCACACTGATCGTCACGGCAAACTGGCGGAACAATGTGCCCGATACGCCGGGAATGAACCCAACCGGGACGAACACCGACAGCAGCACGAGGGAGATCGCAATCACCGGCCCGGTGATTTGCGCCATCGCCTTCTTTGTTGCGTCCTGCGGACTGAGATCGGGATTTTCCGACATCACCCGCTCGACGTTTTCCACCACAACGATCGCGTCATCGACGACGATGCCGATGCCAAGCACCATCGCGAGCAAAGAAATCGTATTGAGCGAATAACCGAAGGCCATCAGCACGGCGATGGAACCGATCAAACTGACCGGGATCGCCACAATGGGAATGATCGTCGCCCGCCAGTTGCCGAGAAACAGGAACACCACCAGCACGACGAGGCCGAAAGCAATCAGCAGCGTCGTTTGCACCTCTGCCAAGGTTTCCGCGACGAAGCTGCTGCTGTCGTAAAATACCCGGGCTTTCAGGCCGGGCGGAAACCTTGACTGCAGGTCATCGAGGGCCGCCTGCACTGCCGCCGAGGTCCTTACCGCGTTGGCCCCTGGGGCGAGATAAAGCCCAATCGATACGGCAGGTTTACCGTTCAGCCGGCTCTCGGTGTCCATATTGGCGGCACCGAGTTCGACGCGCGCGACGTCGCCGACCCGCAATACGGATCCGTCTGGATTGGCACGCACCACGATCCGGGCAAATTCCTCTGGTGTGGTCAAACGTCCCTGCGTCGCCACGTTCAGCTGAAACTGCGTGCTGTCCGGTGTTGGCCGGGCACCAATACGGCCGGTGGCGGCCTGAACATTCTGTTGCTGGATTGCATTGACGATGTCGGATGGCGCGAGGCCCAGGGAAACGATGCGGTCCATGTCGAACCAGATCCGCATGGCGTAATCCAACCGTCCGAACAGCACCGCGTCACCGACGCCCGGTGTGCGGGCCAGCCGGTCCAGCACGTTGATCGTGACATAGTTGCTGATGAACAGCGGGGTCTGGTCGCCGGTTTCGCTATAAACCTGGAGAAATTCGAGAATGGCAGTCGACCGCTTGCGCACCGTGACGCCCTGGTGCTGTACGTCGGGCGGTAACCTGGGCAATGCCGCCTGCACGCGGTTGTTTACATTGACCACATCAACGTCGGCATTGGTACCAAGGTCAAACGACACCCCGAGGCTGTAGCTGCCGTCGTTGGCGCTGTTCGACTTCATGTAAATCATGCGGTCAACGCCGACGATATTCGATTCCAGCACCTGGGCGACGGTTGATTCGACCACGGCAGCGGACGCACCGGGGTAGGTGGTCGAGACCGTGACCTGTGGCGGCACGATGTCGGGAAACTGCGACAACGCAATTCGCTGATACGCAAGAATTCCAGCCAGCGTCATCAAAATCGAGATGACGATCGCCAGTCTCGGCCGATCGACAAAGACGGAGGAAATCATCCCCGGCCGCCTGGTTGCGGCCCGACCGGACCGGGTTTGACCAAAATGCCTGGCTTCGCGCGCTGCAGCCCTTCGACGATTACCGATTCACCTTGTTTCAGGCCGTCGGCGATGACCGCCAGTGTGGGAGTCGACTGGCCCAATTGAATCGCGCGGCGTTCCACCTTGCTGTCGGAACCAACGACGAAAACATAGCTGCCGCTCTGGTCCGACATGACGGCGGCACGCGGAATCCCGAGGGCAGTCACCGGTTGAATGCCCTCGACCAGAATGGTGACGAAGGCGCCGTCAATCAGTGCGCGGTCAACCCGCCGACCCGGCTCGGGTGTGCCGATCACAGGGTTGGCGATCACCGCGCGGACCAGAATCGTGTCGGTACCGGCGGACACGGTGGGCTCGACATAGTCGATTTTGCCGCTCTGGTTGTATGGCGTGCCGTCAGGGAGTTTCAGCCGCACCTGCACCGCATTCAGCCCGCCGCGTCCGGCATAACGGTTGCGCAGATCGGTCAGCAGCCGAACCGCGACCGGAAACGTTACATACATCGGGTCCTGGCTGACAATCGTCGCCAACGGTCCGCTGCCGGGAGAAACCACGTTGCCCGGCGTGATGGCGGTGCGCCCGATCTCTCCGTCGATCGGCGCGTGGATTTCGGTGTAGTCCAAATTGATCCGCGATTGCCGCAACGCGGCCTGCGCTCCGGACAACTGCGCGGCCTGCGAGCGTTGCGCCGCCTGGGCGTCATCGTAGGTCGATTGTTGCCCTGCGGGCGTGGCCAGCAGTTTCTGTGCCCGATTGAGCGTGATCGTTGCATTGGCGAGACGTGCGCTGGCGTCGGCGACCGCGGCTTCCTTGTTCGCGACATCGGCCTCGAACGGGCCGCGCTCCAGCTTGTAGAGCAGGTCGCCGGCGTGGACCTCGGTGCCTTCGGTGAACAGACGTTGCTCCAGGAATGCAGTGACGCGGGCGTTCAGCGCCACCCGCTGGATGGCCTGCACCCGGCCCACGAATTCGGAGGTTTCGGTGATGGTCGCCGGCGCGACCGTCACTACGCCGACGGCAGGTGGGCCAGGAGCCTGCGCCCAGACCGGCATCGCCGCCAGCAGGACGACCAGAAAAAGAAAAATCCGCATCAGACTTTGGGCTTCTTGCGCATCATTGCCTGGCGGCGGCAGATCGCGACCATCTCGCCCCGTTGGTTCCAGCAGGTGTGCTCGAACTCGACGATGCCGACATCGGGGCGCGACCGGCTTTCCCGGATCGTCAGCACCTTGGTGCGGGAGCGGAGCGTGTCACCGGCGAATACCGGTTTGGGAAAGCGGACGTCGGAAAAACCCAGGTTGCCGACTGTGGTGCCGATGGTCGTGTCATTGACCGATACGCCGACCATGAGCCCCAGAGTGAAAATGGAATTGACCAACGGCTTGCCGAATTCCGTTTTGGCGGCGAAGTCGGCGTCAAGATGCAGCGGCTGCACGTTCATGGTCATTGTGGTGAACAGCACGTTGTCCATTTCCGTGACGGTGCGCGTCCACGGGTGATCGAATTCCTGGCCGACCGAAAATTCCTCGTAGTACAACCCCGCCACCATGAACCCCCTGCATTGCTGATTGGGCCCGGCTTGGTCGGGCTATGTGTTGTCACACTTTGCCGTGCCGGGTGATCCGGTCAAGCTGGCCCATGCAGGCTGCTTATGCCGCGAGTTTTTCCACCCGGACGTCCTTGATGTCTCGAAAAGTCAGTTTGGGTGCCAGCTCCTCTGCCCGTCGCATCATGAATGCCGACGTCGCCAGGAATACCGGATCGCCGTCGACATCGTCGCAGATCGCACTGCGGTTTTCATCCATGAATTTCGCCAGTGCCGCGCGATCGTCCGAGGAAATCCAGCGGGCGAGGCTG
>JBEKQQ010000152.1:0-14105 GCA_049519555.1 Acetobacteraceae bacterium
ACCGGCTATCTGGCCATCGGCCGGCAGGAAGGCGCCAGGCCGTTGTCCGGCGGTGAACGTTTGACCGAGGGCGATATGGCGAAAGGCTATTTCGTGCCGCCAACGGTTTTCGCGGGTGTTCGTGACAATATGAGAATAGCCCAGGAGGAGATTTTCGGGCCGGTGATCTCGGCGATTCCGTTTACGGATATTGAGGAAGTCATCGAGCGGGGCAACAAGACTCAGTTCGGTCTGGGCTCCGGCGTGTGGACGCGCGACGTTGGCAAAGCGCACAAATTGGCGAGGAGCATTCGTGCCGGATCGGTGTGGATCAACTGCTATCAGGCGATGGACCCGGCGGTGCCGTTCGGCGGCTACAAGATGAGCGGCTATGGCCGTGAGTCCGGCGTGCAGCACCTGGAAGAATATCTCAACACGAAGTCGGTGTGGATCAAGACCGACTGAACGCCTGTATCGCGTGCCCCTCCCATTTCCGGGAGGGGCATCCTGTCGAAAGGACAGCAAATGCCATCATATCCGCAACTGAAGCTTTATATCGGTGGCGAATGGAAGACCGCCGAGGGTGCGCCGGTCATCAATCCGCACGATGAATCCATTCTCGGCACCGTTCCGCATGCCACCCGTGCCGATCTGGATCACGCGCTGGCCGCGGCCGAGCATGGGTTCCGCGTCTGGTCGCGCATCTCGCCGGCAAAACGTGCCGACATGATCTTCGCGGCCACGAAACTGATGCGCGAACGTGTTGAGGAAATGGCGTACGCCATGACCCTGGAGCAAGGCAAACCGATCGCCCAATCACGGTTGGAGATCCTGCGGGGCTGCGAAATCATGGAGTGGGACGCCCAGGAGGGTCGGCGCGTATATGGGCGGATCATCCCGAGCGAACCGGGCATGCGACATTCCGTGCTGCGTCAACCGATCGGCGTGGTCGCCGCGTTCTCTCCCTGGAACTTCCCGATGAGTTCGCCGGCTCGCAAGGTCGGTGGTGCGCTGGCAGCCGGCTGCTCGATCATCCTGAAGGCGTCGGAGGAAACGCCAGCTGGTGCGGTGCAACTGGTGCAGGCTTTCCACGATGCCGGCCTGCCGCCGGGCGTGTTGAATTTAGTGTTCGGCAAGCCGTCCGATATCTCGGAATATCTGATCCCGCAACCATCCGTGCGGTTGGTGACGTTCACTGGTTCGGTGCCGGTGGGGAAGCATCTCTCCGCCATGGCCGGCGCCCATATGAAGCCCGTCATCATGGAACTGGGCGGGCACTCACCGGTGATCGTTTGCGACGATGTCGATCCGGTATCGACCGCGGCGGCCTCGGCCGTTGGCAAATCGCGCAACGCCGGGCAGGTTTGCGTGTCGCCGACACGCTTCTTCGTTGAAGACAAAATCTACGACCAGTTCACTGTATCGTTCGCCGAGAAAGCGGCAGCGATGAAAATTGGCAACGGACTGGATCCGGCCAACCAGATGGGACCGCTCGCCAATGAACGGCGGATTGCAGCGATGGAGATGTTGGTCGCCGATGCCACTGCCAAAGGCGCACGTGTCGCAGCCGGCGGCACGAGGATCGGCAATCGCGGCTACTATTTCCCGCTGACCGTGCTGGCCGATATGCCGGACGATGCGCGGGCGATGCACGAGGAACCGTTCGGCCCGTTGGCGCTGTTAAGCCGGGTTCGCAGTTTGGATGAAGCGATTGAGAAGGCGAATTCCGTGCCATACGGCCTGGCTGGCTACGCCTTCACCAACAACGCTCGCAACGCCGACCGGCTGGCCGAAGGGGTTGAGGTCGGCAATCTGTCAATCAACCACCTGGTCGCTTCGAGTTCCGAAACACCGTTCGGTGGCGTGAAAGACAGTGGTATCGGACGTGAGGGCGGCGTTGAAGGATTACAGTGCTACACGGTTGTCAAGAACGTCTCACATCTGACCGTGTAACAGATCTGGGCGGCGGGTACGCCCGCCGCCCGAGTTCTCACATTGCGTCGATCGCAGCCCGCAGCTTCGGTGGCGAAATCGGCAGGTCCGGCATGCGCAGCCCAGTGGCGGAACGAATGGCATTACCGATCGCTGCCATTGGCGGAACGATCGGCACCTCCCCCACGCCGCGCGCACCGAACGGATGGCGCGGATTTGGCACCTCCACCAGCACTGCCTCGATCATCGGTACATCCGATGCCACTGGGCAACGATAATCCAGAAAGCCGGGATTATCGAGCTGACCTTTGGAATTATAGATGTACTCTTCGCTCAAAGCCCAACCGATGCCTTGCACTGCACCGCCCTGAATCTGGCCCTCGACGTAGCTGGGATGGATCGCCTTACCGACATCCTGGAACGCGGTGTACCGCTCGATCGTGACGTGGCCGGTCTCCTTGTCCACACTCACGTCGCAGACATGGATGCCAAAACCTGCCCCGGCGCCCTGTGCATTAAGCGACACCTCCGCACTCACCGGCCCCCCCGTCTTCGCTGCCTTCAGCGCAATCGCCGGCAGGTCCAACGGATCAAACGCACCGGCATTGGAGCCGGCAGGAAACGCCTTGCCGTCCTTCCATTCCACCGCCTCGACCGGGATTTCCCAGATCATGGCAGCGCGCTTCTTCAGGTCCTCGACGACCTTCTCGGCCGCCTGGGTTGCCGCCATGCCGGTAGCGAAGGTCACGCGCGACCCTCCGGTCACGTGGGTAAACCCGATCGAGGCGGTGTCTGCAACGGTGGCGCGCACCCGGTTCGCCGGGATGCCAAGCACTTCGGCCACCATCATCCCCATCGACGCGCGCGAGCCGCCGATGTCCGGACTGCCGGTCGCCACTGTCACCGAGCCGTCCTCGTTGACATGGACATTGGCGCTGGATTCGCCGCCGATATTAAACCAGAAGCCGCACGCCAAACCACGGCCATGGCCTTCCTTGACCGGGGTTTTCCAATGCGGATGGCTCTGCACCGCCGCCAGTACCTGCTCGAAGCCGATATTGGTATGGCTGACACCGTAATGGGTTTTCGTCCCGTTCTTCGCCGCATTCTTAACGCGCAGCGTCAGCGGATCCATGTTCAGCTTCCGCGCCAGATCGTCCAACAAGCTTTCCACCGCGAACGACGTGATCGGCGCACCGGGCGCGCGATAGGCCGCGACTTTCGGCCGGTTGCTAACCACGTCATAGCCTACGACCGTGACATTCGGCAGGTCATACAGCGCGAAGCCGCACATGCAACCGGGACCGATCGGCGAACCAGGGAAGGCGCCCGCCTGGAACTTCAACACCTGTTGCGCTGCGACGATTGTCCCGTCTTTCATCGCGCCGATCTTCACATCCATCGACGCACCCGACGTCGGACCGGAACCACGAAACACCTCATCCCGCGTCATCTGTATCTTGACCGATTTGCCGGCCATTTTCGACAGCATGACCGCCACCGGCTCCAGGTAGATCAGCGTCTTGCCACCGAAGCCACCGCCGATCTCCGCCGGGTTCACCCGAATGTTCGCCATGTCGATGCCGAGCAGCTTCGCCGTATACGCCCGAATCATGAAGTGCCCCTGGCTCGAGGCATGAATGCTGATCTGACCGTCCGGCAACCAGGTCGCCAGGCAGGCATGCGGCTCAATATAGCCCTGGTGCACCGGCTGCGTTGTGTAGCGGCCTTCGACGATAACTTCTGCTTCCCTGAATCCCGCTTCGATGTCGCCCTTCTTGAAGGTGACGACTTTCGCGATATTGGATGGTGCGTTCGGCTTCGGATCGACGCCTGCGGTGAACAGATCCTCGTGCAGGATCGGCGCGTCCGGCGCCATCGCCTCATCGACGTCGATCACGAACGGCAACACCTCGTACTTCACATTGATCAGCTCAAGCGCCTGACTGGCGATCTCCTGGGTCATGGCGGCCACCGCGGCGACGGCATGACCTTCATACAGCGCCTTGTCGCGCGCCATGATGTTGCGTGACAGGTCACGGAAATTCATCGGGCCTTCGCCGACGAATGCCTCTTCCGAGGTGATTTCGGGGAAATTCGCCGCGGTGACGACCGCTTTGACACCCGGCAGCGCCTCCGCGGCACTGGTGTCGATCGACAGGATTTTGGCGTGTGCATGCGGGCTGCGTTTGATTTTGCCCCACAACATGCCGGCCGCCCGCGTATCGGCGGCGAATATAGCGCGACCGATGACCTTGTCGACCCCATCCGGACGAATCGGTCGCGTGCCGACAACCTTGAGGTTGGATTCGAAATAGTTCATTAGGCGGCTCCTTCTGACTTGCGGAGCGCAGCACATCGCCGCCGAGAATGTCCCACCTCAGCCGTCAGATTGCTGGTTGCCGCGAATCGTCATACCCTATTGGATACAACGAGCCGAGTCAACGCGTTGGCAGGAACCGCGGTCAGGCCGCCGCCGCAATCAGGCCGCCACGACGGCGTATTTCTCCAGTTCGCCCTCGTCGATCACCGTGGTCATCATGAACTGAAAGATCGCTGCACCAATCAGCGTAATGATCGCGCCGATCGCCAGCGCCACGACGAACGAACCGGTCTCGTCGACGATAAATCCGGTCAGGATCGGCGACAACGTGCCGCCGAGGAAACCGGCGAAGTTCTGATTGCTGGCGGCTGATGCGCAATACGCCTGAGGCGTCACCACCGTCACCAGGATCCATTTGCAGGTTATGCCAAACTGCATGAAGAACATCGACAGCGCGATATAGATGATCGCCGCACCGGCACTGGAGGCGTTCGCTGCCAGCCCGGTCAGTGCGGCCGAGGCGACCAACCCCAGGATCAACGGCCGGCGGCGGCTGGCGACCTGATCCACGCCGCGTTTAACCAGCTGATCGGAAAGCCAGCCTCCGGCGAGCGCGCCGAAAAACGCGCTGACCAACGGCACCGAGGCCAGGAACCCGGTCTTGGCAATGCTGATATGCTGCTGCATCTCAAGATAGGCCGGCAGCCAGGTCTGATACATCCAGGTGATATAGCCGGTGCAAAACGCGCCCAGCATCAACGCCCACATTGCGCGGAAGCGGAACAGCGAAGTCCATTGCCGCAGCGAAACAGCTGATTTGGCGTCGCGATTTGCCCGCAGATATTCTTCATCCTGCGGTTGCAACACCTGTGCTCGCGGGTCGCGATAGATCAGCATCCAAAGCACGGCGGCCAGGACCCCTGCCAGACCCATGACGATGAACATCACCCGCCAATTGAACGCGAGCATCAGCCCGGTCAGGATCGGCGGCGCTATCGTCGGGCCAATATAGGCGCCCGATGTGTACACCCCGCTCGGCGTGCCGCGATGTTTGACATCGAACCAGTCGCTGACCGAACGCGTGGCCGAGGGAAAGCACGGTGCCTCGGTTGCGCCGAGGCCGATGCGTGACAGCATCAGTAGAAAATACGTGCTGGCGATCCCGCCGGCGGCCTGGCACAATGACCACAGGACCATGGCCGCACCAACCAAATACTTCGGCCCTATCCGATCCAGCAGATATCCCGACGGCAACTGGGCGAACCCATAAGTCAGCGCCCAGGCAGAGCCGAGGGCGCCAATGGCGGTGGCACTTATGCCGAATTCCTGGCGGATCCTCAGATTACCGATCGCCAGAGTCGAGCGGTCCATGTAGTTGAGGGCAATCGCGGCGGTTACGAGAATGATCGCAACCCACTGCATGCGTCGAAGCTGACGTGACGGACCAATGCCGGACATCTTATCCTCCCAGGTGTTCTTCGCCCGGTCGGAACCGTACGGCGCTGATATAAGGATGCCCAAGGTTTCCGAGATGTCAAACCCGGGTTGCGCAGCCCGGGTTTGACCCGTTGCACTCTGGTAATGCGTTTGAATCTTTCCACGCCGCCTGTTATGCTGGTGCGCCACAAGTTTGGACGGCTTCGGTAACGACCGGGGACGCGCCATCCGTGTATGAACCTGTCATGCCACAACTACCGCCTGGGCGTTGGAGAGAAACCATGAAAGCCGTCGCTGTCTCGCTTTTGTCGTTGGTGCTGCTGGCCCCGGCCGGAGCACCTCTCGCCAAAGCCCGGCAGTCGATATCCACCGCACCAACGCAACGCATGCCAGCTGACAACGCGATCCGTCTGGCACAGGGGCAGCTGCCTTCGATCGATCGCCCGGTCCAGGCGTCATCGCACGATGTCGCGATCACCACGCGCAACCACGGGCATTTCTACTTCGACACCGAAGTCAACGGTGCCGATGTCCATATGGTGTTCGACACTGGCGCCTCGAACATCCTGCTGCGCGCGGAGGATGCAGCGCACGCTGGGATCGACCTTTCGACGCTCAACTATTCGGCACAAACCGCGACCGCCAACGGGCGTATGGCAGTCGCGCCTGTGGTGATCAAAGTGATCAAGGTCGGCAACATCACGCGAACCAATGTCGAGGGCGCTGTTGCCAGGCCGGGCGTATTGGGAATCACGCTCCTTGGTCAATCGTTCATGGCGACCTTGGCGGGGTTCAGCACCGACGGAGACAAGCTCGTCCTGCACGGCGACTGACCCCCACCTTCCAACCGGCTCCCGGGGTTGATGCTTCCCGCCGCCCGGTTTACCCGGGGCGCCATGAACCGCCGCAATCAGGCATTCAACACGCGGATTCGCTGGTGATCAGCAGACGTGCGCTGCTGGTGACGATGGCGAGCGCCGCCGCGCGCCAGGCGGACGCTGCCCTACCGGTGCCACCCGGCAACACGCTGGCCTTCCGCCTCATCCGTCACGGCGACGAGATCGGGCATCACACCGCCACCTTCGAGCGCGACGGCGATCAACTGGCCGTCCGGATTGCGGTGGATGCTTTGGTGACCCTCGTATCGATCCCCCTCGTCCGCTATACGCACCGTGTCGTGGAGGTTTGGTCGGGCGACACGTTGGTCAGCCTGAACGGTGAAACCGACAAGAACGGCCAGCATGAATGGGTCAAGGCGCAACGCAGCCCGGAAGGGTTTGTGGTAACCGGCAGCAAGACCGAGCGCTACGTCGCGCCGGAGCCAGTGGGCGCGACCTCCTACTGGAACAAGCATGCCCTGGGTATGCCGATGGTCAGTCTGGAAGACGGCGTGTTGCTGCGTCCGAAAGTCGAGGCGCACCCGCCGGAGACCATTGCGCTCGCCTCCGGCCGCACCATTGCAGCAGAGCATTACAATCTGAGCGGTCCATTCAACGTGGACCTCTGGTATGACAAGACCGACATGTGGGCTGGCATGGCAGTACCAATCAAGGACGGCTCGACCGTCCATTACGAGCGGTTGTGACCACCCTGTGACCATCGACAGTTTCCTGATCGCCCATGGCAGTGCACTGATTTTACCGCTGGCGGTGATCGAGGGGCCAATCGTCACCGTGATCACCGGCTTCCTCGCGGCGCGGGATTACTTCGCCTGGTACTGGGCTTTATCCCTGTTGATCTGCGGCGACGTGATCGGCGATTTGATCTACTACTGGGTGGGACGCACCGCCGGATCACCACTCGCGCGCCTGAGCGCGCGCTTCGGCGTGCGTTGCGTCCCGAGCCCGGAGTTGCAGCGCGACCTCGTGCAGAATGCCAGCAAAATGCTGTTGATCGGCAAATGGACACATTCCATCGGCTTCCTCGTGCTGACCGGCAGCGGCATGTTGCGCGTGCCTTTGGGGCAATTCTTATTGGTGAACCTGATTGCCTCAATTCCCAAGACCGCGGTGTTGTTCGGCGTCGGGTATTTCGCCGGTCGCGATTACCTGTTCTTCGAACGCCATGCGATCCTGGTAGCGATCATGCTGTGCCTTTTGGGCCTGTGCGCCATAATGCTGATCATCCGCCGCGCCGGCCTCATCAGGGTCCGCTCATGAAGATCGCCGTCTTCACTGATTATTTCTTTCCCGAACTGGGTGGCATCCAGGACTCCATCGCCATCACGGCCCGTTCACTGGGCTTGCGCGGTCACACCATCGACATCCACGCGCCACGCTATGCCGCCGGTGATTATCGCCGGGTCAACGCCAGCGTGCGCGACCATGATCTTGGCGCCAACGTTCGCATTCACCGGAGCGTATCGCTACCGTTTCCGAGTTCGACGCGGCAGTCGCGTGTGGCGCTGCCTTCCCCGCTGGTGCTGGCGGCTCTTTCTGGGCCGGCGAGGCCCGACATCATCCACACCCATTCGTTTTTTGGGATTGGCCTTGAAGCGGTGCTGGCCGGCGCGGTTTTCGGAATCCACGTGGTTGGGACCAATCACACCACCATCGCCGGGTTCGGCCCGCATATCCCGGTCAGTGTCGATCGCGCCGCCGCATATGTGATGTGGTACTACAACCGCTGCGATCAGGTGACGGCGCCGTCCCGCTCAGTGTTCGAGGAACTCGGCATGGAGCGGCTGCGACGGCCGCATCGTGTCGTCTCCAATCCGATCGACATCGCGTTGTTCACATCTGTGGCCGAGGCCGAACGGCAGGAGCTGTGCGCGCGGTTTGGACTGCCTGGCCCGACCATAACCTATGCCGGTCGGCTTGGGCCTGAGAAGAATATCGAGGTCATCCTGCACGCCATCGCCGCGTTGCGCGACCAGGGCATCGCCGCTGACCTGGCGATTGCCGGACACGGCGCACATGAGCCGATGCTGCGGGCGCTCGCCGCGGAATTACGGATCGGCGAACGGGTACGGTTCCTCGGCACCTTGGCGCCCGAGAACCTCGCGCGATTACTACAAATCAGTGACATTTTCGCGATGCCGAGCACCAGCGAAACCCAGAGTATGGCGCTGTTGCAAGCGATGGCCTGTGGCGCGGCCGTGGTCGCCGCCAACAGCAGAGCCTTGCCGGAGTTTGTAAGCCCAGACAATGGTGTCCTGGTGGAGCTGCACGATTCTGCGCGACTCGCAGCCGCTTTCTCGGAGTTGTTGGGTTCGCCGGATTGGCGGCGCCGGTTGGGTGCGGCTGGCCGCCGCTCGGTCGAAAGATATGGCGTTGAAACGGTCACCGATGAGTGGGAAGTGCTCTACCGGTCGGTGCTTGACAGGGATCAATCGCGTGAACGAGCAAAAGGCGATCAGCTTCGTGGTGCCGGCGTATAATGAAGAGAAGCATCTGGCGAGGACGCTGACTGCGATTTTATCCGAGATAGATCGATCCGGCTGCGCGGCGGAGGTCATTGTCGTGAACAATGCAAGCACCGACGCGACCGCGGATGTAGCCGCCGCGTTCCCCGGAATCATCGTGGTCAACGAACCGCAGAAGGGGTTGGTGCAGGCCAGGCGGGCCGGGTTTCAGCGCGCCAGCGGCAAGTTGGTTGCCAATGTCGATGCCGACACAATCGTCACCCCCGGATGGTTGAACCGCGTGCTGCAGGAGTTTCGCCGGCATCCCGATTTGGTCGCGCTCAGTGGCCCGTATATTTATTACGATGTGTCCAAAAGCGCCCGCGCCGCGGTACGCGCATTTTATATCATGGGTTACGGGTTTTATATCCTCAACCGGTTCGTGTTGCGTGTCGGTTCAATGTTGCAAGGCGGCAATTTTGTTGTGGACCGGGCGGCACTGGAGCAGATCGGCGGTTATAATCCGTTGTTCAGCTTTTATGGCGAGGATACCGATCTGGCTCGCCGGCTGCATGCGGTCGGCGGCGTGAAGTTCACCTTCCGACTTCCCGCCTTGTCGTCAGGCCGGCGGCTGGTCGAGGAAGGGTTGTGGCGGATCGGGTTGCGCTATTCGATGAACTTCGTTTGGGCAACGTTCCTGCGCCGGCCATTCACCGATGACTGGATCGACGTGCGGCACTGAGGCCGCGGTTGCGTCAATGGCGCGCGGGTGCTTCCTTCGTATAGCGAGAAGAATGGAGGAAACGCATGGCGTTGCGAGCGATTGCATTGCGGATCAGTTGCGCGCTGGCATTTCTGCCATGGGCGGGAACTGCCTGGTCGCAACCCGGCGTGGCACTTACTGGTCATGTCAGCTCAACCGAAGAGGGCGGCATGGAAGGCGTTCTGGTGAGCGCGCACAGCGCGGGATCGAATATCACCGTAACGGTGGTCAGCGACGTTTCGGGCCAATATGCATTTCCCAGCGCGCGATTGAAGCCGGGGCAGTATGATTTGGCGATCCGTGCCGTCGGATACGATCTTTCCGGGGTTGCCACGGCGAACGTTACGGCGGAGCTGCCGGTAACCATTGACCTGACGTTGCACAAGACCAGCGATCTGGCGGCGCAACTGACCAATGCGGAGTGGATGGAAAGTCTGCCGGGCGATCCGGCACAAAAGCAATTCCTGCAGAATTGTGCGAGCTGCCACAGCCTGCATCAACCGCTGTACTCACAGCATTCGCTGGACGAGTTTGTGACCGTGCAGGAGCGCATGAGTCATTACTCGGCTGCGTCGTCACTGTTACTGCCGCAACGATTGCTCGCCGATCGGGTCGCCAATCAAGGTGAGTTCGCACTGGAGAAGCGGCGCGAGGCGATACGGAAGCAGGCTGAATATCTCGCGAGCGTCACGATGACTGCGGCGGGCACCTGGAATTTTCCGCTGAAGACCTTCCATCGACCGTCCGGCCGGGCGACGCATGTGGTCATTACGGAATATGATCTTCCCGAACCGACGCGGATGCCGCATGACGTGATCGTCACGCCTGACGGCACGGTGTGGTACGACAGTTTCGCCGAACAAATTTTCGGCAGGCTCGACCCGACGACAGGCAAGACTGTCGAGTATCCATTGCCGACATTGAAACCGGCCTCGCCGAAAGGATCGTTGGCGCTGCGAGCCGATCCCGACGGCAACATTTGGATTGGAATGGCCTATCAGGCCGCGGTCGCACGGTTTGACCCGAAAACGGCGACATTTCGAATTTTCCCGGTGCCGCCTGAGCGCAACAAGGACTACGTCCAGACCACCGAGGTGGAACCGACGCATCTCAATGTCGATGGCAAGGTGTGGATTGAGGACTCCGGCACCTATTCGATATATCGACTCGATGTCGCCAGCGGCAACTACGAGGTGTTCCAGCCGTTCCCGATCCCCAGCCCGAACCTTTATGACATCTCCAGCGATCCAGAGAACGATGTATATTTCACGGTTTTCGGACGCGGTGACATTGGCCGGGTCGACGCAAAAACCGGAGCGGTCACAACATGGCCGACACCGACGCTCAACTCGGCACCGCGGCGTGGCGCGTTGGATGACACTGGCAAGCTCTGGTTCGGTGAATTCCGCGCCGACAAGATCGGCATGTTCGATACAAACACGTTGACCTTCCGCGAATGGACGCCGCCGACGCCGTGGTATTTCCCGTACGACGTCGTTGCGGACCGCAATGGCGATGTGTGGGCCGGCTCGATGCAGGCGGATCGGGTGGAGCGGCTCAATCCGCGGTCCGGCACTTTCACCGAATACTTGTTGCCAAGGCATACCAACATGCGGCGCTCGTTTGTCGATGACCGCACGACACCAGTGTCGTTTTGGGTCGGCAGCAATCACGGCGCCTCGATTGTGCGGCTGGAACCGATGGATTGAGCGGCCTCGATTGTTTGCGGTATCGCCGGTCGAATGGGGTATCCAGAAGCGTTGAAATGCAACACATCTCCGCCGTCATTGCGAGACGCGAAGTGGTGCCCCGGTTTGTCCGGGGCCAGCAATCTCCGTCAGTGCAGACTGGCAGATTGCTTCGCTGCGCTTGCAATGACCGTAGCTCTCCTGCTCTGACGCGGTTCATTTCTCGTCGAGATCGATCACCTCGTGGGTTGCCGTGGTCGGATCGACGCCCGGCATGCCGTCCGATTGAAAGCCGCCACCCATGACATGCAGCTTCGCGCCGATGAAGGCCGCCGCAAAGCCGTGGCGTGCGACCAGCACATGCGGCAGAGCAGACCAGCCGCCGGTCTTTGGATTGAACACCTCGACCGCCCAGAACGTCATCTTGCGCTGGAAGTCCTGAAACTCTCCGCCGGCGACGTACAGCAGTCCGTCATGCTCACCGCCGGTGACATCGCCGCGAGTGGTTGGTGCACGCGATGCAAAAGCCCAGTGATCGGTGGTGGGGTCGTAGGAGTCGACAAGGTCGATGGTGTCGGATTTTGTTACGAAGACCGTTCCGATCCGGCCATCGACCGCATAGATCTTGCCGCCCACCGCGCCGGCAAAGAAGTGGTTGCGCGCGGTAGGCATGGGTGAGCGCGCACGCCACTGATTGGTCGCCGGATCGTATTCCTCGACCGTACCGAGTACCAGCTGATCGGTGGAACCCAACGGGATCGGTGCGCCTGCATCGCCAGGCCTGTTGGATCGTACGCCGCCAATGACATAGATTTTGCTGCCGACCTCGACAGCCTGTCCGGCGCCACGTGGCGTCGGCATCGGCGCAAGTTCCTTCCAGCTATCGGTTGCCGGGTCATATTCCCACGCACGATCGATCGGTTGCCAGGCCAAAACCGATGGCGGACGCACAAATCCGCCAAAGACATAAATCTTGTCGTTCCACGTGGCGACCATAATGTGGTGCGCCGGCACCGGCATGGGCTTGCGGTCGGTCCAGGCATTGGTCGCAGGGTCATAGCACCAGTTATAGCCGGTCGGCGAAACGACTCCCGGCCGGTTATCGAGGCCCGACAGCACGTAGATCTTGCCGTTCACGGTCGCGGCCTCGATCTCGCCGATCGCCTTTGGCAACGGCGCCGCCATTTTCCATCCCGGCTCTCCCCGGGCTTCGGGAGATACACCCAAGGCGCAAACAGCAACCAACGCCACGAAGGCACCCCTCAGCCAGGACCGACCCATTCCCATTTCCTCCCGATGGTTTCTGGATATTCTTCCAGCACGAACCAACTCCGTGCCGGCAGTTGCGACTTATGCCCCGATCCAGCCGAGTTCGACCTCATTCTCCAGGCCCTGCAACCGTTCGAACAGCTCGGCCGCCGCCGCGCCATAGCGGGCACGCGTCAACGTCATGAATTTGTCCTTCAATTCCGCCCGGTCCAACGGGCGGGCCGGCGTGCCATTAAATTCCTCGACTTCCTTGCTTAACAACCGTCCGTTTTTCAACTGTACCGTTACGATACTCGCCCCCGCCACCTTGGTCGGCGGGTCGGCCACGACGACCGAAACCCGACCACACATCGCCCGGATTGCCGCGTCGTTCAGTGCCGAGTCATCGAACGAGGCCGGGTCGCGCGGGTCACGGAACAATGCCAATGCGACACAAAACGGAATGGAATATTGCGCCATCATGATGTCGGTGGGGTTGGCAATGTTGTTGATGGTCGCCATCCGCTCGTTCCCCGCCACCGTCACCCGGTCGACGTCGGCGCCGGTAAACCCGTGCTCTTGCTGCAACCCCAGGATCGCCTGCACACCGGTCTGCGCCGTCATGTGCACGGGAAACCGTTTCAGGCACAAATTCATTGTCTTGTATTCGCTGCCCAACCCGCGCGTCAGATCCGCCACGTCCCATTCGGTGCAGAATACTTTCAGAAACCCCGCCTCACCCTCCAACACGCTGGAGGGTCCGGTGAACCCGTCGGCGGCAAGACAAGCGGCCACCACGCCACTCTCCGACGCTCGCCCCAGATGCAGCCGTTTCACCATTGCACCGGTACCGGAGCGGGCAAACTCCATCAGCCCACCCGCCAGCGAGCCCGCGATGCCCAGAGCATTGGTCATCTGTGCCGCATCCAGGCCCAGAAGCACACCAGCGGCAATCGCAGCGCCGAACGGGCCGGTGGTGCCGGGGGCATGAAAGCCCCGCCGCTCGTTACTGTGTTTGGTGGCGTAGCCGATCCGATACATCACCTCGAACCCGGCCACCACGGCGGTGATCAATTGTCGCCCGGAACAACCATGCTCCTGCGCCACCGCGAGGCCCGGTGGCAACAACGTCGCACCGGGATGCACGCCGGCGCCGGGTTTGGTCAGATTGTCTGACTCGAACGCATGCGCCAGCGTGCCGTTGGCCAGAGCCGCGGCCGCTGCATGCAACGTCGGCCCGCGAAAACCCAGAATACGGCTGCGTCCACCGAGCCCGATGCTCTGGGCGTAACGGCAAATGATCTGGCTCCAGGGCAACGCGTTGCCTAGGACAATGACCGCAACCGTATCGGTGATGCAGTCCTTGGCGCGTTCGATGACATGCGGCGGCAG
>JBEKQQ010000153.1:0-14104 GCA_049519555.1 Acetobacteraceae bacterium
CCGCCTTAGAGATGCGTCCGAGCCCGACCTTGCCTCCCGTCCCGTTTAGGCGCGGTGTCAACCCGATCCAGGCCGCGACCTGACGGCCCGATTTCAACACGCCAGCGTAAATCACAATGGCGGTCGTCGTAAGCACGCCGATACCCGGAATTGTCTCAAGCCGCCGCGACACTGCGCTTTTCAGGTGCCATGAAATGATGGCGCGATAGACCATGGCTAGCCAGTGGACCGCAGCGCAGATTTACGATCATTCGAGTCCGAAAAGAACCTTCATGCGATCGGTCAACCGCGCGGCCAGATTTGGACTTTGCTTGTCGGCTTCTGAAATCGCTTCGGCGCGTGATTTTCCGGTAGCCTCCCGCGCCGCCAGAATTTGGCCAAGCTCCATGGCGATGGCAGGTCGTTCCTTGAGAATTGGCGCAAGATCCTCCTTGGTGATTTCGTAGATGACTGCCTTCGTCAGAGCCATGACCTTAAATGTCGCGGCAGCGCCGGTTAGCACGCTGGCCTGACCCAGGCAGTCTCCGGGAGCAAGCCGCAACACCTCCGTTTCGCTATCGTCGTGTTGCTGCAGCGCGGCCAGAACTCCGGACGTAAGGATGAGCAGCGCCGGGAGCCGGGCACCCTGCTCGACCAGAACATCCCCGGCCTTGTAGGTTTTTCGTTTCATCTTTGGGGCCAGCGCAAGCCGCTCGTTATCTGAGAGAGATGCGAAGATCGGCAAGTGTTCCAGAATCTGACGGGGTATTTCCGAAATATCCCGCCGGGCCCCTCGCGGTGGCAGTGTCAACATGCTGCTGGACGGAGGTGCCACACGTATGCCCGCCGAAGCGCAATGCCGGAACACCAGATCAAACACTTCATTCCGGGCATTGGGAGCCTGCTCGATCAGGTAGACAAAAAACTGCATCTCGCATTCCAGCGCCACGGCGTCCAGAGAGCGGATCATCACGGACGAGGGAGGAATCCGAAGGATCCTGTTGCAACTCAGCATCGCCGTCTCCAGAACCGCGACGCCGGTAGACGGCGCCACCAATGGATCGAGCCTGATGATGATCGTCAGGCCATGAACCCCTTCCGGTTTACTTGCATTAACGATCTTCGCCTTGGCGATAACGCTGTTTGGAACGATAGCGAGATCGTTGTCGGGCGTCAGTATCTGTGTGGCTCGCCAGTTGGTGTCGATGACCCGTCCTTCAAGGCCACCATCGAGGATTATCCAATCTCCGGGATCATAAGGTTTGGCGAGGTTCAGAACCAAACCCGAGAAAAGATCGCCCAAAGTGCTTTGCAGAGCCAGGCCGAGCCCAATAGCGATCACCCCCGAGGCCGCCAGTATGCCGGTCACAGGCATATCGAAGACGTAGTTGACGATCGCGAGGGCACCACAGACGTAGATAAAACCGGCGCAGACATCCTGCAGGAAGCGTGTTTCCACGGGTTGTCGTTTGAAGACGAGGGCGGCACGGACGAAGCCGGCGAGCAACCACGAAGCCGCGAACCACCAGACGATTTTGAACACGCTGATCGTGACGTAGGGGACCGTTTGATCCATTACCGGCGTCGGCGTGAATGGCGTAACACCGGCGACCTTGAGCATAATGGTCAAGGCGGCGAACGACGTCAGTTGGCAGAGGAACCGCGCGACCGGGCGATCGCCAAAGACCAGTCGGGTCACCAGGAACCCCACCACCAGGAACGCGCCGGCAAGGAATAATGGATCGGAAAGCTTCGAAAACAAATGGAAGTAGTCCGAGGTCATCCGGGAACCCGACGTGATGGTTCAAGGCGGCACAGCGGGCGAAGAACCGTCAGCCAGAATTGAAGTACCGTCCGCCCCGTACTGCGCATGATACTTCTGCTGTCACATTCAAGTTTTCCGATTTCGGTAATCGGGGGTCCTAAAGAATTCTATGCCGGCATAACTCGAATGTCCGGCAACATGGTCCGGAATCGGCTATGGCGCCACATAATGCTCGAGAATCCGCAAATAATTCGCGCGTGTATAAGCACTACGATCCCGGCTGCGTTGCCAGCTCATCATGCCCCGCATATCGTCGAGCGATGCGACTTCGCGCTCCTCCATCCATCTTCGCAGGCCGTCGACCAACGCGGTCATATATCCGATATCGAACCGCAACAACGCCGAGGTGGTCATCACCACATCGGCTCCGGCAAGAAGGTATTTCACGACATCACTGACCCCGGATACCCCGCCAGATGCAGCCAACGATGCCTTGATGCGCCCGGAAAGGATCGCGATCCAGAGCATCGGCAGACGCATCTCATCGGGCTCGCTCAGTTCCAACCTGTCAGTTAGCTTCATGCGCGAAAGGTCAATGTCGGGCTCCAGCATACGGTTGAACAGTACAAGTCCATCCGCGCCGTTTTCCACAAGAACCGCCGCGAAATGACCGACCGAACTCAGAAACGGCGTGAGCTTGATCGCCACCGGTAAAGTAATTGAGGCCGAAACCGCCTGAACGATTTCAGTATAGCGAGTCTCGACGTCGCGGCTTGATTCCATGAGATCGGCCGGCACATGATACAGGTTCAGCTCGAGCGCCGCCGCGCCTGACTGCTCGATCAACCGGGCATAATCGATCCAGCCGGCACGTGAGGATCCGTTCAAACTGGCGATGACGGGGATGGAAAGCGCATCTTTCGCGCGACGCACCAGATCCAGATACCGGTCTGGACGTACCCCATACGGGCCACTGACCACGGCGGGGAAGTAAGACGCGGCTTCAGGCGAACTACCCGCGTAGACGTCGATGCGGGATGCCACAGTTTCAGCTTCGGCTTCGATCTGTTCCTGAAACAGCGACGGCAACACGATCGCGGCGGCCCCGGCGTCTTCCAGCCGACGGAGATTGTCGAGCTTGCCGTTCAACGGCGAAGCCGATGCCACAAGAGGGTTTTTGAGTTCGAGGCCAAGATACTTTGTCGCCAATAACATGATGAACTCCCGCCGTGTTATTCGCCAGGCACGAGAACTGGCTTCGCATGTCGCTGCTCGGCTTGGCCCTCCATCCCCGGTAATGGGCTTTTCGGTTCCTGCGACCGCTGCCGAACGTCCGGATGAAACCGGCTACCATCGCGACTCGCGAGTTCCTCGTATTGCCGGTACTTTTCGGTAACCGCCGCCTGCGCCATGGTCAGCAGCATTTCCGCGTCTTCCGGCCGTGAACTTGCGAGCGAGCTGTAACGAAGTTCGTTGTAGGCATACTCCTTGAGGGGAATCCGTGGACGTGGTGAATCAAGGCGAAACGGATTCTCGCCCACGGTTCGCATCATCGGGTTGAAGCGGAACAGAGGCCAATATCCACTGGCCGCCGCCAGGTCCTGCTGCTTCATACCGAACCGCATGTCGATGCCATGCGCGATGCAGTGGCTGTAAGCCAGGATCAGCGATGGCCCATCATACGCCTCAGCCTCTCGAAACGCCTGCAACGTGTGTTGAGGATTGGCACCCATCGCCACCTGGGCCACATAAACGTTGCCATAGGCGATCGCCTGCAAAGCGAGGTCCTTGCGCGCCGTCCGCTTACCCGATGCCGCGAACTTCGCCACGGCGCCCAGTGGCGTCGCCTTCGAGGCCTGGCCGCCGGTGTTGGAATAAACTTCGGTGTCCAGCACGAGAACATTGACATTCCGCGCGCTCGCCAGGACGTGGTCTAGGCCGCCGTAGCCGATATCATAAGCCCATCCGTCACCCCCCACGATCCAGATACTGCGCCGGACCAGGTGATCGACGACCGAAAGCAGATCGAGCGCGAGGGGTTCTTTCATGCTCAATAGCCGGGTCTTCAGTTGCGCGACCCTGATCCGCTGCGCGCGAATCTCCGACTCTTTTATCTGTGGTGCCTTCGCGATCGCGGTCGCGAGCTCCCGCCCAACCTTATCCGCGAGACCATCAAGCAACGACAACGCGATCGCCAGATGCTTATCCGCCGCGAGACGGAAGCCAAGACCGAACTCGGCGTTATCTTCGAACAGCGAGTTCGACCAGGCCGGCCCGCGGCCTTCGGCATTCTTGGTCCATGGCGTGACCGGCAGGTTTCCGCCGTAGATCGACGAGCAGCCTGTGGCGTTGGCGATCTGTGCCCGATCGCCAAACAACTGGCTCAGCAGCTTGAGATAGGGCGTCTCCCCGCAACCCCCACAGGCGCCGGAAAACTCGAACAACGGCTCCAGGAACTGCACACCGCGCACGTCAGCGAAATCCACGCGCGCACGATCGTTTACCGGCAGGGTTTCGAAGAACGCGATGTTGGCCCGCTCCGCGTTTAGCAGCGGCAGCTTGTCCGCCATGTTGATCGCCTTGACGTCTGCCTCGCGCGGGCTGTTTTCCGGGCAAGCCTCAACGCAAAGACCGCACCCCGTGCAATCCTCGACATAGAATTGCAAGGTGAAACGTGCCTCGGGATAGCCGCGCGCGTTGACGGGCGCTGATTTGAAACCTTCTGGAGCTCCTTCCAGCCGCTTTTCGTTATAGTATTTCGCCCGGATCACGCTATGCGGGCAGACGAAGCTACATTGACCACACTGGACACACAGGTCCTCGCGCCAGACTGGCACGCTGTCCGACACATTGCGCTTTTCGAATGCGGCGGTGCCGGACGGAAAGGTGCCGTCGGCCGGTATGGCGCTGACCGGAACCTTGTCGCCGAGTCCGGCGAAAATCCGCGCGGTCACGGTACGGACGAAATCCGGTGCGTCAGTCGGCACCAGCAGCGACATGTCGATCTTACTAGTGACACTCGCGGGAACCGGAACCTCGTTCAGCCGTGCCAGAGTCGCATCGACCGCGGCGAAGTTCTTGTCGATGACAGACTGCCCTTTGTGCTCGTACGTTTTCCGGATTGCCTCCTTGATGTGGCCTATGGCCTTCTCACGCGGCAGCACACCGGAAATCGCGAAAAAGCACGTTTGCAGCACCGTGTTGGTCCGCGAACCCAGGCCGACCTCGCGCGCGACCGCCGATGCGTCGATGACGAAGAGGCGCAGCTTCTTGTCGATGAACGTCTGCTGCACCGGGACAGGTAGCCGATCCCAGACCTCCGCCGCCGGATAGGGCGCATTCAGCAGGACCGTCGCGCCAGGCGCCGCGACATGCAGCAGATCCTGCCGCTTCAACGCCACGAACTGATGCACCGCCACGAAACCCGCCTGAGCGATCAAATATGGCGCATGGATCGGCTCGGGCCCAAAGCGAAGATGGGAGATCGTCTGCGCGCCCGATTTATGCGAGTCGTACACAAAATATCCCTGCGCGTAGCGCCCCGCGTCCTCCGCGATGATCTTCACACTGTTCTTGTTGGCGCCCACCGTTCCGTCAGCGCCAAGGCCATAAAACACGGCCCGCGTCACGTCGTCTTTCTCGATTTGAAAGCCTTCGTCGATGGCCAGGCTCAGGTGGCCTACATCGTCGTCGATTCCAAGAGTGAAATTTGTCCGGGGCTTCGCCGCCTTTAGTTCATCGAACGCCGCCTTGGCCATCGCGGGGGTGAATTCCTTCGATGACAGCCCGTACCGGCCTCCGATCACGCGTGGCATCGTCGCTCGCTCGCCACGGCCGACCGCGCCGGCGAGCCCGGTCACGATATCCTGGAACAACGGCTCGCCCGTTCCGCCCGGTTCCTTGGTCCGGTCGAGCACCGCGATCGCACGGACCGACTCCGGCAAGGCGGCCAGTAAATGCGCGACGGAGAATGGACGAAACAACCGGACCTGCACGACGCCGACTTTTTCCCCGGCCTCCCGTAGAGCAGCGGCGGCTCCGCGCGCGGTTTCAACCCCCGACCCCATGAGGACCAGCACCCGCTCGGCGTCCGGATCCCCTTCATAGTCGAACAAATGATATTGTCGGCCCGTCCGTGCGACGAATCGAACCATCGCGGCCTCAACGATACCCGGCACGCGATCATGGTAAGGATTGACCGCCTCGCGCGCCTGAAAGAACGTGTCCGGGTTCTGCGCGGTGCCGCGGATAAACGGATGTTCGGGGCTCAACCCGCGTGCGCGATGGGCGCGCACCAAATCGTCATCGATCATCGATCGGATGTCGGCGTCGCTCAGCAACTCCAGTGTGTTCAGCTCGTGCGAAGTTCTGAACCCGTCGAAGAAATGCAGAAACGGAACCCGCGCCGCCAACGTCGCCATCTGCGCGAGCAAGGCGCAATCATGTGCTTCCTGCACCGAGGCCGAGCACAACAGCGCGAAGCCCGTCGGCCGCGTCGTCATCACGTCCGCGTGATCGCCGAAGATCGACAGTGCCGAAGTCGCCAGCGAGCGTGACGCGACATGGAAGACCGTCGCGTTCAGTTCTCCGGCGATCTTGAACATGTTCGGCAGCATCAACATCAGGCCCTGTGAGGCCGTGAACGTTGTCGTCAGCGCACCCGACTGGAGCGCCCCGTGCAACGCGCCGGCGGCCCCACCTTCGGCCTGCATCTCCTGCACGACCGGCACATTCCCCCAGATGTTTTCCAACCCCGCGGCCGACCATTCATCGGCGACATCGGCCATTGGCGACGACGGTGTGATCGGAAAGATCGCGCAAACTTCGTTCACCCGATACGCGACATGCGCGACCGCCGTGTTGCCATCCATCGTGGTTCGCGTGCTCATCGGACGGCTCCCTCAGAGGATGCGATGGGAATGATGCGCGCGGTGGCAGGCGCGATATCCTGCACCATGTCCATCGCGTGGCATGGGCATTGCTCGACGCACACGGCACAGCCGGTGCACAGATCCATGTTCACTTTGTAGCCGTGAGTCGGGCCGAGGCTGACGATCGCTGTTTCCGGGCAAGCCGCGTAGCAATTGTCGCATTCGAAGCAGTTGCCACAGGACAGACACCTCTGGGCTTCGTACCGCGCCGCTTTCGCATCAAGGCCGCCCAGCACCTCCTCGAACCCACTGATCCGTCTGGCGGCTTCCAGCGTCCGTTGCGGGGTCGGATCGGCGTCGCTGTAGACCGGCAAATGCAGCATGTCGAAGGACACAACGGACGCCTTGACCGGCGCCTCGTAAACCGCATCGCGCAGCCAGGCATCGATATTTCGCGCCGCGCGTTTGCCGTGGCCGACGGAGATCGTGACCGATCGCTCACCCGCGATCGCATCACCGCCGGCGAAAAGTCCTGGATGTCCGGTCATCATGTTCGTGTCGACGACCACCGTGCCATCACTCCCAAATGCCACTCCCGGCACGTGGCGCAGGAACTTGCTGTCGGTCGTCTGACCAAGCGCAAGCACGACCGCATCCGCCGGCAGCGTCTCGAACTTTCCGGTCGGCTGAGGATGACCGTCGGCATCGAGCGTCATCGTCTCGACCGTGAGGTTGGCTCCGACGATTTCCTTGATGGTAGTGAGCCACTTGATCTTGATGCCTTCTTCGAGCGCCTCGTCGGCTTCAAAGCCATGCGCGGGCATATGCGCCCGGTCACGGCGGTAGACGATCAGAGCTTCATCGGCACCCAGTCTGCGGGCGGTACGGGCGGCGTCCATTGCGGTGTTGCCGCCGCCGTAAACGATGACCCGGCGGCCAAGAAGCGGCTTTTCGCCGGTCCCGACATCGTGCAACAGCGAAACCGCGTCGAGCACCCGCACCGCGTCGCGTGCCGGAATGTCGACATGCTTGCCGACGTCAGCGCCGATCGCGAGGAACGCGGCATCGAATGTTCCGGCGGTGATTTCGGTCTGAACGTCTTCAACTTTGTGATTGAGGACGATCTTTACGCCCATGGCCTCGATCCGGCCGATTTCGCGCATCAGATCTTCTCGGGGCAGACGGTAGGAGGGAATGCCGAAATGCATCATGCCGCCGGCCACCGGTCCCGCTTCGTGGATTTCAACGGCGTGGCCGAGACGGGCGAGGTGATACGCGGCGGACAAGCCGCTCGGCCCGGCGCCGATCACCAGAATCCGCTTACCACTGGGCTTCGCCGCGACCTTGAATGCCCAGCCTTCCTGAGTGGCCAGATCGCCCAGGAAGCGTTCGATTGCATGAATGCCAACCGGCTGATCGAGTTCGCCGCGGTTACAGGCGTTTTCGCAAGGATGGTAGCAGACGCGGCCGTGAACGGCCGGCATCGGATTGTCCCGCACCAGCGTCTCCCACGCTTCCCGGTACTTCCCCGCCTGCGCCAGCCCCAGCCATCCCTGGATGTCCTCGCCCGCCGGACAAACGTTGTTGCAGGGAGGTAACAGGTCGACATAGATCGGGTGGGCGCTACGGACTGGTCCGGATGCGCGTCGGCGGGTCATATCGACCAGAGGGCTCATGTCCGGATGGCGGTCGCTCATGTTCGTGCCTTCATGGTCAGGGAAATGCTGGCGTTCGGCCGGCTGGCGCGGCCGGTCTCGCGGAGGAAACAAGCCAGCACGATCGCCAGCACGATGCCCGCGATGCCGGCCCAGCTGGCATCCTGAAACACGCCCAGAGTGAGCTTGCCACCACCGGCCAGGTCGGTCAGCAGCCAGCCGTAACCCGGCGCTATCACCGCGCTGATGGCGAAAACGACGAAGTTGATCGCGCCGGTCGCGCTGCCTTTCACGTTGTCCGGGTTGACTTCCTTGATGATCGTGTAGGGGATCATCGCGGCACCGGAACCAAGCCCCAGGAGCAGGCCCATCACATAGGGCGGCATCAAATGTGGCATGTAGATAAGCACCGCGGCGGCGACGAGCATCAGCAGGGCGCCGCCGATCAGCACAGGCTTCCGGCGCCCGATACGGTCGGCGATGAAGCCCAGAAGCGGACAGCCGATGACCCAGCCGAGCGCGATCATCGACGCGCGATCCACCGCCGTGGCGTACCCGACGTCGAGGCCCTGGCGCAGGAACGGGACGCCCCAGATCATGTCGCCGATCGTTGTCGGTAAGAACAGAAGTCCGGCCGAAAAACCGCATAGCCAGGACTGCGGGTTGCTCAGCACGACTTTGTAGGGCTTGAACATCGACAGCAGCGATCCGCCGCCGGAGGGCCGCGTGTCATGTCCCGACGGCGTCGCGATCAGCACGACCGCGGCGATGACCACGAGAGCGAGGCCGGAGAAAATCCAGAATTGTTGCCAGGAGACCAAACCGTGGATCATCGGGCCGACGGCGAACTGCCCGGCGGAGCCACCAAGCATACCGAAACATTGGGTAAAGCCGACCGCGGTGGCGAGCCAGGCCGCGGAGAACCCGTGACTGGCCAGGTAGACCGCGCCGGTAAAGGCGAAAGCGGACCCCGCACCCTGCAACAGGCGTCCGACCTCGGCGCCGCTCGCGGAGCCGAGACCAAACATGATGGCACCGACAGCGGTGAGCAGTATTCCGACCGGTATCGCGTATTTCGGACCGTAACGGTCCAGCGATGCGCCCGCGATGATCGCGAACGTTGAGTATGTGTAATAGTACAACCCCACCAGCGAACTCACGCCAAGCGTCGTCAGTCCGAACGCTGTCGTCAGCTCTGGAACCATCACGCCGGGTGCTGACCGGAGAGCGTATTGGCCGAAATAGAATAACAGGCAAAATCCCCAGGCAATGATAAAGCCTGTTTGTCCGGTTCGCGCGGAGGGCGCGATTGCGGTAGTCGCCGACATGTTCTGGTTCCCACTCGATTGCATCGACGATAATGGTGAGCGACCGGCAGGGGCAGAGTCGGAAACTACTCAGACGAATGGGATTGTAACGGATTGGTGCCGCTGTGTTACGGGCCCCGGAGGATCGGCCGGAATGACCACCAGGGACGGACCGCCCAGCGCGGTTTGAGGCTTCCGTAACAGATTTCGTGGACTGGGTTTGAGTAGTTTCCGACTCTACCCGCGCAGGACAGCCACGGTGTATTTTTGATCTGTCTGAACGGGTCTGGGAACCACGGACGGCCATCGTTTTCGCTGGTTCGTGTTTAACCAGGCACTAATCACGTTCGCCATGGCGCGACGTCATCCCGAAGGGATATCAAATGGCAAAAGTCGACACAGTTATCGCAGTCTTCGCGGATCATGATGCCGCCGAAGCGGCCGTGAAAAAGCTCGCCGCGTCAGGACTGGCGATGAAGAATCTCAGTCTCGTCGGCAAAGGATATCACACCGAGGAAAAGGTGGTCGGCTTTTACAACATGGGCGACCGGATCAAATTCTGGGGCAAACGCGGGGCATTCTGGGGCGGTTTCTGGGGCTTGTTCCTTGGCGGCCTGTTCATGACCGTTCCTGTCATCGGGCATGTCGTCGTTCTCGGTTATCTGGCCGCCGTGGTGATCTCGGGGATCGAGAACGCCGTCGTGCTTGGCGGGCTGAGCGCGCTCGGCGCGGCGCTCTACAGTATCGGTATTCCGAAGGATAGCGTCCTTCAATACGAGTCCGATCTGACCGCGGATGACTATCTGGTGATGGCGCACGGCACTGCCGAGGAGGTGGCTCGCGCCAAGGCGATCCTGGGTACGGTTAACCCAACGCGTCTGGATGTGCATGCTGGTGTGCAAGCAGATCGGCCGGTTCACGAGGCTGTCTGATCGCCACCACGCCGCCGGAGCATGACCAGGCAGTCGGTCATAACAGGGGAATGCAATGTTGTGGACAGCATCAGGGATCAAGGGCTACGCGATCCGCGCAAGCGATGGTGAGATCGGCACGGTCGTCGATTTCTTGTTCGCCGATGACAGTTGGGTGGTGCGTTGGTTAGTTGTCGATACCGGCAATTGGCTCCCGGGCCGTAAGGACCTTCTGCCCCCACGGTCCTGGGTCATCCCGATCCGGGGACACGTGAATTCCCGGTCAGATTAACCATGAAGGAGATCAAGGAGAGCCCGGAAATCGGGTCCGATCGGCCAGTGTCGCGGCAAGATGAAACCAACATTTATGGCTATTACCGATGGCGCCCGTATTGGGGTGATGGCTTTTTCATGGGCGGCTACGGTTCCAACGGCGACGACTGGGTCGGAACACAAGCCCTTGGCGCCAGCCAGCGCGAGAGAGAGGTCGCCAATACAAGGCTGAATGATGGTGATCCGCACCTGCGCAGCATCGCGGCAGTAACTGGTCATCACATTCACGCGACCGATGGCGAGATCGGTCATGTCAAGGACTTCCTTCTGGAAGAGACCGACTGGAGCATCCATTATCTGGTTGTTGATACGACGAACTGGTGGCCCGGTAGGAAAGTCCTGATCTCACCGGCCTCAACGCATGACATCAATTGGCCGGATCGACTGGTGAACCTGAATGTCGATCGTCAGACGGTCAAAAGCAGCCCTGAATACAACGAGATGACGACGGTCGACCGGAACTATGAGCGGCGCTTCCATAATCACTACGGTGATATCCGGGCGCCTGGGCAGCCCTGATCGAACATTTCCACTCGAGTGGGGACGACCACGGTAGGTAGTTTCCGAGCCTCGCGTGGGAACCGTCGCCTGATATGCTGCACTGCAACGCGCATCCGGCCCGGCACAATTGCGTTGCTTCTCGCGCGGCCGGCCACGCAGGAGCAAAGCCATGAAAGTCACAGGCATGCCAATGCCGAAGCCGGCATATGACGTCAAACCAGTCAGCCTGCAATTGCCCACTTCCGCCAATCCGGTCGCGGCCACCTGGCCGGACTACCTGGTCGACTCGATCCAGCGTTGCGTGCTTTTCCTCGATCTGCTGCGTCGGCGCGGCAACGAAGAGATCGAGATCGCCACGCGCCCGATGGCGACAGTACTGAGCTTCGGCCATGAGGTCCTGATGGACGGAAAGTCGCTGGCCCGGCCAATCAACTATACACTTTCGCGCATCCTTCCGCCGCCGGGTGTCGTGGCTGATCCGAGCAAGCGCCCGGTCGTGGTGGTGGACCCGCGCGCTGGCCAGGGGCCGGGCATCGGCGGATTCAAGCCTCGGAGTGAGATCGGCGACGCGATCGACGCCGGCCACCCGGTCTATTTCATCGGCTTCGGCGCGACGCCTGAACCCGGTCAGCAGTTCCTTGATGTCGTCGAGGGACAGGTGAGCTTCTTCGAACGCGTGGCCGACCTTCATCCAGACGCACCGCGTGCGTTCGCCATTGGTAACTGCCAGGCGGGCTATCAGACTCTCATGGTGGCGATCTTACGGCCGGATTTGTTCGGGCCCTGCCTGGTCGCGGGATCGCCGATGTCGTACTGGCAGGGCGTGCACGGCAAGAATCCGATGCGTTATTCCGGCGGATTACTCGGTGGCAGTTGGCTTACCGCGATGACCAGCGATTTTGGCAATGGCAAAATCGACGGCACCGGCCTGATCCTCAACTTCGACATGCTGAACCCGGCGAACTGGCTGTGGGGCAAACAATACGAGGTCTACACGCATATCGACAGCGATGCGGATCGTTACCTTAAGTTTGAAAAGTGGTGGGGCGACTTCATTCAGTTGAACGGCGATGAGTTGCAGTTCCTGGTCGACAACCTGTTCATCGGCGACAAGTTGACCCGCGACCAGCTCCGCTCCAGCGATGGTAAGACCTTTGACCTGCGCGCGATCACCTCGCCGATCATCGTGTTCACGTCGACACAGGACAACATCAGTCCGCCGCCTCAGGCGCTTGGCTGGATCCTCGATTTGTATCGGGACGTCGATGCCATTCGCGCCACCGGTCAAACGATCGTGTATTGCGTGAGCCAGGAGGTCGGACATCTCGCCATCTTCGTTTCCTCCAAGGTGGGCGCGAAGGAGGACGAGGAGTTCGTGCAGTTGGTGGACGTCATCGACTGTCTCCCGCCCGGCCTGTTCGAAATGGTCATTTCACCGCGGCCAGCGAACGTGCCCGCGGTCGGTTTCGTCACCGGAGATTGGATTGCCCGGTTCGAGGCGCGCTCGCTCGACGACATAAAGGCGCTCGGACGCAACAGCCCCGAGGATGACCGCGCGTTCGCCGCCGTGGCGCGAATGTCGGAGTTGAACCTGTCGTTGTATCGCGCCTTCCTGCAGCCCTTTGTGCGAGCGCTCGCCAACCAGCCGATGGCGGACCTGACTCGTGCCCTGAACCCGCTCAGGCTCAGCTATACGATGTTCGCGGACAGCAATCCCTGGATGCGTTGTGTGGCGCCATTGGCCGAGGTCGTTTCGGCGGCACGCAGGCCGGTCGCCGCGGACAATCCGTTCCTCGCGATACAAACATTCGCATCGACGCAAATCACCAACGCGCTCGGGTCCTGGCAGGCGGCTCGTGACAAGTTGCAAGAGCACATGTTCTTCGGATTCTACGGCTCGCCGATGGTCCAGTCGCTTCTCGGGGTCGGACGGGACAGCATCGCGCGGCCGATCCTCGAGATGTCGCCCGAAACGTTGGCCGTCAGTCAGGCCCGATCAGATGCCTACGCCGCGAAACTGAAGACCGGCGGGTTCGACGAGGCGCTGACCCGAGCGGTGCTGTATGTCATCGCCGCCAATCGGAGCCTCGATCAGCGCTGTGCTCTCGCATTGAACGTCGCGCGCCAACAGTTCATGCACCTGTCGCTTGCCGAGTTTAAGGCCTTGGTGCGTGAGCAGTTCTTCTTACTTCAGACCGAACCCGAGCGCGCGATCGACACGCTGGCGCGCCTCGTGACTGAGGCGGACCGGCGGAATGAACTGCTGAAGCAGGTGCGTGCCATCGCCAGCGCGGGCGATCCCCTGACCGTCGCGGAGGGCGAACGCCTCACGCGGCTGTCGTCGGTCCTGGCCGCACCGATTGAGCCGCCAGCGGCCTCTCGACGGCTCATGGACGCCGGGCCGGGCAACAGGCCGGACATCGTGTTGCACTGAACCGGGGATGCCACCGCCACGCGGCGCACGCGGCGAAGACCAGGCTCGATGAAGGATTCTGTCATGACCAGGTTGAGCGGCAAGAAGGGCCTCATTATCGGGATCGCCAACGAGCACAGCCTCGCGTACGGCTGTGCACGACATTTCCATGCCGCGGGCGCCGACCTGGCGATCACCTGGCTCAACGCCAAGGCGGAGCCCTTTGTGCGTCCGCTGGCGGAGGCACTGGGGAGTACGATCCTCATGCCGTGCGATGTCGCCGTCCCTGGCCAGCTCGAGGCCGTTTACGCGCGCATCGCCAAAGACTGGGGCCGCCTCGATTTCGTGCAGCACTCCATCGCTTATGCC
>JBEKQQ010000154.1:0-27830 GCA_049519555.1 Acetobacteraceae bacterium
GGGTGGCGGTCCGTCCGGCCGGGGGACGACGTGGTCTGCGTGCCGCTGGCGGACGGCGGCGAGGGCACCCTGGACGTGCTCGCCGCGGCGGTGAGCGGCGCCCGCTGGCACGCCACCCGGGTCACCGGCCCGGCGGGCCAGCCGGTGGACTGCGCGTGGCTGGAGCTGCCCGGCGGCGTCGCGGCCGTGGAACTCGCCCGGGCCAGCGGGCTGCCGCTGCTGGCGAGGCCCGACCCCCTGGGCGCGCACACGACCGGGCTGGGCGAGGTCATCGGCCGCGCGCTGGACGCCGGGGCCCGCCAGGTGATCATCGCGCTGGGTGGCTCGGCGTCCACCGACGGCGGCACCGGCGCGCTGGCGGCGCTCGGCGCCCGGTTCCTCGACGACGCCGCCACCCCGCTGCCGCCCGGCGGCGGGGCCCTGGGCGGCCTGGCCGCGGTGGACCTGGCCGGGCTGCGGCCGCCCCCCGAGGTCGGGGTCAGCTGCCTGTCCGACGTGCGCGCCCCGCTGCTCGGCCCGGCCGGGGCAGCGGCCGTATTCGGCCCGCAGAAGGGAGCCAGCCCGGCACAGGTGGCTCTGCTCGAGAACGGCCTGACCCAGCTGGCCGCCTGCCTCGGCGGTGACCCGGGCGCGCCCGGCGCCGGGGCGGCCGGCGGCACTGGCTACGGGTTCGCCGCCGCCTGGGGCGCACAGATCGGCCCGGGGGCGGTGCAGCTCAGCCGGCTGGCCGGCCTGGACCAGGCGCTGGCGGGGGCCGGGCTGGTCATCACCGGGGAAGGGCGCTACGACGAGACCTCGGGAACCGGGAAAGTGGCCGGGACGGTGTTCGCCGCCGCCGCCACGGCCGGGGTACCCGCCGCGCTGGTGGCCGGCCAGGTCGCGCTGGCCCCGCCGCCCGCCGTGGCGTGGGCCGTGGGCCTGGCCGGCCTGGCGGGCGGCCCGGGCCCGGCGCTGGCCGATCCCGGCCGGTGGCTCCGGCAGGCCGGGCGGGAACTGGCCGCCCAGGTCACCGGCTGACGGGTCGGCGGGCCAGCCGGGTGGCCTGCCAACTACCCTGGTCCGCGTGCGGGACATCGCGGTGTTCAGCGGCAGCGCCCACCCCGAGCTGGCGGCCGAGATCTGCGCGGACCTGGGCGAGCAACTGCGCCCGGTCCGGCTGCGCCGGTTCGCCAATGACTGCATGGAGGTACAGCTCCAGTCCAACTGCCGGGAACGTGACGTGTTCCTCATCCAGCCGCTCTGCCCCCCGGTCCAGGAGAACCTGGTCGAGCTGCTGCTCATGCTGGACGCCGCCCGGGGCGCCTCCGCGGCCCGCGTCACCGCGGTCATCCCGCACTACGCATACGCCCGGTCGGACAAGAAGGACATGCCCCGGGTGTCGATCGGCGCGCGCATGGTCGCGGACCTGCTGGTCACGGCGGGCGCCAACCGGGTACTGACCATGACCCTGCATTCGCCGCAGGTGCACGGCTTCTTCTCGGTCCCGGTCGATCATCTGCACGCCCACCGTGAACTGGCCGGCCACTTCCGCGGCCAGGACCTCTCGAACACGGTCGTGGTCTCACCTGACCTGGGCAACGCCAAGCAGGCCGCGTCCTTCGCCCGCCGCCTCGGCCTTCCGGTCGCGGCGGGCGCGAAGCAGCGGTTCAGCGACCAGGAGGTCACGATCACGTCCATCATCGGTGACGTGACCGGCCGGGACGTGATCGTGCTGGACGACGAGATCGCGCGCGGCACCACGGTCCTCGAACTGCTCGACCGGCTGCGGGAGCGCGACGTCCGGTCGGTCCGGGTCGCCTGCACGCACGGCCTGTTCGCCGGGGACGCGCTGAAGCGGATCGAGTCGGCACCCGAGGTCACCGAGGTGGTCACCACCAACACGGTCCCCATCCCCACCCACCTGCTCGGCGGGAAGCTCCAGGTCATCTCCCTGGCCCCCGCGCTGGCCGAGGCCATCCGCCGGATCCACGAGGGTGAGTCGGTCAGCGTCCTGTTCGGCCCGGACTGATCCCCGCGCACACGGTGCTGATCACAGCTGGACCTCGACGTCGGAAACCGGGAACGCGGTGCAGGCGTGGGTGTGGCCGGTCCATTCGTCGGATCGCCGGATGCGGGCCTCGGGTCCGCTGACGACGGCGCCGGACAGGATCTTCACCCGGCAGAGGCTGCAGTGCCCGGACCGGCAGCCGGCTTCGAGCTGGTAGCCGGCCCGTTCAAGGCTGTTGAGGAGGGGCTCACCGCACGCTGCCTCGAACTTGCCCCGGCCGTCGACGTTCACCACGACGGTGGTCGCCGGGTCGAGCTGGCCGGGCCAGCCGCGCAGCCGCCCGGGTTCTGCTGGTGGCCCGTTCGCCTCGTACCGGACCCGGCGCCGGGCGATGTCGAGTCGCTGCAGCGCGTCGAGGCAGAAGTCGTACATCGCCGGCGGACCGCACAGGTAGTAGGTGATCCGATGGAGGTGGGGACCGGCGAGCTCGGCGATGAGATCGCCGGTGATGAAGCCGGTTCGCCCATCCCAGCCGGGATCGGGTTCGGAGATGACGTGGGCGATCTCGATGGTGTCATGTGCCCGGGCCAGTTCGTCCAGTTCCTCGCGGAAGATGATGTCGCTGCGGTCCCTCGAGCCGTAGACAAGATGGAGGCGGCTGGTTCCGCCGCGAGCGGTGATGTCCCGGATCATGCTCCGCGCAGGTGCCACGCCTGAGCCGCCCGCGAGGAACATGAGCCGGTCGCCGTGGAACAGCGGGTTGCGGAAGAACTCGCCCATCGGCCCGGTGCTGTGGAACCTGTCGCCCCGTCTGACGCGACGGACCAGGTGCGGGGACACGAATCCGCGGGTGACCTCCCGCACGGTCAGGTCGTAGTGGTCGCGCTCAGCGGGAGCGGACGAGATGGCGTAGGGGCGGCTGGTCCGGGTGCCGTCAAGCTCGACGAACAGGTTGACGTACTGGCCGGCCAGGAAGGGCGGCAGGTCCGGGCCGGTCGAGGCCATGCGCAGGGTCGTGGTGGTCGGGGTCTCCGAGATGACCTCGGTGACCTCGAGCGTGAGCCGGTGGGGATGGAGACGCTCGATGACAGTGGCTGGCTCGCTGGCCCGGAGCTCGCATGCCTCGGACGGCTGCGCCCCGGCGATCGATGCGGCGATGCTGGTGTAGCGGTCGATCGCGTCGTAGGCGGTCCGCTCGCTCATCGTGGCGCCCCTGGTGGGCTCAGGTGATTCCGCCCGATCGCGGCGAGCACCGCGTCCGCGGCGGCTGCCCCGGCCGTGAGGGTCGGCTGGAAGCCTCCGGTCCCCGTCCACGCTCCGGCGAGGTAGAGACCCGGCACGACGACGCCGCCGCTGCGCAGCAGCGCCGAGTCTGACGGTGTCTGGTCGAACCCGTAAATGGCACCCCCCGGGTGGCGCAGATAGCGCATCACGGTGATGGGAGTGGCGACGTCTGCCTCGGCGATCGTGTCGCGCAGCCCGGGGAAGGTCCGCTCGGCGAAGTCGATGAGCTTGTTGCCGTAGGCGAACTTCACGTCCAGGTACTCCGATGGCGACAGCCGGGTCCAGGGCTCGCTGTACTGCAGGTCCATGATGACGAGATGGGTCGTGCCGGGAGGGGAGAATGACGGGTCCGCCAGCGAGTAGCAGGTGACCGCGATGGCCCGGGGATCCCCGATCTCGTCGCGTCTTGGTCCCAGCAGGTCATGGTCGAAGCCGGCAAAGGAGAAGCTGGTGCTTGTGGTCATGCCCAGCTCGTGCGGGGTCGCATCGAGGCCTAGGTAGACCATGCAGCCCGACACGCCGATCGGGCGGGAAGCCAGATCCTGAGCCACCGCCGCGGGCGTCCCGGTATCCAGCAGCCGTCCGTAGGTCACCGGCGTGCTCACGTTGGACACGACCGCCCGGCACGAGATGGTGTCACCTCCGACGGTGCGGACCGCCTTGACATGGCCGTCCTCGGTGAGGATGGCGCCCGCTCCGCAGCTGAAGCGCACCTCGCCGCCGAGCCGCTGGAACTGGTCCAGCAGGGCATTCGACATGGCCTGCGAGCCGCCCTTGATGTGCGCCGGCTTGTACTCGAGGTACACCTCGAAGACCACCGCGTAGTCGACGAAAGCGAGGTTGGCAGGGGTCTGGCCGAGATAGTCCCAGTAGGCGGCGAGGACGGTCTTGAGGGTCTGGCTCACGAACAGCTCGTCGAGGACCTCTCGCAATGTCCGCAACGCGTAGTGCGTGAACAGCGGGTATTTCTTCTTCGCCTCATCAGGCCCGAGCTGCGAACCACCCAGGTAGGTGAAGGCAATCCACTCCTCGAAGACGTCGTGGACCAGATCCAGGAATCGCTCGACGGCGCGGCGTTCCGCGGGGTGCAAAGCAGCGAGCACGCCGACGACACCCGTCCTATCGGCGGGCAGGGTCACATCCACGAGGTCTGCAATGGTCACCCGGTACAGGTCCGGCTCGTAGACGAACTCCAGACGGTCCAGCACGCCGAGCTCACCGAGCAGCTGGCGAATCTGGAACGGGTGGTTCTCAGTGCCCAGCCCGCTCAGCTGATGCAGCGCGACCTCGAACTCGAACCGGCCCCGGCGGAACGACGTGGCGCACCCGCCGGGGATGTTGTGCTGCTCGAGCAGCAGCGTCGCGGCGCCGGACTGGGCGGTGGCAACGACGAACGTGAGCAGACGCTGAACCAGATGCTCGTCGAGATGGATGGCTTCGAGTCGAACGAAGGCGTCATTCTGATCGCCGCGACCAACCGGCCCGACGTGCTGGACCCCGCGCTGCTGCGGCCCGGCCGGTTCGACCGTCAGGTGGTGGTGCCCAACCCGGACGTGGTCGGGCGCGAGAAAATCATTCGGGTGCATATGCGGAAAGTGCCGCTGGCCTCTGACGTCGATCCGAAGACCATCGCTCGCGGGACGCCCGGCTTCTCCGGCGCCGATCTGGCCAACCTCGTTAACGAGGCCGCGCTACTCGCTGCCCGTCTGGGCAAGCGCGTCGTCGCCATGGCGGAGTTCGAGCACGCCAAGGATAAGGTGATGATGGGCACCGAGCGCCGCTCGCTGGTAATGAGCGAGGCGGAGAAGCGGATGACCGCCTACCACGAAGCGGGCCACGCTCTTTGTGCGATGCATGAGCCGGAATGCGACCCGGTGCACAAGGCGACCATTATTCCGCGTGGCCGCGCTCTGGGCCTGGTAATGAGCCTGCCGGAAGGCGACCGCTATTCCAAGTCGAAGTCCAAGTTGACCTCGGAACTGACCATGGCCATGGGCGGACGGGCGGCGGAAGAGATCATTTTTGGCCCGGACAAGGTCTCCAACGGCGCGGCGGGCGACATCAAGATGGCGACCGACCAGGCCCGCCGGATGATCACCGAATGGGGCATGAGCGACAAGCTTGGCATGATCGCTTATGGCGACAACAGCCAGGAAGTGTTCCTCGGCCATTCGGTGACCCAGAGCAAGAACGTCTCCGAGGAAACCGCGCGGCAGATCGACAACGAAATCAAGACGGTGATCAGCCGGGCCTATGAGAAGGCGCGGCGGATTCTGACCGAGAACGTCGAGGAATTGCACCGGCTGGCCACCGGGTTGCTGGAGCATGAGACTCTGAGCGGCGACGAACTGCGCACCGTGCTGCGGGGCGAGAAGGTGATCCGCACCGTGGTAGATGAACCTGCTCCGGAAAGCCGGCGTGCGTCAGTTCCGACCTCTGGGCGGCCCGCGTCACCGCCACCACCCGCCGGAGGCGCGGCGCCGGCACCGCAGCCGGGCTAACCGCGCCTCTCACCCGTCCTGGCCCGGCTCGTCCGGGCCATCTGGCGCCGCACGGTGCTGGCCCGGACGGAGAGCCGGGCCATCATGGGTTGGGTGCTTCAGAATTCCGCCTTGGTGGTGGTGACCTCGTTGAAGCTGAGCAGCCTGATGTTCGGGGACCCCGCCAGAACCCAACGCTGATAGTAGAACTTCCACGCCCCGGTGCTGGTGCGGCCACCGACCAGTGTGACGTTGGCATGGTCATGCCGGTACACGTCCGGTGTCAGGTAACTCGCACCCGGCCCATGCAACGCACGTGCGACGACAAGTTGGCGCTCTGCCTGATCGCCGGGCGGGAGCAGGCCTGGACCCAGTGCCTTGGTCTCTGCCGTTGGCACCCGAGGCACCGCCATATTGGCATGCGAAACCAGCACGCTGCCGTCAGCGGTTGGCGAGCCAATGCCGAAAGTGCAGCCATTCATCGTGGTAGTGAAACAAAAATTCGCTTCCGGGCCGAGCACCTGGTAGTTGATCTCGCCGGTTTTGTAATCGCAGATATAGGACAGAAAGCTATCTGCTCCGGCCGTTGCCGTGGTGACGTTGTAGACCTTGCAAGGGATATCTTTGCAGGTTCCCTTGGCGGTCACGTCCTCTTTGAATTGCAGGCGTTCCGGCCGACCGTAGACTTTGGTGCTTGGCAGCAAACCGGTTTTGACGATTGACGTTGATACCAAGGTCAACAAAGCATCGAAGTTCATGAGGCATGCCCTCCCTGAATGCCGGGCGTGCCATCAATTCGTTGCTATTGCATTAACAGATCGGGAAAGGATTGCCCGCTGCCGACTGACGAAATGCATGACATACGGCACGCCGCGCCGCCGTCTCGTCGCAGCCTTCAATAGCGCTCGAAACCGCGCCGCAGTTCCCAGTCCGTCACCCTGCGGTCATATTCGAACTGTTCCCATTCCGCTGCGTGCACGTAATGGTCGATCACGGCGTCTCCCATGGCGGCACGCAGCATCCTCGAGCGTCGCAGTGCGGCGGTCGCCGCCCGCAACGTTGCCGGGATTTCGCGTAACCGCCTGCCACGATAAGCATCGCCGCTGAAGGCCGGTTCCAGCTCCGCTCCATGCTTGATGCCGGCGAGTCCCGCCGCGATCAGTGCGGCAAACGCCAGGTAGGGATTAAGATCGGCCCCGCCGACACGGCATTCGATGCGAATCGCATTTGTTCCAGCTCCGCACAGGCGGAATCCCGCGGTGCGATTGTCCACGCTCCAAACCGCCCGGGTCGGCGCGAACGTGCCGGTCTGGAAGCGCTTATAGGAGTTGATGTAAGGCGCCAGGAAATAACAAATCTCGCCGGCATGGGCGAGCTGGCCCGCAAGGTAGTGCCGCATCAGCGCCGACATCCCATGTTCGCGCGACGGATCGGCGAACAACGGCACGGTACCGGCAACATCCCATAACGACTGATGGATATGCGCCGATGACCCCGCCAGGTCATACCGCCACTTCGCCATGAACGTCACCGCCTTTCCCTGGGCGTGTGCGATCTCCTTGACGGCATTCTTGATGATCACGTGGCGGTCCGCCATCTCCAGTGCATCGGCGTAACAGACGTTGATTTCCTCCTGACCTGGCCCCCATTCGCCCTTGGAGTTCTCCACCGGTATCCCGGCGCCCTGCAATCCATTGCGGATCGCGCGCATCACCGGCTCTTCCTTGGTGGTCTGGAAGATGTGGTAGTCCTCGATGTATCGGCCGATGGTCTGCGGCTCGCGAAACTCCCTGGCGGCGATTGTGGCGTGGCTTTCGTCGAACAGATAAAATTCGAGTTCCGATGCGAAGAATGCCCGAATGTTCAGCGTGGCGAGCCGGCATAGTTGACGTTGCAGGATCGCCCGCGGCGAATGCGGCACCGGCTCGTGGTCGTGATCCACCACGTCGGCCAGCACCAGCGCCGTTCCCTCCAGCCACGGAATGCGCCGCAACGTTGCCAGATCCGGCTGCAAAACGAAGTCGCCATAGCCGTGGTTCCAACTTGCGGCCGCGTAGCCCGGCACCGGCTCCATATCGATATCGTTGGCCAGCAGGTAGTCGCAGGCATGCGTCTCCGCCCCACCGTCATCGACGAAATGGCGCGCGTGAAACCGCTTGCCGACCAACTGCCCAGACATGTCGGCCATCGCGACAATGACGGTATCGATGGTGCCAGCATCGGCCGCAGCCTTCAGTTCGTCCAGAGTGAGCATGCCTGTCATCGCGGCGATCTTCGCCGACGGAACCGAGTCGTGGCAATTCAGCGATCGGCAAGATCGGCCGATAAGACTGCGGACGCTTACCGCGGGTACATCCGAACGCTTCTGGCGACCTCGTCCGCGATGTGTTCCTTGGTGATAACGCCAACGACGTTGTTGGCGCGTGGGCGGCCATGTCCTTCCACGACGACCCCCATCACCGCCCGGCGGCGGGACAGCCGGGAGCTGACCGTTCGCCGCAGATCCGTGTTCACCCGCAGCACGCCAACGATCAATGGGCCACGCGTGATCACCACATGACGCATGCCGGTGGCACCGCCGGACAGACGCAGGAACTCGTCAAATCGCATGGCTTCATCGGCCAGCATGAAGTCCGGATCCATGGCGTCGCGCGCGCTGCGGACCATGAACATATTGGCATGCAATGCCTTCGGGATCGGATGGCCGCGGCGCACCAGCTTCAACGTATAGATGTTTTCCCGCGACAACATCCGCCGCACGCCCAGAGCAACCGCCACAGCGAGGATCATGGGCAGCACGATGTCGTAGTCTCGTGTCATCTCGAACACCATGGCAACGGCGGTCATTGCTGCGCCGGTGCCACTACCCACCATCGAGCCCATGCCGACCATCGCGAAAGCCGGCACGCTGATCGGCAGTTCGGGAAAGATCGCCGAAACCAGTGCTGCAAATGCGCCGCCCAAAGTGGCACCCATGAACAAGGACGGCGAGAAAATGCCGCCCGAAGCCCCGGATCCCAGGCTGATCGTGGTCGCCAGGACCTTGCAAACATAGAGCAGCAACAAGAACCCGGCGGCGGTGAGCTGCCCCATCAGCGTTGCCTGGATCGTCGCGTAGCCAACGCCCTCCACGTAATAATGTCCGCCCCAACGCATCAGCGCGTAGATCAGCATGCCGACCACCAGCATGCCGATAATATGGCGGAAGTATCCGCCCGGTATTTTGTCGAACAGATCCTCGGACCAGTGCAGGCTGCGCACGAACAATGCAGCCGCGGCTCCGATCGCCACGCCCAACACGACGTAAAGCAACAGGATCAGAGCGCCGCCCGGCGTCACCGGCAACGATGCCAGATTCGCCGGAATGTCGAACGCCGGTCTGGCGCCGAAGAACAGCCGGCCGATGAAGGTGGCAGTGGCGGTGGCAATTGCCACCGGCAGAAACGTGTTGACGCTGATTTCCGGCAGCATCAGTTCGGTTGCGAACAGCACGCCGCCGATCGGAGTATTGAAGGTCGCCGCGATGCCGGCACCCGCTCCGGCCGCGACCAGGATAATGCGTTGTCCCATCGACATGCGGATCACCTGGCCAAGCGTCGAGCCCAGAGCGGATCCGATCTGAATGATCGGGCCTTCGCGGCCCACCGCGGCGCCGCTGCCGATCGACAACGCCGAAGCGAGCGACTTCGCCACCGCCACCACGGGTCGTATCACGCCGCGTTTATAGTAGATCGCGTCCATGACTTCCGGCACGCCGTGGCCCTTTGCCTCGGGCGCGAAGGTGCTGACGATGAAGGTCACGCCGATTCCGCCGATCACCGGGACGAGGATGACCCATGGACCCCAAGGCGATGGCGGCGTGAACAGGTTGGAGTCGTAGACAATCGATATCTGGCCCAGAAATAACAGATTATGCACGAAGCCGATCAACGCCCGAAACACGACGGCGCCGAGGCCGGTGATGACGCCGACAACCAACGCAAGTCCGCACACCACCAATAAATGCAGCGAGCGGGCGTCGTCGATCGCATTCAGATCCTCGACGGTGGACGCAAGGGTCTGCCCAGTTGGTGTAAGAGGCAGCACCTGGGTCGGCGGTTGTCGGATCATGGCGAATCAACCTTCAGCGCGGCCGACAAACCGGCGCGCTCCACATCGATATGTCAGGGACCGAAACCAGGTTCCCTGTCAATGCGAGACTACGCCGGCGTGTTGACGTTCGCCATTGGCGGCCTGGGAAACCGAGCCGTTGCGGCGGGATTTTGGCCGTGCCAGTTTCGTGATGAAGCCGCCCGGTAGTCGGAGTTCGCCAATGGGCTACCTGCATTATTTGCCGCTGCCACTGCCATTGTTCTCGGTGCTGGCCGCGATTTTTCTCGTTCTGGCGGTGCTGGTCCAGATTGGGATCCTGCGGTACGCGTACAACCAGCTCGGCCTACGGCCCGGTACCGTGATGTTGCTGTTGCTGGCTTCTTTGCTGGGCAGCTACTTCAATATTCCGCTGGTCGATCTGCCTGGCCAGCAGATCCTCGCCCATCGCGAGGTCGATTTTTTCGGCATGCGCTATGCGGTGCCGGTCGTGGTCAATTGGCCAGGCACCATCATCGCAGTCAATGTCGGCGGTGCAGTGGTCCCCGCCATCGTGTCGCTTTACCTGCTGATCAAGAACGCTTCCTGGGGTCTGGCTCTGATCGCCATCGCCTGTGTCGCGTTGGTATGCAACAAGGTTGCACAACCGGTACATGGACTGGGGATCGCGCTGCCGGTCTTCGTGCCCGCGCTGACGGCCGGGATTGTGGCGATGGTGCTGTCCCGGCGGCACGCAGCGTCTTTGGCTTATATCGGCGGCAGCATGGGCACTCTGGTCGGCGCGGATCTGCTCAATCTCAGTGCCATTCGACGCATGGGCGCACCAGTGGCCTCGATCGGTGGGGCCGGAACGTTCGATGGGATCTTTCTGGCCGGTATCCTCGCGGTGCTGATCGCAAGCCTGTCGGGCGCGCGCGAGGAGCCGGTGCCGAGACGATGGTGACGCGCCTGAAAGACGCTACCGGGTATCGCGTTTGGCCGCTCGGAACGGCACCAGTTTGCGGCGTTCCGGATCCCACAGCGCCAGCCGTGCGCAACGCAGGCTCTGCAGCAACGTCAGGCGCGGGGCGATTTGCAACGCCGGGTTCGCCTCGTGGCATTCGCGCAGGCGATAATTCGGAATCCGGCTGGCGAGGTGGTGAATGTGATGAAACCCGATATTGCCGGTCAGCCAGTGCAGCACGGGCGGCAAATCGTAGAATGAAGAGCCGCTCAGCGCTGCTGCGTGAAAATCCCAGCGCAGTCTTGGTTCCCAATACGCAGCCTCGAACTGATGTTGGATGTAGAATAGCCAGACGCCGATTGAGGCAGACAGCAGCATCACCGGCAGCCAGCCGAGCAGCACCGGCAAGGGACCCAGAAGCAGCACCAATGTGGTGATCAGCGCGGCCAATGCCGCGTCGGTGCCAAGGATGCTCAGCCAGTCACGCCAGCGGTGCCAGGGATTGCCGCGCGGAACCCGCAGGCACCACAGGATGAGCCAGGCCGGCCCGACGCCGAACAACACCAGCGGATGGCGGTAAATCCGGTAGCCGATGCGCCGAAACAGCGGCAACGCCTGGTATTCGGCCAAGGTCAGCACGGTCACGTCGCCGGTGCCGCGCCGGTCGAGATTACCTGTGGTGGCATGATGCATGGCATGGTCGCGACGCCAGAATGCATAGGGCGTCAGCGTCATCAGGCTCAGCGCCCGGCCAAGCAGGCCGTTCGCCCAGGAGGACTTGAAGAATGAGCCGTGGCCGCAATCGTGTTGAATGATGAACAGTCGCACGAGCAGAAAGGCGCCGACCGGGAACAGCGCCATGCCCGCCAGGATACCATAATGCAGCGCGATCAGCATGGCCGTCATCACCGCCAGGAACGGCAGTGCAGTGGTAATCAGTTGCAGCAGTGCGCGGGCGGGGGACGGCACCAGATAAGGTGCCAGCAAAGCGCGCCACGTCGCGGCAGGCAACGTCGGCGTGGCGTCAGGGTCGGGAATGGGTGAAATCAGCGCCGGCTCCGGTCTCCGGGCCGCGGCGTTCGGGAAACGACCCGACGTTCGGACCGAATGTCAGGTGTTGCGGCGAGCAAGCTCACCGTCGTCGTCATTCGCGTTGCCGCCAGCTGCGGTGACTGACGGGGCAATGTTTTGCCCCGTCGCCGGCTACCGGCAGGTTACCGAAGTTCGAGATTAATCGCTGAGGTTTTGCCGCGTTGGCCTTCTTCAATTTCGAAGGAGACCTTCTGGCCTTCCGGCAGGGTTGTTTTACCGGCGCGCTCGACCGCCGAGATATGCACGAAGACATCCTTCGAGCCATCGTCAGGCTGAATGAAACCGTAGCCCTTCTGTGCGTTGAACCATTTAACTGTACCGTTTGACATTTGCTGCTCCATTAACGTCGTTCCGTCACGCAACATCGCGTGACAGGTCTAACCGCGGCGATGGGATAGGGAACCGGGTTCGACGCCAGAAGCGAAACGAAATACGGACCTGACTCAAACAACAGGGCGACGCAAATCATATAGGGTGCGCATCTGTCGGTTGCAAGCGCAATCGTTGAACGTCGTCGCCTGGCGCGTGACGTGGCAATCCTTACCATTGGGTTGACGAAGGCTCCGGCGCACCCGCAAATCGGAGGCAGCGTGCGATCGCCTGTGGGCCAGGCGCTTTCACAAAAAGCCGGGGTCGACAAAAAGCCGAGGTCGACAAAAAGCCGGGGTCGACAAAAATCCGACGCCGACGAACCATGGGGCCAATGCAGAATGGACGGTTATCCGGTGCATACCAGTAACGAAACCCTGCGCCGTCTGGAACGGCTTCACGTTCGTGCCTGGCCGGCGTCCGAGACCGTACGCATCAACGGTTGGCTTTGGCGTTGGTCCGGCGGCGGCTCGCAGCGTGCCAATGCGGTTTCGACGATTGATTTCATCGGAAACGATATGGCAGACGCGCTCGATCGGGTCGAGGCGCGCTACCGCGCCAAGGATTCCCCCAGTCAACTGCATACATTCGACCTTAGTCAGCCGAGTGGGCTGCCGGCACTGCTGACCGCGCGCGGCTATGCCATGGGCGAAACGACTTTAACGATGTTGGCCACGGCGCCGATCCCCTCGCCACCGATCGACATGCCACCGACCGACATGCCACCGACCGGGTCGGCAGCCGATGTCGCGGTTGCGAACGATCCGGGCACGGAATGGCTTGACCTCTACATGGCGGCCATTACCGACAGCCGCCGGGCGGTCAACCGGCAAATTCTGCGGCGTATTCCTGACCCAAGGGCGTTTTTCTCGGTCCGCTCCGGCGGACGCGTGATTTCCGTCGCATTAGGGGTCGTCAACGGCGGCCACGCCATTGCCGAATGCGTTGCCACGCGGGAGGATGCGCGCGGCCGGCGCGGCGCCGATACCGCCATGCGAGCCCTCATCACATGGGCCGTGTCACTGGGCGCGCACACCGTCGGCCTGCAGGTTGTAGAGCAGAACCAGCCCGCCATCGCACTTTATCGCCGGTTGGGGTTCCAGACGGCGTGCACCAACCGGTTCTGGGTGAAACGCCAGTAGGCCGCAACGCAGCGCGGCGATGACACGCCCCGGGTTATCGTGCTACGCTCCGCAGCCAAAACATGATTGAAATTTTCCGCCTTTACAGGAAGCCTGTGCCGCATCTGGTGGACGAAGACCCGGACGTCGGAAATTGCTTTCAAACCCGTTTCAGTTATGCTCGGCATCACATCCCGCCGTCCGCCGCCGCTTCGAGGATCAGGAAGGACCCGAGCCGTGGACGATCTCCCGCATGACGGCCCAATGGAACATAAAGGCCCAGGGGAACAAGCAGGCCCAATGGAACATAACGGCCCAGGGGAACAAGCAGGCCCAACGGAACATAAAGGCCCAGGGGAACAAGAAGGCCCGGGGGAGCAAGAAGGCCCAGGGGAACAAGAAGGCCCAGGGGAACAAGAAGGCCCAGGGGAACAAGAAGGCCCAGGGGAACAAGAAGGACCCCGACTATTGATCGCCGGCGCATCGATCCTCCGCCGCAAATCGCCGATCGCCAGGGGCTCACGCCTGGATCCGACCAGGCCAACCTCGTCGGGACCATGCGGCAGCGCGCGGCGTGGCTGCGCCTCCAGGCGCGGATTTGTGTTGTGGTCCTGGCGATGCTGTTGGCCGGTGGCGGTGTCATCTTCCTTGATGCGCATATCATCGCGTTCAATGATGCGGCCCGGTTGCCGCCAGCTGCGCCACCGGTTCTCAGCAGCAACAAACCCGGCACCGGCAACCCCGACAGCACCGAAGCCTATGAGGCCCGTATCAGACAGGACCGCGAGGCGGTGGCAACCTCGCGTCTGCGCATCGCGAACCGAGTGGCGATGGGTGTCAAACTAAGCCGGCAACGGCTTGGCAGTTTCGGCGCGGACACCTCGATCACCAGCGTATGGTTCACCGACCCGACCCATGGATGGGCCGCCGGGATCAACGGCACAATTCTGCGCACCACCGACGGCGGCGCCACGTGGCGTACCGGGCAGAGCGGCACCCGGAACGATTTGTTTTGCGTGCGGTTCATCGACCAGCAGCGCGGTTGGGCGGTTGGTGACAAGGGCACGATCCTGACCACCGACGATGGCGGCGTGACCTGGACGCCGCGCGACAGTCTCGTGCCGGTGACCCTGACCGGCGTGTCGTTCGCTGATCGCGCCCATGTCTTTGCTGTCGGCGGCGCCGGCACGATCGTGGCCAGTTCGGATGGCGGCGTGACGTGGCGGCGCACCGCCAGCGGCGTCGATGGCGCCCTCACCGCGGTTTATTTCGCCGGTCTGATGCACGGGTGGGCGGTCGGCCTGAATGGGACGATCCTGGCAACCCGGGACGCCGGCACCACCTGGCAGAAGCATGAGACCGGCGCGGCTGCCTCGCTCGCCAGCGTGTACTTCACCGACCCGGGCCGTGGCTGGGCCGTCGGCGGCGGGGGCACCATTCTCGCCACACTCGATGGCGGCGCCACCTGGTGGCGGCGTCAGAGCGGCACCGGCAATTCACTCACTGAAGTGCAGTTCGTCGACGCCAAACACGGCATGGCGGTCGGACGCGAGGGCACGATCCTGCTCACCGCGGATGGTGGTTTCTCGTGGCAGGCCGCCGGTGGGCCGGCTGCCTCCGGCGCGAGGCCCGAAGCGTCGAAACCGGATGCAGCGGTCGCTGGCAGCGCGACCACCAACGACCTCTATGGCGCGCACTATGCCGATCCAACCCATCTTTGGGCGGTCGGGGTGAAGGGAACCATGCTGTTCTCGGCGGATGGCGGCGCCGACTGGCGGTTAAGCGACAGCGGCGTGGCCAGCCCGCTCGCTGCCGTGGCGTTCTCCGGGCCTGGCAACGGCTGGGCGATCGGCGACGATGGGGTGATCCAGACAACCACCGATGGCGGTGCAAACTGGACCAAGATGGCAAGCGGTACACGGGCGGACCTGCGAGGTGTCACGTTCAGCAGTCCGCGGCAGGGTTGGATCGTTGGAGCGCACGGCACGATCCTGGCCAGTGGCGACGGCGGCGTGAGCTGGCGTCCGCAGAACAGCGGCACCAATATCACCATCACCAGCGTGGCGGCAGCAAACGACAGCTCCGTCTGGGCTGTGGGCGATGCCGGCACGATCCTCGACAGCGCGGACGGCGGCACGACATGGCAGAAGCAAAGCAGTTCCACCGGGGATGATCTGCACGCCGTATTCTTTGTCGGTCCACTGACCGGTTGGGCGGTTGGCAACGATGGCACGATCGTTGCGACCACGGACGGCGGCACCACCTGGGGGGCGCGGAACAGCACCGTACGCGACGACCTGCTCGGCGTGTATTTTGCCGATTCCGGGCATGGCTGGGCGGTCGGTACCACGGGCACGGTTGTCGCCACATCGGATGGCGGCGCCACCTGGTCGAGGCGTGACAGCACCACGCAATTCGACCTGCATGGCGTTCGGTTTGCCGACTCCATGCGCGGTTGGGCGGTCGGCGTGCATGGCACATTGCTGACCACCGATGATGGCGGTGTCACATGGCAAGCGCACAACACCGGCACGTCCGTGCCGTTCCTTGCCTTGACGGCAGCCGGGACGAGGCGGCTATGGGCGCCGAGCGGCGATGGCTCGGTGTTCACGATCGTGGTGCCGGATACCAGCGCCATACTGGCGGCGGATCACCTGCCGCAAATGCGCACGGCGCTGCGCTCGGTCGACGTCAGCGACGCCACGATCTTTCAAAGGCTGACGGATTTCGCCACGGCGGACGCGGATCTGACCGAGCGTTCCAACCAGGCGCAGCAACGGGCCACGGTAGCAGCGGTACCGGCGACGGTTCAGGTTGACATGGCCGGCACCGGCGATTGGTTGCTCGACCCGACGTTCCAGACCGGCATCGTTCGCATAGGCATCACGATCTTCGTCGTGATCGCGGCAACGATCCTTGGCGCCGTGGCACGACGTGGCATGCGCCTGAGTGCCCATGTCGACTCCTTCGCCGACGCGCTGGTGCTTAGTGGCGGCAGGGTCGACGAGGGTTTCATGGAACTGGCTCGCACTTTGTCGCCGTCGGGCGAAGTTCCGCGCGACCTGGTGAACGCCACTCAGCCAGGAGCGCAGTGGCGACAAGCGCTGCACCGCCGCCGCGGTGTCAGAGACGTGACTTCTGACCTGATCAGCGGCACGATGCGGTTGTTTCGCGTCAGGCTCTGACGGCGCGCGACCTGGCAAGCGATGAACAATGACACGCCATCGATTGACCGGATGGTTATGCCGAGGCGGCCCCGGCGCTCGTCACGCCGGTGTCCGTTTCAACCGATCGCCGCCGATCAACGCCAGTCCCTCGGCAACTGAAACAAATTCGCTGCCGCCGGTGATGCGGGCCTCGCCGAAGCGGTTGGCGAACAGTGCGCGCACCGCGGGCACGAGCGAGGTGCCGCCGGTCAGGAAGACATGGTCCACTGCGTCGTCCCGCGTTCCGGCGTCAGCCAGGGCGCTGTCCACCGTATTGGCGATGCGCGCAAGGTCAGGGGCGATCCAATGCTCGAAATCGGCCCGCGCGATGGTCTCGTCGATCGTGAAGTCGGCGTGTGCGAAATGCAGCCGCGCGGTTGGGGCGCGTGATAGTTCGGTTTTGACGTCCGATACGGCGCGGTACAGCGCGTAACCAAGCTCGTCCCGGATCAGGCGCAGCAAGGCGCGCAACCGATCCGGATACTGCGCCGTGCGCGTGACCGCTTCGATATCGCGCATCGTGCGCGGGGCACGCATCAGCGACAGCCGGTGCCAGCGGGCGAAGCTTGAGTAATATTCGGGGGGAACCGGCAAATCGGTGTCGAACAGGCGGTAGGTGCTGCCCTTGCCCAGTTTGGGGGAGACGATCTGGTCGACGATACGATAGTCAAATGTATCGCCAGCGATACCAATGCCGGCGTGGCCCAATGCCTGGACCGGCTGGTGGCTGTTCGGCTCGAAGCGGAGCACGGAAAAATCGCTGGTGCCGCCGCCGAAATCGCCGATCAGAACGATCGCCGGCGCGGTGAGGCCACGCACGAAGCGATAGCCGGCGGCTTCCGGCTCCAGCGCGGTCTGGATCCCGCTCCGGCCGGCGGCAGCGTAGGCGTCGCGCAGCCGCTGCTCGCCAAGCGCGTCGTCGGGAGCATCGCCGGCGAAGCGGACCGGACGGCCGGCGACCAGCAAGCTTTCCGGATTGTGTCGCGGCAGGATCCCGCGCAGGAACAGCGCGATCAGATCCTCCAGCGTGAAGCTGCGGCTGAACACGCGCGTCTCGGTGAAGCTGCGCTGTGCGAGATAGGATTTGAGCGACATCATCAACCGGCTTTCCAGCGGATCGTCGAGCCATGCGTCGATCGCCTCGGGGCCGACGGCGTGGCGCAGCGTGACGCGGTCCCTGGCGCCTTCATTCCAGAAGCACAGCACGGAGCGGATAACGTCCAACTCGGCCGTGCCGAGCCGGATCCGCGTCGTGCTGGTGATACCGTTTTCATCCAGGAATGAAACGACGCTGTTGGTCGTCCCGAAATCGACGCCGATTACTGTCATGCCGGGAGCCCGATCGCTGTCACGGGCGGGCAGTACACCGTGCATCGCGGATTGACCATTGCGGAATCCGGGACGCGCCCTGAATTTGAAGTTGGCGGGTTCAGGATTGACCTGTCAGGCGTGGCCTGAGATGTATTGGCAAAAGTATTCCGATCCGGGAGTTTCCGATCATGCCAGTCAGCCTGAATCGTATTGGGCAAATCGCTCTGGCGGTTCGGGATGTGGACCGCGCCGAGGCATTTTACCAGAACACACTCGGTCTTCGCCGATTGTATCGGTTTGGCGACCTGACATTCTTTGATTGCGCCGGGGTTCGGCTGCTGCTGGAGAAAGCCCACGATCCGCAGGCGGTCCATCATGACTCGACGATGTATTTCTCTTGCGCCGATATTGCGTTGGCGGTGCGGGAACTGCAGCAGCGAGGCGTGGTATTCGATGCTTCGCCGCATCTCGTTGCTGCGATGGACGATCACGATCTGTGGATGGCGTTTTTCCACGATCCGGACGGTCACACTCTGGCGCTGATGCATGAGGCGCCGAAGGGCTACATCCCGCCATCCGGCTGATTGTTTCAGCCCTGTTGCCGCGTGCGCTGTCTGTTGCACCGTGCTGCAATTCGCAATGTCGGGCCTCGACTGTGTAATGCGATCATTACTGACCTGCTGTAACGTTCGTGGCCGGGTCAAAGTGTGGTCGATGAACGAATCGGGTCGATGGCAACATTGCACCCACCGCCCAGAGCTGTCGTGTCGCATTGGATCAAATGGGGTTTTCCATGACTGAGCCACTTCCGCTACGCCAGCCAGCAGCGTCTGTCTGGGCTGGCCTGCCGCTCGACCGGCCGCGCGTCATGGGCGTGCTGAACGTCACGCCGGACAGTTTCAGCGACGGCGGCAGGGTCGATCCGGAGACCGCCATCGCCGCGGGCCTCGCCATGTGGGCCGACGGCGCCGACATCGTCGACGTGGGCGGCGAGAGTGCCCGCCCGGGGGCCCAGCCGACCGCGCCGGAGATCGAGCGTGCCCGCATTTTGCCGGTGATCGGCGCGTTGGCATCTTCCGGTGTGCACATTTCGGTCGATACCTGCCACGCCGCGACCATGGCAGCCGCGCTCGATGCCCGCGCAGCGATCGTCAACGACATTTCCGCGTTGAGCCATGACGAGGCATCCGCTGCACTGGTCGCTGCGCGGGGCTGCCCGGTGATCCTCATGCACATGCGCGGCACGCCCGCGACCATGGTGGGTCTGGCGGATTACCGCGACATCGCCGCAGAGGTGGCCGCCGAACTGGCAACCCGGATCGACGCTGCGGAAAGGGCCGGCATCCGGCGCGAGGCGATCGCCATCGACCCCGGCTTCGGTTTCGCCAAGCATCCACAGCATTCGCTCGCTTTGCTGCGCAACCTGTCGCGCCTCGCCATCCTGGGTTTCCCGATTATCGCCGGGGTATCTCGAAAAGGCTTCATCGGTGCCACCAGTGGCGAAGAACTGCCAGCCCGCCGCTTTCCCGGCTCCATCGCCGCGGGCCTGTTCGCGCTGAGCCAGGGTGCGGCGGTGTTGCGGGTGCACGACGTGAAGGAAACGATGCAGGCGGTCCGTGTCTGGCACGCCCTCAACGCCCGCGATGATTGATGACGAGACGGTTGCCATTCTGTTACACTGGACCCATTGGCACCAGACATTCGAATTGGAGATACCATGAGCAACGGCAGGCGCCTGTTTGGCACCGACGGCATCCGGGGCAAGGCGAATACTGACCCGATGACCGCGGGCGTCGCCTTGCGGCTCGGCCAGGCCGCTGGGCTGATGTTCAGTCGCGGCACGCATCGTCACCGGGTGGTCATCGGCAAGGACACCAGGCTGTCGGGCTATATGATCGAGCCGGCGCTCACCGCGGGGTTCATCGGTGCGGGCATGGATGTGACGCTGCTCGGCCCGCTGCCGACCCCCGCCGTCGCCATGCTGACCCGCAGTCTGCGCGCTGATCTCGGCGTCATGATCTCCGCTTCGCACAACGCATATGAAGACAACGGCATCAAGCTGTTCGGCCCCGACGGCAACAAATTGTCCGACGATATGGAGGCCGAAATCGAGACGCTGATGGACACCCAGCTGCAAACCCGGCTGGCGGCGCCGGCGGAGCTTGGACGGGCCAACCGGCTGGAGGACGCCGCGGGCCGTTACATTGAGGCCGCCAAGGCCAGTTTCCCGCGCGGCCTGCGCCTGGATAACCTGAAAATCGTGGTCGATTGCGCGCATGGCGCTGCCTACCGCGTTGCTCCCGCCGTGCTGTGGGAGCTCGGGGCCAATGTGGTCCGCACCGGCGTCGAGCCGGATGGGTTCAACATCAACCAGGGCTGCGGCTCGACCGTGCCCGAACACCTCTGCGCGATGGTCACCGAGCACAATGCCGATCTAGGCATTGCGTTGGATGGCGACGCCGACCGGCTGATCATGGCCGATGAGCGCGGCGCAATCATCGATGGCGATCAGGTCCTGGGGTTGATCGGCCGCACCTGGCAGGAGTCGGGACAACTGCGCGGCGACGGCATCGTCGCCACCGTCATGTCCAACCTTGGATTGGAACGGTTCCTGACCGGACGCGGCCTGAAGCTGCATCGCACCAGGGTCGGCGACCGTTACGTGGCCGAGCACATGCGTGCACATGGGCTGAACATCGGCGGCGAGCAATCCGGCCACCTGATTCTGTCCGACTTCGCCACCACCGGCGACGGCTTGTTGGCGGCGTTGCAGGTGCTGGCCGTCCTGGTTGGCACCCAGCGCAGTGCCTCCGAGGTTTGCCAGGTGTTTCAGCGTCTGCCGCAACGCCTGAAGAATGTGCGGTTTTCCGGCGCCTCGCCGTTACGCCTGGAAACCGTGCGGCGCGACATCAGCGCTGCCGAGGCGCGGTTGAATGGCAGTGGGCGCGTGCTGATCCGCGAAAGCGGCACCGAGCCGCTGATCCGCGTCATGGCCGAAGGCGAAGACGAAGCGCTGGTTTCCGAAATCGTCGACGAGTTGTGCGCCGTGATCGCCGAGGCGGCGCGCCAGCCCGCCGCCGCCAGGTAGGCGGGCAGGATGTTGGGCCGGGTGCTGATCGTCGCCGGCTCCGATTCCGGGGGTGGGGCAGGGATCCAGGCTGATATCAAGACCGTCACGGCACTGGATGCCTATGCCGCGACGGCGCTGACGGCGTTGACTGCGCAGAACACGGTCGGGGTGCACGCGGTGCATCCGGTGCCGCTGGACTTCATTGCGCGTCAGATCGAGGTCGTGATGACCGACATTGGCGCCGACGTCATCAAGACCGGCATGCTAGGCGATTCGGCGGTAATCACCACCGTCTGCGAGGCGCTGGATCGGTATGCCTCTGGCGTTCCCGTGGTGGTCGATCCGGTGATGGTGGCCAAGGGCGGGCACCCTCTGTTGGCCGCCGAGGCGGTCGATGCGCTGCGCCGCCAGTTGTTGCCGCGGGCTGCGGTGATCACGCCGAATTTGCCGGAAGCTGAGGCACTGTCGGGAATGACCATCGCGACGGTTGCCGATATGCGCGTTGCCGCTGCCGCGCTGCTGGCATTGGGCGTGCCGGCGGTATTGCTGAAAGGCGGCCATCTGCCAGGCGATGAACTGGTCGATCTGCTGGCGACCGCGGATGGAACCGAGGCATTTTCGGCACCTCGCATCCACACCCGCAATACGCATGGCACGGGATGCACGACCGCGTCGGCGGTGGCGGCGGGCCTGGCGCAGGGAATGTCGCTGCGCGACGCGGTGTTGCGCGCGCGGGCGTATGTGCGGGCTGCAATTGCGTCGGCACCGGGTTTGGGATCCGGACACGGGCCGTTGAACCATGCGGTGACGGTCGATGTGGGGAGATTACACGCGGGCGGCTGAGCCACCAGTTTATCGTGATATTAGCGCGATCATTGAGATACCAAACACACCCTCCAGGGTGGGGATAGCCCCGGATGTCCAGCGCGTTCAGTGCTACTGCCGCTGACATGACAATCTCTCTCACCCAAGAGCAGCGGGCCCGGACCAATGCCCGCATTGAGCGGGGCGAATTCGTATCGATGGAGGAGGCGGTACAGCAGCTCATCGAGGAGCGAATCCGCAAGCGCGAGCTTGAGGAGATTGACGATCTTGCCTGGGCAAAGCCCTTGGTGGACGAAGCTCTGGCAGAGGTTGAGCGCGGCGAATTTATTTCCCGGGAAGAACATCAGGCTCGTATGGACGCGCACGTTGCATCGATGAAAGAGTAATGGCGCGCGTAATCGTCTGTGCCAGAGCCTCTGAGGATGCAGCGGCAATACTCGATGCCTGAATGCCATAGCGGGATTGCCGACAGTTATCAAATTTCGAACAAGGTTTCGCAACCTTTACGTTCGTTTGGCCGCTCATCCCGAAACCAGCGCGAACGCATCTCGGTCCGGCCGTCCGAATTGGTATCGTGTATCCATATATCATCATCTATCGATATGCCTCGGACACCGATACGGTTACTATTTTGCGTGTCGTACACGGCCGTCGTCGGATCACCAGGGCAATGTTACCTGAACTCTGACGATTGTGTTGCGGGTCGCGGCTGGAGCGTCATCTTGAGCGGTCGCAATCCGGGAAGTCCCGTCGACCGAAACCGTGATACAAGACTGCACGCCGCAAGTTGCGCGCCGGCCTGGACACCATGAGCAATCGCGTCCGCGATAGCCAATACCCTGACCAGCCCAGAGAGGTGCGTGAGGATGACATTTCGACCGGGCGCTTGCCCCCTCAAATCACAGGCCAGCCGACGCGCCGCCACCATTGTCCTGGCATGCGCGGGCCTTGTCCTGGCCAGCCCGGTGCGGGCGGACGACGCTTCGCTCCCCGCACCATCCGCGGCGACACCAGTCCAGCCGGCACCGCTCGCCGCCAACCCGGCCGAGATGATGGCCGCCATGGCCCAGGAACTGGACCGCAACGGCAATGTCGTGGTGCTGATGCTGGCGGATAAGCCGATCACCCAGGCCGACATGGCCGACGTCGTTCGCTCCATGCCGGCCAATTTCGCCAGCCTCGGCTTCGCGGAAGTTTCCCGCCGCGCCCTGGACGTTCTGGTCAGCCAGAAGGCCATGGCGCTGGATGCGCAGAAGGAAGGCCTCGACAAAGACCCGGCGGTCATTCGACGGAGCAAGACCGCGGTCGAACGCGCTCTGGCCGACGCGTGGCTGACCCGGCACGGCAATGCGGCGGTAACCGACGATGCCCTGCATGCGCGCTACGGCGCCGAAATCGCCGGCAAACCGGGTCCGGAGGAAGTACGCGCCCGGGTGATCCTGCTGCCGACCGAAGCGGAAGCCAGCTCGGTCATTGCCAAAGCCCAGGCCGGCGCGGACTTCGTTTCGTTGGCGAAGACTTACAGCAAGGCACCCAATGCGAGCACGGGGGGCGATCTGGGCTATGCGACGCTCGACGCATTGGCGCCGGAGCTTGGGCCGGTTATCTTCGCTCTGCCGCCCGGACAGATGACCGCTTACCCGGTGCGCTCGCCGGTTGGATACTTCGTGATCCGCGTAGAGGGCCGCCGGCAACGCGGAACCCCGACCTTCGAGGAAGCGAAACCCCGGCTGGAGGGCGAGTTACGCGCGGAAGCGGCGCACCAGATGATCCATGCGGTGTTGGAGCATCTCAAATTGGTGCGGCTTGCAAAACCGGACGGTTCCGGCGGCTCCCAGGCGGGGTCAGAACAGGGTGCCGGCTCGCGCTGACCCGAAGTCGTGACTTCCGTTGCATGCGAGGCCACGCAGCCTTACCGGCCCATTGCGGATCAACCACATCTCGCTGACACTGTGCGGCGCCCGGCCCCGGGACCGCCACCGGATACAGGAGCTCGATCGTGTTCACGCTTTACTACGCTTTGAATACCTGCGCTCTGGCATCGCATATCGCATTGAAGGACGCCGGCGCGCCCTATGATCTGCAACGTGTCGACTTCCGCACGACACAACAGCAGTCGCCCGATTATGTCGCGATCAATCCGAAAGCTCGGGTGCCGGCGATGGTGACGCCGCGCGGCATCCTGACCGAGACGCCGGCGATCCTCGCCTTCATCGCGCAGAGCTTCCCCACCGCTCAGCTCGCGCCGTTAGATGATCCGTTCGCCTTTGCCGAAATGCAGGCGTTCAACAGTTACCTTTGCTCCACCGTGCATGTTGCGCATGCGCACCGTATGCGCGGCGGCCGTTGGGCTGACGAACCGGCGTCCTTCGAGGACATGAAGCGCAAAGTGCCGCAGACCGTCACGGCCTGTTTCGAGCTTATCAACAGCCGCATGTTGAAGGGCCCCTGGGTGATGGGCGAGGCCTATACCATTGCCGATCCGTACTTGTTTACGATTGCGCAATGGCTGGAGGACGACGGTGTCGATCCGTCACGCATTCCGCGGGTGATCGATCACCGCATCCGGATGCTGGAACGCCCCAGTGTGCAGCAGGCCATCGCCGAGGAACGCGCCGGTTAGGCTGATTGCCCCAGCTCCCAGATTTGTTGATGCGCGGCACACTCTGCCATGTCATCACCGGCTACGCGTCATCACCGGGCCTGTCCCGGTGATCCTATTTCAGCACAGTGCGGCGAAAGATGGCCGGGACAGGCACGGCCAGGACGATGGCGCTTTTGCGACTGAGAAAACCACTGGCCTGATCCGCAAGAACAGATTGCTGGCGACGCGCCGCAGTCCGGCCTAGACTTCTTGTGTTCAGCCCAGGGAATGGCGCTGCACGATGGAGGAGACTGTGCCTCGCTCTCAGGGGGAGGACCAGGAAAGGAACGCCCGAATGCCCGATACCCACATGCTGAGTTCCGTCCGTTCCCGCGTCTCGCCATTGGAATGGCAGGCGAGGCTGGATTGCGCTGCCCTCTACCGCCTGATGGCGCATTTCGGCCAGACCGACCTGATCTTCAACCACATCACCTTGCGCGTGCCGGGGGAAGGAAATCGCATCCTGATCAACCCTTATGGCTGGATGTATGAGGAAATTACCGCCTCATCGCTGGTCACCATCGACCTCAACGGCAATGAGGTGCTGAACCCGCACGGCCCCGACGCCAGCGTCAACTTTGCCGGCTATGTCATCCACAGTGCCATCCATGGCGCTCGCGACGATGTCGCCTGCGTCATCCATACCCACACACGCGCCGGTATGGCGGTTGCCTCGATGAAGTGTGGCTTCTTGCCGATGACCCAGACGGCGATCGGTTGTTTCCCGGTCGCTTACCACGACTATGAAGGACCCGCGGTCGACGTCGCCGAACGCGAGCGGCTGGTCGATCATCTGGGCTCTGCCAACTTCCTGGTGCTGCGCAACCATGGGCTGCTGGTGTGCAACAAGACCGCGGCCGGCGCGTTCCGCTCGATCCATCAGTTCGAGGCTGCGTGTCAGGCCCAGGTGGACGCGATGCCAAGGGGAGGAGCATCGGGGGAGATGCCGCTGCTGGTGCCGGAGACGATTGTCGCAGCCAGCGTCGAACGCCGTCGCATTGCCATGGCGAAGCGGCCTTCCGTCGAGCTGCACTGGCCGGCGATGCTGCGCCTGCTCGACCGCCGGGATCCGAGTTGGCGCGACTGATTTTCCGGGCTGCATCCGATCCGCTTCGGGGCTTTGGGCTGTCATGACCTTGTCCCGCCGTTCGCTGATCCATCTGGTCGGCAAGGCCGGCGGCGTGGCGGCTGCGTATCACACCATGGCCGCGATGGGATTGCTGGCGGTGCCATCGGCGTATGGCGGTCCGCCCGCGTTGCCGCCCGGACGCGGCCGTCAGGTGGTCATTATCGGCGCCGGGATCGCCGGCATGGTGCTGGCTTTCGAACTCCGGAAGTCCGGCTACCGGCCGCTGATCCTGGAGGCACGGCCGCGTCCCGGTGGACGCAACTGGTCGCTACGTGGCGGTGATACAGTGGCCGAGGCCGGCTTCACCCAGCACGTTACCTGGGACCGCGACGAGCATCTGTATTTCAATCCGGGACCGGCCCGGATCCCGTACCATCACGATGCGATACTGTCGTACTGCCGGACACTCGGCGTTCCGCTCGAGGTGATGTGCAACGACAATCGCGCTGCTCTGATGCAGGACGACCGGGCGTTCGGTGGCGCACCGCAACTCAATCGCCGGGTGGTGAACGATGCGCGCGGTTACGTCGCGGAACTGGCGGCAAAAGCCGTAGACCAGGACCTGATGACGCAACCGGTCAGCCTCGAGGACAAAGAACGGCTGCACGCCTTCCTGCGCGGCTTTGGCGCCCTGGACAAGGACCTTGCCTATCACGGGTCAGCGCGGGCCGGATGGTCGCTGCCGCCGGATGCCACGCGGGCCGGCACGCCGAATCCCCCGTTGGATCTTCGCCAGCTGCTGGTATCGGATTTCTGGCAGGGACCGATGCAATTTGGCGAGTACCCGACCATGGCGGCGACCATGTTGCAGCCGGTCGGCGGCATGGGCCGCATCGGCGAAGCGTTCGGACGTGCGCTCGCCGGTGTCATCACATACGAGGCCGTGGTGACGTTCCTGCGGCGTACCGATACCGGCGTGCACATCGTGTGGAAGCACGCGTCGTCCGGAGCCGGGCATCGCATCGATGCACCGTTTGTCATCGTCGCGGTGCCGTTTCCGGTGCTGCACGACATCGACACCGATTTCGCACCGGAGACCCGTGCGGCGATGGCCGCAGTCGATTATGTCCCTGCCGGCAAAGTCGCATTCCAGTCCGCGCGGCGCTTCTGGGAGCTGGACCATCAGATCTATGGCGGCATTTCCTGGACCAGCCGGGACGCGACGCAAATCTGGTATCCCTCGGGCGGCCTGCAAAAGACCAAGGGTATCCTGGTTGGCGCTTATATCTGGTCGGAAGACCTTGGCAACGACTTCGCCGCCAAATTGCCGGCGAAGCGGCTGAGCGATACGCTCGACGACGTCGCCCATCTGCATCCCGAAGCGCCGGGTTTGCTTGGCCAGGGTATCTCAGTGGCGTGGAAGAACATTCCCTATAGCCGCGGCGGCTGGTCGGAATGGACCAGCGAGGCGCGCGCCACCGGCTTCCCGTTGCTGTTGAAGGGCGATGGGCCGTACTTGTTCGCCGGCGAGCACATGTCGTTCATCACCGGCTGGCAGGAAGGCGCGGTCCGCTCGGCACACAAGGTGCTTGAGGACATCGCTGTGCGGATGCGCGGTTAGCGTGATCGCTGATTGGTCCGAAAGCATGAGTCACGCTCTCAAACAAAGGGGCCTCAGAGCATGATTGCTTCGCCTTGAAGCAATCTTGCTCTGAGGCGCGATCGCCTGAGGTCGACGGTTGGAACGCGTGATTGACGCTGCGGACGCCTGCCGCCTACTCAGCCGGAGGTGCCGTCCGCCGGCGCCGGCGCGACAGCGGCTTTGGCGCCGTGCAATGCGCTCAGGCGTTCCAGTTCCTTGCGCGCGCGTTGCAGACCAACACCGGTAATCCGCCGCTCACGCCCGTAATTGGCCTGGCGGCGGGCGTGCCATTTCTCCAGCAATGCCAACAGATCGGCCGCCGACTCGAGGTCATTGGTGGCGCAGGCGCGGTTGAACACTTCCTCGACATCGTCATCCAGGCGGCGCTTGAGCGACTGGTTGACGCGGGCCAGCCGGGAGCCGGGGATTTGCACCTCGTGCAGGCGGGTGTTCTTGGTGTTGATGAAGCCGAATGTTCTCATAACTGGGATCCTGAGGCGGGGGACATCCCGGGCAGTGTGCCCCCTGATCTGTTGCGGCGTTGCTACAGATCGATCCAGGACAGGTGTCCGCCTTTGCCGGCCCCGGTGTCGAGGAACACGGCCGTGCCGCCGGCACTGCCACGCCGGATGTAAGGCCTGCCGTTCGAACTGCGCCGGTCGTGGCCGCAATAGACGGTGATGCCAGGCGGAATGTGG
>JBEKQQ010000155.1:0-13951 GCA_049519555.1 Acetobacteraceae bacterium
GGCTACGGCGATCCGGCGACGCGAGAGCCGGCTCGCACAGCGGCGGATGTCGCGGATGGCGCGATCTGAACGCGGTTCAGTGGAGCGTCTCCAGATAAGCGATCAGATCCGCACGTTTTGCCGCATCCTTCAGGCCGGCATAGGTCATAATGGTACCCGGCACGACATCTCGCGGCGAAGTGAGGTATTTGTCGAGAATGTCGGCGTTCCACGTAATGTTGGCGGCTTTATTTGCCGCCGAATAATGAAATCCCTCAACCGAACCGCTCTTGCGGCCGATCAGACCAAACAGGCCAGGCCCAACCATGTTCTTGCCCGCCAACGGCGAGTGGCAGATGCCGCATTGTGATTTGAACACGGTCTGGCCTGCCACGGCATCCGCGGCACGAACCGACAGCGGCCAGACGACACCGAGCATGGCGAGCAGCACGGCAATATGAAGCGAACGACGCATCAACAAATCTCCCGAAACAGCCGCCACGAGCGGATTGAGATCATCATCCCGGCATTTAGGGCCTCGCAAGCAGGCGACCTATGATTGTGGCGGCATCTTGTCAACTGCCTCCGCGCCAGTGGATTGAGATACCGTCAGTTCCCCTGATACGGTAACCGTAATCTTACCGGGGGAAGGTTCATGTATCCAAAAGCCCGTCTCGATGCGCTGAGCGACTCGATTTTCGGTGTCGCCATGACATTGCTGGTGCTCGACGTTCGGCTGCCTGACGCGTTTCAGCCACATGATGCGCCAGAATTGTTGCGAGGTTTGCACGATCTGGGCTCGAAGTTCCTGGTCTATGTGTTAAGCTTCGCCGTGCTCGGGCTGCGTTGGCTATCGAACATTCATTTACGTTCGCGGGAAGAATCCTGTAGCCGGAAATACGCGGAGTGGTGGCTGGCGTATCATCTGCTCATCACCTGCGTGCCGTTCACCACCATCGTCGTTGGCCGTTTCGCGTCATTCGCGCCCTCGATCTGGCTGTACGCGGGCAATACGATCCTCATTTCCGCAGTATCGTTCCGCTTGCTGGCGCTGACCCCTTCGTTCGAGCGTGCCGATCATCTGCGCGAGCGCCAGATATCTCTCGGCTTGTTGATCATATCGTCCGTGCTCGCCATCGGCTGGAGCTTCGTCAGTCCACACTACGCGTTATGGGCACTGGCGCTCAACATTGCCTCCCCGATGATCAGCCGAAGGATGGGCGGGGTAAAAAGCGACTGACGCGGATCATTTCGCCCGCTGAAGATGGTTGGAAGCACGCCGCAGCTCAGCCCGATGCCCATCAACGACCGCGTGCCAGGTCGTGCTGATCAGTTCATCGACGATCTTCGGGGGCCGTTCTCGGCGGATCAGGTATTGCCGCACCGCTGCAACCGGCACCTCGGCCAGCACGAATTGTGCGCGGCGGATTTCGTTGGGTCCGGCGCGGCCGAACGTCTCGCGGGCAAATTTCCTGAGCCTTGCTTCGCCGCGCCGCCCTTGCTCGGCCAGCCCGTCCCGCAGCGCCTGGGGCCAGTCGCCGTGGACGAAATCGTCGCGGTGATACAACAACAGCAGGCGGCCTTCATCCAAATGCTCACGCACCCAGGCCGGTGTGTGCAGAGCCGCGCGCAACCCATCACCGGCATCAAGTGCCGCCTCAATCCCTTCCTGAAATCCTACCACCGTATCGAACCACAACTGGGCCAGCAGCGCGTCGCGCGAGGCAAAGCGATGATAGAACGACCCGGTCGGCGCCTTCAGCCGCGCCGAAATTGCCGCGACGGTCACGGCGGACGGTCCGTGCTCGGCCGCCAACGCGAGCGCCGCGGCAAGAAAGTCGGAATTGTCGAACGCCGGATGAGCCATCGTTCTAGAATATTCGTTCTAGACTCTCACGTCAACAAGTGCCAGGCTGCGGCCTGGTCATGATGGAGGTGCTCCATGTCGACGGTTCCCGAGATCAATCGGCAGCAGATCGAACAATTTCTCGCAGCGGCGCGGCAGACGATCGGTGAGGTACAGCATTGCTGGCTCGCGACAAGATCCCTGGATGGTGGTGCCAATGCGCGGGCAGTTCGCGCCCACGCGGGTGCTCCGGGCGCCGATGAATGGACCCGCCGGATCCTGGTGCGGCGCGGCTCACGGAAGGTCGGGGAAATCCGTGCTGCGCCGCTTGTTACCCTCGCCTATCAGCATGATTCCGGCGACCGGTACGTTGCGTTGAGCGGCCATGCCTCGCTGCTCGAGGACAATGCACAAATGCGCGGCCTGTGGTCGAGCGCCATGGACCGGTATTTCCCGGCTGGCTTTGCGGATGCGAACATGATCGTGCTGCAGGTCGATGTCGATCGGATTGAGGTTCACGCCCGCGGGATCACGCGTGAACCTTTCGGCACCGGGCGAACGTTGCTGCAACGGGACAGCTCGGAGGGCTGGCGGTTCGTTCCCTTCTAGCTGGGCGTCACGTCTCCCGATAGCCCGCCACAAAGGTCTCAAGCCGATCCATCGCCACCGTCAGTTGCTCGTCGCTTCTGGCGTAGCACAGCCGCACAAAGCGCTCTGAGCCGCGGCCGAAGGCAATGCCGGGCGCCATGCCGATCTTTGCCTCCAGCACCGCCCGCTTGCAGAACGTGAGCGTATCGGTCACGCCCGCCACTTCGAACATGGCATAGAACCCGCCGGTATTGGGAATGTTGCGAACCCGCTGCATGCGGGCCAACCTCGCGTTCACCAAATTACGGGCACCGCGGCAACGCTCGGCGAAGAATTTCACGAATTCCTCGCCGTCGCGCAGGGCGGTGATGCCGCCATGCTGCAGAAACTCGGCGACACCACAGGAGTTGAACTGGATCAGCTTCTCGAATGTCGCGGTGTGTCCCTCAGGATAAACGATCCAGCCCATCCGCCAGCCGGTCATTGCCCAGGCTTTGGAGAAACTATTGACGATGAAGACCGGGTCGTCGGGACGGGCGATATCGAGAAAACTGAAGGCCACGCCGCGCTCGGAACCAGGCCCTTCATAGACCAGCCGGTGGTAGACCTCGTCCGAAACAATGGCGATGCCCCGAGCGCGGGCAAAGTCCAGCAGTTGTTCAGCCTGCGCGCGCGGGATCATCCAACCGGTCGGATTGCCCGGCGAGGCAAGGTAGATGACCTTGGTCCGTGCATCGCAGGCTGCGAACAGCGTTTCCATATCGAGCGACCAGCCGTCGTTGCCGGCGGTCATTGCAACCTCACGCGGCTCGGCACCGCAGATTTGCATTGCCCGCAGAATGTTCGGCCACGACGGTGTCACCGCCACCGCATTATCGCCCGGTGCCACCGTCGCCTGAGCGATCAGCATCACTGCGCTCATGCCGGACGGGGTCAAGGCGACCCGGTCGTCAGGCAGATCTACCCCATAAATGCGCTTGTTGTAGGCGATCAACGCGTCGCGCATCGGCTTGATGCCGCGGTTGGGAGTGTAAAACGTGCGGCCCTCAGCCAGCGCCTTGCTCGCGGCACCGCAAATGAACGCCGGAGTCGGGACGTCGGATTCGCCGGCAAACATCCCAATGACCTCAGGATTGCCGTAACCCATCCGCCAAACATCGACGATCGGGCTGTCCTCGAGTTCTTCGATGGCGGCGCGAATCAGAGCCATGATGGCGTCCTAATGCAGTCAAACCGCGTCCCGAGGCAAGGTCAAAATCACCGCCAGCCCAGGTCCGTTGTCACTGAAAGCAAGCGAGCCGCCATGCAGCCGCACCACAGCGTCCACCACACTCAGACCAAGCCCGATGCCCTCGGTCCCCGACGTGCGGTTGCCGCGATAGAACCGTTCCGTCACCCTCGCCCTGTCAGCGTCAGCGATACCCGGCCCGGTGTCGGTGAGCGCAATGGACACCTGATCCTTCACATCGGATGCAATACGCAACGCCACCGTTCCGCCGCATGGCGTATATTTGATCGCGTTATCGACCAGGTTGCCAATCGCCTGCGCCAGCAGATCAGGATCGCCACGCACCGCAATTCCCTCCGGCGCATCGACCATCAGCGCAACGTGCTTTTCCTCCGCCAGCGGCTCGTAGAGTTCCAGCAGTTCGGTGGTCACGTCAGCCAGCTCGACCCGCCGGAATCCGGACCGCCGCACACCGGAATCAATTTCTGCCAGTCGCAGCAGTGCATTGAAGATATTCACGATTCTGTCGATGTCGGCGACTGCGTCGTGGAGTTCGTTATAGGTCTCGGCCAGCGGCGGCCGGGTGCTGATCAGCGTTTCCAGCCGCGTCCGCAATTCGGCCAGCGGCGTACGCAGGTCGTGCGCGACGACATTGGTTGCGTTGCGCACGCCCTCGATCAAGTGTTCAATTTGTTCCAGCATGGTGTTGATCGTCCGGGCCAGCCGGTCGAACTCATCGGACGAGCCGCGCGTAGGGACCCGATGCGACAAGTCGCCCAGTACGATCGCGCTGGCGGTACGGTTGATGGCCTCGACGCGACGGAGCACAGCACCGCGCACCAGCGAGCCACCGACGATGGCCAGGATCAGTGCGCCGAGGGACGACCAACCGAGGGCACTGACGATCAGTTGGCGGGCCTCGACCCGATCCTCCACGTCGCGTCCCACCAGCAGACGATACCCACCCGGCAATTGAAAAAACGCCACCCGGGTCACATGCAGGTTGCCGTCGCGTACCAGGTTGATCTGATACCAGCCCGGAGCAGATCGCACCGCGAGCGGCCAGGCCTGTAAGTTGCCTGCCAACGGTGTCAGCGTCGGATCGGTCAGCAGATAAATCGCGCGCTGATCGTTGGCGCGGCCGACCCGCTCATTGATGGTATCAACCGCGCCAGGCAGACCAAAATCCCGCAGCCGGTCGGCGATTGCCTGGCCGTCCGCGATGATCACCGCATCGATTTCCCGATCCAGGTAAAGCGCTGTGCGCCACCACAGAAATCCGGCCAGCAGCAGCGACGAAACGATGAACAGGACAGCATAGCCAAACGCCAGGCGAACCGCCGTCGACCGCAACAGGCTACGCATGCGTCGCGAGCTTGTACCCCGCACCTCGAACGGTGTGCAGCAATGGGACGTCGAAATCGGCATCGATCTTCCGCCGCAATTTGCTGACATGAGAATCGATGACGTTGGTTTGCGGGTCGAAATGATAGTCCCAGACATTCTCCAACAGCATCGTGCGGGTCACCACCTGACCGGCGTGCCGCAGCAAATATTCCAGCAGCCTGAATTCCCTGGGTTGCAACTGGATCGGCTTCCCGGCGCGAGTTACGGTGCGCGACCTTGGGTCCATCCGAAGATCGCCGACTGCCAGCTCCGGCTCTGGACCAACGTCGCGGGCGCGGCGGACCAGGGCGTCCAGCCGCGCCACCAGCTCGCCAAACGCAAACGGTTTCGCCAGATAGTCATCGCCGCCGGCACGCAGCCCGCGGATCCGGTCGTCAACCTCGCCAAGTGCGCTGAGGATCAGGATCGGGGTCTTACTGCCGGTGGCGCGCAGAGCTTCGACGATCGCGAGGCCCTCAACGCCGCCAGGCAGCATGCGGTCAAGGATCATCGCATCGTAAGGTTCCGAATTCGCAAGAAAAAGTCCCTCGCGGCCGTTGTCGGCATGATCGACCGTGTGGCCTTGCTCGCGCAAACCCTTCAGCAGGAACCCTGCCATCCGCTCATTGTCTTCAACCAACAAAATCTTCATGTGCCAACGAAATCTTCAGGTAAATGACCGGGGTGCGGACGGCGGCACTGGTCCGCCGCCCGCGTTACCTCACGCCTTGCCCAGTTGCAGCGCGAGATAATAGGTTGTGCCGTCCCGCATGACCAGCAACGGGATAGCATCCTTCTTGTCGTGTTCGGCGGCGTGAATTTTCGCCGAAGCCTCGGCCGGGGAAGTCACGGCGTCGCTGCCGACCCGCACGATCACATCACCGGGTTGCACACCGCTCGCCTCGGCACGGCTGCCAGGTTTGACCTGTGCCACGACGACGCCTTTCACCGACGAATTGAGACCGAGCTGATTTTGCTCGTCCTGCGTCAGCGGTGCGAACGCCATGCCAACCGGCGCACTGCTCGTGTCGCTGTCAGCGACCTCGGTTTGGCTCGGCTGCGTGCCAATCGCCACGTCAACGGTGCTCTCATGCCCGTCGCGCCAGATCGTCAATTTGGCAGCACTGCCGTTGGCGGCGTTGGCGACATCGATCGCCAGGTCGCGCGGTCCCTTGATTGCTTCACCGTTGAACGCGGTGACGACATCACCCTGTTTCAGCTCCGCTTTCTGCGCGGGCGAGTCGTCCATTACCTTGTCCACCAGCACGCCCTCGGCACCGGGATGACCCACCGCAGAGGCGAGCGCCGGAGTCAACGGCTGCATCGCAATCCCCAGCCAACCGCGTTCAACCTTGCCGTGGTCACGCAGTTGCGCAACCACCTTGGTGGCGAGGTTCGACGGTATGGCGAAGCCGATCCCGACACTGCCGCCGTTGGGTGAGTAGATCGCCGTATCGATACCGATCACCTGACCGGATTGATTGAACAGCGGGCCGCCCGAATTGCCGGGATTGATCGGCGCGTCGATCTGCAGGTAGTCATCATAAGGACCGTTGTTCAGATCGCGGTCGTGCGCCGAAACGATCCCCGCGGTCACCGTGCCGCCCAGACCGAACGGGTTGCCAACGGCAACGACCCAGTCGCCAACACGCTCTTTTTCGCTGTCGCCGAATGCGATGTAAGGCACCGGCTTGCCGGCATCAATTTTCAACAGCGCGAGGTCGGTCTTGGCATCGCGTCCGACGACCTTCGCCGGATACGACTTGCCGTCACCCAAGGTCACCTTGATCTGGTGGGCATGATCGACCACGTGATTATTGGTCACGATGTAGCCTGCCGGATCGATGATGAAGCCGGAACCAAGCGCATGGGCGGGTGCCATGTGCATCTGGTTCTGGCCCTCGAAGAAATGGCGGAACATTTGATTGAGCGGCGATCCCGGCGGGAATTCCGGCATCTGGCCTTGCCATTGCGGCCCGGATGTCTGGTCAACGCTCTCGGTGGTCGCAATGTTGACCACCGCGGGTGCGACCTTGGCGGCGAGATCGGCGAAGCCGGCCTGATTGACCACCGGTGCAAGCCCGAGCGGTGCGCTTGCACCGGCCTGCGCCCAGGCGAAGCCGCCGCCTGCGATCACTGTGGTGGCCAGCAGGGCCGCGGCAAAAATGCCTCTACGTCTGCGCACCGTACGGTCTCTGACATTCATCATGACATTATCCTTTCCGTGGGCGGACCGACTGGCCGTGTGGCCTGGCCGCAACCTGACGGACCAGATGATGGGGATCCGGCCGTTATGGGATGTTGGTCGTTGCATTGACGATTTGTAACCAAAGCCGGACGAGCGGCGGCGTTGCCGTTTTGACTTGCCGGCTCCGGAACCCGACGCTGACGCTAGGTATATTTGTGCGTCGGATCAGGGCGCGAGGACCCACCCCGGGTCAGCGCCAATGACGGCCCCCGGTTGGCAAAGAACCCGTTGGCGGATGAGCGGGTGCGCAGCGCTTTGTCGCCGGTGATCAATAGCGCGGCGATCATCAGTTCGCTGACGTCCGGCCTCGCCTGGCCAACCGGTAACGTCGTCCCGGAAATGTTTCCAGGCTTCCACCTGGGGGGCTCGCGCCTGCATCGCCATCGAACTCTGCATGGATAAGGTACCGTATCGGGCGCGTTTCGTGCAACTCAAACCGGACGCCCAAAAGTCGAAAGATTGCAACATGGTTTCAGTCGGCGACCAGATCCGGTGACGCGAGGTTGCGGGTGGTTTTTTTTGTTGCGGCAGCGGGTGGGCAACCTTAGGATGACATTTCATCGACGAACAAATCGCCAGCGAATCGGCTATTCTCCATGCTCGGGGATCGGTCGATGACTCGAAATGGGAGGCGGCAATGCCGGATTATTTACAAAAATTTGACGCGACACCGACGGCTGACCGCTGGAAGTTGGTGCGCGGCTGGATTTTCAACGAGCCTCTGCCATTTCTCGCCGAGCTTCGACAAAATCGCCCGATGCTGGTTTTGCCAGGCATGACGCTGGCGACGCATTTTGAGGATTGCCGGGAAATTCTGCTGCGCCACGACCTGTTCAGCGTCGCACTTTATCAGCCCAAACAGGGCGATTACTGGATGGATCAGGACGACACAGCGGTACACTGGCGCGAAAAATCGATCATGAAGGCAATCCTCGATCGCGAGGACATTCCGGCCATCCGCAGCTATGTCGCGGACAAAGCGGCGGCGCTGCTGGCGGCCGCAGGAGGCTCGATCGATGCCGTGATGGGCCTTACGCGCGCGGTGCCGCTGGCGCTGGTGCAGGACTGGTTCGGTTTCGTTCATGGCGACGCAGCGAAAATGCGGGAATGGTCATACTGGAACCAGATTGATGCATTCTGGAACCAACCGTTCGACTCGATCATATGGTCTGATCCCAGCAAAGTTGTCGATGCACGGGAATCCGCCAACAAGGAGATGGCGATATACCTGGTTGCACTGATCGCGGGTCGGGAAGCAGAACTCAAGCTCGGCGCGACGCCGCGCGATTCGGTTTCCCGGCTATTGGCGCTTTCCGCATCGAAAGCCGTGAATTTCGATCTCAAGCGCGTGATAATCAACACCGGAGGCTTGTTAATTGGTGCGGTCGAGACGACCTCGCATGCGGCGGTCAACGCTCTTGAAGTCTTGTTGCAGCGGCCTGACGTGCTGGCGCAGGCACGTGCGGCGGCAATGACTGATGATGCAGCGGCAATCGATGGTTTCGTGTATGAGGCACTGCGATTCAAGCCGGCGTTCCCGTATTTCTTTCGCACCTGCGAACAGGATACCGTGATTGGACGAGGCACCAATCACGAAACTCCGGTCGCCAAGGGAACCACCGTGCTGGCAGTGACCCATTCCGCCATGTTCGATCCCGCCGCCTTCTCCGATCCGGAACGCTTCGATTCCACGCGCGATCAAGGCAATCACTTTCATTTCGGCCTCGGACTGCACGAATGTCTCGGCCGGGCCATTGGTCAGGTTATGATTCCGGAGATCGTACGGCAGAGCCTGCGGCTGAGCGGGCTCACTGCCGCTGCCGTCGATTACAAAGGCGGACCCGTTCCGGAAGCCTGGCAATGGAACTGGCAGCATTGAAACGACGATTGGGGGGAAAAAACAATGGGCATCTCTCACACACGGCGCATCGCGCTGACGGTCATATTGGTCACGGTCATGTTCGCCACTGCGGCCCATGCGCAGTCCACGTCGTGCGCGCCCAATGTGACCTGCCTCGATCAAGGGTGGTCGGATGCCGACCGGACCACGTTCTATACCACCGTCCAGGGCGCGCATATCATGCCTTACGTTTGGTTCAAGGCGCTGCGCCGGCTGGACGTCGATGAGCCGTTCGCCGCGGACCAACTAAGCCGTTATGGTTATATCCATTTCGACAGCCCGAGCGGCCTGCCGGTCGGCTTCGTGATCGACGGCACGCCGGCGCAGGGACAAATCGGCATGACCTGTGCCGCCTGTCACACCGGGCAACTCGAATATCAAAAGGATGGTGTGACGCACGCAATCCGCCTCGACGGTGCACCCGCATTGTCGGACTTCCAACAGTTTCTGACCGACCTGCGGGATGCTTCAAGCGAGACACTCAAACAACCAGACCGTTTCGCAGCATTCGCAACGGCAGTGCTTGGCAGCGGCAATACGCCGGCGAAGGCCGCGCAGCTTAAGAAGGACTTTACTGCCTGGGTACAGCAATTCAGCGACTTCATGAACGCCAGCCTGCCGTCATCGCCGTGGGGCCCAGGCCGGCTGGATGCATTTGGCATGATCTTCAATCGTGTGACCGCGCGGGACCTTGGCGTGCACAATAACTTCAAGGTCGCCGACGCACCGGTCAGTTATCCGTTTCTGTGGAACGCCCACCGGCAGGACCATACGCAATGGAACGGCGGCGTTCCGAATGGGTTCTATATTACGGCATTGGCGCGCAACTCGGGCGAAGTGTTTGGCGTCTTTGCGGATTTCAAGCCAAAGGTGCTGATCCCGGAGACCAGGCTGGCGCCGACCATCATCGACTATCGTGCCAACTCGATTGTGTATTCCGGCCTGCAAACTCTCGAGGAAAAAATTGCGGTCCTCAAGCCGCCGCCATGGCCGCAGGATATCTTCCCGCTCGACCAGGACATGGTGACCAAGGGCAAGGCGCTGTTCACTGCCAATTGCGGCAAATGTCATAACCCGCAGCCCTCGAAAACCGCGCCGAACGCCTGGGATACGCCGGTCATGGCGGTCGGCACCGATCCTAGAATGGCAAGCAACGCAGACCGAAAATCGGATCCGGGGATCTACGCCGGCGCAGCGTTGCCGCCGCCGTCGATTGGTGCGCGCTATCCCGCATGTCCCACCACGTTCGATTGCGCGTTGAATGTCGACCTTCTCGCCAGTTCGGTGATTGGAGGTCTGGTCGCCGATGCCTTCACTCCAACAGCATTGGCGTCGCCGGACAAGAATGGGGTACTGCGCGCACTAGGCAGAGACCTGGGGTCACTGCCGCACAGCGAGAAGCTGGCCGACCTGATTGGTCCCGGCGAGAACCATCTCGACGCCCTGAAGGCCATGATCAAAAACCGGCTGAGCGATATGTACAAAGGCCAACCCCCGGCAACCACCGGCGCCGCGTACGAATCGCGTGTGTTGCAGGGGATATGGGCCACTGCGCCGTATCTGCATAACGGCTCGGTGCCCAATCTCTGGGAATTGCTGACGCCGCCGGCCCAGCGCAAGACAAGCTTCATGGTTGGCAGTCGCCTGTTCGATCCCAAAAACGTCGGGTATTCGACCGAGACGTCACCGTTCAAGACCGGCAAATTCGTGGTCGACCCGAGCAATGGTAACGGCAATGGTGGCCACGATTTCGGCACCGGTCTGAGCGATGACCAGAAATGGCAGATCATCGAATATATGAAGCAGATGTAGCGCTCGGTTGAGCCGCGGCGCAGCGTCCTGGCCGGGCGCGAGCGTTGACGCCGTGCGGCCTTTGGGCTGGAACAGACCGGTCCAAAGGAAGCACGCCACTTGACCCGGATGCTGATCGCCGTCGTGGCGATGTTTCTGCAACAAACCTGCGGCTCGGTGGCCCGCGTGCTGCCGGCCGTGCTCGCGCCGCTGATTATCCACGAACTGAACGCCGATCCGTCCTGGGTTGGGATGTATTTCGGCCTTGTCGCGATCGCTGCGCTGATCGGACAGCTCGGATCGGGCGGCTTCATCATTCGCTACGGCGCCATCCGCATGAGCCAGATCGCATTGCTTTCCACCGGCGCCGGGTTGGCGGTGGCGGTCATCGGCGGCACGGCAGGCTTTGTGCTGTCGGCCCTGGTCGGCAACGGCATCGCGGCCGTCGCCACGCCCGCCAGTTCCCAACTGCTTGGCCGATGGGCGGTGCGGCGATACGCGCCCTTCGCTTTCTCGATTACCCAGACCGCCATCCCGGTCGGTATCCTGCTTGGCGGCTCGATCGCCCCCACCCTCGCCCAATCACTGGGCTGGCGTGGCACAATGCTGGTCAGCGCCGTAGCCTGCTGGTGTTTTGTGCTGGTGCTGCAACCGTTGCACGGGCGGCTCGACACCGAGGCATCACCCTCGCACCGGGTCCACATGTCCGACTTTCATACGACGATCACCGGTGTGCTGGCGGTGACGGAGTTGCGCGGGCTGTCGTTTGCGTGTTTTGCTTTCAATGGGCTGCAAGCGGTGTTCATTGCCTATTTCGTGACGTATCTGGTGGCACTTGGTTACAACCTCGTGGCGGCGGGCGCCTTATTCTCCGCCGTGATCGCCATCGCCATTCCGTGCCGGATCCTCTGGGGGTGGGTTGGCAGCTTCTATGTCGCACCGCGGCTGGTGATGTCCGGTCTGGCGTTCGGCATGGCCGCGAGTGTCGCACTGACCGGGGCCTTTTCCGAAGCCTGGTCCGCCATCGCAATCGGCGTAGTAACCGGCGCGCTGAGCGCCACAGCGATGTCCTGGCACGGCATCCTGCTGTCGGAATCGGCTCGCCTCGCGCCCGTCGGCCGGGTCGGTTCGGTCACCGGCGGGGTGCTGTCGTTCGGACAAATGGGCGCGTTTCTGTGTCCGTCGGTATTTTCATTACTGCTTCGTCTGACCGGCGGCTACACCGCCGGATGGGTGGTCTGCGGCATTCCGGCCGTGCTGGTCGGTGTAAATTTGTTACGACAGAAGTCAAACGCAGAACGTTGCGGATAGCATGATGCAACGATTCCACAACAAATATTACCTTGCCGTTTCTCATGCGATTGCAACCTAAGATCTCATCTTCACTCGAAACGAAACGTCAGAGAAGCAATATAAAGCGCTTTCTTTTGTCACCCACATGGATATCGCCGCGAGGCAAAAATGATGCGGACGAAATGGAGCGGAACGTTGCACAAGGGACTTCATCAACCACGCCCGCGACAGAACGCTGCCAACCGTCTGTTCGGACGGAACAAAATCTTGGCACTCGCGTTGATGGTATGGCGCGCCAGAGCGGTTACGTAATGACTTTGAAGGGATATGAACGATGGCTCCCTTGCCATTTCTTGACTGGCCTCCCGACCTGTTTGCTGCCGCGCACGCTGCGGTCGAGGCCGCGCCGGCCCCCCGCACGCTGAGGTTCAATGAAAATAATCGTGCCTGTGGGTGCAACCAAAAGCATTACCGGGCCGTTTCCGCGGTGGAAGGCGAAGCCGGCAATCGTCGCGTGCTCTGGTTCCGAACCATTGGGTGCAAAAACAGGCACACTTTGCATTGGTATGAGGAATGATGTGACATGAAAACAAGCAAGCCGTCCGCATCCGTCAGGTCCGCGCCCGGGCCGGCACCATGGCTTAGAGAAGGCGCCGGATATCTTCTCGCGGTCGCCGTCGTCGGCACGGAGCTGATCGCCCGAATTACATTGGTCATGCTTCATTAGAGTATTATGTCATCTGATCGAAGCCGCGGACGCTCCGTTCTGCAAAGAACGGAGCGACGCGGAAATTTGCATTTCTCTACCAATTGTTGTTCCGCTCCAGAATTTATTCAGCGGCCAGCGCCCTGTTCACGCCACGTGCCCGTTCGATATCCGGACCACGATACTGCGTCTCTGGAATCGTTCCCAATTGGGAAGGACGAAGCTTCGGCCCAAGCCCATAGAATTCCTGGAAACTCATGATCAGCGGATGCCATTTGTCCGGATCGACCCGGTTCGGTTCACCATCCATCACGATCGATTGATCTACGTGCACCCGCTGGATTCTGACCTCGATCAGTTTGGTCCTTGCTCGTAACACATCATCGTCCTGGGCCAGCCCGTGCACTGCCTCGACGACCGCCTCAAGCTGCACCGGGCATTCGCGGACCCGGGGAGCACGCACTGTCTCGGACGGTATCGCAGTGAAGCCGGACAGGCCGAACTTGTCGCGCTCATGGCGATAGCCGCGCTGGCGTTTCCCCTCCGGAACCGGGTCGGATCCCGTGGTCAGGGCCAGCCGGTCCACCATTCCTGCCAGCGCAGCGGACGGTAGGTTCAGCACACATTCTCCGGTGCGCAGCATATTCTGAGGCGTCTTCGAGGTGGCCGCCAGGCCCAATACGCAGCGCCAGCCCAGCCAGAATGCCGACGACATTGGCGCCAGATTGAAAGAGCCATCCTCGTTGACCGTACTGATCAGGACGACCGGCGTACCGAAGTAGAGGATGCCTGGTTCGATGGTAACGTGCATGGTTGGGTGCCTTGTCAGTGATACGCGGCACCCTGATCAATTGGCGCGGACGATCCCAGTCCGGATGTTGCTTTGAGTTAAAGCCGGGGAGTTAAAGCCGGGGAGTTAGAGGCGGGGAGTTAGAGGCGGGGTGTTAGAGGCGGGCGGTCACGCTCACTCGTCGTCCAGCGTTGCC
>JBEKQQ010000156.1:0-13852 GCA_049519555.1 Acetobacteraceae bacterium
CGACCATAAGCGTGGGAAAATCAAATACAGAAATGGATAGATCATCACCGTGTAGGGCACCGCGAAGAATCCGATCGCTCCGGCGCCGAACAGCAACGCCGGCACGGCAATGAACGTATAGGCGGTGTAGAGATCGCCACCGATCAGGAACCACGTGACGATGGTGCCGAAGCGGCGGCCACCGAGACCCCACTCGTGCAACAGGTCCAGATCGCCGCGGCGCCAGCGTCCGGCAAAGAAGCCAAGGATCGTGATTGCCGCGAACAGAACAACGAAAACGGTGAGGGCGGTTGGATTGAGCGGCATGACTCAGCGCTCCACCGCATAAACGAAGGCGATCAACGCGGCACCGATCAGGATCCAGAGCAATTGATACCAATAGAAAAATGGAATGCCTGCCAGCATCGGTTCAGCGCTGTTATAAGATGACACCCAGAGCATTGCGATAAACGGCAGAACCAACAGCAGCCTTGCCCACAGCACGCGCCGCACTGGGCGGTGCTCTTCGTCATGGTCGGACATTCCGTTCCTCCGATTGCTTTGTTTCATTCTGGCGCGTTTCGAACCGGGGGTAAAGTTGCTGAAGCCGATATCGGGATAACCGGCGCGGCCCTTTCTGGGCTGCAGGTCCAGAAGGGGTACCGGGCGGTGCTGGCAGAGGCGACGATCCGACCATGTAATCGGTGGTGTGGCGCCGGCGACCCGGAACGCGAATTTCCGCCCGCAAAGACAATTTGATGCCTGTTTGTCAGCATTGGCGTGTAACCAGCAGCCCGGAGACCTGCCGATTCGAGGTTATTTCCGTTTTCGCTGCATGACCTGGATGCGGCGCACGACACCCCGGAAAAAACAGATCGCATCCAATCGTTCAACGCCTGAGGAGCCTACATATGTCGGGAAGCAGTTCAACCGTCGCGCAGCACCGCGTTTGGGCCAGTTCGGGAACGACCTATAATGCGCTGCCGACGGGCTACCGGCCGATCCTCGTGTTGAGTGAAACAAATATCCGGATGTTGTGGGAGAAAGCGAATACCAACGCCCAGGCGGCGCTGGGGATCGCCAAAACAGTCGGCAAGATAGCGTTGCGAGCCGCGCCCGGGGCCACGACCCTGGCATTCGGGGTCACGGCCCCGATCGGTGCGGTGCTCGATATGGTGATCGACGGCAAGGCTGCTCTTTCCACCAGTCGGCACATCGACAAACTGGTGGAGACGGAGCTCGAAAAATGCTCGTGCGGTTATTGTGATGAGATGGTGGAATACGTGCTGCGCAAGAAAGGCTCCAAACTCATTCGGCGGGGCACACGGGCGGCGACCGGAATCATCTCGGGCGGCACGCTGATCACCATCGGTGAGAAGCTGAAAGGGATGTACAAAATGGCCGCGGGCACGCGCGGCGTGAACCGGGAAGCGCACGCAGTCGTGCTGTGGGTGACTGCCAAGAATGGCTGTCAGTGTGCGCAGGATATTACCGCAGAACTGGTTGGCAGTCCGTCGGCGATGATCGCGACCCTCAACGGTTACGAGGGGATGATCGTGCTGAAGGAGAAGATGGGTTCGAAATGAAAACGGTGGGCGGCTGCGGTGCCGGCCGCCGGTTCAGTGGTTGTTCCGCGATTCCCCGCGGGTTTCGATCACGTTCAGATACAATGTCGCCGGTTCCAGACAAGCACCGGTGCTCAACTGGCCGACCATGGCGCTGATTAAACTCGGGTCCCGGGTGGTCAATTTGCTGAATTTCGCTCGCGGGAAGCATGCCCGGAAGCCCAAGGCATCCTGAAAAGTTTTGATCCCCTATTTCTTTCATAACAGAAACTTCGGAACGACCATAACAGACTTGGGTGAACCGGCATGGCGAAGCCACAAAGCAAAACGCTGGAACCCAGAGACCTTCCCGCCAGGCCGGCGTTTCGCGAACGCCAGGTCGTGCGCGACCTGCGGTTCTGCGCCCTCGTTGGCCGCACGGCATGGGCTGGGTTACCGAATCTGGGGCAGGAACGCTTCAGCAAGCGGCCCACCAGTGGCAATTCCGCCATCTATCAAGGCCAAATCACCGAATGCCGCATCAACTCGGCAGGTTGGCTGCTGGCGCGGCTTGGTCTGGCGATCGGTGCGCCACTGCCGCTGCACCGCGATACCGGCGTTCCTGCCGTGGTGACCATTACCGAGGACCTGGCGACCGGAGGCCAGTTCTGGACCCGCGTTTACGGACGGTCACGCGGCTTTCCCCAGGTCATTCACAGCATCAAACGTTTCTCCGGACCAACGGGGCTCGAGGAATATCTGGGCTATGGGTTCGGCATTGCACTCGCAATAACGGCCGACACGCGTGCACTGCATTTCCACGCCGACCATTATTTCCTGTGCATCGGCCGGCTCCGCTGGCGGCTGCCGCGCTTGCTTGCCCCTGGCGCTCTGACCATTAGCCACGTCGATCACGGCGATGGGTGGTTTGCGTTCATCCTCACACTGCGCCATCCGCGCTTCGGCGAACTGGTGCATCAGGTCGGCATGTTTCAAGACCGTACAGAGATTGCCTCACGACCGACCACTGACGCACGACCAACCGCGAGAATTTCCGGCGACCGAACGCCTGTCGCTGACACTACTGACATTGAACCGTAGCGTCATTGACGCCATGCTGGTCCCGCCAGTCCCGCGCCGTATGTCCGGTGGAGGTTGTTACCGCTTCCCATGTCCTCAGGCCCCCGCAGCATCCTCGTCACCGGCGCAGCCAGCGGCATCGGCGCTGCAATCTGTCGCGCCCTCGCCGCGCCCGGGACGGCGATTCTGATCCACACCCGTCGTAACCTGGCCGGCGCCGAGCAGGTCGCCGCCGAGGTGCGCGCGGCAGGCGCCAACGCCGAAATCGCGCTTGCCGACCTCGCCCAACCTGATGCCGCCGCCGCAGTTGTACGGGCGGCAATCACGCGCTTTGGCCGCCTGGACGTGCTGATTTCCAACGCCGGCTTCGCTGACCGCACGCCGTTCGCCAGCCTGTCCGACAGCGCAATGACTGCCTCGATCGAGACTATTCAGGGCGGGTTTTTCCGCCTGGCGCGCGCCGCCATTCCGCATCTGTGCGAGGCCTCACACCCGCGGATCGTCGCAGTATCGAGTTTTGTCGCGCACACGTTCCGCACCGACGTCGCCACCTTCCCGGCCTCGGCTGCTGCGAAGGCCGGCCTGGAGGCGCTGGTGCGTGCTCTCGCCGTTGAACTCGGTGCCGCCGGTGTGACCGTGAACGCCGTTGCCCCGGGTTTCATTCGCAAGGACGAGGGCGCGCACCGGGCGATCGGTCCCGGCGTCCTGACCTCGCAGACCGAGCGCATTCCACTTGGCCGCATTGGGTTGCCGGCCGACGTCGCCGCTGCCGTGGCATTTCTGGCTTCGCCGCAAGCCGGTTATATCACCGGCCAATGTCTGCATGTCGATGGCGGTCTGGTGATCTGACCGGCCAACAACGGGAGGAAAGCAAAATGCTGTTCAGTTGCCTGCCACAAGGCGCTCGCATCCCCGGCCGCTTCCCTGGCCCGCCGCACCCGCGCGGCAAGCATTTTACCGTCGACATTCACTGTCATCTGCTGACCGAAAAGGCCGAGACGATGTTCAAGGAAGCCGGCCTGGTAGATCACCGGCCGCGCGAGACTTTCGCCAACCCCCGCACGCGTGAGGTGAACCGCGAGCAGGCGCGTCGGACGCGTATCCAGTTTCTCTCGATTGAGAAACGACTTGCCGACATGGATCTGATGGGGATCGACATTCAGGCGATTACCCCGGCGCCGAACCAAACCTTTTACGATACGCCGGCGGATTTCGGCATCGCCTCGGCACGCGTGATCAATGACAACATCGCCGACATCGTGGCGCGGCATCCCGATCGGTTCGTTGGCCTCGGCACGGTGCCGTTCCAGGCACCGGAACTCGCGGTCGCGGAACTGGAACGGCTGCATCGCTCTCTGGGGCTGCGCGGGATTGAGATCGCCACCAACGTCGCTGCCGCCGATTTGTCCGAGGACCGGTTCCGGCCGATCTTCAGCAAAGCCGAGGAACTCGGTCTGACCGTCTTCATGCACCCGACCGGCTTTACCGAAGCCCGACGCTTCGGCGATCATTATTTCACCAATGTCATCGGCAATCCGTTGGACACCACGGTGGCGGTGCATCACCTGATCTTCGGCGGCGTGCTGGAGGCGTGTCCGCACCTGAAGCTGGTGCTGTCGCATGGCGGCGGCTATTTGCCGGCCTATTCCGGCCGCATTGATCATGCGGCGTCGGCTCGGCCGGACTGCAGCGAACTGATCCACGAGATGCCGACAACGTATCTGAAACGGTTGTATTTCGATTCGCTGGTCTATACGCATTCGCAACTGGAATATCTGGTGCGGGAATACGGTGCCGACCACGTGCTGATGGGCACCGATTATCCCGCCGACATGGGTGAGATCGATCCGATTGGCTTTATCGAAGGCTCCCCCGGTCTCACGGCCGCCGACCGTGCGGCCATTCTCGGAGGCAACGCGGCGCGGTTACTGGGAATTGATGCGACGGTGCGTCGATAAGTCAGGATTTATGTTCAGATGTGCCCTCGGTCCTACCGCACCACCTTCGCCGCTGCCCTGATCTGATCGCCAATATCGGGATGGGCGTCCAGCAACGCGGCGATATGGCGCTCCAGTTGAAGCTGTCGTGCGATGTCGACATGATGCCAGTCAGCAACCGGTGTGATGATAATCAGCACCGGAGCGTAGGTTGCGCCGGTCGCGCTGGTCTTCGCCATTTGCCAGCGCATCCGCAAACCCGGTGTTGCCGGTTCGCCATCGACCCACAATCCCGCTGCTGCCACAAAAAATCCTGGGCTGTCGGCGTGGATAAAACGCCACCCCGGCAGCACCGCGCCGGATTGCGTCAGCACCGGCGCTTCCGACACATCGTCCGCGTCAGGCGCGCGTGTCAGACGCCGCCGTTCCGCGTTGACCGGCCCGGCGGTCGAGCTTGAGGAAAATACCTCGATTTCGATGTTCATTGCAGTGCCGTCGCAACTCACCAACTGGACGATCGCCCGCCCAACCGAACCGGCGGCGGGGATCGCCGGCGTCCCCTGATTGACGCAGGACGGCGTCAGATCAAGCAGCCGCAGCGCCGCCTCCGGCATCGCCGACGCCTTGTTCAGACCCAGTACGACCACTGGGCCGATCGCCGCCACCGCCGCGACCGTAAGGCCGGTGAGCAAGCCCAGACGCGCCGCACCCGGGTCGGCCGGCATGGGTGAAATCGTTGCCGACGCCGGCTGATCATCCTGGCGGAACGGCAGGCCAAGAACGATCAATAGCAGGATCACAAGGGAGAAAAAGATCCAGCCGTACAGCACGTGATCGGTCGCCGCCGCCTCGGCGCTGCCGAGTACGTGGCCGAGAACGACAATGCCCAGTGCGCGGATACCGTTGGCGATGATGGGCACGATGATTGAGGCGGACACGAACACGATCCGCCGTACTGGGCTGCGATACATCAACAGCGCATACAGCACGCCAAACGCAATCGAGGCGATCAGGAACCGCAATCCCGCGCAGGCCTCGGCGACGAAAAACGTGCCCTCCGGTATTTCGATGATATAGCCATCAATGTACGCCGGAATCCCGAGAATATCGAGGCCGTGCCTGGTGAACCAGGTGGTGACGTCCTGCAGCTTCGGGGTGAGGAAATCACCGAACGGCACCAGGAAAAACAGATAGAGCAGGGGGCCGGACAAGGCGCGCCACAACCGCCGGCCAAGCATGGCCACGAAAAGCACTTCGACCATGCTCAAAGCGGCGAGCTGGCGCCCTTCCATAATGCCAAGCCGCTCGGCTGCCAGCCACGCCACGCCGAGCGGCAGCGCCAGAACGGCAGCGATTGGCAGCGGAGCCGCAGTCAACCCACACAGCGAGGCCCGCCGGTCCCAGATCAAAAACGCGACGATCGGAATGACCAGGAAGCAGTGGTTGTAGGCGGTCGACTGGATCCAGGTTTTCACCGCCGCAGCGACTTCGGCGTGAAACAGCAATCCGAGTGCAACCAGGCCGATCGCCAGACCCAGGCGCGCATCGCGTAAACCGCTCAGCGTGCGTGCCGATGGTTGGTCGTGGATCGCAGCGGCGGGCTGGCTCATGGTTCGCCCTGCAACCCGCCGGCGCCTGCCAGTTCGGTCGTAGCGGGTGCCGCGGGTGCCGTGGGCGGCAGGACCGAAGTCGGCCGCATCAGTGCGTCGTATCCACTCAGGCAGGCGTCCCAGTCGTAGCGTTGCAGGATCAGGCGCCTCGCTGCGAGGCCCAGAGCCAGCCCTTCCGGCGTGAGCCCGCCGGCGTTGCTGAGGCGCACCGCTGCGTCAGCAAAGCTCTCGGCGTCGTCCGCCAGGACGACCTCACGGCCCGGGGTCGCGTCGATACCTTCGAGGGCGCCGGATGTGACGATGACGGGTTTGCCCATGGCCATCGCTTCCAACACCTTGTTCTGGATGCCGCGAGCGATCCGCATCGGGCCAACCGCGGCGGTGGCATGAAATACGTACGGCCGGACATCCGGCACTCGCCCGGTGACGGTGACACCGTCCAGCGACGCGAGGCGTCTTACCGCCTTGGTCGGGCTGCTGCCAACGATAAAGAACTGCGCTGCCGGCCGCGCCTGACGAATACGCGGCAGCACCTCGGTGGCGAACCAGACCACCGCGTCAATGTTGGGGACGTAGTCCATCGTGCCTGTGAACACGAACGTAGGCAGCATTGGATCGAACGGCGCCGGGTAATCGAGCGACGGATCGAAGTAGCGATGGTCCACACCGTTACTGATGCCGACGATTTTGGCTGCGGCCTCCGGCACGTGGGTGCGGAACAGCGCGGCCTCGGCGGCCGAAACGAAAACCGCGTGATCGCATTCGAGCGCGACGCGGCGTTCCAGTTGCCGCACGAGCTGCCACTCGCGCCGGTAAATTTGCTGCATCGGTGGGCGAGCGGTTTCGGCATAGGAGCGGAATTTTTCTGAATCGATGTCGCCGAGTTCAACAATTCGTTTGCCGGTGTGCGGCAGATCGAGGATGTACGGCGCCATATTGGAGGAATTTACGAACGTCATGGCCGGTTTCACGCGGGTCATGACATCGCAAACCCAGTGCCGCAGACCTCGGTTGCGGAAATACGTGACGCTCAACGGTTCGCCGGTCAGCAGGCCGCCGGCACAGGTCAGTTTCGCCAGCCGCCGGTTAAGCGGCGCAGCATACAGGCTTGCGCACAGTGCCCGCACCGTTTCGGTATGTTGCACATCGGCCGGATCGTCGATCAGGCAACCGAAATGCACGTCGTACCACTTCGCCAGATAGTTCAGGATGTGCCAGTTGCGGATCTTCTCCCCCTTGTTCGGCGGGTAGGGCAGGCGCTGCGTCAGGAACAGAAGATCGGGCACCGGGCTCAGCCCAGACCGCGCACGATCGATGGACCGATCGCATTGGCGACCGCCAGCGGCAATCGTTTCCACCCCGCGATGAACAACCGGTATTTCGGATTGAGTGGGTTATGGTCCGGGATCGATGCTCCGGGCGCGAGCTTGTAGCGGTAGCACAGATGCTCCGGCACGAACCCCCAGTTCTTCTTAAAGTCGAAGGCCCCGGTGCCAAGCTTGCTGCGCCCGAAATCGAACAAACGGCAACCGCGGTCGGCGGCGCGGCGCATTACCTCCCAGTACATGAAATCGTTGGCAGCGCGTTGGCGAGCAAGTTTGGTCCCGCCGCCATAATAGGGCAGGACCTCATCGCGAAAATAAAAGTTCATCACCGCGGCGATTGGGTTATCGCCGTCCAGTACGGTCAGGATGTCGCAGTCGTCAGCGAACACCTCGGCGAGCAGCGCGAAGTATCGCCGAGAAAACACCGGGGTGCCGAGATTTCGCACGCTCTCGGCGTAAATGCCGTGCAGTTGCCGGACGTCGCGATTAACGACGGAGTGCAGGCTGTTCTGGATACCTTTGCGCACCATGGCTCGCTGCTTGCGCGGGATCGCCTTCAGGTTTTTGTCGTGGTCGGCCTCGATCGGCTTACGGAATGTTACGTAGAGGTCCGGACGTGTCAGCCAGCCGCTGGCGGCGAAGTTGTCATTCATATCGGTCAGAGAATGGACCGACCGATCGGCGGCAACGTTCGGTTCATTGTCATCCGCCGTGCCGCCCGTCGTCGCCGGGATTGCCCCCACAGTCGCCGGATCGGCCGGGCGGCCATGTTGCCACGTCGCGGCCGGGCTTGTCCCGGCCATCGCTCGCGGCACTGTGCTGGCCGAGATGGGCGGCACGGTGGCCGGCCATGACGGTTTTGGCATTTGTGCCGATCCGGCCGACGTTGTGCTCATGGCCTGCAGTGGTGCGAGATCGCCGCCGCTGCTGATCCCGCCGCCACTGATCCCGCCAGCGGGCCCGCGATAGCGGAATTCCACGGCACTGGCGCCAGTGCGTTGCAGCAACGAAGCTGCATGTGCTGACAATGCGGCAGTGGTTTCCGGGTCGACTGCCAGCGGGCCGCCATAGACACAGAACGGCACTGAAATCAATGTATTGCCGAACAGCAACGTCTTGACCTGCGCCAACGGCAACACACCGGTGATTGCACCGTCGCGTTCGGCATAAACGTAAAGCGTGCGGTGGCCGAATGCCTGTTCAATGATCCTCGACCAGGTTGCGCGATGGAAGAATGTGCCGTCAGGATGGGCCTCGACGAATGCATCCCAGGCACCGGTCGTGGCCTGACCCAGGGGACGGATGGCGATCGCCATGCGGGGATCCCGCGTGCTCAGGCAGCGACCGGTGAGGCGTCGTGTCCGGTCGTCAACTCTGGCTGCGTTGCGGGCAGCAGATCAGCAAACACCCGGTCCATGCGGTCCCAGGCAAACTCTCTCAGCACCCGATCAAGGCGCGCTGCCATGCGGGACAAATTGGTGTAGTGCCGCAGCCGCGATTTCCATCCCACTCCGGCAATTCTCGGCTGATCCGGGTCGATTTCCCAGGGATGAAAATAGAAAATTCCTGACCGGCCCTCGCCCTGGTTTACCCGCGCCAGGCCCGCCCGGTAAAACGAACTCGGCAGCAACCGGAAATAACCGCCGCCGGAGCACGGCCAGTTCCGGCCAACCGCCCGCACCGTGGTCATGGGAATTTCCCAGAACCCATCGCCGTCCGGCTGAAACGGCTCGCGTGGCGCGTCCGGCATGCCATAAAGATCGTGCGCGATCGGGTTGACGCTGGAGCTGTAGCGATATCCGGCGTCCCGCAGGATGCCGAACGCCCAAAGATTGCCGGCGCCGATCGAGAACGTCGCCGCGCGATAGCCGGTCACCGCGACCCCACCGATATCCTCCAGCAACGCTCGCGTCTGCTGCACGTCCTGGCGGAACGCCTCCGGGGCCTGGGAATCGGCCCGCGTGTGATCCCAGCCATGGCTCGCGAGTTCGTGCCCGGATGCTACAATACGGCGCACCATCGCCGGATGCCGCCTCGCGATCCAACCCAAGGTGAAGAACGTCGCGTGCACGTTGGCGCGTTCGAACTGAGCGAGGATGCGGTCGACATTGGCCTCAACCCGCCGTGGGAAACTGTCCCAGTCTGCCCGATCCACGCGGTGGGCGAACGCCTGCACCTGGAAGTAGTCCTCGACATCCACGGTCATGGCGTTACGAATGGGCATCGCATTCCGCATCGGCTGCGCCAGGCTCATGGCTCTTTCTCCACTGCCAGCGCAAGCATTTTGATGATTCGCTGGAACACCCGATCCTGCCGTGCGGTCACTTCCTCCAAGGCTTCAATTCGATGCAGCAGATCGCCAAGTTCGCCGGAACTGGGGGCGCGGTATGCCGGGTGGAGATCTGCCGTATCGTTGGCGGCGATCTCGCCGGGGCGCAGCGGATTGGCCTGCTGGGCACCAATGAGTTCCTGCCCAGGAACGTCGAACCCATTCATGCCTTCGGCCATTTCATTGGCCACTTCGTCCACCATGGCGCGGGTGATCTCGGTGCGCTCCTCCAGCGCGGCGAACTGCAACACGCGAGAGCACAAGGTGTTGATCCGGCGTGGAATCCCGTCGGTGTGGTGGTGCACGGCGGCGAAGGCATCCTCGTCCCAGTGCGGATTGCCACTCCAGCCGACCGTTTTCAGCCGGTGCTCGATGTAAAGCCGGGTTTCCACCTCCGACAGCGGGCCGAGATGGAACGAGGCCAGCACCCGTTGCCGCAGTTGCTCGGCGTCCCGGCTGGCCAAAGTGGGCCGGAACTGCGGTTGGCCGAGCAGAATGGTCTGCACCGAGGCTTTGCCGTCGACCGTGATGTTGGAGAGCATCCGTAGCTCCTCCAACGCAGCGAACGACAGGTTCTGCACCTCATCGACCACCAGCACGCAGCGCCGGCCGACGTTGCGCTGTTCCCGCACCATGTTCTCGAATCGCCGCAGCAGTACCGATTTCTCGGTGCCGGGGAGGATGCTCAGGCCGAACCCATCCATCACCAGGCGCAGCAGATCGTCGCCGGAAACCTGCGTGGTCACCACCTTGCTTACGGCATAAGAGTTCCGGCTGAGCTGATGCCAAAGCTGCTCAACCAGCATGGTCTTGCCGGCGCCAACCTCACCCGTGATGACGATAAACCCTTCCCGCTGGTCCAGCCCGTAGACAAGATGGGTAATTGCCCGGCGATGATTGCTCGAACTGAAAAAGAAGCGCGGATCCGGCGTCAGCAGGAAAGGAGAGCCGTCCAGGCCATAGAACTTTTCGTACACGATACCTTCAGAAGCTTTTGGTGAAGCCTACGAGCAAGATATTTTCGTACAGATTATAGCCTGGTATTTTGGAAACCCGATCGTAAAAAGCATACCGCCCGGTTAGTGATGCCGAGCGCGACAGCATGTACTGAAGACCGACTGAGGCCGCCACGGCGCTGTCATTGCCCAGATTGCCGGATCGGTGGACGAAGCTGTATGACGCACCCGAGTTGAGCGTCATGTCCGGCGTAAGTTCATGTAGCCAACTGATATTGACCGTTTTTACATCGACCGATTGGCCCGTGCCGGTGACCGGTTGGCCGAGGAATATGACCTGTCCTGTGGCCGGATCAATGAATTCAGTGGTCTGAACGTTCCCCGGCGTGGCATTGGTCTGGATCGACCAGGTCGCATACGCCTGCACCGCGTCGCGTAGCCAGGTCGTCGTCAGTGACGTGTTCAACGTCTGGTACCGGAACACCCCAGTCTGCACACCGAGCGTGTTTGAGGCGATGAAATTCGGGCCACCGGTTTGCGCATTAACCAATTGCCCGCTGGCGTTGACGGTGCTGTTGTTCAATTGGTTCTGCAGACTTTCAAGCTGAGTGCCCACCGTGTTGGAATAGTCGAAACTGAACAGCGTGCGCTCGGTCAACGCAAGGTGCCCATTCGCCTGGAAACCGTCGACGCCGTTGAAGCGCCCATAGGTGAGGGTGACAGCGCTTTCCTCGCTCGGTGTCAGCGTGAAGCCTGCCTTCCAGGTGATGCCGCTGACCTCGGGACCGATCTCGTGGCTGTACTGGATGTGTTGCTCACCGATGGCGCCGATCAACGCGAGGGGCCGGTTCATCTGGTACGTGACCGTATCCATGATGGTTTCCCGCTGCGAGGTGTACGAATTCACTGGGGCCGTGATGACTGTCCCGCCAGCAGTCACCACCGGGACCGTGGCGCCGATTTGGCCCTGACCCCTCGATTGCAGGAAATCGGCGCTGAAGGCGCTTTGGACCCGGCCCAGGAATTCGCCTGTTGTAAACTGGGCGATTTGCTCGGTCGCCAACAGGCTTTGCGAGTTGGATCCGCTGCTGCTGAACGGATTGGCGGCGAACCCGGTGATGGAGCTGTACTGCGAGGCATCGATCGAAACGCCGAGCTTCCCCGTGCCGTAATCCTTGAACTGCCTCAGCAGGTAAGGCGATATGCCGATGCTGGAGGTTTGCACCTCATTCCTCGGGTTGACACCGGTCTGACCCGGAGTCGCATATTGGGGCCCGACGTTGGTACTGCCGAGGTTGCCGGCAGTGGCGAGCGCTCCGCCGGTTGACTGCACTCCGGCCAATGCCCGCAAATCGATGAAAGCGAGGTCGGGTACGAGCGTGACCAGGCCCGTCGTCGTCAGATGCTCCGTTATCGCGTTTAGCGGCCCGTCGATCGCGTGCAGCATCAGGTCGGGCTGATAGTCGAGATTTAGTTTCAACCGTGCCGTGTCCGCGACGGCGGAGATGCCGGGAGAAACCACGGTAATCGCGTCGGCACGGCGCGGTGACGCCGCTTCCAACACGTTATCGGTGAACAACTCCTGTATCGTCACTCTGGGGATTATGGTCCAGGCGTTTGCATTGGGGACGGCCGCCGGATTGGTGAGCAGCAACTGATTCTGCAGCCCGTTGACGTCCGTTTCCGGCAATTCGGTGCCTGGCGGCGCCCCGGTCGGGAGCGCGTTCTGATTGGTTGGATCGACCGTCGGGTACGCGAGCGCGGTACTGACCTTGATCAGGAAAAGTGCCAGGAAACCGCACGTAATGCAGACGGCTGTGCGGTACGTGACCCCCTCGAGTCGCTCGGCCAAGGCAGTACTTCCCCCTGTTTTCAGGAAGAGTAGTAGGACGAATATGCACCGAATGTATAGCGTGACGAGATCTGTTGCTTGTTCAGCACGAGGGTAATGTTCGGGCAGGCCTGAATCAGGTCGAGCGATGCTTCGACCTCGTCGCGCTGGGTGCGATCGGCCTCGACCACGAACAAGATCTGCCCTACCACCGGTGCCAGCACGGCCGGGTCGGACGTGGACAGGCAGGGCGGTGCGTCCAGGATCAGCAGCCGGTCGGCATAACGCCGGCCCAAACTCTGGATCAGCCGGGTCATTTCTTTGGTGGAAAACAGTTCGGCGCTGCGTTCCCGCTCCCGCCCGACCGGCAAAATCGACAGTCGATCAATCGGAGTTTTCACGATCAGCGGGGACGGGTCGAGCTTCGGGTTGGCCACGAGGTCGAGCAGACCGCGATTCTCGGCGAGGCCAAGCGCGTAGCAGAACGAGTCGCGCTTCGAATCGGCGTCGATCAGCAGGACATGATTGTCGCCCTGACGCGCAATACTGCCGGCGAGATTGAGCGAGGTGAAGCTTTTGCCCTCGCCGGGCCGCGCGCTGGTCACCAGCAGCAGGTTGGAAAATCCCGGCTCCGCCCCGGGTCCGAACGCCGCCCGCAGAATTTGCCGCTGCACCAGGCGGAATTCCTCGGAAATGCGGCTGCGGGTGCGGGACCAATCGACCATGCCGCCGCGTTCCAGTGCGACCGCGTCGACGGTTGGCGCGCCCAGTACCAGATCGGGCCGTTCGGCGGTCCGTTCGGTCGTTTGTTGCGAAAACAGCCCGTGCGCCGGAGTTAAGTCTGATTGCAGCTCAGGATCCAGGGGCGGTGCAGCGTCGGGGTGAGTTGTGACTTTCTGGACGGGAATGTCAGGCGGAACCAACGCAGGCGCTGGTTGGCCAGGCGACGGCGGGGGCAGCTCGACCCGCGTTATTGGAGCCATTGGCACGGGCGCTGGAGGAATGGGCGGCGATGCCATGCCGTCCAGGCTTCCACCCAAAGCGATCGGGGTCAGTGGGATCGGATCGAGACGGATCGCGGCAACCGGCATCAGGTCTGGGCCAATGCGGTCCGGGGTCAATGAGATCGGCACCAAAGGTGCCGGCTCGATCGTCGCTGGACCCGGACTCAACGCAGGGAACGGCGGGTCGGGAGAGCTTGGGCCGGGCGGGGCGGTTCCCGGCAAGGAGGTGCCGCGCTGGGCGATGATCGGCGGGGGGG
>JBEKQQ010000157.1:0-24572 GCA_049519555.1 Acetobacteraceae bacterium
CATCTGGGCCAGCGGTCATGATGCCGCGTCAACAGGCCGGACACATGATCGCAGTCGACCCGCCCGTCAGAATCCTCATCGAAACTCTTGAATTCAAGGGGCCGTCCACACAGGACTCTAAGGGATTATCGCGTCAGGAGGGTAGCTACGAGGACGCGCCTCATCTCCGCCCAAGTCCTTGACGGCTAATTCGAAAGTCAAAACCGCAAAAACCTCATGAAAATATATCGATCACGCGCGGTTTCAAATTTGATTCCATCTGAAAACGCATCGACACAGTGAAATTGGCAGGCGTTTGCGACTTCTTCCGTTTTGAAACTTATTTCCCCTTTTGCGTGAGCAAATGCATCGCGTATGTGTCTGATCTGATCCAGGTCTGGTTTAAATGCAAGGGTGTACGCACCCAACGCATGGCCAGGAATGATCTTTCCGCAGAACCCGTTGATGGCCCCCGGCCGATCACCACCAAATAAATCAGTGTTCAGACCGTCTTCGTCATACTCCTTTACAGTAGCAAGCTTAATCACTGATTCAAGAGCTTGTTCAATAAACACGCCGCTTATCAGCACGAGCGCCCGATCATATCGGGGTGCCGGATTATGGCCTCTTCGATAACGATCAATCAGTCTATAGAGCACTTTGTGATCAAGCTGCTGATGACTTAGATCAATTAACGCGCGGCGGAGTTTGGATCGAGATGGATACCTCACACGACATCCCTCCGGATGAGATCGCGCGGCGTCGAGATGAAGCGCTGCGGCGGGACGCCGTTGCAACCGAAACATAAGAAGATCATGGAGTCTGATCCGGCTCATTCCGCTTCGCCACTGGTGAAGACCCTTGCGGTGCGATTCGCCAGCCAGCCGAGTGATATCCTCTCCCCCGCCATAGTGAGGGCAGAACGGGCCATGCGGCCAGCGAATGGTTCCCCACCGCTGCCGCGCGATTTCCGCAGGCAAGACCCGTGCACACGTCCCCTTGATCCCGAGCCGCCCCCCACGCACAGATGTTCCGCGCCATAAGGCGATGGGAGCCCGCCATGCCGAGTTATCAATATGAGACCGTGAACGTGTTCACCGGTGAGCGGTTCGGCGGCAACCCGTTGGCCGTGCTGCCGGATGCGAGGGGCCTGACCGATACGCAGATGCAGGCCATCGCTCGCGACTTCAACCTGTCGGAAACGACCTTCGTGCTGCCGCCGGACAATCCGCAACACCATGCCAGGGTGCGGATTTTTACCCCCGCGCATGAGATGCCGTTCGCCGGCCATCCCAATGTCGGCACCGGCTTCGTGTTGGCTCGCGCCATGGACAACCCGCCCGAGCACCTGACCTTCGAGGAAATTGCTGGTCTGGTGCGGGTCCATATTCTGCGTGGCCCAAACAAACAGATCACCGGTGCGCGGATTTCTGCCCCTCAATCACTGTCCATTGGCGACGCAGTCCCGACTGAGACCGTTGCCGCTTGCGCCAGTCTCACGCCGGAGGATTTCCTGACCACTGCGCATGACCCTCTGAAAGCGTCGGTAGGCGCCGAATTCGTGATCGCCGAGGTTGCCAACCTTGAGGCTTTGGCCCGCGCGGCACCTGACCTCGCCGCGTTCCGTGCCGCTGGCGCGGCTGCCGGAACACCATTGCCGGGCGCGCAACTGCGCTTCGCCGTGCTGCTCTATGTCCGGCGAGACGGCGATGCCACACGGTTGCGCGCCCGCATGTTCGCCCCGCTCGGCGGCGTACTGGAGGATCCTGCGACCGGCAGTGCCTGCGCCGCGTTGGGTGCGTTGCTGACGGCCATGGCGCCTGGAGAAAACGTCGACCTGCACTACGAAATCGAGCAAGGCGTGGAAATGGGCAGGCCCAGTTTGCTGATTGCCTCGGGGCGGAAGACGGCGGAAGGGCCGGTGGAGGCGACCGTCGCCGGAAGTTGCGTGCCGGCCGCACGCGGCACGCTGGAGGTCTGAACCGCTCTTGTCCGGCCCAACCCTATCGGGGACAGCTTCGCTGTCGCCCCGGCGCCTTTGGATTCTTCTGGGCGCCGCCTTCCTGACGTTCTCGATCGGCGCCGGGTTCATGCACGCCTATACGGTGTTCCTGCTGACTTTTGTCAGTGTGTTCGGCTGGAGCCGGGCGGAGGTGTCGATCGCCTACTCAGTTGCACAATTCGTCAGCGGCTGTAGTTCGCCGCTGGTGGGTTGGCTGGTCGACCGCCTGGGCCCGCGACGATTGATCCTGATCGGCGGTGTCACGTTGGCTCTGGGCCTGGTGGCCAGTTCGCGGGCTACTCAGCTGTGGCACATGATCGTCCTTTACGGTATCGTTATGACACTGGGCGCCAATTGTCTGGGTCTGGTGGTGTTCGTACCGTTGCTGTCACGATATTTCGTGCGCAACCGAGGCATGGCCGTCTCTGTTGTGCAGTCCGCGAACGGGTTTGCGCGGGCGTTTTCGGCTCCGGTCACCACGATGATGATCGACGGGCTTGGCTGGCGCGGTGCCTATGTGTGGCAAGGCGTGTTCATGGGGGTGGTGCTGTTGCCGCTGGCCTCGTTGTTCCGCGGGCTGGGAGAAACCACCGCCGCCAGCCGCCGGATCGCTTCGACCGACGGCTGGACGTTGCGCGAGGCGATGCGCACGCCGCATTTCTGGCTGTTGGGCGCGGTGTATTTGTTCACCGGCCTGGGTTCGTTCCTGGTGGCGCTGCATCAGTTGGCGTTCGCGGTGGATATCGGGTTCGACAAGCTCTACGCCGCCTGGGTTCTGGGAATGGGCGCGTTCTTGTCGCTGCCCGGCGTGATCCTGACCGGCACGATCTCGGATTATATCGGGCGCGAATTGTCCGCGGTCGTAACGTATGGCACGTCGATCGTGGGTGTCGCGTGCGCGATGCTGATTACGTCACCGGATCAACACGTGCTGTTGTGGCTGCATGCGTGTTTCTTCGGGTTGACCTGGGGTGCGCGCGGTCCGGCAATCACCGCGAAGACGGCGGACCTGTTTCCGGGTCCCAATCTGGGCGCCATCCTGGGTGTGATCACGATCGGGACCGGCCTGGGATCGGCGAGCGGGTCGTGGCTCGCCGGTTACGTGTTCGACGTCACCGGGTCGTACAAAGTGGCGTTCGGTTTGTCGATCTTCTTTTATCTGTGCGGCAGTGTTGCGTTCTGGGCGTTGCGGCGGCCGCCGGCGCGACGGGGTGGGGCGGTCACGCCGCCCATAGCGTAGGGTCCCTGCTCAGTTCTTTACTGAATGACCGTCGTCCCGCGCCGCTCATCCCACCGCCAACACGGACGATCCGCGCGGACGCACACCCCACCCAACCACCGTTCCGGCGGCGACAGCGAGAGCCAATCTATCTCTCCCGCCAGCACTGCCCGCCCCAGCGGCGTGATCGTCAGGCGCTCCCTGAACCAACGCCGGTCGTCGCCGTCGAATGCGGCAATGAACACCGGCTGGCTGACGCGTTGCATGTCCTTGACGAAATCCGCCAACATCAGATCGCTCAGAAACGGCAGTGGATCACGCTCCAGCATCAGATCGCGAAACACCTGACCGATGGTGTGCGGCTGCTCCGCCAGAACCTCAAGGATCAGTCTCTGGGTCAGGCTGAGGCCGTTGTCGATCCGGGGCAGTTCCTGGCAATGCCGGCGCAGCGCGCGGGCGAGGTAGGGCAGCTCCGGAAACCCGGCTGCCACCGCAGCGGCAAGCGGCGTCGGATCGGACTGGCGCAGCAGCGTCCAGGCAGTTCGTCCCGCTTCTGCCTGCCGCTGCGTTACGATCTGGCGTTCGTCCCACAGCAAACGGAGTGCTTCCGGCGGCAACTGGCCAAGGCCGATGAACCGCATCCCGCCAGGATAATGCTCGAGCGTCACCATCTCCAGCCGCCGCGGCGGCGTATCGGCGAATTGCGCGAGGCAGCGTGCCAGGTTGATCTGGTCGTAACCGTCATGCTCGAACCACAGTACGACACGGTCGTAGCGCGATGCCGCTGCTTGCAATCCCGCTTCGGCCTGCACCAGCCCTTCGGCAATTTGCTCACGCGTCCGCCCGACCCCTGGGCCGTAAGCGCTCGCCAGGAAATCGGCACGCTGTTCGACCCAGCTTGGGTGATCGACAATCGGGCCGTGGCAGAGCGGATCGGAATACTCCAGGAAATCACCAACGAAGCCCGCCTCGGCCAGCCGGGATTTGATGTCGGAGCCGCAACGGAGATGCAACGTTGCCATGTCTGCATCCGGTGCGACGGCACCATGTTCGATGCGGTCTCGCATGCCGCGCATGGCCAGGATATGCGCCTTCAGTTTCGGCCAACTCGGGAGCCCGATTTCGCGTGCGATCACCAGTTGGGCGTCGCTCAGTTTGGCGGGACGCAAGGGCGTGTCGCCGCCGTTCCAAAGCACCGGATGATGGCTGCGAAACAGGCGCACCGCAGCGTCATCTCCAGCGAGGAACGCTCGGAGCAACTCCTTGGCACGTTTGCGTTGCTGTTCGAGGTCGAGGCGGAAAGCCGGTTCGAAGTCGGACGCTTTCCGAGGGCGCACCTGCGCCGGTTGGGCAGGGTCGGTCATGGCGAAATCCCTTCTCCAACGTCCGTGTCCGCCTGCCAGACAGAAAAGGGATGAGCCTGATCGTCGCTATGAAGCCAGTCGCGGGCGCTGCCCTTTCCGCGGACACGGAGGCTCCGACCGAGCGACAACCCAGGTAAGAGAAACCGGCCAGGGCGTCAACCAGCCCGTAATCCGCTAAAAGCGCCAGAACCCTGCGTCAGGAGTTGCCCGCATGATCCTGCTGACCAATAACGAAGGCACCGTCGGCGTCCCCACCACGGTCCGCATGCTGGCGGACGGCGCCGCTGCGTTGGATGCGATCGAGGCCGGCATCCGCCTGATCGAGGCCGACCCGACCGTCCGCACTGTCGGCCGTGGCGGCTGGCCCAATCTCGCCGGCGAGGTGGAACTTGACGCCTGCCTGATGGATGGCACCACGCTGCGCACTGGCGCGGTTGGTGCATTGAAGGGCTACCTCCACCCGGTCAGCGTCGCCCGGGAAATCATGCGCCGACTGCCGCACGAATTCCTGGTAGGCGAGGGCGCCGCCCGGTTCGCTCGCGAAATCGGTGCAGACACAGCCGACAATCTGATCGAGGATTCCCGCCGTGTCTGGCAGGCGTGGTTCGATCGCACCCTGACCCCGGCACAGAAACAAGCCTGGCCGGACATTCCGCTGGCAGAATTGTGCCGTCACGCCATCGATCCGGAAACCGGCCGCGACACCACAGTGTTCCTGGCGCAGGACAGGGGGAAAAACATCTGTTCCGGAACCAGCACCTCCGGCTGGGGCTGGAAATACCCCGGCCGCCTGGGCGACAGTCCGATTATCGGCGCTGGCTCCTATGCCGACACGCGGTACGGCGCCGCCGCCTGCACCGGGGCAGGCGAGATGACCATCCGGTGCTGCACCGCTCGCTCAGTCGTTCTTTATATGAAACGTGGTGCCACTGTTGCCGATGCCGTGCTGGAAGCCGTCGAAGACATGCGTGCCCTGAAAACCGGCCTGATCAACCGCGTCACCATTCATGCGATCGACCCACGCGGCAACCACAAGGTCGTCGCCGTCAACGGTACCGGCGGCAATGTCTATTGGCTGTGGGAGGGTGCCGGTGACCCGGTGCAACGGCCGGCCGAGGCAATTCCGTTGCGATGACCCGGATCAGGTGCTCTGTTTTGCGCGCCAGGCCTCCAGCCAGACCGACACGGCCGCAGTGGGCAACGGTCGCGCGATGAAATAACCCTGGGCTTCGTGCACGCCGAGAGCGCGCAGCCGGTCCCACATTTCCTGGGTTTCCACGCCCTCGGCGACCACGGTCAGGCCACGTGCCAACGCCTTCTCAAACACCGTCGGAGCCATCGATGCCCCGGGACCTTGTGTGCCGATCAACTGGACAATCCCTTTGTCCAACTTGAGCCCAGTGAACGGCAGCGTCAGCAACCGATCCAGATTCTTTACCGCCGGCCCGACGTCATCGATCGAAATCCGGTAACCCAGCGCCCGCAAATGGTCGAGCGAGCGGCCTAGTGCGGCGAAGTCCTCGACGGGGCGACTTTCGGTAAGTTCGATTTGCACCTGCTCCGGGGTCAGGCCGAGCGACGCCCGCCGCTCGTCCAGATTGGCAGCCGCTTCAGGATGCGACAGCACTTTCAGCGGATAATTCAATGCCATTGCCAGACCCAGCCCGGCAAAGCCAGGTCCGGTCAGATCGGCCAAAGCGCGGGTCGAAACGAGATCGGTCAAAGTGAACGACAGGCCCGCATCCTCGAACCGTGGTACGAACCAATCGGGGGTCACGGTGCCATGCGTCGGATGATTGAGCCGAGCCAGCACCTCCACCGCCATGGTCTTGCGATCCGCGATCTGCACGATCGGCTGATACCGTGTCTCGATCATCGCACCGGTCACGACCTCGAGCAATTCCACCGTTGGAAGCGTCGGCTCATTGCGTTCGGACGGGAAATGCCGGATCGCAAGTGAGGCGGCGACAGCCTGGCGATCCGCGGAAGCAATGACCTGGAGACCAAAATTCTCTGTCTCGGCTACGCCAAGGACCAGAAGCGTGACTTCCGGGCTGGCAGTGTCGGAGGTCAGCTCCGCCAACGTCTCGAGCAGCCCATCCGCGTCATTTTGATCCACCAGGACATGAGAAAGATGTGGGCCGGCACTGGCGAGCCGTGCCACGGCAGCGCGGGCCGTTACGGTTTCGACGACCCCACCTTCGGCCGCGACCGCCTCCCGCACGGACGCGGTCCAGCGCGGGTCGTGGCTGACCAGCAGGACGTCCAGCGGCCGGGTCGTTTCGGACCGGTCGGAAGCCACCGCGCGCGAATCGGAGCTGGGACGTTGCATTGATGACAACCTTATCCCAGTTCGAACGAATATGCGAGGGGTGTCGCCGTTTTTAGACGTACAAATTGAACGAATTAACTGCCTGGTAAGTAAGCAAACAGCCTCAGCCCTTATCAAACATAGGCTTCCGCTTCTCGACAAATGCAGCCATACCTTCTTTTTGGTCAGGCGTTCCAAAAAGCGACAAGAACAGCGCTCGTTCGTGTCGCACGCCTTCAACCAAGGTTGTTTCAAAGGCCCGGTTTACCGCTGCTTTGGCGAACTGGACGGCAACCGGGGACAACTCGGCGATGCGTGTGGCGATTTTCAACGTCTCCGCGAGCAACTGGTCAGCCGGGAATACGCGGGACACGAGATTGGCGCGCTCGGCCTCCGCTGCATCCATCATCCGCGCGGTTAATATCATGTCCATGGCCTTGGACTTGCCAACCGCGCGAGTCAGACGCTGGGTTCCTCCGGCGCCCGGAAGCACGCCCAGGTTGATCTCGGGTTGACCGAATTTCGCGGTATCGGCGGCAATGATCATGTCGCACATCATCGCCAGTTCGCAGCCGCCGCCCAGAGCGAAGCCGGCCACCGCGGCGATCACCGGTTTCTTGATCGAGAGGACGGCTTCCCAGTTGGCACCGATGAAGTCCTCGACCATGGCTTCAGGGTTGGTGCGGACGCGCATTTCCTTGATGTCGGCACCGGCGGCGAAGGCACGTTCATTGCCGGTGATGACGATGGCGCCAATTGCGCGGTCCGCGTCGAACGCCTGCAACTGGGCTTTTAGCTCGCGCATGAGGTCGTCGCACAGAGCGTTCAATGCCTCGGGGCGGTTGAGACGGATCAGGCCGACGCGGCCATGGGTTTCGACGAGGATGTTGGGTTTGTCGGACATGGTTGGTGGTCCTCCAGCTTGGAGGGGGACCATAGAGCAGGCGAGTGGGGTGCAAAACCGGGGGGTGGTCGATCAGGCCGCCAGCCGCATTTCCATACGGTCAGGACTTGTTAGGCCAGGCAATCCCGCCAGGCCGTCGTAACGAAATTCGCGATCCATTAAGCAGGGACCGGGGGTGTGTGCACGTCTTTCGAGGGACGAACACATGCGTGGTACTCCGGATTTCGGTAGACACCGATGAGCTACAAACCCGTGATCACCGAAGACCCGCGGCTGCAAAATCACCGGCTGGAAACCACGCTGAACAATATCACGCCGGGCGTGTATCTCTTCGACGGTGAGCGGCGGCTGGTGCTGGCGAACGGGAGCTATGCCGACGGTCTGGCGCTGGAATTCGTTCGCCCCGGCGCACGCCGGAGGCGATCGCCGCGCACCGGTGCGGTCGGGCGCGCTTCCCCGAGCACGTGACGCTGGAAGAGTTCCTGACCTGGCGGGCGGATATCCACCATGCCACGTGACGCGATCGTTTACCCGCTCTAGTGGCAAGCGCATTCTTGTTTACCGCTTGCCGAGGCCGGGCATGGGCTGGATGTCGACACATGATGATTTCACCGAACGGGCGTGAAGATCAGGCCTCGTCCACGCCGAAACGGTGAACGAAGGCGGTCTCGCGGTGATTGGCAAATCAGCCGGCGCGAACGCGCCGATCGGATACTTGCTTGGCGATGATTTGCTTGAACGGACCGAGGTTTGATGGGTCCCAGGTGTTCTCAAAGCCGGTTGGCGCGTGTCCGCTGACGCGCACAAACGCCAACGATTTCCCCGGTAGCGCTTCCTTAATCGCGACGTCGATGATCCTGTAGAAGCGAGTGTTCCCAAGCCAGATTTGGTCGAGCGCACCATCGACACCCATCACCGTGCCCGCGGATCGTGGCGCATGCAACTCGATTCTGAAGGAACGGGGAACCGGCATCGCCCGGGTCGCCTCCGCGTTATCCGCGGCTGCATTCAGGGCCCTCAGAAACAGCTTGCGAAAATCACCCTTTGTCATGTCGTGCTCCGCACCCGTCACACCACAGCAGGCGGCGTCATCGCAGCATACACCACTTGTAGCTGCGCCTGATCGAGAAAGATGGACGACCCCGCGCCGCTTTGTCCAGGATCGTTGAACGCGAACGCGAGGGTCACGATGGATTGAGGCAATGTCGTAATGGTAATCGCGCACCCCACATTCATTGGCGCGCTGGCGAAGGACCGCGCTCCGGCGAACGTGAGGGCGAAATATTTGCCGGATAGGGCAGGACTCGAACCATAGTCGCCGGTTGTATGAAGGTGAGCCAACTCGGACGGATCCAGCACGCGGTAAACGTCAATTCGTAGGTCGCTGCCCGTGGCCGCAGCACCGCCGGTTTGAGCGCTGGCCATGGCTGATAGTGACCCTCCTGACGTTGCCATGCATTGAACAAACGAGCTGACATGGACCAATCCGACTGATTATGTCGTGACAACAAGCTCGCCCGGGAATGCGACAATCGCGGGCGCAGCGCGAGGCGTCATGCACTCGCGGAAGCGCTGGCGAGCGGCGTCATCCGGCTGGCCGGACAACTCGCAGCGGCGGAAGTGGTCGATCAGCGACGGCAACGCACAAGGCTTCACCACGACGAACAGCACGAAGTCCGAGCGTTCCTTTGCCGCGCGCCAGACGGCGGCCTGGCGTTCCAGCGTTGAGTAGGGAGCTTTAAGATATCCCGCCGACACCACGCACAGCACGTGATCTGCCGCGTCATGGTGCTGCTCCATCCAGCCCAGGATATTGCCGCCGGCGTCGATCTCCCACTCGTGCACATGCAGGTCATGGCCCTGGGCGCGCAGCTCCGCGGCGATCCAGTGCGCGCATTCGCGGTCGGAACTCGTGTAGCTGACGAAGATATCGCGCACCGTTGGGCTTCCCCCGGTCCGCCGTGTGTCGACGCAGACATGATTGCGGATTGGCGCAACCTCGGTAATGCCGCCGCATCGCCTGCCGGCTTTCCTGGCCCGGAAATTGCTTTCACACTGCGTGTGAATGCGAGAAGGAGTTCGGGCGATGAATCAATTGGACATTCCGGCTTCTGTAACCGAGCGCGTGCTGCGCCGCTACGGGGTCGAGCATCCGCACGCCGACCTCGATCCCCGCAAGACTGCCCTGGTGGTGATCGATCTGCAGAACGCCTTCATGGACGATGCCGTCGGCCACGCCGTCTGCCCGGCGGCGCGCGACATCGTTCCTGAGGTGAACCGTCTCGCCGCCGCCGTCCGCGCCACCGGAGGCGGCGTGTTCTGGATCAAGAACACGCACGACGACCGCTCGGCGCAGGAATGGAGCAATGGCGACGCAATGCTAAGCCCCGCGATGCGCGCTCACCGCGCGGCGGCGATGAGCGAGGGGTCCAAAGGCCAGGACCTGTGGCCCAATCTCGACGTTTGCCCGGAAGATGAAATCGTCCGCAAATACCGCTTCAGCGCGTTTCTGCCGGGGACCTCGGAGCTGCCGTACCGGCTGCGTGCACGAGGGTTCGACACCGTGCTCATCGCCGGAACGGTGACCAATGTTTGCTGCGAGTCCTCGGCGCGCGATGCCATGATGTCCAACTTCAAAACCATCATGGTGACCGACGCCAATGCGGCAATGACCAAGGCAGAGCACGAGGCGTCGCTCATCGCGTTCTATCTTATTTTCGGCGACGTGATGGATACCGACTTCGTAATCCAGCGCCTGACGCGTAATTCGCGCGCCTCACACGCTGCTGGCTGACGTCGCCTCAGCTGCGATCGGCGACCCGATAGCGGTTCGAGGCACCGGCAAGCAGTTGCGTCGCCTGGTTGACCATCCGCTCGACAATCTCCGCGGCCGTCGGGATATCGCCAATCAGGTCCACCGCCTCGCCGGCAATCACCGCGGCAGTGCTGAAATCGCCGTTGGCACGGGCTGCGGCGTAGCGTGGCATCTCCTCAGCCTGATTTTGTAGCAGTTCCGCCTCGCGACCCTGCCAGCGATCGGAGAATTCGTTACGCAGCACGCGACCGCTGTACGGCGCCGGCCAAACGTTGCCGCGGGCGATGTCGAACAGAATCCCGCGGATTGTCCGGTCGCCGTCGGCGGCGACGATGTGGTCCTTGGCTGCTGCAAAGCCTCCGGCTTCCTGCGAGGCAAAAAATCTTGTCCCGACCAGCACGCCATCGGCGCCCAACATGAGGGCCGCGGCCAGCCCTCGACCGTCTGCCACGCCGCCGCCGGCGGCAAGCGGGACGCCCGGCAGCGCGTCCGCGACTGCAGGGACAAACGGGAAGGTGCTCCGGGAAATACCGTGTCCGCCGGCCTCCGCCCCTTGTGCGACCAGAATATCGGCCCCGTTCGCTGCCGCATCCCTGGCCTGGTGAAGCGTCTGTACCTGGCAGATGAGCAGGGCACCCGAGCGCCTGATTTTCTCTGCGTGCGGCCGAATGTCCCCGAACGACAGCATGATCGCGGGCGGGCGGCGCTCCAGTGTGAGGTCTAGCAGTCGCGGCTGCCTCGCCATGCTCCAGGTGATAAATCCCACGCCGACACGCGCATCGCCGGCCGCGTCCATTGCCCGCGTCAGCCACATCTCATCGCCATATCCACCGCCGATGATGCCAAAGCCGCCGGCCTGACTAACGGCCGCTGCCAAAGGGCCGCCGGATACCAGATCCATCGGGGCAAGCAGAATCGGGTGCCTGATGCCAAGCAATTCGGTCAGTCGCGTTGCTATCGGCATGCTGCGCGCTCCCCCGTGATTTCCTCCATTGTGGCCGTACCCGACGACTGCATCTGGCGTTTCCGGCCTGGTGCCTGCCGCGCAGCGTCTGGTGCACCAGATCACGCGGATGGACAAACGATTAGATCAGATTGGAACGATCGCCCGCAACGATATCTGACGTGGTGCCGGCCCGCACATGATCGAGAAACGCCCGCAGCGCACTCGACAGATGCGCCTCGCGGCGGTGGATGAAAACGGTTGTCACCATCGCCTCCTCCGGCGGCAAGCAATGCAGGCTGACCCGGCCGTCCCGCCACACCGGACCGACCAGCCCGCGCGGCAACAATGTGATGCCGAGGCCGGCCGATACACAGCCGAAGATCGCCTCCAGGGTGCCAAACTCCATCAATCGCGGCACCGCGATGCCGCGGCGGGCCAGCAGCATTTCGAGCCGTTGGCGATAGGAACAGCCGGCGCGCAGCACCACGATCCGGGCGATGCCGCCTTGCGTCGCCTGTTCCAGCGAAGCGATCCCGGGGGCGGCAAGAACGGCTAACTCCTCCTCGAACATGACCTGCTCGATCAGTGACTGATGCGCCACGGGCCCGCAAACGAAGGCGCCCTCCAGGCGGCGTTCGAGCACAGCGTCAATCAATTCCGCCGTGGTGCCGGGACGCAGCGCGAGGTCGACCTCGGGGCAGGCCGTGGCATAGCGGGCGATCAGCGGCGACAGCCGGAGCGCGGCGGTCGTCTCCAGCGACCCGATGGTCAGCGGGCCGCGCGGCTGGCCGTCGTCACGGGCGGCTCGGGCGGCGTCTGCCAGCAGCCAGGCGACCCGCCGGGCATAAGGCAACAGCCGTTGCCCGGCCGGGGTGAGGGCAACACCTCGGCTGTGACGTTCGAACAAGGGGCAGCCCAGCTCCGCCTCCAATGCGCGGATACGGGCGGTGACGTTGGACTGGACGGTGTGCAGTTCGTCGGCCGCGCGATTCATGCCGCCGGTGCGGGCGACGGCCTCAAAGACGTGCAGGCTTGCGGTGTCCATGGCGAAGCTCCTGGTTCGGATTTTTGATATCTGATCTAGCGATGGATCTTATCAAAAGTAATCGTTTGATTGCGTCACGGGAGGCGATTAATCCGCCGTCCCATGTCACAGCAAGCCACCTCAGGTTTCCGTCTGGCGGAGCATGCGCCGGTTGCCATTGCGTTCGGCGGTCTGGTCGCGATGGCAGTCGGGATCGGCATCGGACGCTTCGTCTACACACCCATTCTACCGTCCATGTTGGCCGGGCTTGGCCTGAGCAGGGCTACCGCGGGGTTGATCGCCTCGGCCAATTTTGCCGGATACCTGGTTGGCGCGCTCGGTGCCATGCGATCGGGGTTACCGGGATCACGACGGGCCTGGCTCCTCTGGGCGTTGGTGCTCAGTGGGGTGACCACCGGCGCGATGGGGTTTTGCGGCACCGTACCGGCTTTCCTGATCCTACGTTTTCTTGGCGGGGTGGCGAGCGCTCTGGCATTGATCCTGTCCACCGCGCTGGTGCTTGAGCGTTTGGCTGCGGTTGGCCGGCCCGGATTGGGTGCATTGCATTTTGCCGGGGTGGGGGTCGGGATCGCGGTGTCGGCCGCTTTGGTTGCCGTGTCATCCGGCCGCGGCGGTTGGACGGCGATGTGGCAGGTCAGCGGCGCAGTGTCGCTGGTGGGAGCGTTGGTTGTGGCGCTGCTGGTGCCCTCGGTCCCGGACCAGTCGGTTGTGCTTCGACGACCGGAGCTGGTGGCAAGCAATCCGAGACTGCGGCGGATGACGCTGGCGTACGGGTTGTTCGGCTTCGGCTATGTCATCACCGCGACGTTTCTGGTGGCGATCGTGCGCGCCACCCCTGCAGTCCAGGGTCTCGAGCCAGTGATCTGGATCGTGGTCGGCCTCGCCGCTTCGCCCTCGGTCTGGTTCTGGAGTTTTCTGGGCCGGCGGATCGGCCTCGCGAGCGCATTCGGGATCGCCGCATTGGCCGAGGCAACGGGCGTGCTGGCGTCCGTGGTTTGGCCGTCGTCGGTGGGCATTTGCGTGGCAGCGGTGTTGGTAGGCGGCACGTTCATGGGCCTGACTGCTCTGGGCTTGATGCGGGGCAGGGAACATGACGGGTGGGTTTGCGGTGTCGTCGGCGGCGGCGGCCGCGGCGTTGGTGGTGGCGGCGTGGTTGGGGCGGCCATTCACCCCTTCAACGTCAACAGCGCATCCGCCACGGTCAGCCCGGATCCATTCGCGTGCAAAATGACCGGGTTCAGTTCGAACTCCGCCACCTGTTGGCGCAACGTCAATGCCGCCCGGGACAGTGCCGCCACCAGCTTCGCCACCGGCATCAGATCGATCGGCGCCGAGCCGCGGAATCCCGTCAGCAGTCGCGCCGACTTCAACCTCAGGACCATCCGCGTTGCCTCCGCCTCGTCGACCGGTGCCGGCGCGTGGACGACATCGCCAAACAGCTCGACCGTGGTGCCGCCGTAACCAACCATCATGATCGGGCCGAAGGTCGGGTCGTTCACCATGCCGATGACCAGTTCATGGCCTTTCGGCGCCATCTTTTGCACCAACACGCCGTCGATTTTCGCCTCGGGTTTATGCCGCACGACATCGGCGAGCATGGCGGTGCACGCGGCAGACACAGTCGCGCGGTCAGTAAGATTCAACCGCACACCGCCGGCCTCGGTCTTGTGCGGCAGATCGGCCGATTGCACTTTCAGAACGACCGGAAATCCCAAGGCTGCGGCGGCGTCTGCGGCAGCCTCGGCAGAATGCACGAGGCGCTCAGCGGCAGGCGGCAGCCACGCAGCCAACGCCTGCTTCGCCTGAAATTCCGGCACGATCTTCGGCAGGCCAGGTTCCAGTCGCGCCGGGACCGGATCGAACGTCTCCGGCAACGGCCGCGCCATCGCCTCGGCGTAATCGCACAGTTTGCCGAACGCCAGACCGCAGGCGCGCAAATCGCTGTGCAGGAACAGGCCACACCCCGAGGCGGCATTGCGGCCGAACTCCGACGGCAGCGTATAGGTCCACACCGTCATCGGCTTACCGCACTTTGCCGCCACCGCGCGGATCCGCGCCGGATCCAGCGACGCGCGGGTTGTGCTGGCGAGCGAACTGACCAGCAGCAGCATGTCGATCTCATCGCTCTCGGCCAGATGTTCCATGGCCGTCATCATTGCCGGCCCGGTGTTGGAACCTTGCGCGGTCACATCGACCGGATTGCCGGCAGCGCCATAGGACGGCATCAGCGGCCGCAGCCGTGCCTGCTCTGCGGTCGAAAGTTGCGGCACGATCAACCCATGGGCCGACATTGTGTCCGCCGTCCACGCGCCGCCGCCGCCGGAGACGGTGACGATGCCGACGCGGCGGCCTTTCGGCAGTGGGCAGCTCAGCACCACGCCGGCAATGGCGACGGCTTCGTCGGGGTCCTCGGCCTCGATCACGCCGTACCGTTCGAATACCGCGTGATAGGCGGTGTAGGACCCCGACAGCGACGCGGTGTGCGAGGCGGAGGCGCGGGTGCCGGCGTCGGAACGGCCGACCTTGATCGCAATCACCGGCTTGCCCAATCGACGGGCTTTCGCCAGTGCGCCGACGAAGGCCGGACCGTTGCGCACCGTTTCGCAGAACAACATGACGGCAGCGGTGTGCGCGTCCTCGATCATGTAATCGAGGAAGTCGGCCATGCCGAGATCGGCCTCGTTACCGGTCGAGATCACGTAACTAAATGCCAGCCCGGCGGCCTTGCCTCGATTGAACAGCGAAAACCCAATCCCACCCGACTGCGCGATCACGCCGATGCGCCGCGGCGACACATAGACGGCATTGGGGTCTTCCCGGGTCTCTACCGTCGGGCTGAAGGTGGTTGCGACGCGGCCGAGGGCGTTGAAGTAACCCTCGCAATTGGGCCCGCAGGCGCGGATGCCATACGTGTCGGTCACCGCGACGAGGTCTGCCTGCATCTGGCTCGCCGTACCGCCCTCTTCGGCGAAGCCGGAGGAAATGATCAGGGCATTTTTGACGCTTGCTTTGGCGCATTCAGCTACGGCGGCGGCAACGCCCGCAGCGGGGATGGCGACCAATGCCAGATCGACCGGCCCACCCACGGCGCCGATGGAGGGAAAGCATTTCAGTCCGTCGATGTCCTGGTAGCTTGGGTTGATCGGCAGAATACGGCCCGGGAAGCCGTTTTCGCGCAATTGATGCAGCAAGCGGCCACGGATGCGGTGCAGGTCTGGCGAAGCGCCGAGAACCGCGATCGATTCCGGCCAGAAGAAACTATGCAGGGGATGATTGCTCATTGTCTTGCTCCCGTCGCTCGCGGCCCGGTCGGCACATCCCGCCATGGCACCCCCTTATCCACCCGTGGATCCTGCGGCAAGCCAAGTACACGTTCCGCAATGATGTTCTTCATGATTTCATCGGTGCCGCCGGCCAGGCGCAACGCCGGCGAATACAGCAACGCTTCCTCGAAAATGCCTGATACCGGCATGGAGTCTCCCATGGTCGGCCCAGCCATGCCGATCAGGTCCAACCCATACGACAAGATATCTTGCAATTTGTTCGCCGCCACCACTTTGATGATCGACGATTCAGGACCCGGTGTCTGACCGCGCGATAACGCTGTCATACCACGGAATTTGGTGAATTTCAGGCCTTGCGATCGGACATAGAATTCAGCCAGTTTCTCCTGCACCGCCGCATTGTCGATCGCCAGCCCATCTTCCAGCTCAACCTGACGGGCAAGTGAAAAGAGTTCGTTGAAGTCTGGCCCGGGGGCATCGCGCATACCGTGACGTTCGTTCATCAGGGTGGTAAGTGCCACTTTCCAGCCGGCACCGACCGGCCCGACGCGTCGCGTATCGGGAATTCGCACATTGGTGAAGAACACTTCGTTGAAGTGCGACGATCCCGACACCTGACGGATCGGCCGGATTTCGATGCCCGGCGTTTTCATGTCCAGAATGAAGAACGACAGGCCGGCGTGCTTCACCGCATCCGGGTCGGTTCGTGCCACCAGAATTCCGTAATCGCTGTAATGCGCGCCAGAGTTCCAGATCTTCTGGCCATTCACTACCCACCCGTCGCCAGCCTTTTCGGCACGCGTGCGCAACGCCGCGAGGTCGGACCCGCCGCCCGGTTCGGAAAATAACTGGCACCAGACATAATCCGCGCGCATCGTCTTTGCCACGAAAGTCTCGCGTTGTTCCAGTGTGCCCCAGGTGCAGATGGTCGGCATTGCGAGGCCGATACCGATGCCGAACAGCCCGGTCAGGACATCGTATTTCGCCTCTTCCTGATTGTAGATCACGTTCTGGATTTGCGTGCCGCCCTGACCGCCCCACTCGGTGGGCCAGTGAATGCCGACAAATCCCGCAGCAAATTTGCGGCGTTGGAAATCCTTGGCGCGCTCCATCGCACCTGGTACGTCCTGGCCGCGACGGTAACCCTCAACGGCACCGGGCTTGCGGCGTTCGGCGTTGGCATCAAGGAACGCGCGAGCTTTGGCACGGAACGCGGCTTCCTCGGCGGTGTCTTCGAAGTCCATCGCAAAATCCTCCCTTATGCCGCCTGCAAATCTTCGGTGTTTCGGTTACGCAACTCCGCAATCAGCCGCAGCTTCCACTCGCGCGCGCCACCCAGGGTCAGCGCCAGCAGCTTCGCGCGCCGGTAATATAAGTGGCAGTCCATTTGCCAGGTGAAGCCCATGCCGCCATGGGTCTGGATATTCTCCTTGGTCACGAACCAGCCGGCCTCGCAGGCGGAAATCCGTGCCACACTCGCGGCAATCGGCAACTCCGCGGCCTCGGTGTGCACAGCCCAGGCACCGTAGTAGGCGTTGGAGCGGGCTAGTTCGACCTGGATGTACATGTCGGACAATTTGTGCTTGATGCCCTGAAACGATCCGATCGGGCGGCCAAACGCATACCGTTCCTTGGCATACAAATTCGCCATTTCCAGTGCCGCCTGGGCGCCGCCAACCTGCTCGAACGCCATCGGGACCGCCGCAAAATCCAGCAGACGGTGCACGCTTTCGGGACCGGTCGCGCCGGCCAGGGGTTCCGCAGCCGCTGCGGTGAAACTTAGTTTCGCATGTGACCGGGTCGGATCGATTGTGGTAACGACTTCCTTGGCGACGCCGGCGCCATGCAGGTCCACAAGATATAACCACGGTCCCGTGCCGCCATTTACCGCGACCACGACAAAATCGGCAATATCACCGTCCGGCACGGCCAGTTTCACCGTCGTCAACGTCCCACCACTGACCGTCGCTGTCAGCTTACGCGGATCCGCGGTGCCGGCCCGTTCCGCCAGGGCAAACGTGCCGATCAATTCCCCGGTCGCGAGCTTCGGCAAATACGCCTGTTTCTGGGCTTCCGACCCGTACAGTAGCAACGCCTCGGTCGCCAGATAGACCGACGACGCGAACGGGACCGGTGCGACATGAAAACCCAATTCCTCGGCAATGACGCAGACGGCAAGGCGGCCCAGTCCGACACCGCCGTACTCCTCCGGGATTGCCGCGCCGGTCCAACCCATTTCGGCGATGGATTGCCATAGGGCCCGATCGTACGGCTCGTCGCTTTCAAGTATGCGGCGAGGAATGGCGGGCGGACAGCGATCGGTCAGAAATCGCCGCGCCTCGTCACGCAGTTGTTTCAACTCGTCGGAAAAATCGAAATTCATGGTGGCAACCTTCCCAGGAAATCGCGGATGGCGGCGTTCACTGCCGCGGCTTTGTGGATGTTGGCGGCATGATTGGCGCGCGGGATAACAATCTCACGCGCATGCGGAATGGTACGCGCCATGTAGTGGGCGGCACTCAGGTTTGGCTTGTCCTCGGAGCCGACGACGATCAGCACCGGGACATCGATCGTGTCCAGCCAAGGCAGGGCGCCATCATCGTTCTGCGTCAGCATCGCTCGCGCCGCGGCCGCAAGACCAGGTGGGCACGTGTGTTGTCCCGGATCGACTTCGGCGCCGCCTTCAAGTGCTTCCAGGCCGTCCCGCTCCACCGCCGCCGCAAATTCTTCCACCTGCCCATTCCAGATCTGGCGCGCGGGACCATTACGCAGGCCCGGCATGGTGCCGATCACCACGAGGCCGCGCACACGGTCGGGAAACTCGTGCCAGAACCGCAGCGCCATCAGGCCGCCGGCACCGAGGCCGACCAGCACGACGCGACTTGCCTCTACCGCATTGAGAATAGCCAATATGTCCCGGGTAAGGCTATTCGCGGTCACCGGTCTCCGGGAGGGTTCACTTTGGCCGTGACCAGGCAGATCCCACAGGATCAGGCGGTAGCGGTCGGTGAATTCCTCGACCTGCTCGTCCCACATCCGACAGGTTGCGCCAACGCCATGGGTCAGCAGGATCGGCACACCCGATCCATGTGTCTCGTAGTGAATGCCCGTGCCGTTTCGTCGCAACTGAGCCAACGTTCCCTCATCCGAGCGCGTCATTGTCCCTCAGGACATCCCCCGGTAAACTCGCACGCGGAGTGATACGTTGAAAGATCTGGGCACGCGAGGAAGCAGTCATGGGCCATGCAGCATACGAACACATCGCCGTCTCGGAGTCGGGCTTCATTGCCACGATCGAGGTGCGGCGTGGACCGAACAACTTCATCGACACCGACATGGTTGGCGAAATCGCCGATGCGCTCGACGAGTATGACCGCACGCCCGAGATCCGCGCGATCGTTCTGTGTGCGGAAGGGAAGCATTTTTGCGCCGGTGCGGACTTCGGCAGCCGAGGCCCTGACGGCGTGATGCGAGCGGCGAAACGCGGCCGGCATTTGTATAAGGAAGCGCAACGGCTGTGGAAAACCGGCAAGCCGATCGTCGCGGCCGTACATGGTGCTGCGGTCGGCGCGGGAGTTGGCCTCGCGGTGATGGCGGATTTCCGGGTGACCTGCCCGGAGGCGCGGTTCTCCACCAACTTCACCCGGCTTGGCTTTCATCCTGGCTTTGGCCTGACCGCGACGTTGCCTCGGCTGATTGGTGAGCAGCAGGCGGCGATGATGCTGTACACCGGCCGCCGGCTGACCGGTGAGGAAGCGTTGGCGATCGGTCTGGCGGATTACTGCGTGCCGCTGGATCAGGTGCGCGCGAAAGCTGCCGAGGTCGCGACCGAAATCGGCCAATCAGCGCCGCTGGCCATTATCGCCACGCGGGAAACGCTGCGGCGAGGCCTCGCCGAGGCAGTGGCCCGCGCCACCGAGCGCGAATATGAGGAGCAGGACTGGCTGCGCAACACGGCCGACTTCAGGGAAGGCACCAAAGCGATGGGTGAGCGGCGCCTGCCGAACTTTCAGGCGCGGTGATCCGGGTTCTGCTGCAGTAGTCGCGAGTGCGACCGCGGCGCTGAGTTACCTGGCAAAACGGCAACACCATCGCGTGCCCATCTGAACAGGGAACGACCTCGGTTTCCACCTCCCACCGACTTTCGACCGTCACGCCGGGCAGGTTACGCAGCAGGGCCTATGCCGGAGATTCGGGAGGGGATTTTCAGTTGTCGCGGCGCGGGAAACATCAGCAGGCCATGCGGGCCGCTGCCGGTAATAATTAATTTCCGTAACGATCGCGCATTTCGCCGCCGGTGAGTTCCGCTATCAGGCAACATTCGGGCAATTGTCGAATTCAGAGGTTTCTTAACCATATTCTCACGAATTTGCATCACACACGTTGTCCTGGAGCCGACACGTGGTGAGAAAACATGGCCGCTGCAGCCGAAAATGGGGTGCTGCCGTTCATCCGGACAGTGGCCGGCGCGACATTGTTCCGTGTCTTGCGCCTGTCGTACGTCCTTGACCGACCGTGGCCAGCTCTGGGCCGCGGCACACGCCGTCTGATATGGTTCCTTTGGTCAAACGTTACCACACGTATGAGCGATCAGTTGCGCGGCCAGCTGCGCGGCGAGCGCGGGCCCGATACACCATCCGACGCAGACCCCGACCGCCGTCGAAATATTGCACCCGATCGAATTGGTCTGGCGCCTTGCGATGCGCCGGTCGTTTCGGTAATCATTCCAACCTTCGGCCAGTTGAGTTTCACGCTGCGTTGCCTGGTATCGATCAAGGCGCATTTTCCCGCCGTGGCCACCGAGATCATCGTTGTCGACGATGCATTTTCTGGGCTCGAGGCTGAGGCGCTGGCGCAGGTACAAGGCATTCGTCTGCTGCGCAATGCGGTAAATCTTGGTTTCCTGCGGACTTGCAATGCGGCCGCGCGCGCAGCACATGGCGAATTCTTGTTATTTCTTAACAATGATACCGAGGTCTGCTGCGGCTGGCTCGATCGGCTGGTCGAGGTGTTCGCCACGCATCCGGATTGCGGGTTGGTCGGCTCCAAACTGATCGGTGACGACGGAAGGCTGCATGAAGCCGGCGGCATCCTGTGGCAAGGTGGCACAGCCTGGACTTACGGTATGGGCTCCGACCCCGAGGCGCCGGAATACAACTATGTGCGCGAGGTCGATTATTGCTCGGGTGCGTCGTTGTTGGTGCGGCGCCAGGTGTTCCTCGCGATTGGCGGGTTCGATGAGAAATACGCCCCGGCATATTTTGAGGATGTTGACCTTGCGTTTCGGTTGCGCCGCGTCGGGCTGAAGACGTTTTACCAGCCCAGATCCGAAGTGATGCATTATGGCGGCGCCTCGCATGGCCGCGATGTTCGTTTCGGCGTTAAATCGTGCCAGGTGACCAATCAGGTGACTTTCCTGGAAACCTGGCAGGGGGTGTTGACCCGGGAGCATTTTGTGAGTGGAACGCGTTTACTGCGTGCCAGGGACCGCGCGCGCGACCGCAAGGTTGTCCTGATCGTCGATCATTCGGTCCCTCAAATGGATCGGGATTCCGATTCGTACGCGATCGTCGCGCTTATCCGTGCAGCGCTTGCCTCTGGGCTGGTGGTGAAGTTCTGGCCATTCGATCTGCACCGGACGCCGATCCATACCGAGGCGCTGCAGGACATGGGCGTTGAAGTATTGTACGCCCCGTACCAGACCTCGCTTACCGAGTGGCTGCAATTGAATGGCGCGGATCTGGATATCATACTGTTGAGCCAGCCTGACGTGGCGCAGGCTTGTTTGCCTGTGGTACGGTCTGGCAGCGCGGCGCGTATCGTTTATTTCGGGTGCCATATCCATTTCCGCCGTATGATGGCGCAGGCCGACCTCAGCCGGGACGCCGGCGAGCGGCGCGCGGCCGAGGTCATGCGGGAGCTCGAAATCAGCATCTGGCGCGAAGCCGATACCGTGCTTTACCTGTCCGAGGAGGCAGCGGCAGAGGTCCGCGCCATCGAGCCCTCAGTGAATGTCCGAGCGCTCATTCCATTCTCGTTCGCGGGCGCCACGGCAGGCCCGGGTTGCGACATTCCGAGGGACAATGGACCAGCCGAGCCACTCATTATTTTCGTTGCCGGCTTCGGGCATGCGCGCGACGCCGACGCTGCCGTCTGGTTTGTCCGCGAAGTCTTGCCGCTGATCATTGCCGACGTGCCGGCTGCGCGATTGTCGCTCGTGGGCTCGAATCCTCCGCCTTCGGTTCTGGCTCTGCGCGGCCGGAACCTAAGTCTGTCCCCGAATGTGACCGACGACGAACTCCTGGCCTGGTACCGGCGAGCGCGAGTCGCTGTTGTCCCGCTGCGGAGCGGCGCCGGAGTCAAACTCAGGTCTGTCGAGGCGTTGTGGCACGGAGTACCGGTTGTCCTTACACCGTCCGGAGCGGAAGGCCTGCCAGACGTCGACGAGGTCGCCGCGGTTGAGTGGGAGCCGGCAACATTTGCCGCCGCAGTCCGCGATCTGCTGACCAACGACGTACTTTGGCAGCGGCGCAGCGTCGCGGGTGCCGGTTATGCGCGGGACCGGTTCACCGAGGCGACGCATCGGCAATCGCTTCTGCTTGCCCTGGGTATCGTCCCGCCGCCAGCAGGTGTACCCGCCGGTTGCCTGACGACGGCCGGCATGATCTGATTCTTTCCAACCAGGGAAGGATCAAAGTCGATGAGCGGCACCAGGCTTCCGTTTCCGCATCCGCGTGTCCGGCCGGCATGGCTCGGCGGTCTGCGTGAGGACATACTCGACCCTGACCAGCCGATCATCGATCCGCACCATCATTTGTGGCACGCGCGTCCCGATCGCTATTTGCTCGACGATTTGGCGGAGGATCTGGAAACCGGCCACGACGTGCGTGCCACGGTGTTCATCCAGTGCGGCTCCGCCTATCGCAAGGACGGCCAGGAGGAGCTGCGTCCGGTCGGCGAGACCGAATTTGTTGCGACTGTTGCCACCGCCAGCGAAGCACGAAACTTCCGGGCCTGCGCCGGGATCGTCGGGCATGCGGATTGCCGATTGGGCGACCGCATCGAGCCGGTTTTGCTGGCCCATGTCGCCGCCGGCGGTGGCCGGTTCAAGGGGATCCGCCACAGCGCCACCTATGATGCCGGCATCGCGCCCACGGCGCCGCCGGGTGCACCGCCCGGACTGTTCCTGGATCCGACGTTCCGCGCCGGCGTCGCTCGGACCGGCGCGCTCGGGCTGACCTTCGAGGCCTGGTGTTATCACCCGCAGCTACCGGAACTGGCGGATTTGCTGCGTGCCCATCCGGACCAGAAAATCGTGCTCAATCACCTCGGTGGTCCGCTCGGTGTTGGCCCGTACGAGACCAGGCGCGCCGAAGTCTTCGCGCAATGGTCGGCTACCATGCAGGGGCTCGCCAAAAGTCCCAATCTCTTCATCAAACTGGGTGGGCTGGCGATGAACGTGAACGGGTTCGGCTACCATCATCAGCCGCTGCCGCCAGGCTCCGGCGAGATGGCGACCGCGTGGCGCCCCTACATGGAAACCGCGATCGAGGCATTCGGCGCGGCACGGTGCATGTTCGAAAGCAACTTCCCGGTTGATAAAGGGATGTGCGCTTATCCCGTGCTGTGGAACGCTTTCAAGCGCATCGCAGCGGGTTGCTCAGCCACCGAAAAGGCGGATCTGTTCCACGCCACGGCGACCCGGTTCTACAGTTTGCCGCCGGTGGGATAAGCCGCACCCGTCCGTCCATGTGGCCGGGCCAGGCGGATTGTGATAGGAAAATGCGCAAGGCCTGTTTCGCTCACTTTTCAGGCCGTTTGCCGTCAACCGATCGAACCGAGACCCCGTCATGAAATTTGGCCTCTTCGGCGCCGCCACGGCGCAACGCAACAACAACCCGGACGTCGACAGTGCGGCCGGCTTCAAGGATTACATCGACTATGTGATCGAGGCGGAGTCGCTTGGCTTTGAAAGCGCATTCATCGTCGAGCATCACTTTACCGGCTTTGGTCAGGTCTCGGCGACGTTGAATTTGCTGACCTGGATCGGCGCCAAAACATCGACACTTCGGCTTGGCACCGCGGTGCTGGTGCTGCCTTGGCACAACCCGGTGTTGCTGGCCGAGCAGGCGGCAACCGTCGATTTGTTGTCCGGCGGCCGGCTGGATTTTGGCGTTGGCAAAGGCTACCGGCACAACGAATTCGCCAGCTTCCGCATCCCGATGGAGGAAGGCCAGGCCCGCTTCGAGGAAGCCATCGACATCATCACGAAATCCTGGGTGTCGAACGAACGGTTCGACTTCCACGGCAAGTACTGGGCTTACGACGATATCATTGTCGAGCCGCCAACCATCCAGCGCCCGCATCCGCCGTTCTGGCAGGGCGCCGGCCATCCGGATTCGATCCGCCGGGTAGCGGCGCGCGATCGAAGTCACGAACGGGATCGAGCCGCCCATCCCGAACGAGCGCGGTGGGTTGGCGAAGGATCGAACCGAGGATTCCTCGATCGCGGCATCGAGCCAGGCCGGCAGTTCGGGGGCGTCCCAGCCCGAGGACGCCTGCTGGATCTCGAGGGAGATGACGGCACCCGACGGAGGGTCGCGCGTGATCGCCACGCGCAGCGCCTCGGCCACCGCAGCAGCGTCGGCGGTCGGCGGGATCCGCAGCGAAACCTTCACCGCACTCGACGGGCGGAGCACGTTT
>JBEKQQ010000158.1:0-13312 GCA_049519555.1 Acetobacteraceae bacterium
GTGGCGATGCTGAATGCCTCACCCGGGATCAGCTGTCACTCGCCGGAGGGTGCGTTCTACGTGTTTCCCAATGTCGCTGGTTGTCTGAGCAAGACGACGGCGGGCGGGCGTTTGTTGAAGACCGACGAAGACGTCTGCCTCGCGTTGTTGGAGGAGCAATATGTCGCGACGGTGCATGGCGCGGCCTATCACATGAGTCCCTATTTGCGGATCAGCACCGCCACCGCCGATGACGATCTGGTGGAAGGACTGCGCCGGATTCAAACGTTCTGCGAGGGCTTGCACTGAGCGGCACCGTTCTGATCCGTCGCGGACTCGATGTTGACGCGGATCATTTCATAGGCGTTACATGGGCGTGCTGGTCACAATATCCCGGCATCCGCATGGACGTCGATCTGGAGATGCCGGCAAGGCGGTGCTTTGTGGGCCGCGGAGGCTGACGGCCAAATCGTTGGCATGATCGCGACGCGGCCGTTGCCCGAGGGCGTCTGGGAAATCTGCCGGGTCTACGTGCTGCCGACGTTGCATGGCAGCGGATTGGGGCATCGTCTGCTCGATCTGGCGGAGGCGCACGCGAAGTTGGCCGGGGCGACAAGGCTGGTGCTGTGGAGTGACACCAGGTTCGATCGCGCGCACCGGTTCTACGAGAAACGATCCTACGTTCGATCGGGTCCGGTTCGCGTGCTGGCAGATATCTCGAACTCCCTGGAATACGCCTATACCAAACCGGTGAACGGGATCGAGGTGCTGGATGCAGCTGCCGCGGCGTCGGCCATTCCTCGCCTGTCGGCCATCCTGACCGCCTGTGTTGAGGAAGGTGCCGGTGTATCGTTCCTGGCGCCGTTGGCCCCCGAAGCAGCCCGCGCGTTCTGGCAGGACACGGCACGCGATGTGGCCTCCGGGCACAAGGTGTTGCTGGCGGGATGGGTTGACGGTGAGCTGGTCGGAACCGTAACGCTGGCATTTGCCTGGCCACAAAACCAGCAACACCGGGCCGAGGTGACCAAGCTGCTTGTGCATCCGGGCGGGAGGCGGCATGGCCTGGCACGCCGGCTGATGGCGCGGCTGGAACTTGAAGCACGACGCGCGAAACGCACGTTGCTGACGTTGGATACGCGAGCCGAGGATAACGCCGAGCACCTGTATCGATCGATGGGCTGGATCGAATATGGCCGCATCCCCGGCTACGCGGTTCAGGCCGACGGTACGTTCGAGGAAACGTTGTTCTTTTGGAAGCAACTCTGCAAGGTTGATTCACTTAATCAAGATTGACGACAACCGACGGCGCGATACTTTGCTCGCAGACCACCTATTGAGGGCAGGATTATGATCACACCGCAGTACATTCGCATCATGGCAGAGTACAACTCGGAGATGAACCGCCGTATCTACGCCGGCGCTGCGCGTCTCAGCGATGAACAGCGCCGCGCCGATGTCGGCCTGTTCTGGAAATCGTTACATGGCACGTTGTGTCATCTGTTGTGGGGCGACCGGCAATGGATGTCGCGCCTGGATGGCTGGCCGCCCAACACCATTCCCAACCCGCAAAGTCCGACCCTGATCCACGACTTCGACGAACTCCGTGCCGAGCGGGAAAACGCCGATGCAAAAATCGAGGATTTTGCGAAGCGGATCGACGACGCCTGGCTGGCCGAGGATCTGACCTGGTACAGTGGCGCCGCCAAAAAGACCATGAGCCGGGAAAAGCGTGGCCTGATGGTGCATTTCTTCAATCATCAGACGCATCATCGTGGTCAGGCCCATGCGGCACTGACGATGCGAGGCGTCGATCCTGGTGATACCGATTTGTTCCTGGTAGTACCAGGGCTGTAGACCGCGTGACGCGTCCAAGAAAGCCAGGATCTCTTTCCCTCCGTGCCCTCCTGGCGCTCCGCGTCCTCGGTGAATTTGCCTTGCTTCAGGCGCTGCGCAAACGCTCCGTCGCCGCCTCGTTCAACGCCGGCGCGGCCTATCCCGCACCGATATGGTCGGCGAGATCGGCCGCGGTGTAAGTCTCGCCGAAACTGTCATCGATCTCGGGCAACATCGTGGCATTCCACGTCTGCCACTCGGCCTCCATCCGGTCGAACACATCCTTGCGCAGTTCCCGCAGATTGGCACGCTCGCGCGGATCGTCCACCACGTTGAACAAGAATGTGTTATCCTGAATCTTCAGATATTTGCAATCGCCATCGCGCATGGCGCGTTGCCGGTTCAGCCGATAGCGCCAGAACAGCTTTCGACCCACCGGACCACTCTGCCCCGTCAACATTGGCAGCAGGCTGATCCCATCCGGCGGATAATCCACGTCTGCTGCCACACCGGCCGCCTCCAGCAAGGTGGCAAACCAGTCCATGGTGATCGTGACCTGATCGCTGACAACGCCGGCCGGGATTCGCGAGGGCCAGCAAATCAGCCCGGGAACCCGCAACCCGCCTTCCAGCAGTTCGGTCTTGATCCCGGTAAACGGCCAGGTGTCGGAAAACCGTTCGCCACCATTGTCGCTGGTGAAAATGACGATCGTGTTATCGGCGAGGCCATTCGCATCGAGCGCCTGCAGAACCCGTCCGATCTGCAAGTCCATAGCCTGCACCATGCGAGCATAGGTCCGCAGCGTGCCGCCATCGAAGTGCCGCAACCGGCTGCCGGTCAGCCGGTCGGACACGGCCTGATCGCCTGGTGCCTCCCACGGCCAGTGCGGCGCATTGAAGTGCAGGCTTAACAGGAACGGCTGGTGCCGCTTTGCATAACTGTCGATCGAGCCAACCGCTCGGTCACCCAACAGATCGGTCAAATAGCCGGTTTGCTGGATGGTGGTTTCGCCATTCCACAGATCATCCTCGCCGCGCGGATTCTTATGGGAATAGTAGTCGATCGCTCCGGTGCGAATGCCCCAGAAATGGTCGTAGCCACTTTGCGTCGGACCAAACTTCGGCAGCACACCCAGATGCCATTTGCCGATCAATGTGGTGCCGTAGCCGGCTGAGCGTAGCAACGACGGCAATGTCGGATGCATGGGCGGCAAGCCAACGTCGGTCTTGCCCGCCAATGGTTCCTCCAGGCCAAGCGGCAGGCGGTACTGGTACCGCCCGGTGATGAGCGCCAGCCTGGTAGCGGAACACACTGCCGAATTCGCATAGGCCTGGCGCAATCGAACACCGCGTTCGGCGAGGCGATCGATGTTGGGCGTGGCACAGTGACGACTGCCGTTACACGACAAGTCTGCATAGCCGAGGTCGTCGGCCATGATGAACACGATATTGGGCTGGTTCATTCCGCCACCAGATGACAGTTCTTGAACTTCTTGCCGCTGCCGCAAGGACACGGATCGTTGCGTCCGATGTGACGCAGCGGGTTGATGTAAGGCTCCGGCGCGGGTTCATCCCAGTCCGCAGCAACCTCCGGCCACGGCCAATCCTCCAGCGAGCCGATCACATCGTCGAAGGGTTCGACCTCTTCGGCGAGCAGCCCGTCCTTGCCCACCGCATCCCCGGTGGCCATCAGATCCGGCAACTCCGCCAGGGTCAGCCATTCTTCCGGCACCAACCCCTCCTCGATCAGCTTTGTCGAGGCATCCAGCAAATCCCGGTAGCCAAGGATGGCAGCAACCACAACCCAGGTGTACCAGACGTAATCCTCCTCACGCGGCTGCATCGTCGCCAGCAAATGGCTCAGATATTCGCGAAAAGCCGGTTCCGGCCAGCGTCCGTCGCGCGCAACCCAGGCCAGCGCGAGCAGCGCCTCACCGCGAGTGATCGATTCGGCTTCGGTGGATTCGATGACCTGCTGCAACGGTGTGGCATCGCCGTCGAAGCATTTGATCAGCACTCCCTTCAATGTCTCGACACTGGCGATCTCGCCAAGCGCGGCCACCAGGCGGTCCTCGTCAAGCATCAGCCGGCATAAGCTCCGATATGCCCGGGTGTCGCCTTTGTCGCCGAACAAATGGATAATGAAAAACATCGCGTCCGTTGTGACATCGGACTCATCCGACCCATCGGCATAGGCGCCCAATAGTTGCAAGTAACGAGGTGCCGCCTGTTCCCAGTGATCCAATGCCGATCGGAGCGCCTCCATCGGCGGGCCGTCGGACGCCGCGGCGAAGGCCTGAATCGTATCGTCGATGGTGAGCATAGCGGTCTCCGTTGCGGGCATCAGAAAAATCCACGGAACGCGGTCAATAGTTCGCCTGGCGCTTCCTCGGCGATGTAGTGACCCGACTGAATCGCCCCGCCAGAGACGTCATTGGCGCAATAGGTACGCCAGATCGCCAGCGCGTCGTACCATTGCGCAATTCTGCCCTTCGAGCCCCACAGCGCCAGCATCGGGCATCGCACCTTGTCCCCCCTCGCCCGGCTTTCCCGGTCATGCACGAGGTCGATGCTGGCGGCGGCACGGTAATCCTCGCACATACCGCGCACCATCGCGGGCTGCCGAACGGCGGCCAGGTAGTCGGCCAGCGCGTCGGGATGGAACAGCTCGGGCAACGACGGATCGCGGCGTGTTTGCCGCAGTAACCATTCATCGGGCGCTTTGTCGATCAGCCATTCCGGGTTCGGATGCGGTTGCGCGAACCAGAACCAGTGATAATAGCCGAGGGCGAACTCCATGTTCACGCGCTCGAAATGTTCCAGCGTGGGGATGATATCGAGGATCGCCAGCCGCTCCACCCGGTCGGGATAATCGATCGCGATGCGATGCGACAGCCGCGCGCCGCGGTCATGTCCGGCCAGACGAAACCGCGCAAAACCGAAATGATCCATTACCGCGATCATGTCTCTGGCCATTTCCCGCTTGGCGTATGGCGCGTGATCCGCGGTTGCCGGCGGCTTCAGGGAAAACCCGTAGCCGCGCAGATCGGGGCAGATCACGGTGAAGCGCTGTGCCAGTTCCGGGGCCACCAAATGCCACATCGCATGGGTCTGCGGGGCACCATGCAGCATCAGCAACGGCGGCCCGGATCCGGCGTGCCGCAACCGGATGGTGCCCCCCGGCACCGGGACAAACGCGAGCGTAAACCCATCGAAAAACATCCCGTCAATCTCCCCCCTCTCGGGCTCCCTCACCGACGCGGACGTATACCGCGACGTTGGCCTCGCGCGCGACCTCCCGCCAGCCCGGATCGGTCAACGCCGCGAGCATTGCGGCGCTGGCAGAGCGACTCGCAGCATCCTGCTCCAGCAGCGCGAGCACAACGCGGTGCCAGGGCCGGATGCGGGCGCGAATTTGCTCAGGCAAGGCAAGTGCCGGGATCAGCAACAGCGGCAGCTTCGGCGGTGCCTCGATCGCGAACCCACCCACGACCCCCACGCCATCGTTCCCCCTGGGCAACAACACCACGCCGTCCTGCACCAAAGCCGCCGCGGCACGGGCCGCCGCGCGAGCCGGCTGCATCGTTTGCGGCGCAAGCATCAGGCCGGCAATCGCCGCTGCCTGCACGGCAAGCAGCACAGCGGCACCGCGAATGCCCAAAGCACCCGCCAGCAGCAGGCCGACGAATGGTGTGGAAAACGTCAGATACCGCACCTCGATCGGCGTATTGTTGAAGATCGCTCCCAGAATGAGCAGACCGACAGGCGGGGCGAGCGCGGCCAGGCCGAACAACATCCGGGCGCGCGGGCTGCCAATGTGGCGCCAACGCCAGACGATGCGGGCCATCAGCCAGATCAGCAACAAACCCAGAACGGCCGTCAGCCCCAGGGACGCCACGCCAGGCACGTACAGCGGCAACCCGCCAAGGATGTCGCCGGTGAACCGGATCGCAAGGCGCGCCAGGCTTTGGGTCAAGGAGAACGGCGGGAACTGGCCTGTCCTGGTGTCTCGCTGCGCCAGGAACCACCAAAGATCGGCCGGTATGAAGGCCAGGAACCCGAAACCCATGGCCATAGCCTGACCCGGCGTCCTGCTGGCCCTGGCGGACACAGTCGCCGCGCCAGACCGGTGCGGCAACACAACCTCCAGGCCCGCTGCAAGCAGGCATGCCAGGGCGGCGAACACGGACAGGTAATTGGTCAATGTCGCGGCGCCGAGCAGGGCCCCGGCCAGGGCGAAATGCCAGATACGCCGGCCGCACAGCAAACCCACGACCCCGCCCAGAAGCAACAGCAACGCCAGGGCAAAGCCGCGTGCTACCACGCTCGTGTAGGTAAAGCCGTAGCAACCCAATGTCAGCAGCATGGCCAGCACCGGCGGCACCCGCGCCGTCTGAGCGATCACTCCGGTCAACCCCAGAGCGCCAAGTCCAAGCAGCACCGAAAGCAGGCGGGCCACGAAGAGGCTGTGCCCCAGAACGTCGCGCCAAAGCGCAACAAGCCAGAAATACAACGGCGGATGTACGTCAGTGACCCGCAGGTCGTGCGCGATGGCAGCGAGTCCGGCATGACCCGCCTGGATGTCGCGCGCCAGACCGGCCGGAAACACGGCGACCGGCCAGTCCGGCCGCGGTACGCCGGAGGTCAGGAACAGCGTGTATTGCTCGTCATATTCCGCGCCGCGCAACCACGCAGCGAGGCACAGCACCACGGCGCACGGCAGCAAAGTCCAAAGGAATTGGCGCTGGTTCAACGGAACGTTAACCAATAATTCGTACCCTCGTGGCAGAACTCCGGTTCTATCGGTCAAACGTTAACGGACCTTGCCATGCCCGATGTCCTGGCGCCGCATTTTCAAGGCGAGTACCGCCCGACGCTGTCCGTCGTGGTGCCCGCCTTCAATGAGGCCGAGGGAATCTCGGAATTTCATATGCGCCTCGTCGCCGCGATGGAACCGCTTGGCACATGGGAAGCGATTTACGTTGATGACGGCAGCAACGATACGACGCGGGAGAGGGTGGAACTGCTCCGGCTCGATGATCCGCGCATCGCGTTGATCAGCCTGTCGCGCAACTTCGGTAAAGAAATCGCCACCACCGCTGGGCTTGACCACGCGCGCGGGGAGGCGGTGATTGTCATCGATGCCGACCTGCAGGACCCGCCGGAGATCATTCCGGAACTTGTCGCGGCATGGCGGCAGGGCTTCGACACGGTCTGTGCCCGACGGCGTGTGCGGGACGGTGAAACCACCGTTAAAAAGCTCACCGCGCATGTATTCTACCGGCTGATGCGCCATGCCGGTCGGGTCAAGCTGCCGCAGGATACCGGCGATTTCCGGCTGATGAGCCGACGCGTGGTGCAGGCGGTGTGCCAACTGCGTGAGCAGCACCGCTTCATGAAAGGCCTGTTTGCCTGGGTTGGATTTCCCACCACCACGGTGCTGTACGATCGGGCGCCTCGGCATACCGGCCGTGGCAAATGGACATACTGGAAACTGTGGAACCTTGCCCTGGAGGGGATCACCAGCTTCACGGTCATGCCACTGAAAATCGCGACCTATCTCGGGCTGGTCGTGGCGCTGCTGTCAGTCGCGTTCGGCGCGCAGGTGATCGTGAAGACGTTGCTGTTTGGCAATCCCGTGGCCGGCTATCCGAGCCTGATGACGGTGATGCTGTTCCTCGGCGGGATCCAGTTGATGACCCTGGGGGTCATCGGCGAGTATCTGGGCCGTATCTTCAATGAAACGAAACAGCGGCCGCTGTACCTGGTGGAACGCTTCCTGCCAAGCCGCGTGCGCGTCGCGGCGGCGGAATGAGGCAAGAGCCGGGGCTTCGCCCGGGACCCCGACCAGGGGCGCTGCCCCTGGACCCCGCCAAGGGCAGTGGCCCTTGGAACCACTCATTTTGGGTGGGTGTGGGAGGAGCGCCGACACAGGTGTTGCGAGGTCGCGGTTGGCCCTCCCCCCACGCCCACCCAATGGACAGATTGCAAAGGGCCTCGCCCTTTGCGGGAGGTACAGGAGGCAGAGGTTCCTGGCGGGTTCCAGGGCGGAGCCCTGGCACTTTCGCCGCACTACTGGCGCTGCTCATCGTCGCCCTGCCCTGCTTCGCCATGCCGCCGCCCGACCGGGTGGCCGCGTTGCAACGTGGCGTCAACATCACGGGTTGGTTTCGCTATCCCGCCAGCCGCGATCCGGGCGTGCTGAGGCGGTGGCTCAGCGACCCGGCGATGGCGGATCTGAAGCGCGCGGGATTCACGTTCGTTCGTCTGGCAGTGGATCCCGCCGTTATTGATGGACCGGCGATGCGCGGTGTGTTGGTCGATCAGGTGAAGCGACTGCAACGCCACGGACTTGCCGTGATCGTCTCGCCGCACCCGGCCAGTTGGAACCTTGACCAGAACCTGGGGGACCGCGATCGGCTGGCCGCATTTTGGCACGATCTGGCGCCGGCGTTGCGCAAACTTTCGCCCAGGCTGACCTTCCCGGAGGTGCTGAACGAGCCGGTGTTCCACGACGATCCCACCGCCTGGCGGAGCCTGCAGATCGATCTGCATGCCGCGATCCGGGCGGCATTGCCGGACGACACGATCATCCTGACCGGACAGGACTGGGGCAGCATTGCTGGCCTGCTGGCCGTGACCCCGGACCCCGAGGACCCGAACGCGGATGCCAACGTGGTCTATAGCTTCCATTTCTACGACCCGGCCGAGCTGACCTCGCTGGCCGCTTATCGTCCCGGCCTGGACCGAGCGGCGTTGGCACGGCTGCCGTTCCCTGAGGACGACCCTACAACCTGTCAACAAGCTGCCAGAAGCGCCCGCGATGCCGCCACGCGGGACCTCATGGCATTTTATTGCGCGACCGGCTGGGACTCGGCCCGGGTCCGCGCCCGTTTGCTGGACGCGGTCGCCTGGTCAAGGCGATACGGTGTGGCTTTGCTGGCGGGCGAGTTTGGCGCCAGCGCCGCGCTCAATCCCACAGCGCGGCTCGCGTGGCTGCGTCTGGTGCGGGAAACCTGTGCTGCCAACGGGGTTTTCTGGGCTATCTGGGGGTATGACGACGTAATGGGGTTCGGCGTGCACCGGCCACCGGAAAACAGACCGCAGCTGGATCGTTCCGTATTGGCAGCGCTGGGATTGCGAGTGCCATAAACGAAAAAAACCCCCGGCCATACGACCAGGGGTTAAGTATACAGGGAGGCTTCACGTCTGGGAGACGCAGGGGTCAGAGACCCCCTTCCAACCGCATGGGTTGGAACTCTGACGACACCATCTGCAAGGTTGCACGCGAAAACTTAAGTTTCACGTCGATGGCAGCGCCGTATTCGGTGAAAAACTTAGTAGCCCTGTTGCGGCCATCTGGCCATCGCGAAAACCCGGACGCCGCCATGCCGTATACGCATGGCGAATCCAGCCAGAGGGTCATTCACGCAAGTGAGTAACATTCTTGTGACAATGAGACAGCACAGCCAGGGTCCGCCATCAGGCGCCTTGATACAAACTGGCGGCGCCGACGAGATGCGGTGTTCGGCCCTGGGGCCGGTCCTGCACGCAGAGATTCAGACCGCTCGGACAGGATGATCCAAGCCGGCCTGAGTTCAACCCGGGGTTGAGATGAAGCTCGCCTGGGTTGTGGCCATTTCGGCAGGCGACCTCCGATTCTGTGGCACGGGGAGATCGGCTCCCGGCAGCGGTCACACCCTGGGCCTGAACCAACGTGCATCTCGTCCTTCGTCAACGCCAGTGCCGCACGGTTGGGCGCCAGACCGGGAATGACGGTGAAGGCGTGCGTGGCGCGGCTGATCGAACTGGCGCGGAAGTCGTAACGATTTAGTGGAACTCGGCAAGGCGGGCCAGCAGGAAGTCGCGGAACACCGCGACCCGCTTGGAATTGCGCAGCTCCTCCGGATACACGAAGAACACGTCGATCTTCGGCCCTTTCAGGTCCGTCATGATCCGCACGAGGTCGGTATTCTCCGACATCGCATAATCCGGCACCGCGCCGATGCCGGCACCGGATCGAATGGCCAGCAAAATCGCCTTGAGGCTGTTCACCTCCAGCACCGCCCGCCGAGGATTGCCCGGCCGACGGCCCACTTCGGCGAGCCAGTTGATGTCGGGCACCGGCATGTGATGATGGCCAAACAGGATCAGCCGATGCGCGTCCAGTTCCTCCGGCCGCTTTGGGACGCCATTTTTCTTCAGGTACTCAGGCGAGGCGCAGATGTGCCAGTTCATCGTCATCAAATGACGCTGGATCAGGTCGGGCTGCTTCGGGGCGTGCATGCGGACCGCAACATCGGCCTCGCGCATCGCCAGATCCAGTTCGGCATCGTCCAGCAGCAGCAGGACGGTGACCTCGGGATAGGCTTCGAGAAACAAATGCAGCCGCGGCGCCAACCATAACGAGCCAAAGCCGTGCGTGGTGGTGACTTTCAGCCGGCCGGCGGGCTTTTCCTTGCTTTCGGTCAGCAAGGCCTCGGTGATGGCCAGCTTGGCAAATACTTCGCGGACGGTGCGGTTCAGCGATTCGCCCTGCTCGGTCAGGATCAGGCCGCGGGCGTGGCGGTGGAACAGCGGCACCTGCAACGCTTCCTCCAACGCCGAGATCTGGCGCGAGACAGCGGACTGGCTCAGATTCAGCGTATCGCCGGCATGTGTGAAGCTGCCCGCCTCCGCCACCGCGTGGAAAACGCGTAGCTTGTCCCAGTCCATCGTCTCGGCCTCTCCCGTGCGCCGGAGTCGATTCCGGTCGCTGGTCTGAATTTTTCCGCCGTACCGCCGTGTAGCTTCGGCCAGATGCGGGCAATCAGCAAGCGCTGTTTGTTACTCCACGAGTGCCGCGGAGGTTTCGGCTTCCGCGAGGAACTTCTCGGCCTCGAGCGCCGCCATGCAGCCGGTGCCGGCGGCGGTCACCGCCTGACGGTAGATTTTGTCCTGCACATCACCGGCAGCGAACACGCCTTGGATCGAGGTTTTTGTCGTTCCTGGCGCGGTCTGGATGTAGCCTTCGCGGTCCATGGTCAGTTGGCCCCGGAAGATTTCGGTGTTCGGGGTGTGGCCGATGGCAATGAACACGCCGTCCACGGCGAGGTCGCTGTCGTCGCCCGTGTGGGTGTCGGTCAGGCGCAGGCCGGTCACCACCTCGGGCGCACCGCCGCCGAGGATCTGTTTGGCCACTTTGTTCCAAACGACGTTGATCTTCGGGTTGGCGAACAGCCGCTCTTGCAGGATCGCCTCGGCGCGCAGCGAGTCGCGGCGGTGCACCAGGGTGACTTTGTCGGCATGGTGGGTGAGGTAGAGCGCTTCCTCGACTGCAGTGTTGCCACCACCGATCACGGCGACGGCTTTGCCTCGGTAGAAGAAGCCGTCGCAGGTGGCACAGGCGGAGACGCCACGGCCTTGTAACGCTTGCTCCGACTCCAGGCCCAGCCAACGGGCCTGGGCGCCGGTGGCGATGATGACGGCGTCGGCGGTGTAGAGGTCGCCCGAGTCGCTTTGGCAGCGGAACGGCCGGTGGGAAAAGTCGACCTCGGTAATGATGTCGTGCTGGATCATGGTGCCGACGTGACGCGCCTGGGCTTCCATTTGCTCCATCAGCCAGGGGCCTTGGATGACGTCGGCAAAGCCCGGGTAGTTCTCGACATCGGTCGTGATGGTGAGCTGACCGCCGGGCTGCATGCCGGCCACCAGGATGGGGTTCATGTTGGCGCGCGCGGCGTAGATCGCGGCCGTGTAGCCGGCTGGGCCGGCGCCGATGATCAGGATTCGGGTGTGGTGGCGTTCGGGCATGGCGCAGCATATGGCGGGGGGGCGAAACGGTGCAAGGAAGTCGGTCGGATTGAGCGGCTGCGCGAGGCGGACAGCGGTCATTTCGTACTACGGAGACCAAGTACGTTGTTCCTACGCACCGTATAATCAATGGCAGGCCACCGCCCGACCGCGTATGAAGAGTGTCCCGCGGTGGCCCGCCTTGTCGGTGTCGCACGGTTGACCCATCGTCCACCCGAAGTACCACTGAACCGAGACACCCCAAGGTTCCCCCATGGCCCGCGCCGAAACCCACGAGCCCGATACCCCGATGACCCGGGAAGAGTACCTTGCCTGGACGGACCAGCAACCTACCGGGCGGTTTGAGCGCATCGACGGCATCGTGGTCGCGATGGCGCCCGAGCGGGCTTCACACAATCTGCGCAAAGGCGCGGCACGCGATGCGTTGCGGCGCGCCATCAGGGACGCGGGACTGACGTCCTGCCAGGTCTTCAGCGACGGCATGACCGTTCAGGTCGAAAACAGCGATTTCGAGCCCGACGCTCTCATGCATTGCGGCCCACGACTGCCGGGTGACGCGACCAAAGTCTCCGACCCTCTGGTGCTTGTAGAAGTGCTGTCCCCGGACAGTGGCACGAGGGATCGGGCCACCAAGCTACGAGCATACTTCAAGCTGCCGTCGGTGCAGCATTACCTGATCGTCTGGCCGGACCATCAGCGCGTCGTCCGCCACTCGCGCATGGCGGACGACCAGGTCGTCACCGAGGTTCACGTCGCCGGCGCAATCCCGCTCGACCCGCCGGGGATCACGGTGACGGTGGAGGAATTTTACGCGGACTGAGCGGCGCTTCAGGCCGCCGCTCTCGCCCGTTCCTTCTCGGCCACCCGCGCAATCATTGCGGCCGCGTTGCGGGTCAGGATTTGTTCGCGCGCCTCGTCGCCGATCTGCGCGTCGGCCAGCGCCTTGCGGGTCCAGTCCACGCCGAACGCGCTGCCGTCGGTGCCGCACACGATGCGGTCGGCGCCATACAGCGCAACCGCCGCCTCGATCGCACGCGGGCCGAACGAGTTGCAGTCGACGTACACCTTCGCACGCCGGATGCGCGACGACGGGAGTTCTTCCTCTGGCGTATCGAGCAGGGAGCGGTGGTCCATCCTTTCAACTTCGTACGGAATGTTGCCGCCCAGGTTGTGGACCTGGATCGAGAGGTCGGGGTATGGGGCGAGGACGTCGGTCAGGCACAGCGTCACCATCACCGACGACAGGGAAGCCTGCATGTCGAGCGTGCCGTTGCGGCGGCGCGCATTGTCGGTGTCGCCGGAGACTTTCGGGTAGGCGTCGCCGGGACGTGGGCCGTGGTGGATGAACAGCACGGCGTGGTGACGGTTGGCGACCTCCAGCAGTGGACGCATCGTTTCGGCGTCGGCGGCGGTGAGGAAGTAGTTGCCCGGGATCTGGGCGCCGATCATGCCCGGGAGGGTCATCGCGCGGTCAAGCTCGGAAGCGGCGGCGGCGATGTCGGTCAGCGGCAGCGCGGCATAGGCGGCGAAGCGGCCGGGATGCTCCTGGCAGATCGCCGACAGCCGGTCGTTGACGCGGCGGATCAGGGGGATAGCGATTTCTGGCGGTTGGGATTCGATCCAGTTGAACGAGCCGACGATCGAGAGGACGCTGGTCTCGACGCCCTGACGGTCCATGCGGCTGAGATGGAAGTCGACATCATCGAAGG
>JBEKQQ010000159.1:0-17444 GCA_049519555.1 Acetobacteraceae bacterium
GGTCGTGCGGCTCGGCGACCGGGCCACTGCTGGCAGCCTTCATCGTGCTGCCGCGAGGCCAAGGCAGCGTCGGGTGGTTCTCGCTGGTTGCGCTGTTGGCGATGGCGATGCTGACCTATGTTGGGGCTTGGTACAACCGGCATCCGGCGATGACGGCCCGGCGGGGACGACGGGTGCCGTCGCCAGCAACGGCCTCACCGGTGCCGCGGGCGACCGTCATCATGGCGATGTCGGTCATCCTCATTTTGTTGTTCTCCAAGAATGTCTACACGGCCAGCCTGAGTTCGTACTACATCTTCTTCCTCATCGAAAAATTCCACGTCACGGTGCAGAACGCGCAGTTGCACCTGTTCGTATTTTTGGGTGCGGTAGCGATCGGGACATTTGCCGGCGGGCCGATCGGTGACCGGTTCGGACGCAAGCCCGTGATTTGGTTCTCTATCCTGGGCGCACTTCCGTTTGCCTTGCTACTGCCTTATGCCAGCCTGCTGTGGACCGGCGTACTCAGTGTAATCATCGGCCTGATCATAGCCTCGGCATTCTCGGCGATCATCGTCTACGCCCAGGAGTTACTGCCTGGCCGGGTCGGGATGGTGGCCGGAATGATGTTCGGCTTCTCGTTCGGGCTTGGCGGTTTGGGCGCGGCAGCGCTTGGCCGCATCGCCGACGTGACTGGGATCGAGTTCGTGTATCACGTATGCTCCTTCCTCCCGGTGATCGGCTTGCTGACCGCTTTCCTGCCAAACATCGAAGTCAGGCACCGCGGCTGAGGCCCCGTCATACGCAGTCCGCGGGGATTGCGCGAAATAGTCGGCCATGACGGCGCGTTTCGCCTGGTGCGCGATCGCAATTCTGGTCGGCCGTGTTGCCTGGGCGGACGAGACCTGCCGCTATTCCGGCACGACCAGCTATGACGGCCAGGTGAGCGTGACGACCACGGCAGCGACGGCGAACGGTGGCATCACGGTCAATGTCGCCGCACGGGTGAAAGCGAGGTCGTTCGGATTGATCGACTGGGAGTACCTCTACCAGGAGATCGGCACCTGGCGGGACGGCGAGCTGCAGTCGATTGGGGTGAACCACCGATACAGCGTGATCGGTTCAATCCGGCGCCAGCAATGGGACCTCTTCAAGCGGACAGCGGCCGGGATGCAGGCCTGGCGAGTTCAGGCCAAGACCCTGGCGGATTTCCAGACCCAACATCCGGGTTTTGTGCGCCACTGGTCGCCGGCTTCGTTTGGTGAGAACTGGCTGCCAGATTATTCGGCGGCCCCGCCGGAGCGCCGTGCCGACCTCGACCTGCCCAGAGAGCGGATGCCGCCGGGACTGGGGACACCGTTGTTGCTGGCGTTCTATTGGGTGCGGTGGGCCGGTGACCAGGAACGAAATGTTCCGGTGTTTCTGCCCGGGTTCAAGCATGATTCCCGCGCCGACATTCGGGTCGATTCACCTGGCATCGAGACCGCGGGCTTGCTGCATTTGCACTCATCCGTGCGCCACCCGCAACTCAGTGAGACGCAGGTCTCCACCGGCGATGCATGGGTCTCGGCAGATCATCATTTGGTCCGAGAGACTTTCGAGGCGCGCACCGATAGCGCAAGTGTGCATGGCGCGTTGCACCTGGACGGATGTCAGGGAGTACCGCCGGCCCCGTAAGCGGCCGCACGCTTTAGACCGTCGGCGTCCATACCTCGGGGATGAACGCGTATCCATCGCCGGCGCGCGCCACATGGCCGAAACCGGGAAAATCCAGGTGCATGCCAGCAACCATCAGCCGGTCGGTGGCGGTCATGTCCATGATGCGCTTCCGGGTCTCGATCGCGGCGGTGCCGTCGACATCGAACCCCATCCCTGCCTGCGGCCTGGGAAACTGCACGCCCGGCATGTGGACGATATCGCCCCAGATCAGCAGCGACTCACTGCCCGAGGCGATGAGCCAGCCGGAATGACCGGGGGTATGCCCAGGCTCTGGGAGGATGGAAATGCCAGGAAGGGCTTCCCCGACGGTCAGGAGGCGGGTCCGGTCGGCATAGGCGGCGATGGTGGTACGGGCGAGTTGGACAAAGCCGCGGTCCTGATCCGTGGTGGCACCAGCCAGAGTGGCGTCATCACTCCAGAACCGATGGTCTGCCTGGTGCACCACCAGCTCCGCATTGGGAAATACCGCGGCACCGGCGCCGTCGACCAGGCCGCCGACGTGGTCTGGATGCAAATGCGTGCACAGCACTGTATCGATATCGGCTGGCGCAACGCCCAAAGCGAGCAGGTCATCGGCAAGATGGCCGGCCAGGGGGCCGATCGCACCACCGAACCCTGAATCCACCAGGACCAGGCGGTCGTTGGTCTGGATCAGAAAGCAATTGATTGCCAGTCTGGGTGGGATTGCTCGGAATGCTGCCTGATGCAGCGCTTCGGCCTCGCTGGCAGGGAAATTGGCGAGCATGCTGAACGCGCCCTCGAACATGCCGTCGTTGATCGCGGTCACGACGACGTCGCCGATGCGCTTGTGGTGGATGCCCGGGGATTGGGTTGATGGCGGAGTTGGCTTTGGCATGGTTGGCTCCCCTCTCATATGTCAGTCGACCGTGCCGCGGGCGCTGCTGCTGAACAAGGGGGGATGAGAAACTCACGGGCCGTCTGGTCGCTGGGTCGGTTGACGACAGGCCCTAGAATTCCGCGTGTAGCCGCGCTGAGAAGATTGAGACCGGCCCTCGATCGGCATTGTATCCGGGATCGGCAATGAACTGATAATCGAAGGAAGCCGTCGCCCAATTGGTGACACTAAAGGCGTAATATGTCTCCAATACCTTTTCCATTTGGTAATTGAGCCTCCCATCGCCAATTAATATACCGAGACCTCCCGCTGCAAAGTATTCGCGGGCTTCGGGCGAAAGTCTTTCCACTACGGTGCCGACACCGACTTTGTCGGCCGGGCGCCCCCAGGCGGTCCCGGCCAGCACGACGCCGAGGGAGACACTGCCGTCGCAGTCGGTCCAGCCGATTTTTTCGGTTTGACCTGCATCCCAGGTGATCCGAGAGAACGCGCCAAGGTCAGTGGTAATCGCCTGCTCGGCATTGATGATGAAGCCGTAGTTGGTTCGCACCTGCCGCGTCAGCGTAATGTCGGGGTAATTTGGCGAGGTGATCGGCAAGGCAACCGCTTCGGCATAGCTCCCCGCCGCCGCACGGTTCGCCCACCCGAACAGACGCAATTTGCCAGGCTGTGACGCCAGGGAGTAGCGTAGTTCCAGTTCAGTCGTGTATTCCCCTCGGCTCGGTATATGGTCGTCAAATGAATTGACATTGGATACGGTCGGAACCAGGAAATATCCGGCCCGCACAGCCCAGTACTTTTGGTTCAGCTCGGCAAACGCGCCCCAGGTATAGCTCAGCTTGTCCATGGTCAGGTCGTAGGAACCGCCGCCGTAAATATTCCAGTTGAGAAAGTCCGTTCGTGGATCGTTCGCGTACGCATTTACGTCAAAGAAATCCGTAACGACGAAGCGGCCGATCGTGATCGTAACCCGCGAGATATCCTGCTTGCCGGCGATTTGGTTCGGGCCATCCTCGATCATCTCCTGTTCGCCACCGAGGCCGAAGATTTGACTGATATATGCACGCGCGATGTCGACGCGTGGAATCGGAAAATTCGACTTCTGCGCCTCTCCGTTGGGGAAAGCGGCGACGCCGTAGGTGTTACTGAGACCAAAGCCCTGCATCAATTCGGGATCGACATAGATTTCCGTACCATCCCACGGGCGAATGCCGATGAACGCGGTCGCGCTCAAGGTGTTTTTCACCTGGCTTTTGCCCGAGAGACTATTGGTGCCTTGGTACGGCGAACGGAACGCCGGATAGCCCTGCTCGATGAATGTCGCTTGGCCGTGGATGTTCCAGTTATCGGACCCGATCGGCCACGGTTCGGTCGGCTCCGGCGTCGCGGTCGGTCCACCGAACCGGTAGTTGAGGTCCAGTTGCAGCGTTTGGATGTCGAGTGCCGATTGGTACCGGGTGCCGGATGGAAAGGCCGCGGTCGCGCTGCCGAGATCCGCGTAGAGATATTCCACGCCAGCGGTCCAGTTCGGAGCAAACGCAACCTCGGCCCCAATGCCGGCAGCCCACCCTGCGCGTGCGCGCAATACCTGGTCCTGCGCATCGGTCAGGCCGGGAGTTTCCAGAAAGCGCGCCAGCGACCACGCGAAGCCGCCGGTTCCGTAAATCAGCCAACGATCGAACGCAAAGCCCAGACGGCCACGCAGCGTGCCGAGGGCATCGATCTTGTCGGTAACAGTGGTTTGCGCCGTGGTTCGGGTGGCGGCCACGCCATCTTCGAGGAAATTGGGAAACGTGACATCGGCTTCGATCCCAAGCAGCAGTCGGGAAGCAAACTGATGATCGTAGCCGAACTGAAAACCGCCGTACAGGCTGCCGAACGAGCTGCTGGAGCCCGTCGCGAACGGATCGAACAGCGTGTTGTCGTCCTGTCCCCGACCGTAACCAAAATGCCCGCCGGCATGGAATCCGGTCCAATCAAAGGGCTGCGCCGGAACATCCTCGGGCGACGCGCTGATGCCATAATCTGATGTGTCCGGTGCTCTCTCGGGCCACGGGGCCATGCCATCGATTTGGGCGTTACAGCGTATCGATCCGCAAAGGAGGCCGATCGCCACCAGTGCACAGATCGCGCGGAACGCCGAACTGGTTGCCGCAATCGTGGCCGCGCCCGAACCCGGCATGATTGGCGTTTGCCGCGGAACGACGTTCGTCAATGCAGTCTCACCTGATGCCCGCACTACAGAATGTAGCCGAAGCTACATGTTGGTCAACAGGCTACATCCGTGAACCACACGCATCGTTCGGCCAGCACCGCCGTTCACACGGCCGGAGACCGGTTGCCGATATGCGTTTTGGACCGAAGGCACTGGCTGCGTCCGATGTCGGAGGCAACGCAAGAACGCTCGATGGAATGCTACTCGAACTCCGTCTCCCGGCGGTACAGGAGGCGGTCGTCGGCAGATTGCCACGCGGCGTCATCGCTTGCCCGACTTCGCCCGCTCAGACGGCCGGTCATAACACTGGACAGCCGAACGCCGGTTTGAACGTCGATCTCCTCAACCCCCGCCAGTTGTACTTGCGCATCGAGGTGATCTGTTCTGACTTTTTGGTCCAGCGTGCAGGAAAATACCAACGTGTCTCGGCCGTGTTCGGTATGTCCTCCATCGGGATGGCAGTTCAGTAGGATGTCCAAATGGAAAGGCACCGAAAGGCGGACCGGTAGCGAGAGCACCTGATCCGAATGGATCAACTGGCGCGCCGTCAACCCGATGTCGCCCGCCAGCATCAGGGCTGTTTCGGGAGCATCAGATCCTCGTGCGAGCAACCCGGTGTCGCCCGGCGCAGCGGCCCGGGCAGCGCCACCTGAGGTGCGAAGGATGCGTAAGATTGTTGGCGACTCTGGTTGATCAATCTCGCCGACGCTTGCCGTAATCTGTTCCGCGTTTTGGCCGGACGGCATCGCGGAGAACCCGGTGCAGGTTCCATAAACGTTTGCCACTTCCCATATGCCGACCCGTCCGCGCCAACTGTAGATATCATGGGAGACGCGGGTTGGGTCGCATTGGCGGGCGAACGGGCCCCACGGCGAGACCATCACCTCGACCGGGAGACTTATTGGCGTATCGGCAGACGGCGCGCGACCGACTAACGATGCCACGACCGCAATCCAGGCCGCAACGGCGCATTGGGCCGGCCGGGGCCAAATCTCGCTCATCGTCGCCCGACGCGCTGGTGGTTTCGGCGTGCGTACTCCTGGAACTGCCAGTTTGTAATTCCCGCCATGATTTCGGACGCGCCAACGCCAAAGGTCTCGGAGCACGGTAAGCCAGGTAGCGCCGATCGACAACAACGCCGGCCGTCATCTGACACTTTCCGACCCTTCTTCCAACGCCAGACGACTATCCAAGCCGGAGCCGCGTCCGGCGGCCAGGGCTTACCGCTGGTTCCGTCAGGCACACGCAGCTTGAACCACGCGGGCGGCCCTCCCGAGGGCAAGTACCGAGTCGATTAGTGCGTCGACGTCCTCTGCCATGGTTCGGTGATTGACGATGGCGGCGCGGATGGCGGTGCGGCCGTCGACGGTGGTCAAGGATGGCGCGACGCGGCCTGACTGATGCAGGTCGGCCACGATCTCAGCGTTCAGGCGGTCGGCATCCGGACTTCGGTAGCCAAAACAAACAATGTTCAGCGGTACTGGGCCGAGCAATTCCATTTCCGGCTCGGCCGCTATGCGACCAGCCAGGCGCTGCGCCAGTGCGACCGTTCCCGTTATAACCTGGCCGATCGCATCGGCGCCGTATGTCTTCAGGGTAAACCACGTCTTCAGAGCACGAAACCCGCGCGACAGGTCGGGGCCATAATCGCAGGGCCACCAATCCCCGCCGGCGAGTCCTCGCTCGGCCCTCCGCAGATAGGCGGCGTCCGCCGCGAAGGTTTGCCGTTGCAAAGCACCGTCGCGCACCAGCAGGAACCCGGAATCGTACGGAACCTGACCCCATTTATGCCAGTCGAATGCCAGCGAGTCGGCCCGCTCGATGCCTGAAAGCAGTCGTGCGAGTCTCGGCGCGAGCATGGCCAGTGCCCCGAAGGCGCCGTCAATGTGGAAGTGGAGCTGCTCCGCGGCGGCGATCGCGGCGAGCGCGGTGAGATCGTCAATGGCGCCGACATCGACCGTCCCCGCGGTTCCGATCAGAAGAAACGGCTCCAGTCCATTCGCCCGATCCGTGGCGATCGCTTGCCGGAGGGCAGCGATCCGGATCCGGTGTTCAGCATCCACCGGAATGAGCCGAAGTTGGTCCCGGCCAAGACCCGCCATCTCCATTGCGCGGGCGATACAACCATGCGCTGCTGCAGAGGCGTATGCAGTCAGTTGCCGTCCGATCACGGTCAGGCCGCGGTCGCGGACCGGGGGGCCAAGCGTCCGAGTGCGCGCGACCAGCACTCCCATGAAGTTGGCCTGGGATGTTCCGGTAACGAAGAGACCGCTCGCCGTGTCCGGGAAACCGAACAGGTCACGGGTCCAGGCGATCATCTGACGCTCAATTTCGATCGCCATGTGGTCGCGGCCGCCAACATTGGCGTTCATGCCGGCGGCAAGCATCTCGGCCAGCATCCCGACGGGCGTGCCGCCACCCTGCACCCAGCCCATGAACCCCGGGTGCGCGTTACCACTGGAATACGGCAGGATCGACCTGACGAACTGCGTATGCACGTCGCGCAGGAGAGTGGGCGCTCGCGGTAACTGCTCACGGATCGCATTGAGTTGGTCAGGCGGCGGCGGCAGCCAGACCGCTTGGTCTCGTAGCGATTGCATATGGTCGAACATGCCATCCAGCATGCGATGACCGTCGCGCCGAAGTTCGGCCCAGTCAGTGGGATCGAGCGAATCGCTCGGGCGCGGATCAGGCATGGCGGCGACCTCCAGGACCCGCGCGATGCGATCGGCGGTCGGAGCACTCCATACATGCGCCGCCATGAATTCTTGGTTAAGGGTCCGCAGGATTTGCCTGATGCTGACGCTGGTGTTCAGGTACGAAGCGGAATGTCCGGCCGGTGCGTTCCAGCCGCCCGAGGCCAGGCCAGGGGTGATGATACCCAACGATCGACAGGTGTTCCGCCACCAGCCGATCCAGCAGGCGCAGCCGCGTCCGGACACCGAGATCGCGGTCGGTGTCGTAAACGCTCTCGGCCTCAGGGAAATCGTAGGACAGCGGATCGTGGAAGGCGACGTCGCCGGTCAGACACCAGCCACCATCAAACAGAAAAGCCATATGCCCGGGAGTGTGGCCGGGCGTGGCCAGGGCGTGAACGCCGGGAAGGAACTCTTCCTCGTCGTGGATCAGTCGGATACGATCTCGTAACGGCAGGATGTGTTTGCGAAAACCGGCGATGCTACGCGCCATCCGTCGTTCCTCGGCTGCCGAACTCCAGAAGTCCAGCTCGGCCTGTGACAGATAGAGGATCGCGTTGGGGAAATTCGGCACGCCGTCATCGCCCATGGTGCCCCAACAGTGATCGGAGTGCGCGTGGGTCAGCACCATGGCATCGATTTCGGATGGGGCGACGCCGGCAGCGCGAAGATTGTCCAACAGGCGTCCACTGTCAGAGCCGTAAAGTTTCTCCGATCCCATGCCGTTATCGAACAGCACTTTCTTGCCGGCGGTTTCCAGCAACAGACAGTTCTGCTCGACGCGAATCTTGTCGGACTGTTGCCCGGCGGTGGTCAGCGACGCGCCCAACGCCGCCGCGCCTGGGCCCAGGAAGATTTGCTCCGGGGCATGCAACAGCAGGGGTCCGTCCGAAACGATCGTCGCCGCCATTGTCCCGATCTTGAAACGATGCAACATCAGCCAATGCTTTCGCAGGCTGTGGCGAGCCAGGCACGCACCGGCGGTTCCACGTGCGGCGCCAGCTCCTGCAGCACGCGCGTGTGATACGCATTGAGCCAGGCAAGCTCCCACGGGTCGAGCAATTCCGGATCGATGAGATTGCGATCGAAGGGTGCGAGAGTCAGTGTTTCGAAGCGCAGGAACGGCCGGGTGGCGGCACGTAGTTCCGCAGGCTGGACCAGCACCAGGTTCTCCAGCCGGATGCCATAGTGTCCTGGCAGGTAATAGCCCGGTTCATTCGACAGGATCATGCCAGCAGCTATCGGCACCGGCCGCGCGAGCCGCGAGATGCTGACCGGCCCTTCGTGCACCGACAGATAACTGCCGACCCCGTGACCCGTTCCATGGTCGTAATCGATGCCAACCTGCCACAACGCGCGGCGGGCAAACGAGTCGATGTGTGGGCCACCCACCCCCTCGGGAAACACCAGGGTGGCAATGGCGATATGGCCCTTCAAAACCCTCGTCACATTTTCCCTGACGTCAGGCGGCGCCTTGTCTGGGCCGGTCCAGACGGTTCGTGTGATGTCGGTCGTCCCATCGGTATATTGCGCTCCCGAATCGATCAGGTACACTTCGTTCGGACGGATCGGCCGGTTACTCTCGTCGGAGACACGGTAATGGATGATCGCGCCGTGTTCGCCCGCGCCGGAGATGGCGGGAAAGCTTTCGCCTCGGAAACCATCAATCGCGGTACGGCAGGCGAACAACCGATTGGCCGCCGACAATTCGGTTTCGCGGTTAACCGGGCCGATTTCAGACAGCCAGTGCAGGAACCGACACATCGCCACGGCATCACGAGCGTGCGCGTCGCGCGTGCCCTGTTGCTCAACCGCATTCTTTTTCGCTTTTGGCAACAGGCACGGATCAGGGCCTGGTACGACGGTCGCACCGGCTTCTTTCAGCCGTTGGGCGAACCATATGGGCGAACCGGATGGGTCGACGCGTACCGTCTTGCCCTCCAACCGGGCGAGCGCCGCCGGTAACGCCTCCCGTGGTGCAATAGAAACCGCATTGCCCAGGAATGTGCGTGTCGCTTCGGGCAGTTTCGCCGGGTCCATGAACAACTCAGCGCCGCCATCCGCGTGCACAAGTGCGAAGCCAAGCGCGAATGGGGTAAATGGCACGTCACCGCCACGAATGTTAAACAGCCAGGCGACCGAGGCCGGATCGCTCAACACCGCCGTGTCTTGCTTCGCTTCCCGCAACACGGCGGCGATGTCCTGGCGTTTCTCTTCGGCGGAGCGTCCGGCGAGGCTTAGCGGGTGCGGGATGGCTGGTGCATGCGGGGCGGGAGGGCGGTCCTTCCAGACTGCGTCGATCGGGTTGGTCTCGACCGGCGTCATTGCGATGCCGGCTTTGGTATAACGCGCGAGGCCGTCCTCACTGATCAGCCATGGGTCGAAACCGATGCGGGCGCCGGGGGGTGCATTGGCCACCAACCAGGCTTCCGGCGGTTGTTCGGTGATGTGCAGCCGTTCCCATAATGCGCCGTCGGTCTGGCTGGCGAGTTGCAGCACGTAACGTCCATCCGTGAACACGGCGGCTTTGTCCGCCAGTACCACAGCGAGACCGGCGCTGCCGGTAAACCCGGTCACCCATGCCAGCCGCTCCGCCGATGCGGGCACGTACTCGCCCAAATGCTCGTCAGCCCGAGGGACGATGAAACCATGGAGGTCGCGGCGCGCCAGTTCGTTCCGCAATGACGCCAGGGGTGATTCCGTCATTTTATTCTCCGTCGGGCCTACAAGGCGAAATTTCATACGAAGGTGTGAACCCATGCGAATTGCGCATAACCGGTCCGGGGATTCGGCGCTTATCCACAACTACCGCGTGCACTATGTTGCAATGCACCAAAACCCGGGGGCGCCCCGCCGTGACGACAGGGTGTTCGACCCAGGTGATTTTTGGAGAGTGAGCCATGAGTGCACCGATGACCAAGAGCCAGTTGGCGTTCGAACTGCCGCCGCTGAGCTATATCGACACCCGCTGGGAAGAGCCAGACGTTCAACCGGCCGTAGTACCTGTACGCAAGCACGGTTTTGCGTCGTGGATCGCCGCCCGTGTCGCGGCGTATCGGACGTGGCGTGAGAATGCACGTGCGCTTGCCGAACTGAGCAGCATGAGCGATCGCGAGCTGTTCGATGTCGGCTTGACCCGCGGTGATCTGCATCGGGTGTTCGACGATCGGCTCAACCAGGATCTTCTGGAACGCAGCCGGGTCTACTAAATTAGGCTCAGCGCTTTGGACGGTTCGCCTGGGCACATGTGAGCGGACCGGAGCCCGCACCGATCGAGCCATCGGACGCGGGGTCATTCACGAAATTGTGACCCCGCTGTCCACTGGATAGACGTGACCGGTGACCATGCGTGATTCCTCGGACGCCAGGAACACCGCCATGTTGGCGATGTCCTCCGGCTCGATCAGCCCCACGAGATGTGCCGCTGCGAGCTTCGTTACGCGCGGGCTGCCGGCTTCGAGCCGGGCGCGGACCCGGTCCGTCATCGTGGCGGACGGTGCGATGGCGTTGACCCGCACTTTCTGAGTCGCGAATTCCACAGCCATCGAGCGGGTGATTGCGGCGATCCCGCCCTTTGCGGCGGTGTAACAGTCCCGGCCGGCGATGCCCATCAACGCCACATTCGATGTCATGTTGATCACCGAACCGCCGCCTGCGGCGGCGATTGCCGGTATGCCAAAGCGGCAGCCCAGGAACGTACCAAACAGATCAAGGCGAATGGCGCGCCAGAATTCTTCGATCGGCACGTCGACCACCGTGCTGTCGACCGGGGTCGATCCGCCCGCATTGTTGTGCAGAATGTGCAACCCGCCGTAATGCCGAGTCGCAGTGTCGATGGCGGCGCGAACGCTGGCTTCGTCGGTGACGTCCGTCACGATGGCGATGCAATCACCGCCGGACTGGACGATGAGTTGCGCAGTTTGCTCACCTGACGCGGCGTTGATTTCGGCCACGACGATCTTCGCGCCTTCCGCTGCCATGGCGCGGGCGGTGGCGCGGCCGATGCCGGTCCCCGCTCCGGTTATCAGGGCGATCTTGCCGGCCAGCCGTGCCATTGTGCTCCCCTTGTGTGCCGCCAGTTCACTCTTGATGACGTTCCGTCACGCCGTCGCCAGGATCATCCGCGACGCCTTCTCGCCTATCATGATCGAGGGTGCATTGGTGTTGCCCGACGTCAATGTCGGCATGATCGAGGCGTCGGCGACCCGCAGTCGTTCCATGCCATGCACACGAAGCTGGTCGTCGACCACCGCCATCGGATCCGAGCCCATTTTGCACGTGCCGACCGGATGATAGGTGGTCTCGGCATTGCGTTTGACCCAGTCGAGCAATTCGTCATCGGCCTGGATATTGATACCGGGCGCGATTTCGTCGGTGGCGACATCTCGCATTGCGGGTGCGGTCATAATTCGCCGCGTGATCCGCATTGCTTCCAGCGTTACCTCCCGGTCCAACTGTGCTGTCATGAAGTTGAAACGAACGGCCGGCGGCGTTTGCGGGGTTTTCGACGTCACGTGAATACTGCCGGTGCTCTCGGAGCGCAGGATGTTCATGATCGCCGTGATGCCGGACCGCTTCGCCAGTTTGAAATTTGGATCAGCCAGAAACGGAATCCAGGAAATCGCTGCGTCAGGTGCATCCAGCCCGGAGCGGGTGCGGACATAGGCCCGGATCGGCGACGCCGGCAGCCCGAGCAGCCCCTTATGGGTCAGTCCGTATTTCACCGCCTGCCACACCAGCCCAAGCCCGCGCCCCTTATCGTTATACGTCATCCCCAGCGCCGCCGGCACCGTCCATTTCATGCGCGGCGAGTAATGATCGCGGAGGTTCTCGCCGACGCCCTTGAGTTCGTGACGTATCTCGATGCCAAGGCTGCGTAACAGGTCTGGTTGGCCGATCCCGGACAGCTCCAGCAGTTGCGGCGAATTGATCGAGCCGCCGCTGACCACGACTTCCCGGTTCGCGCGGGCCTCGTGTTGTTGGCCATTGAGCGTGTAACGCACGCCGACGCAGCTTTTGCCTTCCAGCAGCAAACATTCCGTCAGCGCGTTGGCCTGAATCGTCAAATTTGGACGCCCGCGTGCGGGATCGAGATAGCAGAACGCGGTGCTCATTCGGCGACCCTTGCGGATCGTCGCCTGGGTCATGCCGATGCCGTCCTGCTGTGCACCGTTGTAGTCCTCGGTGTAGTTGATACCAACTTCGCCGGCTGCCTTGATCAGTGCGTCATACAGCGGGCCGGTCTCGTTGCTTTCGGTGACCTTCAGCGGCCCATCTCGACCGCGGTAATCGTCGTCGGCGTCGCCCTGGTAGCTTTCCATGTCGCGGAAAATCGGTAGTACTTCGCGATAACTCCAACCGCGATTGCCGAGCTGCGCCCAGGTGTCGTAGTCCTGCGATTGGCCGCGCACAGAGCCGCCCAACAGTTTCCCGCGCGGGATGGGAATGCGGCGCTGACCGGTGCCTTCGTCCGGCTCTGACGAATACAGCCAATTGGCGGCGGGGTTTTCAATCAGCCGGGCAAAGCCGACCGGGATGCGTGACCAGGGATGGCTCTCTCGCCCGGCTTCCAGCACCAGCACACGGTATTTGGGATTGGCGCTGAGCCGATTGGCGAGGACCGAACCAGCCGATCCCGCGCCCACCACGATATAGTCAAAAGTCTGGCTTTCCATGCTGCCTCTTACTCCCCCACGCTGTGGGTCGTTACACGCCCAGTGGAGCGTCGGTGCCGACCACGCGTTTATAGGCTGCCCTGACGTCGTCGGAGACTCGCTGGGTATCTTCTCTCAGGTTGCGAGGCGTGATCGCGATGAAAGCGATTTCCCAGTTTTTCGGGATCGGCTTGCCAACTTTCGGCACGAACGCGTGCGGTGCGCCGGGTGAATTGTGGAAATGATCGCCGCCCGTTACCGGTGTCAGGACCGGCTGTCCGTCATCGCCGATGGAAAATCCCTCGGCCTCGCCGACCACATACATCGGAAACTGGTCGGTGCGGCTTTTCGCGTGTTTGTGCAGTTCCACTTTCGGCAGGAACACCGCTGCGACGCCGCGGCCATGCCGATTTTGCCCCAGGCGCCAAGGTCCCGGTCCCGACAGGTCTGCCTGGGCCGCAAGTCGATACCTCTCCTGGCTGAGGACGTCGCGTAGCGCTTGCTTCGGGTCGAACTCGGCCTCCCGGCCGGCGAACTCCGCGCGGATCTTGCCAAAGTCTTCATAGACTCCTTGCATCCACGCCAATTCGTCGCCTGCCAGTTCATGATCCAACAGCGGAATGTTTGCTTCGTCAGACATCGGTGTCTCCTTCTTGGTGTTGTAGTCTCTATCGCGCCGCTGCCGGTGACGCCAGACCATCGGGTGGCCAGACCGCAATGCCGTCGGCCAATGGAATCCGCAGATTGCGAAACAACAACGAGAACGACATCCAGTTGCCCATGGCAATGATGAATTCCACCTGGTGCGCAGGCTCGGTGACATGCTTAGCCACCTCCGCCCAGGCGGCATCGGAGATTGATTTGCCAGCGAGACATTCGTCGGTTGCGGTCAGGATCGCTTTGTCAGCGGGTGTCAGTCGGTCGGCGTTTTGCCAGTCGCGCACTGCCAGGATGTCCTCCCGTGGAATCCCGGCTGTGGTCGCAACCCGCCAGTGCTGCGTCCACTCGTAAGCCGAGCCGGTGACCCAGCCGATCCGCATGATCATAAGCTCGCGCAGTCGCGTATCGAACTTGTTGGTCTCCAGCAACTGCATCAACTGACTGAACGCGACCCGAGCCACACCGGGATTGTTGGCCACCGTTCGGAACGCCTCGCTCTGCGTGCGGCGCGCCGGCATTCCCATCGCGTCGCCAAGTTCGCGGGCCTTTTCCAGCGATACCATCGGTACACGTGGCGTCATGGTCGTTCTCCCCTGGGTATTTCGCCGATCGTCCCGCGCCTCGCTCTGGGCTGCAATCCCCCCATCGGGACTGGTCCTCTGCGCCGAGCCGTGGTCCCCTATGGTCTGCGGGAACACGTCACGGAGAACCACCCTCCAATGCCACATGCATGGGATGTAGAAGCTGATGTCGTCGTCGTCGGATTTGGCGCAGCGGGCATGGCCGCTGCCGTCACCGCCCATGACCTGGATGCCAAGGTCGTCATCCTGGAAAAAGCGCCCGAAGGTCAGGAAGGCGGCAACACGCGCGTCGCTGGCCAGGGGTATTTGAATACATCGTCGGCCGACCAGGCGATCGCCTATCTCACCGCATTGTGCGGCCCCTACACGGTGCCGGAGCGCATGGTGCAGGTGTGGGCCGAGGAAATGTGCCAAAACAATGACTGGCTCAGAAGTCTGGGCGGCGATCCGCAGGAACATCAACACCCGCCGGTTGGCATCGAATTCCCGGATCTGCCGGGCTCGGAATGCGTGCATAAATTCCACGACGGACCAACCTACGGCTATTCCTACACCTGGAAATTGTTCGAGCGGCTGGTTAAGCAGCGCCCGATCCAGGTGCTTTACGAAACGCCGGGCAGAGAACTGATCCAGCGGAATGCAACAAGGGAAATTCTCGGTGTGCGGGCTCAGCGAGGCAGCCACTCGATCACTGTCAAGGCCCGCAAAGGAGTGGTGTTGACCTGTGGCGGTTTTGAAAACAACCAGCAGATGATTCGCGATTACCTGCCCGGCGTACCGTACTGTTACACTTCCGGCTCGCCATACAACGAAGGCGACGGTATCACGATGGCGATGTCGGTGGGTGCCGATTTGTGGCATATGAACAATTACGCCGGGCCCTCCATGGCATTGAAAGTTCCGGAAGTACGTACAACGTTCTCGATGCAGGCGTTACACTACAGCAAGGAAATGCCGGGCGGGATGATCGTCGTTGGCCCGGACGCCAGGCGCTTTACCGACGAGAAGTACAAGACCCGCCACGGGAAGATACCCGTGAATGGACGCTGGTTGCCGCTGTCCACGCCGTGCCCGATGTTCATGATTTTCGATCACACACTGTTTGCCGCAGGCCCGCTTTATGACAAGCACCCGAGCCACGGATGGACACAAATCATCGAACGCTACGATTGGAGTGAGAACAACGCTATTGAACTGGCAAAGGGTTGGATCAAAACAGCCGATAGTATAGCGGCTCTTGCTGCCGTGGTGGGACTCGACCCTGCCGCGCTGGAAGCCACCGTTGCCCGGTGGAACCGCATGTGTGAGGCAAAGCATGACGCGGTCTTCGGTCGGACGCTGATGCTGGCTCCCATTGTTCGCGGCCCGTTTTATGCCGTTGAACTTTCGCCGTCGATGCTCAATACGCAAGGCGGCCCGAGACGCAACGAGAAGGCGCAGATCGTGCGGCCGGACGGTACCCCGATCGCGAGGCTGTACAGCGCGGGGGAACTGGGTTCAATCTACAGCTATCTGTATCAAGGCACCGGGAACATCGGGGAATGTCTGGCGTTTGGCCGTGTCTCAGGACGTAACGCAGCGGCCGAAAAACCCTGGGAACAGGAGTGATCCGCGCGTCGCAGAAAAATTGAATGCAAACCTCGGCATTGTAACATCTGCTACCGGAAACCCTCCACAACAGTGTGACGGATCCGTGCCGCGTCCATTCCGCCGAGGCCCATGCGTTCAAGCGTTCGTGCCGTACTGGCGAATTCGTTGCCGGCCAGGGTTTGTGCAAGCCTGATAACGGCGTCGATCTGTGGCGTCGGCACTGCGGCGGCCTGACCCAATGCGCGCATCGGCATCAGCCCTACCGGAACGTCCTCGGCGATATATTTGTGATCCCACGAGCGCGGCGTGCCGGTTGCCTGGTAGGGGCCGTCGCTGTTGGTGGTCAATAGCTGGCAGGTTTCCGGCAGTGTCGCACCGCGCACGCCATACGTACGCTCGAACCAATCTTCCAGGCTCGGCACCCGGGCGCCAAGCGCGACGGCGACCGCAACCCGCTCGGCATTGATTGCGCTATAAAGCCGCGCTACCGACGGCGTCACCCCTTCGGCATAAAACTTATAATTCTCGCCGCGGTCGATCTTGCCTGCATTGGCAACACAATTGGCAACGTGCAGCATCGCATTGGCATTGGTGAAACCGGTCGTGATCACCGTCGGTGCTGCGAGCGCATGCGGAAACAGCGGTCCCAGAAGGGCGAAGACCGAATCGATGCGGTTGCCCGGAAAGCTTGCGATCTGCAGAAATTTCTTGCGGACTATCGGGCGGATCGTCGTCGGCGCCGGCCGCCAGCACGAATACGGATAGTTGTCCATTTCGGCGATATCGACCACCGCGCGACACGAGGCCGCATCGAGCACACGACGAAACACCAGCGAGCCACCGGTATTGCCCTGAATCAACAGGATGGTCTGGCCATCCCGCAGCAGCGGCGCGAGGCTGGCCGCAACGCCTTCCTGAAACGTACCCCCAGTGCAGACAGCGATCACCTCGGCGCGGTCTATTGCGGTGGCGAGGTCGGTCGTAACGCGCTCGATCGCGACAAAACCACCGGGCTCGACGTCGAGACCGCCACGCGTGCGGATAGGGGCCAGGCGGCTGTCATCGAGATCGGTCAGGCGCAGCCGGCAACCGAGGGTGCCCAGCTCCGCGGCAAGGTAGATGCCGCCGATGCCGGAGCCTATAATCGCGACCGTTGTGTCAGACATCGTTGCGTCCTCTCAATTCTTGCCGGTGCGGTGGCACTGGGAATGCAGCGTTCAATCACCACCACCGAGCCACGGCGCAGGTTTGGTCGGGCCGAGCCTGGCCTGGCGGCCCCTACTCAAGGTATCGCCGCTCACGCGGATGGCACGCAAGGCCCGCGCCGTGAGGTGAGCCGGTTGGGCCTCAGCGGGCCACCCCCGGGCGCCGGCAAACGCTCACCAATGTGGTTCGAGATCGACGACCGCCTGGTGCGCAGTAAAAAAAACGGCCCGCGACCGGACCGCTGTCAATTCAGTGCGTGCCTGAACGACCAACATGTTTGAACAAACC
>JBEKQQ010000160.1:0-12847 GCA_049519555.1 Acetobacteraceae bacterium
ATTCGCGCCATCCACCGTCGGGCATTTCATCATCGGCGTGCCGTCCAGCCGGTGCAGCATGCGCGCCGAGGCCACCGCCTCCAGTTGGGCATTCTCCGCGATCCCGGACAATGTTTTCAGATGATCCGGATAGTACCAGTTGTCCGCGTCGAGGAAGGCAATCGCATCGGCGTCGAACGCGGTAACCGCATGGAAGCAGCCGATCAGCCGCGGTGTGTTGCCGTAATCGCGATAGTTCCGCTGCAACACGATCTGGGTGCCCTGAAAGTCCGGGATTTGCGCCGGTGCCGAGCCATCGCAAACGAGCACATGGCGGGCCTCGATCGTCTGCGACTTCACGCTGGCATGGGCGTGCATCAGCCACTCAAGGCTTTCCTGGAAGTAGGGCGTCACCACGCAGATCTTCATTGACCCATTCGCTTTCCCGCTATGCGACAAACACTGTGCCAGGGGTTTATATCAGCCTGGTTGCCACAACGGGGATCGGATTCGCACATGGTGAGGCTGCTGGGCCTCGATCCCGGGTTGAGGTTCACCGGCTGGGGGGTGATCGACGTCGATGGCAACCGGCTGCGCCATATCGGTGACGGTGTGATTGCCACCGACAGCACGGCTTCGGTGCCGGAGCGCCTGAAAATCCTGCACGACGCGTTGCTGGCGCTGCTGGAGCGGCTCCGCCCGGATGAGGCGGCGGTCGAGGAGACCTATGTCAACCGCAACGGCGCCGCGACCCTCAAACTGGGCTATGCCCGCGGCGTGGCGCTACTGGCGCCGGCTCTGGCGGGCGTGTCGGTGACCGAATACGGTGCCAAATCGGTGAAGAAAGCCGTGGTCGGCACCGGCGGCGCGGACAAGGGCCAGGTCGAAATGATGGTCCGCCGCCTGTTGCCCGGCGCGCTGATCCGGCGAGCGGATGCCGCGGATGCATTGGCGGTTGCGATCTGCCACGCGCATCACCGGGCCTCGAAGCTGGCCTGGGCTGGCCGGGTGGTGTCGGCGCGCTGAGCGGGAATTCCGGCTGTCAGCCGTGAGGGCGTTCGCTCCACCCTTTTTTGCCTTTTTGTTGACATCTGGTAAAAACCTGCCCAGCGTAAAAGCTGCCTTGGCTCGCTACGCAGTTCTTTGTTTCAGTAAGCACATCGGGAGCGAAGCAAAATGCGCGCAGACATCGCCTTCAATGCGTATGATGGCACGACACTGCGGGGTTGGCACTATACGCCGGACGCGTCAGGTCGGCATCCGACGATCATCATGGCGCACGGTTTCTCGGCCGTGAAGGAAATGTATCTCGACAAGTACGCCGAGGCCTTCGCCAAGGCCGGCTTCGCGTCAGTCGTGTTTGACAATCGCAACTTCGGGGCGAGCGACGGCGAACCTCGGCAGGAAATTGACCCCTGGATGCAGATCCGCGACTATTCCGACGCGATCACCTTCGCACAGAGCCTCGACCAAACCGAAACGGGCCGGATCGGGATTTGGGGGTCGAGTTACAGTGGCGCGCACGTGCTTGTCGTGGCCGCGATCGATCGGCGAGTGAAGTGTGTTGTTTCACAGGTGCCACTAATCAGCGGCTACCATGGCTTCCGTCGGCTGGTGCGGGCAGATTTCATAGCCGGGCTTCATGAAGGATTCCACGCGGAGCGCGCGAAAATCGCTGCCGGAGGCACGCCCTCAATGCTTCCAGTGGTCGCGGCTGATCCGATGGCACCATCCGCTCTGCCGACGGCCGATTCCTACATCTGGTTCACGGAAACCGCCGCGCTGCGGGCGCCGTCATGGCGCAATGAAGTAACGCTGCGCACCATCGAGTATGGCTTTGGGTACGAGCCGGGCGCCTATCTCGGTCTGATCTCGCCCACACCGCTAATGTTGATCGTTGCGGTGAAGGATCACCTCACGGTGTCCGACCTTGCGATCGGAGCCTACGAGCAGGCGCACGAGCCTAAGCGCCTGGTGCTGCTGCCGGGCGGCCATTTCGATGCGTATGTCGCCGGTTTTGAACAATCGAGCGGGCCAGCATGCGACTGGTTCCGTACCCATTTGGCAGGCGGCTGATTGCCGGCTGCGGCATTCATAGGGATGACGTCAATCAGGCTCATCCTCAGGAAGCTAAGTAATTCTGAAGATTCCGTCTCGCCAAAGGCCAGTGATGATCTGGAGGAGGCACACTCACCGGCTCATCCGCCGGGAAACATCGCCCGTAGCCTAGGCGCGACGTCGCGAGCGAAACGTTCCAGGCTGTGGTTCATTTGTTCTGGCCGCATGCCGGGGGGCACCGCCCAGGTAACTATGTCGGTGAGGGCGTATTCGCGGATGAAGGCAGCGAGTTCGGCGACGCAATGATCGACATTACCAACGATCCAGGTTTGCGGGATGCGCTCCTCCGCCACGATGCCGGCGACGCCGCCATGGCCGCCGGCTTCCTCGCGGAACCGGCTGTAGACTTCCATGCGACGGCGCTCCCCGGCACGGACGACAGGCCAGTCGCGGTCCGGGTCGTCGGTGACCAGACACGGCCGGATGATGCCGATCCGATAGCTCAAGGGATCGCGGCCGGATGCGGTCAGCGCCTCAAGCCACGGATCGAGCGCCCGTGCCCGCGGACCTTGAGGCAGCAGGTTGGTGTCGAAGCGGGCTGCGCGCAGCGCGCCCGGCTCGGCCAGAGCGGCGACCCATAACGGCGGGCCACCCGGTTGCACGTAGCCGGGGGTGATCCTCACATCGGTGAAATCGTAGCGCTTGCCGTGGAAGCTGAACGTCTCTCCGGTGAAGGCGTGGCGCAACACCGCCAGCCCTTCGTCGGTCAGCGACAACCGGCGTGACACCGGCAACCCGAAGCCGCGGAACTCGTGCGGGGCATAGCCCATGCCGACACCGATCTCGACCCGTCCGTTGCTGACATTGTCGAGCACGGCCAGATCCTCGGCCAATCGGATCGGATGGTTGAACGGCAGCAGGCACACGTCGCAGGAAAACCGCGCGTGCTTCGTGCGGGCGGCCATCGCCGAGGCGACCGGGATCCAGGACGGCAAATATCCGTCAGCCACGAAATGATGTTCGGTGAACCACACGAGATCGAGGCCGAGCCCGTCGAGCCACGTCACCTGCTCCATGATCGCGGCGTAGAAGTCGGGGGTTGCCATCCCGGACTCGGGCGGATTGCGGAAGTCGTAGACAGCGCCGAGGCGTAGTGGTTGTGGCATGGGATCCCCTTTGCCGTGTTGTTATTCGCTTCACACCGCGAAGCCAAAGACACCAAAAAAATGTCGCCTTCTGAGCCGTCAACCAAGCCGCCGGAGCGTTGCCGATCCGTCCGGTGATCACCGATTTTTCGAGGGTTGCCAGCTTGTCGAATCGCACGGTTGAACGAACCTTCAGGCCGGTTCCCGCCGACGCATCAATTACAGCCATATCCTGGCCAACGCGCGGAACGGAGGTGATGAAGCAAACCACCACGTCGGTACGCTGGTCGTTATCGCGCGAGACAATCAGAACGGGCCGGTTCTTGTCGCCTGAAAGGTCGGTAAAGGGGAACCGTGCCAGCGCAATGGAACCGAACTCAAACACTCAGCGGAACCGTTCAACGACGTCCGCATCGGTGTAAAGGTCCGGTTCATCGGCGAGAAAGTCGAAAGCGCCGCCGCTTTGGGCCAAGGCTGCCATCGGCAGATCGGTGCTGTCCGGCACCTCCACCAGCACGTGAACCAGCGCTTTCGGAGGAATGCCGCGTTGCGCCAGTTCCGCGGACACAAGCCCAGATTCCACGTCCAAACTGAATCGCTGCATCGGTAGGGTTCCGTTGGAAATCTTGCACGGCCCATACCACGGAACACGCTGCGTTGCACCGGCCACGGACTGGCGCCTGGCAGCCGCCCTCAGTTGGCACCATCCGCCCCTGTCAGCAGCAACACATGACCCTTCGTTGAGCGTAACCGAAACGGCAGGATCGCCTGATACGCCGGTGAATCGTAGAACGCCCGGACCTGTTCCGGACTGTCGAACTCGATGATCACCAGCCGTTTCGACGACCACTCCCCATCCAGCACGACCGGCTCGGCCCGCCGCACGACGTAACGGCCACCGAAGGAGGCCGACACGGCGCCAACCTTTTCGCGATATTTCTCGAACTCGGCCGGGTCAGCCACCTCGAATTCGGCGTAGAGGAAACCTTTGGGCATGGAAGCTCCTTTTGTATCCTGCCAGGGTCGCAAGGTGCCGATTCGAATGCAACCTTGCGCCGCGTCCAGTGGGAGGACCTCCGCCTGACCAAACCCCGTACGAGTTGGCGGAGCATCGCCCTGCGCACGTTCGAGGCGAGCACCAGCGACCACATGTCCCTGGCCGCTGCCGGCTGCGCGTTCTATGCTACGTTGTCGCTGTTTCCGGCGATTTCCATGCTGATATCGGTCTACGGACTGGTGTTCGACATCAACAGCGTTCTGCCGCAGCTCGAGGTCCTGCGCCATCTGCTGCCGCCGCCGGCCTTCGCGCTGATCGAGGACCGGGTGACCCAACTGCTGGCCCAACCCCGCGGACATCTGACGATCGGGTTGACTATCGCGTTTCTGGTGTCGTTCTGGAGCAGTGCGTCCGCCTCGAAAGCGGTGCTGTCAGCGATGAACGTCGCGTATGACACGACCGAACGGCGGCCGTTTCTGCGGTTCCAGTTGATCGGCCTGGCCGTGACGCTCAGTGCGGTGATCGGCGTAGTGCTGGCGATCGCCGTACTGCTGGTCATGCCGCGGCTGATCCAGTTCTCCGGATTATCGGCGTTCGGCGCCGCACTGATCCAGGTCACCAGTTTCGTTCTGGTGATCGGATTTTACGCACTGGGGATCGCGGTGCTTTATGCCCGTGGTCCATCGCGGACCCGGCCGCCCCGGGCACGGGTGTGGCCGGGAACCGCGCTGGCGACTTTCCTGTGGTTGGTCAGTTCCTTTGTGTTGTCGCTGTACGTAGCGAAACTGGCGAATTTCGATGCAACTTATGGCTCGATCGGCGCGGTGGTCGGGATCATGCTTTGGTTCTACGTTTCTGCTTACGCCTCGTTGCTGGGGGCGGAACTGAACGCGCAAATGGAACTGGCCGAGCGGTCGGAACAAGGATGACATCGGATGGTCAGATGGTGTGCCCTGGCCGTGGTTGCGATCGCCGGCGTGATGGCTGGTGCGAAAGCCCAGGATCGCGGCCCGCCCGGCATCGTGTTCGACGGCACGGCACGGACCGGCACCGATACGCGGCCGGTGCGGTTCCGTTTCTTCTGCTCATCGAACAACGGCCCCAATATCACGGGCGTTCTGGCGGTGGAGCTGGAAATCCCGCAGTACGAGCAACTGAGCGCGGTATTCGATTTGGAGCCGTTCGAGGGACCGGACGCCAATGCCGGACCGCTGACGCTGTTGCGCGCTGCCGGCGCACGGAGCAAGGCCAGTGACCGATTTGCCGCTGCGGGGTCGATTATCCCATCCGGTGTCTCGGAAGCATTCATGCTCGGAGTCGATGCGTCCCGCCGAGGCCCTGGGCCGCTGCGCAAATTGGCCGCCGTCCTGCGCCCGTTGACCGAGGGTCCGGCGCAGCTGGCATGGCAGCAAGGCAACGCCAGGCCGGGCGGCACGCCAATGACCGCCGGCCTGGACCTGAGCAAGGCCCAGTCGGAGCAGTTGAAGAGCGGGCTTGGCCCCTGCCTCGGCGCGCGATAGGTCGGGGGACAACACCGGGAAGGAACGCGGCGCATGGCCCAGCACCAGGATAGTGGACCGGTGATTGTTCGGGTCGACCGGCGCGGTGCACACGGTCATGTCGTCACCGTCTCGATCAACCACACGGCGCGGCTGAATTCGCTGTCCTCCGGCGTGATCGCGGCGTTCATCGAGGCGGTGCGCGAGGCCTCCGCCGACCCCGCTCTGCGTTGCCTGATCGTGACCGGTGAGGGTGAGCGGTCGTTCATCGGCGGCGCGAACCTGGTAGAACTCGAGACGCTGAACCCAGAAACCGCACGGGCGTTCCTGACCCAGATCCACATCATGTGCCAGGTATTGCGCGACCTGCCGGTGCCGGTCATCGCGCGCGTGAACGGGTATTGCCTCGGTGCCGGGCTGGAAGTGATGGCTGCCTGCGACATGCATATCGCCAGCGACAATGCGGTGTTCGGCATGCCGGAGGTGAAGATCGGCCTGCCCTCTGTCGTCGAGGCGGCGTTGTTGCCACAACTGATCGGCTGGGGTCGCACGAAAGTGTTGCTTTACACCGGCGACAACATCGGCGCGGCGACCGCTCTGGAGTGGGGACTGGTGGAACGTGTGGTGCCGGCGGCCGAGCTCGATGCGGCGGTGGAGACCTGGGTCGGATCGATCGTTTCCGCCGGGCCGCGGGCGATCCGTCTGCAAAAGGAACTGATCCGCGAGTGGGAGGCGATGCCGGTCAGCGACGCGATCCAGGCGGGCATCCGCATGATGGGACGGGCCTACGAGACGGAAGAGCCGCATCGTATGGTTGGTGCGGCAAGAGCAAGATTACGGGATCGGAAGAAGTGAGCGTACGGAACTGAGACAGGACCGAGGGAGGATACCGCCGATGCTAAGACCGGAACAAAACGACTTCCTGACGCAGACCGACCGGGGCACGCCCATGGGCGAAATGTTCCGCCGCTATTGGATTCCTGCCTTGCTGGCTGAAGAATTGCCGGAGAACGATTGTCCCCCGGTGCGCGTGCAACTGCTGTCGGAACGCTTGCTCGCCTTTCGCGACAGCGATGGGCACCTCGGCCTGATCGACGAGTTCTGCGCCCATCGCGGCGTCTCGCTGTGGTTCGGTCGTAACGAGAAATGCGGCCTGCGCTGTCCGTACCATGGTTGGAAATACGACGTGACCGGACAATGCGTGGAAATACCGTCGGAACCGGAATCGACCGGCTTCCGGGCCAGGATTAAATTGCGTTCGTATCCGTTGATCGAGCGAGGCGGCGTGCTTTGGACCTACATGGGGCCACCGGAGCACCAGCCTGGGCTTCCCGAATACGAATTCGCTCTGGTGCCGCCGGAACACAACTACGTCTCCAAACGGTTACAGTACTGCAACTGGCTGCAGGCGCTGGAGGGCGGCATCGATTCCAGCCATGTGTCCTGGCTGCACCGCGATGCACTGCACTCCGATCCGCTGATGCAGGGTGCGCGCGGCAACCAGTACAACATGGGCGACCTGGCCCCGGTGTTCGAAATCGCCGATCACCCGGCCGGCCTGTTCATCGGTGTTCGCCGCAACGCGGAACCCGGAACGTATTACTGGCGGATCACGCCATGGTGCATGCCGGCCTTCACCATGATCGCGCCGCGCGGCAACCATTCGGTGCACGGGCATTTCTGGATCCCGATCGATGACGAAAACTGCTGGGCCTGGAGTTTCGATTACCACCCGACACGAGCCCTGACCACAGCCGAGGTCGAAGCGATGCGCGATGGTAAAGGCATCCACACGCGTACCATTCCGGGTACGTATATTCCGGTCGCCAACCGGGACAACGACTATCTGATGGACCGCGCCGGGCAGCGCGCTGGCAAGACATTCAGCGGAGTCTCGGGCATCGCCATGCAGGATGCGTCGTTGCAGGAAAGCATGGGGCCGGTGATCGACCGGTCCAAGGAGCATCTGACGACGACCGACAACGGCATCATTATGGCACGGCAACGTCTGATGCGGGCGGCGCGTGCGCTGGCGCAGCAAGGGGTGGCGCCGCCTGGCACCGACCCGGCGAGCCATCGCGTGCGCTCGGCGGCGGTGGTGTTGCCGGCGGATCAGGTGTTCGATGTCGCCGCGCGCGAGGCGTTGACGGCTCGGCCCGGCGTGCCTCCGGCGTCGGTGTAACGGACCGGGCGTTAACCGGTCGCCGCCCGGGCGATATCTCCCGCATCGTGGAGCTGTTCGGCGTCGCGGCACAACTGCATCAGACGGCGCGCCCGATCGTCCGTCAGGATCCCGGCAGCGAGTTCGCTGAACTTCGCTTCCAGTTGCGCGTCGGTCATTGGGTTTTCGACACTTCCGACAGCGTGTGCCACAAAACGCTCGAGCACGCGACCGTCGTTCAGTTTGATTGTCACGCGAGCCTGATCCTGGCTCAAAGATGGGTCTACCGCTGTCTCGACGCGGAGGCGCAAGGCAGTCACGACCGCATCGCGCGCCAGTGCATCGCTGAATTGCGGCTCGCCCGCACGGCCGGCGACAATTCCGATCGCCGCGGCATGATAGACACTGAATTTGCCTTCCAGGCCGGTGTGCGGGGTTCGGTTCGACGTCAGTTCCAGCACGATCGGATGAATGGCGAGGTCGATCCGGTCGATCATCGCGGCGGTCAATTCGTATTCGTCGCGCAACTGGATGCAACCGTCGATGACCGGATGCACGACCAGCCCGCAGGCGAACGGTTTGTAGCTGTTGCGCAAGATTTCGTATCGCGTGCCAAAGTTTGCCGTGATCGCGTCGTAGTCGTGAGCGGTGCTGAGCACATTCGCCCAACCACGCTTCGCCTCGATCCCTTGCAGCGAACTGGTGTAACCCTTTTCAGCCAACAGTGCCGCCAGCATGCCGTTCTGCGCGGCGCGGCCGGGATGGAAGCTTTTCGTCATCGAACCAAACATTTCGCGGATGCCAACCGGTTGCGTCGCCGCGAGTCCGATCGCGTGGCACATCCGTGTCTCGTCGAGGCCGATGATTTTGCCGGCAGCGACAGCGGCACCAAAGCTACCGACGGAGCCGGTCGGATGCCAACCGACCGCCTGATGCGTCGGAGTGACCGCGCGGGCAATGCGGCACTCCGCCTCGATGCCGAGAACCATGGCGTTGATGAAGTCGCGGCCGCTGACCGTGCGATACTCGGCCAGCGCCAGCAGCACGGGAAGCACAGGTGCGGAGGGGTGCACGGCAGTCGTCAGGTCGGTGTCGTCGAAGTCGAATACATGTGAGCTGATGCCGTTCAGCAGCGCTGCATGCATGATGTCCAGGCGCTCGGTCCGGCCAAGCACGGTGGCCTGCGCCGCGCCGGCAAACGGTGTAACGGCGGCAAGCGCCATTTCCACCGCTTCGTGGCGGGAGCCGCCGACCGCCACGCTCATCCAGTTCAGCAACGATCGCGCGGCTTCTTTGCGGACGGATTGCGGCAGGTCCTCGAACCGCGCCGCGACAAGATAGCGGGCCAGCGACTGGGTCACCTCTATCATAGAGGGCGCCGCATGCCGGGTGTCAGCGCGGTCTGGTGCGAAAAGCCGTGGCGGTGCATCGTTGTCATACGTTGATCGATCTGGGTCTGTTGCCGGGATGCTGCACCCTTGGCGGCGCGCCGGCAATCGGCATGGAGCGCCCGGCGTGATGGAGTCCATGGCACGTGCGAAACTTATTCAAACTGTGCGTTGCGGTCACCTTGCTGTGCAATATCGTATGGTCGAGCCCGGTTCGGGCCTGGGGCGATGAAGGCCATGAGATCATCGCGCTGATTGCACAATCCAGGCTCGACCCCGTTGCGCACGAGAACGTCGATGCGCTGCTCGCCGCAGACCCTGACACTCTGACCGCGCCCAACATTGCCGCCGCTGCCACCTGGGCCGATAAGTTTCGCGATTCCGGTCGCAACGGCGCCCGTCTGAACACGAGCCTGTGGCATTTTGTCGATCTGGAACTTTCCGGACCTGATCTCGATCAGGCGTGTTTCGGCCATCCGGTGCTGCCACCCGGCACGCCGGCGTCACACGGACCGGCGCAGGACTGTGTGGTCGATAAGATCGATGAATTCGCGGCCGAGTTGGCGAACCCATCGACTACCCTGTCAGAGCGCATCGTGGCGCTGAAGTTTCTGTTGCATTTGGTTGGCGATTTGCACCAACCGCTGCACGCCTCGGACGACCATGACCGTGGTGGCAATGACAAGCGGGTTGCGGCGGCCGGAATGCGGGCGGCAACGCTGCACCACTATTGGGATACCGAGTTCGTCGAACAACTTGGAGCAAATCCGCAACAGATTGCCGCACTGTTGATCGCGCGTATTTCCACCAGCGACGCGCACCTCTGGGCGCAAGGCAATTCGGCCGATTGGGCGATGGAATCATTCAACGTTGCGAAAGACGACGCTTATGGTCGGCTTCCTGCGCCCAACCTGCGCGGCAAATATCGGCTGACGGACGTCTATATCGCCATGGCGGACCGGGATGTGGCGATGCAACTCAGTAAAGCCGGAGTGCGGCTTGCGGTTATGCTGAATCGAGCGCTGGGGCAGGGTAAAGGGGGCAGGTGACTGAGGTCCACTGAGCTCAATCCGGCAAATCAAACAACCGGCACCACCCATTCGGACTGATATCCCCCTCCACCACCTGGCAGGATCGTGGCCGGCGGAAGAACGTGCACCCCACGCAACTCAACCCACCGCGCGGCGTGCCCTGATACCTCGCCTCCGCCTGAGACATTTTCACCAGCGTTTCCGCCGCCGCCCAGATGACTGCCGTCAGCACAAACCGTCGCGACGTCTCACCCTGGTTTGCTGACATACCCGTACCGCAGATTGCTCCGCCCAGGACCGTTCGCCTGGTAGTCGGACTTCAAAGCAGCGAAACGATCCTGGTTCACCACCTCGGCGTGTTTCTCCAGCCCGTACAGCCGCGCCGAGTTCCCGCTGAGCACTGCGGTTTTGACCGGGCCGTCCGCCGCGCCCAGTGGCTTGAAGCCGTATTTCTTTTGCATGTCCTCGGGGATTTCCAGCCGCCGCAATCCCTCGATCTGCCATTGCGGTGCGCCGGTCCATACCGCGTCCGTGCCCCACACCACCCGGTCCACACCCAGACCCTTGATCAGCGTCCCCATCAACGCTGCCGACAACCGAGGCTCCGCCACACTCGTCCAGGCAAACAATTGCCCGAGATCGCCATACACGTTGGTGACCCCGTATTTCTCCGGGATATCCGCGAGATCGCTGACCCAGGAACTGCGTCCGGTATTGTCGAACTCCGCCATCCCGTCGGCCGGATTGCCACCCACCCAGCGATATCCCGAGTGATAGACAAGGAAGTTCAGCTGCGGCCAGTCCTTGGCGGCGCGACCGATGTCGCTGACATCGGCATAGGGCCGCAGGCGCGGGAATTTCTCTTCGATCGCCGGAGCAAACAAGCCTTTGTGGATGCAAACATTGCGGATGCTGGTTTTGGCGATCTTCTCGTAGAACGGATACATCAGCTTCTGGTCGTCGGCGTGCCACGGATACTTCGCCAGCTCCTTGTGCGTGTTGTCACCAACGGTATAGCCCTTCCACGAATCCGGCTGGAATCGTTCCATCGCTTCGTCAACTTTCTCGAGCCAGCCGGGCTGCCCAGGGGTAATCGTGAAATGCGCCAGCATCCGGCGGGAGCCAGCCTGTTTGTTCACCATCTCACGGGTTTTGAACACTTGCTCCTGCGGAATGAACCAATCTTCCGGCACGTCCGAGGGTGAGTTCGACAGCAACGCCACCTTGGTGTCGCTGTCCATATAGATTTCTTTCACGTAATTGCCGTATTTCAGATCGGCAATCGTCTGTTCCTTGCCGCTGAGTTCCTTGTTCCAGCCAAACTGACCCACCGCCTCACGGGCTTTGACGAAGCCCATCAACCGCGTGTCGTCGCGCAGGAAATGCGTGTGCCCATCGATCACAAACTGCCCCGCCAGCGAGTCCGCGCGGGCCTGGGCCAGTTCCGGAGTCGCGGCCTCGGCCTCGCTGGCATCGAAAAGTGGACCGAATACCTGATTGAGCGCGACAAACGATGCCGCCATGCCCGAAGCGGTCTGGAAAAACCGCCGCCGCGACTGGCCCTGTTGGCGCGCGATCCGATCGCTCAGGTCGATCAGCCGGGCCTCCACTTCGCGTTGCCGCGCGGTCTGCGGCACCGGGGGGAATTCGTCGCTCGATACGATCTGCGTTGGCACCGGCGAGGGAAATGATGAGGTCTCGGCCGGCAGCAGCCCACTGATCATTTCGTCGGTCAGCATTTTCATGGAACTCTCCCCAGATTGGCGCCGCGGACGGCGCCGCCTGAGGGACGCTAACGCTCAATTCAGAGTCCGGGCAAGGCCAGCCGCGGCGGCGGGACAAAACCGCGTGCGGCGCTTAGAATCTGAATTTAACGCCAGCCAGCAGCGCTACGACGTTGTAGTTCGGAGCGCCATAGCCCGGCGTCAGGAACGAAATGGCTGACGTGCCGGCCCCCTGGATCGCATTCGCCGAATCGTTCCAGTCGTTGTTGTGGAAGCTGGTGTAGGTGCCCTGTGCTACCAGTTCGATGTTCGGCATCAACTGGTACGTGGCGGTGAGCTTCACGTTGTTCATCAACGAATTGATGTCGGGGTAGTTGCTCAGATTCTGGAACGATTGCGTCGCTACGGGCACGAAAACGCCATCGAACTCACCAAACATCACGGTGCCATAGGACAGCGTGTATTCGGCTCGCAGCCTCAGCTTTTCGTTGACCCTCAAATCGCCGCTCACGCCGACGGTATGGGTGCTGCTGGTGTCCGTGTTGCGGAAGTATCCGGCTGTCCCGGTGCAGAGCGAGGTGATCGGCGCAACCGAGCATTGCCCATTGCCGATATTGTCATAGTAGAGTTGCTCAAACGTGTAGAAGAAGTGGATGTTCAGATCGTGGGTTGGCCGATAGTTGATGTCCGGCCCGATACTCAGCGAGTAGTCCTGCCGTATGCCCTGGCCGGTGCCCGAAAGCGGCAGCACCGTTCCGGGCGAGCTACCGGCGAGGGTCGCGGCCGGATAGTTGAAGTTCTCGCTTTTAAACGTCACATAAAGGCTGGTGGACAGGCTTTCCGTCGGCGAATAATCGGCCCTGAG
>JBEKQQ010000161.1:0-12815 GCA_049519555.1 Acetobacteraceae bacterium
GCTGAGCCTGACCACAATCGCGAGCCGGATGCTCGGCTTCTCCCGCAGCGATGAAATTGTCGCCGTGTTCTGCGGTTCCAAGAAGAGCCTGGCGAGTGGCCTGCCGATGGCGACCGTATTGTTCGCCGGCCAGTCCGCCGGGCTGATCGTGCTGCCGCTGATGCTGTTCCATCAATTTCAACTGATGGCCTGTGCCGCGATGGCGCGCCGGTACGCGGCGCGGACCGAGGCAACGGATCTGGCCACCGCGCCCAGTGGCCTGGCGATCCAGACACACTGATCGGCCGGCAGATCGGATCAGGATCCAGGTCCCGCCGACAAGCCTTCCGACAATCCGCCGCCGCCTTCCTTGACCGCACTCCTCGCCGCCCCACCTTACTTGTTGCCGGACTTGTTGCCGGACTTGTTGCCGGTGCTGTGACGTCACCCCGGCGGCGCCAATCCGCGCCGACCAGCCTGGCGAGACCGAAGCCTGTCTCGCGGCCAATCACGAGCCAACCTAAGCCACGCAGGGAGAGCGAAATGCCTGAGCAAACTTACAAAATCGTCGAGATCGTCGGCACGTCGGAAGTCAGCATCTCGAAGGCGATCGAAGGTGCCATCGCCAAAGCCTCTGGATCGCTGCGTCATCTGGGCTGGTTCGAGGTTGGGCAAATCCGCGGCAACATCGCCGATGGCAAGGTCAATCGTTACCAGGTCACGCTAAAGGTCGGCTTCACGCTCGAATAATTCTCAGCGAAACACGGCTGCCAGGCCGATATCCGGTCCCTCCACAGGGGCCGGCAGGATACCTTTGTACTGCCGTTCGGCCGCCTGCGCTGATGCCCGGACGACGGCCACGCCGGTCCGTCCCAACTGCAGGTGCAATCGAATATCGCGCAGCAATTGAGGGTTTATTAAGACGTCAGTGACCAGTCTCGCGGCCGGTATCGGCCCTGACGGCTTCCGCGAGGCAGGTGAACAATGTTGCATCTCAGGTTCGGCATCCGCTCCCGCATCTACGGCGGGATGGGCATCCTGGTTATCCTCGGCCTCACCCTTGCGGCCGAGGGCGTCCGGCAATTGACGGCAATCGACAGTCAGGTCGCGCGCATGAGCGCCCTGTCGGACAATAACACCCGCGTCCTACGCATCGCGGGACTCCTGGAGACGGCGCGCCGCACCGCGCTGCAATACAAGGCCTCAGCCAATCCGGCCGCGCTGCAGGAGGGCGACGCGGCGGATGCGCAAATCGCCGAACTGCTGCGGGCTGCCGCCCAGGCGACCTTGTCCGAGGAGCGCCGCCGCACCTACGGATCGATGGCAGACAATATCGCCGAATACCACAAATTACGTGGCGAACTTGGCAGGCTGGCTCAGACGATCCAGAAGAATCGGGCCAATCTGTTCAGCGGCGGCGATCAGATGGCGGCAGCCTCGGTTGCGCTCGTTGCCGCAGCGCAGCAATTTGACAGCCTTGACATCCGTGCCCCCGCTCGCAACGTGCAAACCCAAATACTGCTGGTGCGGGTGGCCAATTGGCGCTTCCTCGCCACCAGCGACGCCAAGGGGCCGGCAGTGTTCAAGACGAATGCCGAAGCCGCGACAGCCGCACTGGACGCAATGGAGAAGCCGTCGGTGCCCGAGGATGTGCGCAAGCTGATCGCGCCGGTCAGGTCCGCGCTGACCGCCTATGCCGACAGCTTCGCGATCGTATCCGGCACTATGCTGAAAAGTGACGATCTGTTCGACAACCGCATGCAGCCGCTCATCCAACGCCAGGTCGAGGCGGCAGGAGTCGCCGCGACCTCTCTCGGCCGCGATTTCGCGGCGACGCAGACCGCGACGTCGGCGTTGATCTCCAGCACCGCCGCCTCGCAGAAGCTCATTGCCGGTGCCGCGTTGGTATTGGGCGTGCTCATTGCATGGCTTGTCGGCCGAGGCATTGTTCGTCCGATTACCGGTATGACCGGTGCGATGAGCCGACTGGCGAACGGAGAGACGACGGTCGAGGTTCCCTCACGCGACGCCACGGACGAAATCGGCGCCATGGCCAAAGCAGTCGATGTATTCAAGCAACACGCCATCGAGCGCAGCCTGCTGGAAGCCGCGCATAACGCGTTGGAGGAGAAGGCATTACAAGAGAAACGCACCGCCCTGCTGGGGATGGCGCAAAAGATCGAGGCGGAGTCCGCCTCGGCGCTGGAGTCGGTCGGCACACGTACCAACGGCATCGCAACCGCGGCCGAGGCAATGAGCGCTTCGGCCGGACGCACCGGGGATTCCGCCGAGGCTGCCGCTACCGCCGCGGCCAAAGCCATGGCCAACGCGCAGACGGTGGCGAGTGCGGCGGAACAACTCGCCGCCTCGATCCGGGAGATCGGCGGTCAGGTCAGTCAATCGACCGTCGTCGTCGGCCGCGCCGTTGCCGCCGGCAGCGAAACCCGCGCCACCATGGAAGCGCTGAACGAACAGGTCGGCCGCATCGGCATGGTCGCCGACATGATCAGTGAGATCGCCGGCAAGACCAACCTGCTGGCGCTGAACGCAACGATCGAGGCCGCCCGCGCCGGCGACGCCGGCAAAGGCTTCGCCGTGGTGGCGAGCGAGGTGAAGCAGCTGGCCACCCAGACCGCTCGCTCAACCGAGGAAATTGCTCGCCATATCAGCGAGGTGCGGACCGCGACTGGCGCCTCGGTCGCCGCCGTTGGGCGTATCGAACAGACGATCGGGGAGATCAGTGCGATCGCCGGCTCGATCGCCGCGGCGGTCGAGCAACAGGGCGCGGCAACCGCCGAAATCGCCCGCAACGTCAACGAAACCGCAGCTGCCGCCGATCAGATGACCCAGCGCATTGCCGAGGTATCGGCAGAGGCCAAACAGACCGGCCAGCGCAGCGCACAGGTGCGGGACGACACGGTTGCTTTGAATACTATGGTCGGCGAATTGAAGCATGCGCTCATCCGGGTGGTGCGCACCTCGACCGAGGAGGTGAACCGCCGGCATCAGGCCCGCTATCGCGGTGCTCTCGCCTGTAAACTCGCGGTCGCGGGGCTTGGCGCATCCACTGCGACTGTCTCCAACATCTCGGAGGGCGGCGCCGCAATTGACGGTGCGCCGCTGTTGCCGGTCGGCGCGCGCGGCACGCTGGAAGTGGACCGGATCGGCATGAGGTTGCCGTTCGTTGTCCTCGGCAGGGAGCGTGATGTGCTGCATTTGACATTCGATCTTGATCCGCCCGCCACGGCTCAGTTAGCCCAGATGCTGACCCAGTTGGCGTTACCGCTGGCGGCCTGATCACACGCCATTGGCCACGATTCGGGGCGAAACGTTGGTGAAACGTTTTCTTGACAAATTAATTTCATAATGTTTCGTTGGCGGCGCGGCCCGGGTTTCTCACCAATCAATATAAGGGGGAGATCTCGATGTCAGGCACGGAAACTGCCGGCGCGAACCATCCGACGCGAGCCGCAGACGATTCATTGTCGCTGTCGGACCAGTTGACGTTCAACAGCGACGTCAATGAGGTGTTTCTGCTGATCGACCACATTTCCGGTCGTTCGGAGAAATCACTGAAAGACCTCGACACCACGAATATTGAGCTGCCGGCTGCGCAAGGTGCCGCCGAACCGGTTCCGGCGCAGCCGGATGCGAAGGACCGGACGTCCGACAAACCGTCGATAGCCGACGTGCTGCATCGGCTGTGCCAGATCGGTTATCCGCCACATCCCGATGCCACGACGAAAGCGCATAAGGCGGCTTTCGTGCTGATGCTGAAGGACCGGCTGAACGGGCTGGCCATCCCGGCGCGCGGCGTCACCATCGCCTACACCGCAATGTTCGTGTCGGCGACCGACGGCTGCCGGCTCCGGTTGTGGTCGCCGCAACGGACCCCGGACGGGCGGCACGCGACGCGCGGCGACCTCGCACGCGAGGCCTATCCCGGTCTGGCATCGCACGCGCGATGTTTCGCCAAAATGTACCGCTGGTTTCCTTATCTGATGGCGTTCGTGTTGATTTTGACCGCATCGGCTTATTGGGATGTCGGATTTGGTCGAACGGTCGTGCAACGGATCGAGCAACTCGAAAAGTCACGCGTGGACCTGTTGCATCCCGACACCAGGGGGACGTCGGCCACTGTGGCGGTGGACGACAAATCTTGCGCGGCTGCAAGTGGTCTTCCAGCGGAACAGGCGCAGACCTGCGTCCGGTTGTCTTACCTGACAAATCGCATCGAGGATTCCCGCAAGGACCTGCTTGATTTCGCTATCGCCACCACAGCTGGTGAGCAGTCCAGCACTTTTGTACGCGTCATCGCGTGGATCCGCCCGGTAAGTTACGGGTTCATGTTCGATGGTCAGGCGCCGGCAGCCGATCGGCCGGAGGCAACGGTCGCCTCGGTTCTGTCACTGTTCAGCACTTACGTGCTGCCTGCCATGTTCGGTCTTCTGGGTACGTTGGCTGCAATCATGCGCTCGATTCAGGCCAAGGTGCGTGACAGCCTGTTGGGACCCAGGGATTTTCCGCTGACCGCGCTTGGCCTGGTTATCGGTCCGGTCGCCGGCCTGGCGGTGGGCCTGTTTTTCACCCCAACCGAAGCCACCACGTCGGGCGCCACCGGGCTGGCAGGCTCGGTCAGTCTGTCGGCGTCCGGCCTGGGCTTTCTCGCCGGATATGGTGCCGACGCGTTCTTCAAGTTTGTCGATGCTTTGCTGACCCGCGTCTTCGCGTTGGAGCCGACGAGTAAATGATCCTGTTGCGTAACCAATGACTCCAGCTTCCAGTGCGGCCAGGCCAGGACTTACACGGAACCGTCATACGGGTTAGCCTGGGAAATCGGCCGCAAAGGCCGGCTGCTATGGCCACAAGCCCAGGCGGGCATGGAATGGAGGGAACGCGCATGGATGTCACCACCGGCGAAGCCAGACTGGGCGGCCAGGGCTGCCTCAATGGCGTTCGAATTCTCGATTTCACCCAGTTCGAGGCGGGACCGTCCTGCACCGAAGCGCTCGCCTGGCTCGGTGCCGAAGTGGTCAAGGTTGAGAATCCCGGCGGCGGCGATCCGGGCCGCGCGATCAGCGGCAAACCTGGCGTGGACGACCCATACTTCCTGTTGTTCAACGCGAACAAGAAGTCCATCACGGTCAATCTGAAGGATCCGAAAGGCCTGCAACTGGTCAAGGACCTCGCGAAACAAGCCGACGTCATCTGCGAAAATTTCGCACCCGGTGCCATCGAGCGACTGGGTCTTGGCTACGACGTCATCAAGGCGATCAATCCGTCGATCGTTTACTGCCAGGTGAAGGGCTTCGGCGAGGGCAGCCCGTACGAAAAAAATCTCGCGTTCGATATGATCGCGCAGGCCTGCGGCGGCACCATGAGTATTACCGGCGAACGTGACGGCCGCCCGCTCAAGCCCGGTCCGTCGCTTGGCGATACCGGCACTGGTATGCTGCTGGCGATTTCCATTCTCGGCGCACTCTACCGGCGCAAGGAAACCGGTCAGGGCGAACATCTGCAGGTGGCGATGCAGGATGCAATGCTGCACTACATCCGCATCGCTTTCGCCGCGCAGTACCGAACCGGCAAGGCCGCGTTGCGCGCCGCCGATAGTTCGGTCTCGGCAACGACTCCGCCGATGGGGACCTTCCCGTGCAAAGGTGGCGGCTCGAACGATTATGTCTACATCTTCACCAGCCGCGCCAATCCGGAACATTGGACACGATTGCTGAAGGTCATCGGCCGCGAGGATCTGATCGGCGACGAACGTTACGACACCCCGTGGAAGCGCGCCGAAAAGCCGGACGAGGTCAACGAAATGATCGCCGCCTGGACGCGCCAGCACAGCAAGCACGAGGCGATGGAAATCATCGGCGCGGCCGGAATTCCGGCGGGCGCAGTGCTCGACACCATGGAACTCAGCACCGACCCGACCTTCGAGGCGCGCGGCATCATGCCGGTGATCGACCATCCGGTCAGCGGCAAATTCAAAATGGTTGCCTGGCCGGTGCGGTTCTCCGGCAGCCCGCCGCCGGTGAAGCCGGCACCGTTGCTGGGCGCAAACAACGAGGAAGTGTTGACCCATTGGCTTGGCCTGGGCTCCGGCGATGTCGGAAGCCTGAAAGCCAGTGGCGTAATCGGCTGAGCCTGTCACAAACTTATCAGAAGGAGACTGTAACATGGCCGAACTGACCGGTTCAGAAATCATCGCCAAATGCCTACAGAAGGCAGGCATCAAAGATATCTTCTACATCATGGGCGGGCCGATGCTGTTGGCCGAGGCGACCGCCATCAAAGAAGGCATCCGCATGATCGACGTCCGCCATGAGCAGGCGGCGGCGTTTGCCTGCCAGGCCTATAGCCGCCTGCGGCAAACTCCCAGTGTCTGCATGGCGGCATCGGGTCCCGGCGTGACCAATCTGATCACCGGCATGGCCAATGCTCTGGTCGATTGTTGCCCAGTCGTAGCGTTTGGCGGATCGAGCCCGATCAGCCAGTTCGGCCGCCAGGTGTTTCAGGAGATCGATCAGGTCGAACTGATGCGCGGCTGCTGCAAACACGTCGACCGCATCATCAATCTGAAACGCATCCCGCAACAGGTGAGTTTTGCACTACAACAGGCTATGGCTGGCAAGCCCGGCCCGGTCTACGTCGATTGCCCAGGTGACATGCTGTATCAAAAGATCGATGAGAATTTGATTGATTGGAGCTTCGCCGAACGACCGCTGATGGACTCCCGGTCGCCTGGCGACCCGCGGCAGGTTGCAGCCCTGGTTTCGGCATTGCAGAAGGCCGAGCGGCCGTTGATCGTGTCCGGGTCCGGGGTGATCTGGTCGCGCGCCTGGAACGAAATGCAACAATTCGTCGAAGCGGCGGGCGTGCCGTTTTACACCACCCCGCAAGGCCGTGGCGTGGTACCGGACGACCACGAATACTCTTACCTCGCGATGCGGTCTTCCGCGTTCCGCGATGCCGATCTGATCATCGTGTTGGGCACGCGGATGAACTATATCATCGGCCACGCGTCGCCGCCGCGATTCGGACCCAACGCGACGATCGCGCGGATCGACGTCGACGCCGGGGAAATCGCCATGGCGGCTCGTTACGTCGACATTCCGATCGTCGGCGATTGCAAGGCAGTGCTCGGCCAGTTGCTGGAAGCGATCAAAGGCAAGGTCTTGCCAGGTAGTTTCAGCGCATGGCGGAAGAAGCTGCATGACGGTGAGCAGCAGAAACGCACCGCCGCCGGCGCCAACCGGCCCGCCGAGGACGGCGACATCCACCCGGTTCGCATGCTGGAAGCGGTGCGCGATTTCATGAAACGCGACGCCATTCTGTGTGTCGATGGCCAGGAGACACTGAATTTCGGCCGTCAGACGATGCCGACATTCGCGCCGGGACATCGTTTGAACTCCGGCCCGTTCGGCACCATGGGTGTCGGCCTGCCGTTTGGTGTTGGCGCAAAGGTCGCCTGTCCCGACAAACAGGTGATCGTGGTGCACGGCGACGGCTCCATGGGCATGAACGCGATGGAGATGGACACTGCGATCCGGCACAAGATCCCGTTACTGATCGTAATCAGTCTGAACGGCGGTTGGACCGGCGATCCAAAGCGGGAGAAGCCCGGCCGCGATCTCGGCTACATGCGTTACGACAAAATGTGCGAGGCGCTGGGCGGTTACGGCGAATACGTCACAAAGCCGGAAGATATCACTCCAGCGCTGGAACGCGCGCAGAAGAAAGTGGATGAGGGGATGGTGGCGCTGGTCAATGTGCGCACGGATTATCGCGCACGTTATGCCGGGGCGGCATTCTCCGACTACTCGACCTGATCGCCGCATCGCTGAACCGACTTCCCCCGGCTTGTCCGGGGGACCCGATCCAGCACCACGCCGCGTCAGGGCCCCCGGACAAGCCGGGGGATGACGATTGGCTGTGGGGCGACGAGGAACAGCTGTGTGAGGATGAGGCACGGCTATGTGTGTTCAGCCACTCCGCGTTCCGGCTTCAGGTCGATCAGCGGCGTGCCGTCCAGGCAATCCAGACCGCGCACTTTCAGAACAACCCCGGACCGTTCCACCAGTGCGACAACCGAGGACGCAATCGGATTAGGCCGCACCGGCGAGCGTAATGCGAAAGTCGCATAAGTCAGTCCGGTCGACCCCGGTCGCTGCAACACCAGGTCGCGGCGGGCCTCGTGCATCCAGTACAGCACCTGGATCCGTGGATGCATTTCGATCCCGGTCAGCGCCTCGAGCCAACGTTCATCAACCTCGATCGTGCACACCGGTCCGTCCAATGCGCCCCGGCGCGGGCAATCCCGGCGGGTCAGCCAGGGCGTGCGAATGCGGCCGATGAAGTAAACCCCGGCATCGGTGTGGTCCGGCAGAGGAACCGCAATTTCGCTCGGCCGGATTGACTCGTCGGAAGCTGCTGCTGTCATAGGTGCCACACTGGCAGCAACGGCGCTGACCCGTCCACCCGGCACTGTCCCTCGCACCGGCTTTCCGTCGTCGAGGTCCGAAAACCGCGAGACAACCGCGGCCGCAGGGAGGATCATTCACGCATGGACATGGACGACGACGCCTGCTACCGCGCGATTGAAACCCGAGACCATCGTTTCGATGGCCGCCTGTTCGTGGCGGTCACGACGACCGGAATTTATTGCCGGCCGTTCTGCCCAGCGCCCACGCCGAAACGGCAGAACGTCCGCTTTTTCCCGACCGCCGCGGCAGCACAGGAAGCCGGATTTCGCCCCTGTCTGCGCTGTCGGCCGGAAACCTCACCCGAGCTGGCGTTTTGGCGCGGCAGTTCAAACACCGTCTCGCGGGCGCTCGGACTGATTGAAGCAGGCGCGCTCGACGATGCGAATGTCGAGACCTTGGCGGCCCGGCTTGGCATGGGCGAGCGTCAACTGCGCCGGCTGTTCCAACAACATCTGGGCGCGTCGCCGATATCGATCGCGCAAACACGCCGGATCCTGCTGGCCAAACAACTCATTCAGGACACCAGGCTGCCGATGACGGAGGTGGCCGCGGCGGCGGGTTTTGGCAGCATCCGGCGGTTCAACGAGATTTTTCAGCAGCTTTACCGGCGGCCACCGAAGGCGCTGCGACGCATCGGCGTGGTCGATCAGTCGGTTGCCACCACCGGAGCCGTCACCGTCAAACTGGGCTTTCGGCCGCCATACGACTGGGACGCGATTTTGTCGTTCCTGCGCGCCCGCGCCATTCCCGGCATCGAACTTGTATCAGGCTCTCGCTACGCCCGAACGATCGCAATTGGCGACGATCGCGGTGTCGTGGTCATCGAACCCGGCGAAAAAAACTGCCTCAAGGCAACCGTTCGAGTGGCAAATCTGCGGACCTTGCCGGCAATCATCGCGCGCATTCGCCGGGTCTTCGATCTGGCTGCCGATCCGGTGGCGATTGGTGCGCATCTCAGTCAGGACGCGGCACTGGCGCCTTACGTCGCGGCTCGGCCGGGTCTCCGGGTGCCCGGCGCGTGGGATGGATTTGAACTCGCGGTGCGCGCCATTCTCGGCCAGCAAATCACCGTTTCGGCAGCGACCCGGCTGGCCGGGCAACTGGTGGCGCGCTTTGGTGAGAAAATCACGACTTTCGACCATGAGCTGAGCCACGTGTTTCCGACGCCTCGGCAACTGGCCGAGGCCGATCTGGCCGTGATCGGCATGCCGAACCCCAGGCGCATGGCGCTGTCCGCGTTGGCTGCCGCGGTCGCCGCCGATCCAAACATCTTTGGCCCGCGCCGAAGCCTTGACGAGGCCATTACGCAGTTGCGCTCGCTGGCGGGGATCGGCGAATGGACCGCGCAATACATCGCCATGCGCGAACTGCGCGAGCCGGACGCCTTCCCGGCGGCCGATATCGGTCTGCTTCGAGCGATGCGCGACCGCAACGGCGTACGCCCGTCACCGGCCGCAATGCTGGCCCATGCCGAGCAATGGCGACCATGGCGCGCCTACGCCGCCCTGCATCTCTGGGCTTCCGAGCCGCACACTGCTGTTGAAAAGGTGTCACATGACCAAGCTGCCTGAACGCCTGCTGCTGGACCGACTGGCAACGCCGATTGGCGAAGCGCTGATTGTTACGGATGCAGCAGGCTGTCTCCGCGCGTTCGATTGGGCCGATCGTTACGCCGGAATGGCCCGGCTGTTGCGCCTGCATTACGGAGCGATCGAACCGGAAACGGGTGCCGCGCCGGAGGTCATCAAACGCCTGTTGCGGCGTTACTTCGAAGGCGATGTCGCATGTCTGGCCGGCATCGAAAGGCGCACCGCAGGCACGCCGTTTCAACGCAGTGTTTGGACCGGTCTCACCACCATCCCGCCCGGCCAGACCATGAGTTACGGCGGCCTCGCTGCCAAACTGGGCTGTCCCAAAGCGATGCGTGCCGTCGGCCTGGCCAATGGGTCCAATCCGATCAGCGTGGTGGTGCCGTGTCATCGCGTGATCGGCGCCAATGGGTCGCTGACCGGCTATGGCGGGGGGATCGAGCGCAAACGATGGCTGCTCCGGCACGAAGGTGCGGTGTTTCGCGATGATGCCGTGCAGCAGGCGCAGGCGGCTTAGCAGAAGGCGTGCTTTTCGCGACGCGACTGGCAACTTTATTCCCGTTGTGATTTTCGGCGGTAGCGCGCCCACCAGTGACGTGCGACTCTCTCACCAAATCGCGAGGGAGCAACCGCATGCGCATCGTCACGTTGGAGGAGCACTACACCGTTCCCGGGATCGTCAGCCACATCGACCTTGCCGCCATCCGGCGCCGCGGATTTCCTGGACCTGATGTTGTCTGGGGGCAGCAAATCAAACGCAACGACCTGGCCGATCTCGGCGACGCCCGCCTCGCTGACATGGACGCCAGCGGGATTACCGTGCAAGTGCTCTCGGTCGCCGGCCCAGGAGCGGATTTGGTACCGGGTGAGGCGGGGATCACGCTGGCGCGGGATTATAATAATGCATTGGCCGAAGCGGTCGCCCGCCATCCGGACCGCTATCGCGGCTTCGCGCATTTGCCCATGCTCGCACCAGAGGCGGCGGCGGTGGAGCTCGAACGCACCGTCAAAGACCTCGGCTTCCATGGCGTGCTGGTGAACGGGGCCACGGATGGGCTGTTCCTGGACGATCCGCGTTTCGAGCCGATCCTGGCGCGGGCCGAAGCACTCGATCTGCCGATCTATATCCATCCGGGCATCCCGGCGGAGCCGGTGCGCAATGCTTACTACGACGGGCTGCCGGGCAATTTCAGCTTCACGCTGGCGCTGTCCGCCTGGGGCTGGCACGCCGAGATCGCGGTTCACACGCTGCGGCTGGTGTTGAGCGGCGCGCTCGACCGTCATCCGAGGCTGAAGATCGTCATCGGCCACATGGGCGAGGCGTTGCCGTTCATGCTCGACCGGATCGACGAAACCACCAGCGCCGAGGCAAAGGGCCGACTGCAACGCTCAGTGAAGCAGACGATCCTGGATCAGGTGTGGATCACCACCAGCGGGTTCTTCACGATGGCGCCGTTCATGGCGGCATTGATGACGTTTGGCGCGGACCGGATCATGTTCTCGGTCGACTACCCATTTGCATCGAATGCGCGCGCACGCGCGTTTCTTGACGCGTTGCCGGTGTCGGCGGCGGATCGGGCAAAGATCGCGCATGGCAACGCGGATCGGCTGCTGCGCCTGCCAGATTGAGGAAACACGGAAACTTGGGACCCGGCGCAGGTGCCGCCGGGTCCGGCCTTATCTTGCTTCGCTTGTTCACTCAGCCGCGGCGCTGGTTACTGCTTCTCCACCTGGCCGCGGATTTCGCCAGGAGCGTGCGCAGCGGTATGTACATTGAAATACCACTTGCCGGCAGCGAGGTCCGCCGCCTGGGCGACCGTTAGCGTTTTTTCGCCTTTGATCGGGCTGGCGAGCGCCGTGGCCGGAACCGGGACCACCGGCGGCGCATTGGCGCCAGCTGCGGCCGGACCGTGGAAATGCGCCGCCGTGGCCGGGCCGGTCAGCCCCGAATAGGTCACCGTGTAGGTGAATTTCTTGGACGCCGTGTCGTAGGTGGCAGTCACCGTCCCGGTGCCCTTGGAATCATTCGGCGGAACCTCAGACGATCCGCTGAGGGTCGCGGTATAATTGACCACCGCGGCGAACGACGAGCTCGCGGCGAACAGAAAGGCGGAAAGTACGGCCGCCGCGAGTACCGGGCGTAGGGACGTCCTCTGCATGGTGTTCTCCTTTTGGGGTGTCATCCAGCTATGCCCGTAATGGTTCCGCGACAGCGGGACCGGGCGGGTTGTAACGTATCCGGTTCGCGGGGTGGCGACAATCGGGGTGGAGCATGCCACGAGGGCGGCGCGAGATTACGATTCGGCCACACCCGGGAGATTTTGCATCCGGGTCGAGAGCACGGTGAATGCGCAACGTTCCACCGCAGTATTGCCCGGCAGTCACATGATATCGTCCTTTTCGCGCCGCACCAGGTTGTGCCAGGAGGTATTTTCGCTCCCCATCGCATTCGATGCTCGCAGCGCCAGAGAGCGAATTTCCGACCAGGCGCGCTCCGACGGCAGGTTCGGCAGATTGAGTTTGAACTGCTTCAGCCTGGTGTGGATCTGATCGAGCTCTGCTTTGGTATCCCGGCTCAGAGCGATGCGATGGACGATGCCCAAACGCGTGCGCACCCCGTGCAAGGCAGCAGCCGCCGCGGGCCCGGCAGCGGTCAGGATCAACAGCCACGGCACCACCGGCGCAATCCACGGCAGCTTACTGAAGTAATGCGCGACCACAGCCAGAACGGCCAACAGGAATAACCCGGCAGCCCAGTTGT
>JBEKQQ010000162.1:0-14548 GCA_049519555.1 Acetobacteraceae bacterium
GTCCAAGGGTACGGATGGATCGTTCAGCAGGCGATCCACTTCATCGACTTTTTGACGGTAATTGGCGTCGTCACTCGGCATAATGAAACTCCGGACAAAAATTTGGCAGCGATGACGCTGCCAATTTTTGGATTGTCCAGAAGTTTCGCTCATAGGTCGTATTATGTCAACGGAACTGTGTGAATTTTCAGAGACGTTCCAAAATAAACCGATGGAAGTGGCTTGATCGTCGTCACCTAATGACGAGGTTGCCAGAATGTGGCACGAGATGCCTCCTCGCCCTGGTATCCTTATTTTGTGACCTTGGCCCTTGAAGGATGGACTAAGTGCTTGACTTTGCTTCTAATAGAGCTTTTTGAGCGGAGCTTGCTTCGCTTCGCTCGCAACGACGGTGGGCCGAGTTCGGGCCGGCTCGATTTGATCGGAGAACGCCAGGCTGGCGATCGCAACCCCAACCGCGTTCCCTACCGCAACCGCGGGCCGGCATCCATGCCCAGCAACACTCGCCCGCCGATCGGATACCATTCCGGCGCGATCGTCACGGTCTGGGCAACCACGTGCAAATCTCGCCAACACTCGGCCAGCCGGCTCTCGCGCTTGAACGAGGTGCTGCCGCCGTGGCGGTACACCAAATCCATCGCCTCGCGCGCACTGTCGCCGGCATATGTCGAGGCCAACCGGCAGCGCGCCCGTTGCTCCAGCGTGGTTTCCCCACCCGCAGCGATCGTGTTCCATAGTTCAGTGATCATCGCGTTGCGGTAGATTCGCCCGGCGCCGAGGATTGCATCTGCCCGGCCGACGGAATCCTGCACCTGCGGGTTCTCGCACAGCATTCCGCTGCGGCCCCGCGGGGTCTTTTCCACGGCCAGCGCAATCAGCGCGTCGATGCCGGCGCGCGCAATGCCGCAGATCACCGCACTATGGTGCGGCCCAACCCAGCACTGGCTTGGCAAAGCGTAAGTGATGCCGGGCCAGCGCGACCATTGATTGTCCAGTGGCACGCCGATGTGCGGGGTCGTCCGCCGCTCCGGCAAAAACACGTCCTTCACAGTCCAGTCGAAGCTGCCGGTGCCTCGCAAGCCGGCAACGTCCCAGCTGCCCGGCACGACAGTCGCTTCCGCGCGGGGAAACACCCCACGCCAATACAGCGAGCCACCGGTTGAACTGCGACGCGGCTTGCCATCGTCCATAATCTGGAAGCTGCCCAGCATCCAGGAACTTTCCTGACAACCGCTGCCAAAAGTCCAGTGTCCGGTGACGCGATAGCCGCCCTCGACAGGCACGGCCTGCCCGCCTCCCTGCACCGCGGTGCCGGCAATAACGGAAGGGGTCCCCTGCCCGTGGATTTCCTGGACACCCTCGTCCGGCAGCCCAAGTGTCACCAGCTGGCCGACACCGTTATTGGCGATGTTCCAGCCGACCGAGCCAGCGGCCTCGGCCAGTAGTTCAGCGACGCGTAGGTAAGTCAGTGGGTCGACCTGGAGACCGCCAAGAGAGCGCGGGATCACCATTCGGTAGAAGCCGGCCTCATGCATCTGCGCGACCAGGGCTTTCGGCAGGCGCTGCTCGCGCTCGATCTCGTCGTGGCAGGCGCGGATCACCGGCTGCATCGCGGCAGCAGCCTGCACCAGAGGTTGCGCGTCGACATCTTCCGGTAAGCCAGTCTCTTCGGTCATCGTATCCATTGCCGCCTCCTGCCGTTTTACGCGCACCAACCCTGGACGCACTTTGACGCCGTGTCACGCCCCTCCTGCGGGCGAGTGAAGCAATGGATCAACCCGTGACACAGCCTCTTGCGAACAATCGGGCTCTTGCGAACAATCGGGCTCTTGCGAACAATCGGGCTCTTGCGAACAATCGGGCTCTTGCGAGCCGAAATCGAAGCACCTGCGGACAATCGGCGTCAGCGCATTGTCACAAGTCCACACTCCAGGCGTTTACCTTTGTCCCGGATTGCCAATAAGCTCCGGTCGACGCGACACACCGACCGTTGCCCGGGAGCGACCAAACATGAGCCTGTCATTTCGAAAACTGCATTCGGTATTCGCAGCGGAGGTTACTGGTATCGATCTGACCCGGCCCGTGTCCCCGGACAACGTTGCCGCGATCGAGGCCGGGATGGACGAGTACGCCGTCCTGGTATTCCCCGGTCAACCTCTCTCGGATCAGCAGCAGCTTGATTTCACCCGAAACTTTGGCGAACTCGAGGGCTACAACTCACCAGGCCATATTCGTAAGCAGACCGAATCACGCCTGGGTCCCGGGATGGCGGACTTCTCCAACCTCGACAAGTCCGGCGCCATCATGTCCGACCAGGATCGCGTCTGGTTCTTCAAACTGGGCGACCGGCTGTGGCACTCAGACAGTTCGTTTCGCCCGGTGCCGGCGAAATACTCGCTGCTATCCGGCCGGGTGATCCCATCCTGGGGCGCCAACACGGAATTTGCCGACATGCGTGCCGCCTATGACGCGTTGGACGCACGGACCAAAGCCGAAATCGAGGATCTGGTCTGCGAGCACTCGCTGACGTTCTCGCGCGAGGCCATCGGCTTCACCGACCTGACGCCGGAGGAACGCACGGCGTTTCGGCCGGTCCGCCAGCGTCTGGTGCGCACCCATCCAGTGACCGGACGGAAGTCATTGTTCCTCTCCGCCCACGCCGGCACCATCGAAGGTTGGACCATTCCCGAGGCGCGCATGTTCCTACGCGATCTGACCGAGTTCGCAACTCATGAACGGTTCGTCTACTCGCATGAGTGGCGGCTGAATGACCTGGTGATCTGGGACAACCGCACCACGATGCACCGGGCGCGGCGGTTCGATCGGAACGAAGTGCGAGACGTGCGGCGTACGACATTGGCCGGTGATGTCGCCACGATTGAGCAGGTTGGCTGATAACCCAGATCAGGCGTCGTAGATTTCATCGAGTGTGAGGCGAATTCCGGGGGGATCCAGCAGGATCGCGCCCTCATGCACGATCTGCGTCAGAATTCCGTCTGCGATCCTGCGGTGATGCACGACCTCCCGCCGCGTCGGGCGGACCACCAGATAATGTTGCACTGAAGCCAGCCGGAAATAATCCGCGAGCTTTGCCCCGGTATCGACGGACGCAGTGCCTGGCGACAATACCTCCACGATCACCACAGGGTTTGGCGCGGCGATCGCGTCGTCCGGGATTGGGGGTCCGCAATTCACCAGAGCGTCGGGTTCATAATCGGTGTCGTCATCGATTTCGACCGTCATGCCGTCCGGAGCGGCCTCGCACCGGAGACCAGCTTGCTTGATCCCTCGCTTCAAGGCCTCCCAGACCTGGCCTTTCAGCCTGGCATGTATCCATCGCTCGGGCGCCATGGCGACGACCTCGCCGTCGACGCGCTCGAAGCGGCCGCGCGGCTGCGTTTCAGCCCATACGTGGAATTCGTGACGCGACATGCGTTGGGACATGCTCGATGATACCTTGCGCGACAGCATGAAGCAACGAACGCCACCGGCCCGCGGCAAACCGACGCTTTCGTGAAAGCCTCTTCACGATACCGCATCCATCCGGTTATGATGCACCGCAACACACCACAGGGAAGCCAGGTCCATGCCCGACGGTCCGCCGCCCCTCCCACTGGCCTCGCCCGCCCTCGCCGAACGTCCGGTGTCAGGAAATCATGATTTCATCATCATCGGCAGCGGCCCGGCGGGACGCCGCGCAGCAATCCAGGCAGCCAAACTGGGCAAGTCCGTGCTGGTCGTCGAGAAGGGCCGCCGGGTCGGAGGCGTATCGGTCCATACCGGTACCATCCCATCGAAGACGCTGCGGGAGACCGTGCTAAACCTGACCGGCTGGCGGGAACGCGGGTTCTATGGCCGCGCTTACCGGGTGAAAAAGGATATCCAGGCCAAGGACCTGATGATGCGTCTGCACATGACGCTCGATCATGAGGTCGATGTGCTGGAGCATCAGTTCGCTCGCAACGCGGTTCGCACAATTACGGGAATGGCGCGCTTTCTCGACCCGCACCACATCGAGGTGGTGACCGAAGGCGACGGTTCGCGGGTTTATCGCGGCGAACGGATCCTGCTGGCAGTGGGCACCAAGCCGCATCGGCCGGCTGATGTGCCATTCGATGGCCGCACCGTGCTCGACAGCGATGAAATCGTGGAGATCGACCATCTGCCGCGCAGCCTGACGGTGATCGGGGCGGGGGTTATCGGGATCGAATATGCCACCATATTCAGCGCACTCGACGTCGCGGTGACCCTGGTCGATGCCCATGAGACCTTCCTCGATTTCATCGACCGTGAACTGATCGACGATTTCACCCATCAGTTGCGCGACCGCGGGATGACGCTGCGGCTGGGGTCGAAGGTGATCGGGATCGAGTTCGAGAACGGCCGGCCGGTCACAGTACTGGAAAGCGGCCGGCGCGTCCGCTCGGAAATGTTGCTTTATGCGGTGGGCCGGATGGGCGCCACCGAGCCGCTCAACCTTGGTTGTTGTGGGCTGGAAACGGACCTGCGCGGGCGCCTGAAAGTCGATGCACATACGTTCCAGACATCGGTGCCGCACATTTATTCCGCGGGCGACGCGATTGGTTTCCCCAGCCTCGCCTCGACTTCCATGGAACAAGGACGGATCGCTGCCTGCCACGCGTTCGGCATGAAGCTGCCGCCGGCCCCGGAATTCTTTCCGTACGGGATTTATACCGTGCCGGAAATTTCCACCGTCGGCATGAGCGAGCAGGAGGTACGCAAGCGTAACATCCCCTATGAGTGCGGCATTGCACGCTTTCGGGAAACTTCGCGCGGACACATCATGGGGTTGAACACCGGCATGATGAAGATGATTTTTTCGATTGCCACCGGCCGGCTTCTGGGCGTGCATATTGTGGGCGAGGGCGCGACGGAACTCGTGCATATCGGTCAGGCCGTGCTCAACCTGAAGGGCACGCTGGATTACTTCATCGAGAATACCTTCAATTATCCAACGCTGGCGGAGGCCTATAAGATCGCCGCTTTGGACGCATGGAACAGGATGGCACGGATGTGACTCCGTCCACCCTGGTACCCAGCATCGTCGGAGTGCGACACTTCCGTTCTTGCGTCAGGACCCTTCTGGCGTCGCGAGCCTGCGGTCGGTTTAATCAGTTCAGTGTGGGCGCCTCGGCCGGCTGTTGATTGCCCAACCGGTCGCGCAGGCGATCGAAGTTCCGCAACGAATGCAGGTGCATATAAATCAGCTCCAACTCATCGGTTTTCGCCAGTTCGGCGAGCGCCTCGCCTGGCAGCGACTTCAGCCGTTCGCGGCTTATTCCCATGAACCCGCCAAGCGATAACGCCGGACCGGACTGCAACGTAAGCTGAGCGCTCATCGGCTCCAGCAAGCCAAGTTCCCTCAGCTTGTTACAAAATCGTTGGGTGGCGAGGAAATGGGTCTGATAGTCCTGCAGGAACTTAAGAATGCCGTCGACATAAGCGGTGGGCGAGCCGTCGTCGTTGAACAAGCGGTGGCCCCTGCCCTCTCGGTTGAACCCGGAAAACCCTTCATCGACGCACAGCACGAACTTTTCCTCGGTATGGGAGAACACGAACGGATAGCGCCGAACGAAGGCGGGGATGTATTTCGCCTGCCATAATCCGTTGTCACCAAGAAATAGGTTTTCGTTGCCTCGGACGCCCAGTATAACGGCCGGGGTGGGGGCCGCCTCGGTGCCGCCGAAAACGATGGCGTATTCGCTGGCAGCGTGAGGGAACTCCACCGCCATCAGCGGTACCGAGTTGACCTCGGCCGCGAAACCATAATTCGCGCCAATATCGACGAAGCAGTCGTGATGGACCGTCCGATTGATCGGCACCGCCGACTTGTAAATCAGAAGTTGCGTGCTCATTGGCTGCCTGGTGCTTCTCTTGCGTCATGCCCCCTCGGTTACCCTACTGGGCCGGCACACGACGCTAACATGAAACCGGCGGTTGGGGTAAGCTGCAGCCTACACCACCACCGGGCGGTTTTACTGGGCGACCATGTCCATCGGCCGCCACCGGCCTGGCGGCTTCGGTAGCCCGAGGTTCTCGCGCAATGTCGTTCCCTCGTATTCCTTCCGGAACAGCCCGCGGCGCTGCAGTTCCGGGATCACCAGGTCGACGAAATCCTCCAGGGAGCCCGGCAGCCAGGCCGGCATCACATTGAACCCGTCGGCCGCTCCATTGCGGAACCAGTGTTCCATGACATCGACGATATGCTCCGGCGTGCCGATGGTCAGCAGGTGGCCGCGCGGGCCCGCATTGTGCAGACACAGTTCCCACAACGTCATGTTATCGCGCCGCGCAGCCTCCAGCAGCAGGCGTTGTCGGCTCAGCGGGCCATTGGTGTCGCCCATTTCGGGTACAGGGCCGTGCAATGGATACTTGTCCAGGCCAGCCACACCGATCGTGTGCTCCAGCACCGCGATCCCGACGCTGGGATGGATCAGCGACTGCAGAAAGTTGTATTTTTCGCGCGCCTCTGCCTCGGTGCGGCCGACCACCGGGTAGATGCCGGGCAGAACCTTCACCTCGTCCTGACTACGGCCGAAGCGCGCCAGCCGCGCCATGACATCGCCGTAAAACTCCTGTGCCCGTTCGAGATGATCTTGTGCAGTAAACACCAGTTCCGCCACCCGCGCGGCGAGGTCGCGGCCGGTGTCTGAGGCACCGGCCTGCACCACAACCGGCCGCCCCTGGGGCGAGCGAGCAACATTCAACGGCCCTCGTACCGCGAAATGTTTGCCGCGATGGTTGAGCACATGCATTTTGTTTGGATCGAAGAAGACGCCCGATGCCTTGTCGCGGACGAACGCGTCGTCATCCCAACTGTCCCACAGGCCGGTCACCACCTCGGCGAACTCAGCTGCGCGATCGTAACGGTCAGCATGGGCGACGTGCTGGTCGCGCCCGTGATTGAACGCTTCCGCCTCGTTATTGGAAGTCACGAGGTTCCATCCGGCGCGCCCGCCACTGATCTGATCCAGCGATGCGAACTGACGTGCCAGCGTATAGGGTTCTGCGTAGGTCGTGGTGGAGGTTGCAACCAGGCCGAGATGCGTGGTCACTGCGGCCAGCGCAGACAGCAGCGTCATTGGCTCGAATTTGACCAATTTACCCATCCGTCCGCGGGAGTCCTGGGAGCCAAAGACGCTGACTGCGGCGCTGTCGGCGAGAAACAGCAAATCGAATTTACCGCGTTCGGCGGTGCGCGCGACGTCAGCCGCTTCGGCGAAGCTGGTGCCGGAATGAGTGTACGCGTCAGGATGGCGCCAGGCGGCAACATGCTGCCCTGTCTCGTGGACAAAGGCGCCGAGTTTCATCATGCGGCGGTCGGGCATTGGCAGGCTCCGGCTTTGGCAGAAGCTGGATTTTGCGCTTTGTGACAGGGGAATGCCAGGGGGGAATGCCAGGGGGGAATGCCAGGGGGGAATGCCAGGGGGGAATGCCAGGGGTCGAACGCACCGTTGATGTCCCGCTTGTGCCGATCACACGTTACGATCAAACTGTCAGTGTATCGTTTTCGTGGGCCTGCGAGGTCCTGGCCGGAGCCCAAGATTGCGCAACCCACCCCAGTTCCCGGTGATCATCGGTGTCACCGGTCATCGACGCATCGCGCCGGACGCGATTCAGCCCCTTAGGCGCGTGGTAAAGGACTTGCTTAAAACCTGGCGGCTTCACTTCGGCCCGGCGCTGCATGTGTTGACGGCGCTGGCGGACGGCGCCGACCAGCTCGTCGCCGACGTGGCGCGGGAATGCGACGTGCCGATCATCGCCGTGGCGCCATTTCATTACGACAATTATCGACACACCTTGCGACACCAGGACGCATTCGATGCGCATTGGAACAATGCGGCACTCCGCCTGGTACTACCCGAGATTGGATCCGATAATGGAACTAACTGCCATGATCGGCAATACGAGCAACTCGGCGTGTTATTGATCCGACGTTCGCATCTTCTGCTCGGATTGTGGGACGGGGATCTGCAGGCCACCCAGGGCGGCACCGCCGATGTCATTCGGATGCGTCTGGAAGGCGATCACGGCGCCGAGATATTTCAGCACAGCCCGATTTTCCTCGACGCCAAATCCTACCTCGATGAGACCAACCGAGGTCCGCTGCTGCACATTTTCACGCCGCGTGACCCCACGCCTGGAGCCGGAGTTGCATTGGCGGGTTCCTGCCGGCTGCTGGGGCTGCCGGAACCGCCACAACGCCGACATTGGTCCCGCCGCATACCCGTGGTCCGTTGGCTAACCCCATCCGCCGAACGACAGAAGAATGGAGACGCCACGAGCTTCGTGCACGGGTTTCGCCGGTTGCCGACTTTGCCGGTCGCAGAAGGAACCAGACGTAGAGCCCAATTGGTGCAGAGGATTTCGCGGTTGTCTCGGCTTCAGGACCGATGGATCGCCAGGCGGCGCGCCGGCTTGGGCCGCGGCACCGTCAGGTTGTTTGCAGCGCCAGATCCGGTTGCCAATGCCGCGTCGGCTACAGCGGCAGCCAATTGGGTTGGCGTGGCGGTGGAACCAAACCAGGTGCTGCAGCAAATACTCGCCTCGGGTATGAACGATTTTATGCTGATCGATGAGTTGAACAGGACCATCGGACGGTTTTCCGGCTCCAATGATCTACTGTTTCGCCAGCAATTGAGTAATCTCCACATTACTGGCCTGCCGTCTCCCGCCCTCGGTGCGGCGTGGTTTCTGAAACGGCTGCAGGCAAGCGTGGACACCGCCGCGCAAAGCTTTCAGGCTTCGTTGCTGGGCCATTTCGTTCCCGTGACTCATCCGTGGCAGATGCTGGTCGCGCTATTCAGACGGTGGCGTACCACAAGGCAGACCGGCAAATTTGGCGTGCTGGCGATATTCGCGTTGGAGCTGCCGCTGGCAGTGTATCTTTTTGAGAGCTACGTAAACGCACAACTCAAGTCTCCCTCGCGTGGCTTCATTTACATTTTCCTTTACCTTGCCATGCTCGTCGTCACGGTCACTTACTATCGTGTCCGCGTGGTTCCTCAGGCCTGGCAGGAACATTTTCAGGACTATCGAGCCCTCGCCGAAGCACTGCGTGTGCAACTGTACTGGGCTATCGCCGGTGTGCCAGCCTCGGTTTCCGATCATTACCTACGTAAGCAAAGCGGCGAGCTTGGTTGGATTCAGTTCGCGTTGCGTGGTCCCTCGCTATGGGCAACGTCGGTGGCTCAGGTTACCCGGCAGCCGTTACGACGTATAATCGAAAGCGGCTGGGTCAACGATCAAGAAAGGTTCTTCGCCGGCAGAGCCGAATTGAATCTTCGCGCGGCGGAGGGCGCAGAGCTTTTCACCAGATTATTCGTCGTGTTGGGCATCGTCGGTACCATCGCGCTCTGCGGACTTTACTATGTGAAAACCGATTATGGGACGTGGCTCTCGAACCTGTACAATAAGCACGACTGGCTAATTTTGCTGACCGCGACGTTGCCAGGTGTCGCGGCCTTTTTCTCGGTTTCGGCGAGATTACGCAACTATCTGCCGCACGCACACGCTTATGCGCTCATGCGCCGAATGTTTCGGCGCGCGGCCACTCTCATGAATGCACCAGGCGCGCCGGATGCTTTGTTCCAGAGCATCGTTCGCGAACTCGGCCGCGAAGCACTATCGGAGAACGCTGAGTGGTTGGGCGAACACCGCAACCGCAAAATAGAACCTGGCTCTTGATCAGGGTTGGAACCAGGTCCATCCAGATCGCGTTCGGTGTCACGAGAAAATATCCGCCATGCCAGATATCGATTCCATTGCCGCGGCAATCCATCAAACCTGGCGGAACCTGTCCCGCCAGGAAGGCTGGTCGATGTCTCCGCATCTCGACCGCGCCTACGCCGACCTCGCCGAACAAGATAAGGACGACAACCGGGCCGCCGCGCACCGCATGACAGACGTGTTGGCCGTGGCAGGCCTCGGCCTCAGCGACGACCCCACGAGGCCGGCCGCTGCCCTGCCGTCCGACCTCGAGCCTATGGCCGAAGCCGAGCATAATGGTTGGATGGCCCAACGTGCCCAAACCGGTTGGTCCTGGGCCGCAACTCGCGACGATGCCGCAAAACACCACCCGTCGATGTTGCCCTACGCCCAACTTTCGGAGCGGGAAAAGCAAAAGGATCGCAGCAACGTCCGCCACTACCCGGAGTTCGCTGCGCGCGCGGGTTGCCGGATCGTGCGCCTGACCTGAGCACTATCTTGGCCCCGCCAGCCGGATCGGCGATGATCACGCCGCCACGACGGAACGACCATCCAGATGAACGACAGCACCTCTCCCGCGCGCCCTTTGCTCTTCACCCCGCTGGCCATTCGTGGTGTCACGTTACCCAATCGCGTCGTTCTGGCACCAATGGTGCAATACCGCGCCCGTGACGGCGTTCCCGGCGATTTCCATTTCGTTCACCTGGGCAAATTCGCGCTTGGCCGGTTCGGCACCGTCATGACCGAAGCGACCGCGGTCGAGGCACGCGGTCGCGTCACCCATGCCTGTCCGGGAATTTGGAGTGACCGGCAGGTTCCCGCCTGGCGGCGGATCACGGATTACATCCGTGCCGAGGGCAGCGTTCCGGCGATGCAACTCGCCCACTCTGGCCGCAAAGGTGCAACCCATCGCGCACAGGAGAACACGCGCCCGTACGACGCGAAGGACGCCTGGCCCGTCGTCGGCCCCACTACGGAGCCAACCAGTGCTGGTCATCATGTGCCGCACGCACTGTCGCCCGCCGAGATTGGCGATATCGTGCAGGCCTTCGCTGACGCGGCCCGCCGCGCCGATGCCGCCGGCTTCGACATCGTCGAAATCCACGGTGCGCACGGTTATTTGTTGGCAAGCTTTCTGTCCCCCATCAGCAACACGCGCAACGATCAATATGGCGGCGACCGCGCTGGCCGTATGCGGTTTCCGCTGGAGGTGACACGAGCGGTCCGCTCGGTCTGGCCTTCCGATAAGCCGTTGTTCTTTCGGGTATCTGCGCTGGATGGCGCGGATGGGTGGAAGCTCGACGACACGGTCGCGTTGGCGCTTGAACTGAAAACGTCAGGCGTGGATGTCGTTGATTGCTCGTCAGGTGGACTGACCGGCACGGCGACGGCGGCGCCGATTCCACGTCACCCCGGCTTCCAGGTGCCATTTGCGGCGGCGGTGCGGAAAGCCGGCGTGCCATCGATGGCGGTGGGGCTGATCCTCGATGGTGCCCAGGCCGAGCAGATCTTGCGCGATGGCGATGCCGACCTGGTCGCGATCGGCCGCCAGGCGCTGTATGACCCGTTCTGGGCACTACATGCGGCCGAGGCTCTGGGCTGCGACCCGGGCTTTGCGATGTGGCCGGACGAATACGGCTGGTGGCTGGCGAAGCGATCACAATCTCTGGTTCGGGCGTAGTCCTTTTCCCCCGGCTCTTTCAGGGTTCGGTGGGTCGATAAGACCCTTGCCGGTTCTGGCAGGCATTCACTGACCGGCCCGCAGTCACGACGTCGGGCTCCTTCCCCCGGTCCCAATCTGCGCGAAAGATTGCCGGCGGGATGGTCGTAGACAGTAATACAAGCGAAATCGGGAGGGCATAGCCTGCGCCCGACCGCCGGTTTCTTTACAAAACGTCCGCAGGTCATTGATCCGCTACCCGACCGGCAAAGACCCGGTTGTCCGCCAAAATCAGAGGATTGAAATAGGTAACGATTTTGCTCACGCTGGTATCTTTGGTTACAAATGTATCATCGCTCGGCCCTTCCTTGCAAAATATTCATGTTAAAGCGTACCCACATCCGCGCGTGCCCGATTACGCGAAAAGCCCCGCGGATGACGATTTCCTACCCGACCGGATTGCCTTCCAGAGCGCTCCGGCCCGCACCGCGATCGCCGGAAATGTATCAATGGCTACAATTTCCTTTCGGTATTTTCCCCGGGAACGCCGCTTCACGAAAAAAAGTGCAAATTAGTTGTGACCAGCCCTTCAGTTAGCTGACCGTACGTTCATTTACCGGTCATCGGATACCCTTGCGAGGCTCGATCGTGAACGAGGTCATCAGGATCAAGGTCGACGACATGGCGAAAACCTCTGTCCTCATCGCTGAGTCGCACACTCTCGTGCGGCATGCCTTGGTGGCATTGCTTCGCGAGGCGCGACCCGAGTGGAACTGCGACGATGTCGACGGCCTGGATGAATTGCGTGCCAGGATCGTCGGGTGTTCACCTACACTCGTACTGATTGACCTGCGGCTTTGCGGTCTTGAAGGCCTGCGCCAGTTGCGTCTGGCATTTCCGCACACGACGTTCGTCGTGCTGTCGGATCAGGACGACCGGAGCGCCATTCTGGCCTGCCTGGAAGCGGGCGCACAGGGTTATATCCTGAAATCCACCAACCCTGATCAGTTCATTCGTGCTCTCGAAACCATTCTGACCGGCGGACTGTATGCACCGGCGTCATTGAGTGGCATGCCAATTCATCCGCCAATGACAGCGTATCGGTCCGAGCTCCAACTAAGCCCGGTGCTGTCGCATCTGACCGAGCGGCAGCGTCACGTGTTTGAATTATTGGCAGAAGGTTGCGCCACGAAAACCATTGCCCGCCGGCTGGATCTGGCCGTGGGCACGGTCAAGGTGCACCTCGCGGCGATCTACCGCACGCTTGGCGCATCGAGCCGCCTGGAGGCCCTCGCCAAAGCGCATCGCGCCTACGCGTCTGTGTAAGACCGGCGCGCTCATCGACCGAGCCCGACGTTCGCGAGACGGCCCGGCCGGTCCGGGCGATCTGGTATGGCATCATGCTGATCGGAAGATTGCTGGCCGCATTCGGCGTGTTGCAATCGGATCCGAATGTCCGGCATTACCCATGCATGCCGTAATGGTCGATGCGGATCACTCACCGACTTCCAGCCGCAGAATCACACCGCCAGGATAGCTCACGCGCACATATGGTCCATCATGGATCGGGCCGCGCTGCGCACCGGCATTATGAAACCCGGTTGAAACGATGTCGTCCGACCAGGTAAAGCGCCGACCACCATACGAACAGTGCACCAACGCATACGAAGATCAGCCCGTACGCGGGAAACCACCAGGTCGTATACCCGCTCTGCTCAGCGTCAAAAATCGTTCTGAATGTCATGCGTGATGCCAATCCCTGCCGCCCGCCACTGCGGTGAGGCAACCTGCGAGATCATGACGCAGATGAAACTCCCCACGGCGACTGCCGAGCAATGAATCCTGCACCGCTGTAACCCACCTCTCAGCCGAGAATGCCTGGAAACATTAAGCGAATGACACAATTATCGTACACCGTCGTGCTGCTTAGGCCGTTTGGCCTAGTCCAGGTAGCCCTTTGGCCTGGTCTCCTGGCCGAATTTACCGAATTGAAATTTTCCCTGAATTTCACTCGTGTAAACGGTTCGTTGCGAAGGAAACATAACCATGTTGATACTCAGGGTTGGGCGGCTTTCGATCTGTGGTGGCAATGATGCACAGCTGTTGCGTAAGCACGGCATCAGCAGCGAGCACACGGAATCCGGGCGGGACTCGCTCGAGTTTCTGCGGCTGTATGATTATGACCTCGTGTTGATGGATCTCGATCTGCCGGACATGCCGGGTCATGAGGCGATCCGGCTGGCACGCGCGGCAGGCCTCTCGACACCGTCGATCATTCTGGCCGAAGCCGCCGCGCCGCAAATCAAGGTGAAGGCGCTGGATCAGGGCGCCGACGATTTCGTTACTACGCCATGCCATCCGGAAGAGTTGCTGGCCCGTGTACGCGCCGTCGTTCGCCGCAGCCAGGGTCACGCGAATTCGGTGCTGCGGCTTGGGCCGGTGGAGCTCAGCCTGGATCGCCACGAGGTGCGGGTGAACGGCCAAAAGCTGTCGGTGTCGCGCCGCGAGTTCGGCGTGCTGGAGCTGCTGTTCCTCAAACAAGGCATCATCCTGAACAAGAACGCGTTCCTCAATCATCTCTACACCGGAATGGAAGAGCCGGAGATGAAGACCATCGACGTCATCATTTGCCGGTTGCGTAAGAAGCTCGCCGTGGCAGGCGTGCCGAACCTGATCGATACCGTGTGGGGCTGCGGCTACATCTTGCGCGAACCACGCACCGAAACCGAGCCGGCGAACCTGGCCGGCGTCTTTGCGGGCGCCCAGGCAGCAGCCTGATCGCATTGCGCGAGACCACGAATGTCCCTGGGGTCGGCCGAACTGACTGCCCCTTTCATGGCCCCAGGGACAGCAATCCGCACCCGGATACGAGCCAGATTTCGGTACTGCCTCAGTCTAATCACCGTCGTCTGCTGCCTGGCCGGTAGCGATGCAACCGGGCGCCCCGTATGGGCCGGTCTGCCGGGGGTTGATTTGCCCGGGGCGAATCAGCCTGGGATCAGCCAATCCCGGACGCGTGCCCCGTCAGCCGGGCAAATATCGGCCAGGCCACCCGGCGGGCCGTCGGGACCAGTGACCGAGGCGGAATCGTCGGTCGATCCACTCAACGCTTGCGAACGTGCCGGGGTCGCCATGGAGCAGGCGAGCGGGCTCCCGACA
>JBEKQQ010000163.1:0-12299 GCA_049519555.1 Acetobacteraceae bacterium
CTGGCGGAGCCCGCGCAGCGCAACACGGCGCCGGCGATCGGTCTGGCGGCGCACATCCTGCAATCGATCGATCCGGACGCGGTGATGGGCGTTTTTCCGGCCGATCATATCATCGCCAAGGAAGGCCGTTACCGGCAATTAGTGCGCGGGGCGTTCCGCTCGGCCGAGCGCGGACAAATGGTGGTGCTGGGGATTCTGCCGCGCTGGCCGGAGACGGGGTATGGGTATATCGAGTTTCCGCGCGGCACGGAACCGGGATCGAAGGCCGTCGCCATCCGCGGTTTTCATGAGAAACCGGATCTCCGCACGGCGCGGCGGTACATGGCTTCCGGCCGCTTCTTCTGGAATGCCGGCATGTTCTTCTGGCGCGCGGGCGTGCTGCTCGACGAACTGCGCAGGAATCTGCCGCGCACGGCGAGCATCCTGGCCGCGCTGCCGGCGTTCGACGACGCCGGGTTCCCACCGAAGCTGCGCGAGGCCTTCCCGCTCTGCGAGAACATTTCCATCGATTACGCGGTGATGGAGAAGGCGCGCGAAGTGGCGGGCCTCCCCTGTCCCGAAATCGGCTGGAACGACGTCGGAAGTTGGAACGCCGTCTACGAACTGTTGCCGCACGACGCGGACGGCAACGTGCTATTGCAGGACGCGGTTTGCCAGGCGGCGGGCGGCAACTACGTGGATACGGGCGGAAAGATGGTAGCGCTGGTGGGCGTTTCGAACCTGATCGTGATCGACACGCCCGATGCGCTGTTGATCGCGGATCGCGGCTCCGCCCAGCAGGTGGGCGATGTGGTGAAGATTCTGGAAAAGCGGAAGCGCGACGATTTACTTTAGTTGCGGCGAGACAAGAGGGGCCGGCACGGCACGCAGGAGTGCGTGCGCCACGTCTGGCGGAACTTGGACCTTCTTTGCGCCAGGCAGGTACGGGCGGATGACCGCTGGATTGGCGTATTCCAGATCGGACCCATCTTCCACGGCGAACAAGGCATACTCTCCAGGCGGCAGGCCGCGGAATTCGACTGCCGCGCGATCGGCGCGGATGGCGTCGACCCGGACCGATTGCTTGGGTGCAAACAGGCCTTTGAATCCGTCCAGATAAGGCTCGGGCGGGTGGTAGTAGTCGGGATTGCGCACGCCTTCGATCGATTGGCCGATGGTGTAATTAACGAAATGGAATGGACCGGAACCCATCACGTTGTTCTCATACCAGTGCGGATCGGTGTCGAGGATCTTCTTCTCGTAAATGAACGCATACGGATCGGCGAGTGACGGCAGGAACACGCCGGTCGCGAATTTCAGCTTGAACACGACAGTGGTGGCGTCGGGTGTTTCGACCGAATCCACCATCGAATACCAGTTCTGCCGCGCACTCAGCACGCCTTTGCGCGGAAAGACGATCTCGTGCCAGCTGGCCGCCACATCGGCGGCGGTCAATGGCGTCCCGTCCTGGAATTTGACGCCCTGACGGATCTTGAATGTGAACGTCTTGCCGTCGTCGGTCGGCGTCGGGATTTCCAGGCACAAATCGCAGGTGAAATGGGTGGTGTCCGAGGGGTTCTCGGGATCGACGCGCATCAACACGCTGTAGAATGGCGCGACCGCGTGCACCAGAGCGTAAGTCGCCTCGCGATGTCCATCCAGGCTTGGCGGAGCGTCCGCCGGGATCATATAGGTCAAAGTCCCGCCGCGCTTTGGCGTTTCCGCGGTCGCGCGGCCAGACAACAGGACAACGGCGATCGCGCAGCCGGTCGCCACCAGAATTGTCAAAGGCCATTTTCTTGCCAACATTACTCGCCTCCCAGTCGTTCTTGTTTTTCATTGATCGGCGTATGGATTTCGCACCGCCGGCTACTTGTCAAGCCAAACCGTGCCAAGATCCTGGTTAATGTAGTGACTTGGACTGATTTTCCACCCCTTCACGTACGACCGCATCGGCACGATCCGCTCCCACCACGGCATCATGATCGTGTGAGCCTGCGTATCGAGCACGTAGGTCTCGTACTCCCGCAGCAACGACCGTTGTTTGGTCGGATTGTTTTCGTGCAACACCGCCTGGTAAAGGTCGATGACCTTCTGATCATCGTAATTGCCGTAGTTCTCTTCGTATACCGAGTGCGGCAAATACTTGCTGATGTCCAGCAACGGATTGACCAGACCCTGGCAGTTGAAGTCCACCGTCACATCGAAATTGCCGGAGCGCAGCCCTTCGAAAAATGGGCCGGTCGGCAGCACTTTCTGCGTCACCTTGAGGCCGACCTTGCTCCATTCATCAATCACCCAGGCGGCGATATACTTATACGGCTGGTCGACGTTTCGGTTCTGCAATTCGAACGCCAGGCCCTCGGCACCGGCCTCTTTCAGCAGTCGGCGCGCCTCGTCCCGCGACTTTTCGATGTCGGGCCAGTAGCCAACAATTTGTTGCAATTCCTCGTTGCTCGCCGCCAGCGGAGAGCCGGGGAACACCACGCCGCCGACGGTGCGGACGTTGGCGATCTTCGCCAGCGCCGGCGCGCCGTGCCATTGGTCGATCGCCAGCGCCAAGGCGCGGCGGACACGCACATCGTCGAACGGCTTCTTCTTATGGTTCGCCGTGATCATATTGACGCAGTTCCAGTCGCTGGTCTGCACCGTAATCTTGTCGCCAAGTTCCTTGACCAGTTGATCGCGCGCCGAGGGCGGCAGGCCACGGAACTCGTTTGACGCGCGGTCCGCGCGAATCGCATCGATGATGACCGACTGCTTCGGTGCGAAGATCGCGGTGAAGCCGTCCAGGTAAGGCAGGCCTTTATGGTAGTAATCCGGGTTGCGCTCGCCCTTCATCGACTGGCCGATTTGGTAGTCGACAAATCGAAACGGGCCGCTGCCCATCACATTCTTTTCATACCAGTGCGGATCGCGGTCGAGAATCTCTTTCTTGTAGATATACGCGAACGGGTCGGCCAACGCCGGCAGGAACGCGCCGGTGGCGAATTTCAACCGGAACACTACGGTTCTCGTATCCGGCGCCGATACCGAGTCGACCATGATGAAATACGGTTGCCGTGCACTTGCCATGCCCGGACGTGGATGCACGATCTCCTGCCAGCTCGCCGCGACATCGTACGCAGTCAATGGTGAGCCGTCATGCCATTTCACGCCGTCCCGGATGGTAAACGTCCAGGTCTTACCGTCATCGGTCGGCTTCGGCATGTTTGTGCACAAATCGCACACGAAATCATCTGTCGAGCCCGGGTTCAGCGGATTGATACGGATCAGCACGCTGTAAAACGGCGCCGTCGCGTGGACGGTCGCATAAGTCGTCTCCTTATGTCCGTCGAGCGACGGCGGTGCGTCGGCCGGGATCATGAACGTCAGGATGCCGCCATGCTTCGGCGTATCGTCCGCGCGTGCCGGCAGCGCGACCGCCAGCAATGCCAGAACGCCAAGCAGAAATTTCATGTTGTTCAACCTTTATCGCACTTCATCGCAGGCCACAATGTGACCTGGCCGAATTTCGCGCGGCTCCGGCCGTTGCTGAGAGCAAAGCGGCACCGCCACTGGACATCTGGGGTGGAACACGCACCCCGAGGGCGGGTGCATCGGGCTCGGCACCTCGCCCTTTACTGGTTGGAAGTCGCGGCCTTGCTCGACGGTCGGATCCGGGACCGGGACTGCGGCCAGTAAGGCACGTGTATAAGGATGCAGTGGTGCATCGAACAAGGCGTCGCTGTCGGCCATCTCAACGATACGGCCGAGATACATGACGGCGACGCGTTGACACAGATGCCGCACCACCGACAAATCATGCGCAATGAACAAATACGTCAGCCCAAACTTCTCCCGCAAATCTTCCAATAGATTTACCACCTGGGCCTGGATCGAAACATCCAAAGCGGAGACCGGCTCATCGCACACAATGAATTCCGGATTCATCGCCAAAGCCCTGGCAATGCCCACCCGTTGCCGCTGACCGCCGGACATTTCGTGGGGATAGCGATCGGCAAAGTTGGGATTGAGTCCGCAAACCGACAACAACTCACGCACCCGCGCATCGCGCCTGGCCGCATTCGGTTCGATCCCATGCACGTGCAGCGGTTCGGCGATGATCGCACCAATCTTCATGCGCGGATTGAGCGAGCTGTACGGATCCTGAAAAATCACCTGAATACGCTGCCGATATTCGCGCAACGCCTTGCCGTCCAATGTCGCGATATTCGTGCCGTCATAGATGATTTCGCCCTCGGTGGGGCGCTCCAGACGCAGGATGCAACGCCCGGTGGTGGTCTTGCCGCAACCGCTCTCGCCTACAAGGCCGAGGGTTTCGCCGCGGGCAATCGAAAAATCGATACCGTCGACGGCCTTGACCTCGCCGGTGACACGGCGGCGGACAATGCCCTCGGTAACCGGGAAATGCATCCGCAAGCCACGTACAGTCAGCAGCGGGTCGCTCATGCGGCGGCCTTGAAGCAGGCAGCGGAGTGACCGTGGCTGCCAACCGGGGTCAATACAGGCTGCGCCACGGCACAATTCTCATCAGCCAAACGGCAGCGTGGGCGAAACGCGCAACCGGCATCCAAACGCGTCAGATCGGGCGGTTGTCCTTCCACCGGATCGAGGCGCGCCTGTCGCGGACGATCCAGCCGAGGTACCGAGCGCAGCAGCGCGACCGTGTAAGGATGGCGTGGCTCGTGATAAATTTCCGCCGCCGGGCCGCATTCCACGATGCGACCCGCATACATCACGTTCACCCTGTCGGCATAACGCGCCACGACACCGAGATTGTGCGTGATGATTATCAGCGCGATGCCGCGATCCCGGGTCAACGCTTTCATCAATTCCAGAATTTGCGCCTGGATCGTGACGTCCAGAGCGGTCGTCGGTTCATCGGCAATGATTAGTTTGGGATCGCAGGCCAGTGCGATGGCGATCATCACGCGTTGCCGCATGCCGCCGGACAATTGATGTGGGTATTGCTTCAGGCGCCGTGCCGGTTCCGCTATGCCGACCTGCACCAGCAACGCTTCGGCGCGCTTCGCCGCTGCGGCGCGATCGAGGCCGCGATGTTGCTCCAGCGTTTCGGTGATCTGACGGCCGACGGTCAGCACCGGGTTTAGTGAGGTCATCGGCTCCTGAAACACCATGCCGATTTCGCCGCCGCGGATTTCGCGCATTTCGGGCTCGGACAGCGTAAGCAAATCACGGCCCGCGAATGTGACAGAGCCGCCAGTGATCCGACCCGGCGGGTTGGGGATCAGTCGCAGGACCGAAAGCGCAGTGACGGATTTGCCGGATCCGCTTTCGCCGACAACCGCCACGGCTTCTCCGGCATCAACGGTGTAACTGACACCGTCGACCGCGCGAACGACGCCTGCACCGGTGCGAAACTCGGTGTGCAGATCGCTGATATCCAGAAGCGGTGGCAAGATTTGGCCGTTCTCTCGATGAAGCCGTTATTTTGATATGCGTGGTAGGTGACGGAGTGAGACACTGTCAACGGGGCGCTGGTGCTTTGTCGTGAGACCAGACCAAGTGGCGCTGCCCCTTGGAACCATTAAATTTGTGTCGGGAGATGAGAGGGGTCGCCCGCAACGTTTCGACGTTCGTGTCGGCCCCTCTCGTCCCCCGACCCAATTGACAGATTGCGCGTAATGATCCGTGCCAAAGCCCAACAACTGGAGGAAGCGACGCCGAACAATGCCGCCGATTGAAATCCGCTCGTGCCGGGCCGCACAGCGATCAGCATCCCGGCCCGGCCCGCCAGCACGGCGCCCCATCGCCGGATGCCAACGGTTTCACCAAGCAGAGGAATGGACAGCACGGTGATCAGCAACGGCGATAAGAAGCTGATCGTCGTTGCCTATGCCATGGTCATTTCGCGGATGCCATAAACAAATAGCACCGAACGACCGGTCACGCATAATCCGCGCAGGATCCGCAATTTCGGATTGTGCGGACGCAGTGCCCGGCACTGCGCACGCGTAGCCAGGATCGCCGCCATGCCGAGGAACAGCATGTAGCGGATCCACTGCATCTCGGTGATGGGCAGCCTGGCGCTGATATATTTCGACGTCGTGTCGGCAATCGCGAATACGGCGCACGCACTGACGGACAACGCGATGCCGTGCAGCGGATTGTCGGGCTGCGGCAAGGCCAGCGAAACGCTGCCTGCCCGAACCGAAACAGCGAGAGAACCGATGCTGCTACAGCAGGAAGACTGCCATCCCGACCAGCAACACGACCATGAAGATGACCGTGCCAACGATCGCTTTGTTGACGCCGCCCCAGAAGCGCAGCTTGTCGGCGAAGAACGCTTCCTCGGTGTCGGGCCCGCGGAAAACGGTAGGTTGGTGAGCCATCAGGCGCCTCGGCAAGAGTGGATCGTTGCTCGCCGTTCTATGGCAAGCCAGTCCCCAAGAGCAAGAGCCAGGCGCGAAAGGTCAAATCGGCAGCGGGTTGAGCAGTGCTGCGGTGGCAGGGGGATGACCGGCGGCACGGCCGGAAGCGAACGCCTCGAGCGCGGCGGGGTAAATGAAATGCTCCTGCACCAGAACCCGGTCCGCCAAGGTATCCTCGGTGTCGCCGTCGAGCACCGGAACGGCCGCCTGCGCGAGGATCGGTCCCTCGTCCATTTGCTCGGTCACAAGGTGAACCGTGCAGCCGTGCAGCTTGACGCCGGCTGCCAGAGCTCGGGCGTGGGTATGCAGGCCTGGGAACGCTGGTAGCAGGCTTGGGTGAATATTCAGCATGCGACCGCGCCAGGCGGCGATCAGCAGCGGGGTCAGCAAACGCATGTAACCGGCGAGGCAAACGATCTCGACCTCGGCCGCCGACAACGCTGCATTGATCTCCGCCTCATGTGCCGCGCGGTCGTTGCCGAATGGCCGATGATCGATCGCGCGTGCCGTGATCCCGGCGTCCCGTGCCAATGCAAGGCCAGGAGCAGCCGGCCGGTTTGACAGGACCAGACCAATCTCCGCCGGATATCCCTGGTGCCGTGCGGCGCTGACAAGCGCGGCCATGTTCGACCCGCGCCCACTGATCAGCACCGCGACCCGCCGTTTCATGCCAGCCAGTCCGCCGGCGGTGTGAAACTGATCCGTGGCTCCGCCTGCTCCACGTCCGCCTCGATTGTGCCGATGCGGAAGACCGTCTCGCCGCCCCTGGTCAGCAGCGCGGTAGCCGCCTCTGCATCGGCATCCGCGACAACCAACACCATGCCAAGCCCGCAGTTGAAGGCTCGGAGCATTTCCTCGGTTGGCACCCGTCCGGTGCGACCGAGCCAGCGGAATACCGGCGGCACCGGCCATGCCGGTTCCAGCGCTGCCACCATACCATCCGGCAGCACACGTGGCACGTTGCCTGGCAGTCCGCCGCCGGTGATATGCGCCGCCGCCTTCAACAGCCCAGAGCGGTGCAAGGCCAGCACCGGCTGCACATAAATCCGGGTCGGCGTCATCAGCGCCTCGCCGAGCGACTGCTGAGGCGCATACGGGGCGGGCGAGCTCCACAGCAGGCCGCTCGACGCGACGATCCGGCGCACCAGCGAGAATGCATTGGAGTGCACGCCGGAACTCGCAATGCCCAGAATGGCGTCGCCTGGTTGGACGTCGCGTGGCAGCAGCGTACCCCGCTCCGCTGCGCCGACCGCGAAGCCTGCGAGATCGTAGTCATTGCCACCGTACATTCCCGGCATTTCGGCCGTTTCACCGCCAACCAAGGCACAGCCTGCCAGGCGGCAGCCCTCGGCAATGCCACCGATCACGGCTGCGGCCTGTTCCACGTCCAACCGGCCGGTGGCGAAATAATCCAGAAAAAACAGCGGCTGGGCGCCCTGCACGATCAGGTCGTTCACACACATCGCGACCAGATCGATGCCGATTGTGGCGTGCTGGCCGGTGTCGATCGCGATCCGCAACTTGGTGCCGACGCCGTCCGTGCTCGAAACCAGGATCGGGTCGTGAAATCCTGCCGCTTTCGGGTCGAACAGGGCGCCGAACCCGCCGATCCCGCCCAGTACACCGGCTCGCTGCGTGGCTCGCGCGAGCGGCTTGATCGCCTCGACCAAGGCGTCGCCGGCGTCAATGTCGACGCCTGCGTCACGATAGGTCAGGGGCTCGTTTGGTCCCTTTGTGGCCGGCGGTCCGTGTTTACCCGGCGATGAGGAACCATCCATGCTCCGATCTGCACTGGCCATGGCGGCCCTCCATACGCTAATCCGGGAACGGTACGGGAAACAAACATGCCCAGTCCAGAGCGGGCAATGAGGGGGTACCGCCTTTTCAGCCGATGCCAGACGGAACGCAACTCGGACGCACCGCCGCGGCGGGTCTTTTCACCGCACCGAACCTGATTACGTTCGGCCGGCTTTGTGCTGTGCCGCTCGCGTTCTGGCTGGTCGTCGAGCACCGCCTCGCGCTCGCGTTCTACCTTTTTGTGCTGGCCGGGCTGTCGGATGCAGTGGATGGCTGGCTGGCACGTCGCTATGGCGGAAATTCCATCGGCGCACTGCTGGATCCGGTCGCTGACAAGGCCCTGTTGGTGACAATGTATGTGACTTTGGCCGTGGTGCGGGAACTACCCGACTGGCTGGCGATTCTCGTCGTGTTCCGAGATCTGCTGATTGTCGGAGGCGTCATTGTGCTCGGCGTGACGGGTCAGGCGGTGATCATCCGTCCATTGTATGTCTCGAAGCTCAATACCGTGCTGCAAATCGTGCTGATCGCGGCGACGTTGTTCTTGCAAGGGTTCGGGCTGATGGCGCCGTTGCTGTTGTCGACGTTGATCTGGGCTGTCGTCGTATCAACCCTGGTTTCGGGCGCTGCCTATGTGTGGGTTGCCGCGCATGGGCGATGAAACCAGCTCCGGCCAATCCAGCACAGGCCATGCCACAAGCCACCAAAGCGCCGCCAATCGCAGCTGGGCAGGGGAGATCGAAACGCACGCAATCGGTGTGGGCGAAATTGGGATCGACGACGTTCGCCCACTCGGTCGTCCGGCTGCCTCGTCGGTAGCACCGCAGCCAGCCGTCCTGACACAAGCAACGCGCGCCCAGAGGTTCGCGCTGATTGCCGGCGTGCTGGTGGTCGGCTGGCTGGTGCTGGAACTGTTCGCATCCGTGTTGGCACCCTTCGTTGCCGCCGCTGTGCTGGCCTATGCGCTCGATCCGCCGACGACGCGGCTGGCCCGGATGGGCCTGAGGCGAGGCGCGGCCGCGTCAGTGATGGTGCTGGCCCTGGTTGCCGGGCTCTTGCTGTTCGCCTTGTTATTGTATCCGTTGTTGCTGTTGCAGATCAAATTGCTGGCTACCCGGATCCCGCAATATGCGTTCACATTGCAAGGTTGGGCCAGCGAGCAACTGACCCACCTGCAAGATAATTTCGGCACTGACGTCGTCAACGACAAGCTACGCGACCTGGTCAGCGGCCAGGCCGCGAACCTGCTGAGTGTACTGCTGTCGACCGCCACCGGAGTCGTGACCAGCGGCTTTGCGATATTCAACGTGCTGACTCTGGCTGTCGTCACGCCGATCCTCGGATTCTATTTCTTGCGCGACTGGCCGAAGATGATCGCCATCGTTGGGGCATGGATGCCGCGGCGCTATGCCGCGGTGATCGCGGCGCAGGCGCGGGAAGTGGATCGAATTCTATCCGCCTGGGTACGCGGCCAGGCGATGTGCTGCCTGATCCTGGCATTTTTTTACGCCGCTGGACTGACCGCAGCGGGTCTCGATCTGGGGTTAATCGTGGGCCTGGCCGCTGGCGGGTTGTCGTTTATTCCTTACGTCGGCTCATTGACCGGCGGCATTACGGCGATCGGCCTGGCATTGGCGCAATTCCCGGATTGGTTGCACGTCGGAGTGGTGATCGGAGTTTTGATCGCGGGCCAAATTCTCGAGGGGTATGTGATTTATCCACGGTTTCTCGGCGACCGGGTGGAACTCCCCGCAGTCTGGGTGATTTTTGCTTTGTTCGCCGGCGGTGCCGCGTTTGGCTTTGTCGGTGTGATGCTTGCCGTTCCGGTGGCGGCGACGATCGGTGTCCTCGTCCGCTTCTGGCTTCGCCGTTATCTGGCCAGCCCGCTTTATCTCGACCCTCCGACGCATCCCTCCGAGGTCCGGTGACTTCGCGTCAACTGCCTTTGCCGATCCCTGCCAGGCACGCATACGACGAAGCCAGTTTCCTGGCCGCGGCGTCCAATGAAGCGGCGCGGACCTGGCTTGGCCGGACAGAGATGTGGCCTGAGCGGCGCCTGGCACTTTGGGGCGGTGCGGATTGCGGCAAGACTCATCTGTTGCGGATTTGGGCTGACCGTAACGGGTCCGAGATAATCGATGGACCGGCATTGTCCGGGTTTCCGGAAGCGGCGTCGCTGGCCGGCGTGGCCGTCGATGACGCCGATCGGGCCGAGGAAGCCGCACTGCTGCATTTTTTGAACACCGCGCGCGATCTGGGCCGTCCGGTGCTGCTCGCCGCTCGCCTGCCGCCGGCTCGCTGGGCCATTGGGCTGCGTGACCTTGCCAGCCGGCTGCGCGCGATCACCACCGTCGAGGTCGGCGCGCCGGATGACGATCTGCTGCGCCGATTGCTGTTGCACTGGCTGGCGGAACGGCAACTGGTGGCAGACGAAACGCTGCACGACCGGCTGCTGGTGCGCCTGCCACGGAGCCCGGAGGTCCTGCGGGCGGCCGTGGAGCGGCTGGACGTGGAGGCTTTGGCGTCGCGCAAACGGACGGTGACGCCTGCGATGGTGCGGGAGGCGCTGGCCAGTATCGGCGCTTAGGGGGCGTCCAATGCGTCAATCATGACCGGGCCAGTCCCGATGATCTCCGGCGGCGCTCCGCCGCAGCTTAGCCGGGCAGCCGCTATTTCGGCCCTTTGATGCTGACCAGGTAATCGACGATAGCGGGGACGTCGCTTGCCTGTACGGGAGCCTTGAAGGCGTTGCGCATCTTGTTGACCTCGGCCTCCCACGCTGCCTTCGGCAGGACTGGCTGGTTCGTGACCATGCCCACCGAGTGACACGCCAGACAATTGGCATTGGCAACATCCGCTCCTGGGCCGGGCGGAAACATCGCCGAGCTGTCCGGCAGCGTGACCGAGGTTGACTTCAGAACGAGCGCCGATTGCGCCGCGCCGCACAGCGGCACCACGGCGGCGGCCAGGAGCAGAATTTTCAGTCTCGGGCGAACCATATCCGGTCTACTCCTCACGCCGCCGTGACCGGGGTCGTTTCGATGACGTTGCGCATGAACCCGGCAGGGTTCCAGTTCGCGTGATCTGGCTGTGCCACGCCATCAGTGTTGGTGCAGCGGACCATCAGTGTGTAGCTACCCTTTGCTGTTGGCGTGAAATGCGCCTCCCATCGGCGAAAACTGAACTTGCCCGTATCCTTGCCAAGTAATGCGGCACTCCAGGTCTTGCCGCCATCGCTGGAAAAGTCCACCTGCTTCACGCCGCAGTCGCCGCCAAAGGCAATGCCGCGCGCCAGCGTTGGCTTGCCGGCCGAAACCCGAGCGCCCGCTTGCAAATTCGTGACGAAAGACCGCGGAGTCATCCGATTGATGGGCACCATCTTCACGCCGGTCTGGCCGGGCTTCATGTCGGCGTTAGGTGTATCCGGAATGGTATAGGCCGTCGCCATCCAGAAGTTGGTGTCCGGCTGACCCAGCACCTCAATGTCATTGAGCATCTTGACCCAATAAGTGGCGTACCAGCCCGGCACCACGAGCCGCAGCGGGAACCCGTTGAGTAGCGGCAGTTGCTGACCGTTCATGGCAAAGGCAATCATGACCTCGCCGTCGCGCGCGTGATCGACGTCGAGCGATTTCATCAGAGGCGGCCCATCCGCGACGACCGGCTGATCCATCCCTCTCAGGCGCACCTGCACCGAGCCGGCCTTGAGCCCGGCCTTATCCAGCACGCTCTTGAGCGTCACGCCGGTCCAGCGGGCATTGCCCATCGCGCCGTTCGCCCATTCGCCGCCCGCCACACGCGGTTGGAAAAACCCCCGCGAGTTTCCCGAGCACTGGTTGACCGCCGCTATCTCCACCTGTGGCAGCTTCATGAGATCCTGCAGCGACAGTGAGACCGGCTGATTGACGTTGCCATGAACGGCGAGTTGGAATTTGTCGACGTCGACCTCGGTTGGGATCACCGCCCAATGCCAGCGGACGAAGAAACGGTCGTTCGGGGTGAACACCCCATGATCGAACACCTCGAACGGCGTTTCGAGCAGCGGCGGGCGCGTCCGTTGGAGAATCATTGCGCCCTTCTGCGGAAACGCCGTTGTGATCTGCCTCTTGTCGGGTCCGCCAGGCAACG
>JBEKQQ010000164.1:0-18865 GCA_049519555.1 Acetobacteraceae bacterium
CGCTTTTCGCCACTGTTCCGGTGATCGCGCGCAATGTCGTGGTTTTTCCCACTCCGTTGCGGCCAAGCAGCGCCACCGCCTCGCCCTCGTGCACCACAAGGTTCAGCCCATCGAGCACCGTGCTGCCACCGTAACCACCGCGCACGCCTTCCAGCACCAGCAACGGTTTTTCGTCGGTGCGCCGCGCGCTGCGATCGACAGTCGGTGCCACTGTTTCGCGAGAGGCGCCGAGATAGGCGGTGACCACCTCGGGGTCGCATGCGACGTCGGCCGGCGCCCCGTCGGCGATGATGCGGCCCTGGTGCAATACGGTGATGCGGTCGGACAATGCCAGCACGCGATCGATGTCATGCTCGATCAGCAGCACCGCGTGGGTCTTCGCCAGTTTCTGGATCAGTGCGCCGACCACCTCGCGATCCGCCTCAGCGAGACCGGCCAGCGGCTCATCCAGCAGCAGCAGCTTCGCATCCGTGGCGAGCGAAACCGCAATCTCCAGCAAGCGTTTTTCGCCATGCGAGAGGTTGGCGCAGGGTTCCGCCGCACGTACCTCCAGTCCGACATCGGCGAGCAGCGACCAGGTGCGATCGTTGACCTCCTGCATCGCATAGGCATCGCGCCACAGCGCATGCCGCTCCGGGCTTTGCGCCTGTACCGCGACCCGCACGTTTTCGAATGTCGTCAGATTGGGAAATACGCTGAGAATTTGAAACGATCGGCTCAGGCCAAGTCGAATGCGGCGATGCACGGGGAGGGCGGTCAGCTCCTGACCGCTCAACCGGATCGATCCGGCATCGGCCTTCAGCAGGCCGGTCAGCATGTTGAAGAAGGTGGTCTTGCCGGCTCCGTTCGGTCCGATCAGGCTGTGCAACCGATACGGGTGCACATCGAGGTGAATATCCTGCGCCACGATCAGCGAGCCGAAGCGTTTGTTCAGGCTGCGTACTTCGAGCACCGGCTGGGCCGGGTCCAAACCGGTTGCCCCGCCTTCACGCGGCGCGATGACCGCGGGACGCGCGGGGACAAAACGGCGAACCAGAGTCCAGTCGGTCCGCCCCATCAGGCGGAACAGCAGACCTTGCATTCCCTCGGGCGACGCCAGTGCGAAAATGATCACCACCGGAGCGAACATCAGCCACCAGCTCTCGGTGATCGCGGACAAACGGTCTTCCATCAGAATGAACGCGATGGCGCCCCAAAGCGGACCGAGAAAGTGATGCACGCCGCCAAGCACCGTCATCAACAGCGCATCGCCGGCATGTTGCCAACCCAGATTGTCGGCATAGGCACCGCGCAGCATCAGTGCCAACAAGCCGCCGGCGAGACCAACGAAGCCTCCCATGATGACAAAGGCTTCGAATTTGACGCGGAACGGGTTGTAGCCAAGCGATTGCGCGCGTTGCTCGTTGTCGCGCACGGCCTGCAGGATGCGGCCGAACGGTGCATGCGCGATGCGCCACAGCACCCACATGGCAACGGTCACGATCGCGACAACGAAGGCATGGAATTCAAAATCACCGGGGAACCATGGGCGCGGCACTTGTTGCAGCCCATTTTCGCCGCCGGTCAGGTCGGTCCATTTGAACGCGATCTCGAATGCGATCTGCGAGAACGCCAGGGTCAGGAGTGAAAAGTACAACCCGCGCCGGCGCAGGATGATGACCGCCAGCACGGTGGCGAGCGCCAGCGAAAACAGCACCGAAAAGACCAGCGCCTCGACCTCGTTGCCGAGAAACGAACGCAGCGGGATCGCCACGGCATAGCTTGCACAACCGAAAAACACCGAGGCGCCGAATGGCACCAGGCCGGTGTAGCCAACCAGCAAATTCACCCCGGCGCCATACAGCATATAGATTGCGATTTGTGTGATCAGGCTGATCGGCGCACCGATCGCCTCCCACAGCACGGTCAACACGCTCAGCACCGCAATGATCCAGGGGATCGGATGGGCGAAAGCTTTCATTCGAAGCGCTCCCACCGCTCACCCAGCAGGCCGCGCGGGCGCAGCAGCAACATCAGCGCCATGAACAAATACATGACGGCGCCTGAGGCAGCGGACCAGAACTGATCGGTCAGTGCGATGACCACACCGACCATCAGGCCGGCGATCACGGCGCCGGGAAACGAGCCAAGCCCACCGATTGCGACAACGACGAAGGCGGGCATGATGGCGTTGGTCGCCATCGCCGGGGTGATGGTCCACAGCGGTGCGGCCAGCACGCCGGCGATGCCGGAGATGCAGCAGCCCAGACCGAACACCCAGGTCAGCACGCGCGGTAAATTGATGCCCAAAAGGCCGACCATTTCGGGGTCGCGCGATCCGGCTCGCAAAATGCGGCCGAACGGGGTGTAGGTCAGGAATGCCCACAGCAAAACCAGGATGGCTGCCATCGTGCCAAGCACCGCCAGCCGGTAATTGGTGATCAGCAACGGTCCCCAGATGAGAAAGCCGGACAGGAATGGCGGCGGGCTGAACGGCTGGCCGATACCGCCCCAGATCAGCCGCACCGAGGCCTCGATCAGCAACGCCAGAGCGAAGGTGACGATCAGGCTGATCAGCGGTTCCTTATCGTATAGCCGGCGGATCAGAATCCGTTCCGCGATCATCCCGATGCCGCCGACGATCAGCGGCGACAGGATGACCGCCGGCCAGCCGAAGGTGTTGTACAGGGTCAAAGCGAAATAGGCGCCAAGTGTGAAGAACGTGCCGTGTGCGAAATTCACGATGCCGAGCAGGCCGAAAATAATCGACAGCCCGATCGCGATCAGCACGTAAAGCCCGCCGAGTACGAGGCCGCTCGCGATTTGCGAGAGGATCAGTCCTGGATCGAACATGTCTTGACTACCGTTGCGAAAATCTCAGGTGTGAAGCGGCCCCCTTTGCGTCATCCCCGGCCCCGCCTTTGCGGGGACTGGCTTCGTCCGGGGGACCCGATGTGCTGAGGTGCCGCGTCAGGTCCCCCGGACGAGCCGGGGGATGACGGGGAAAGCAAGACGGGGGACGACGTGCAGCTTCAAGGCAGCACTCACCCCATCTTGCAGCCGACTTCCTCCGGTGAACCAAACACCTTGTCGAGATCAGCAGGATTTTCCGGCAATGCCGCTTTTACGTCGAAATAATCCCACTTGTCGGTGATTTTGTCCTTCACCTGCACCACCAGGTTGCGCAACTCCATCTGATGGTCCCACTTGCGGTATTTGTAACTCGTGCTGCCGCTTTGGAACTTCCAGTTTTCCAGCGCCTCGATGATCGGCATCGTCTCAGTTGATTTCGCCGCTTCGATTGAATCGAACAGCGATTTCGCGGTGATCCAGCCCATCCACGCCTTGTCCGCGGCCGGCCGGTTGAACTTCTTTTCATAAGCCGCAGCGAAGGCTTTTTCCTCCGGCGGGTTGTTCGGGTTCTTGTACCACCACAGGCTGGTGAACACGCCGGTCGCTGCCTCCGGTCCGACAGCCCAGATGTCGGTATCGCCGATCGCGATTTCACAGAACGGGAGCTTGCCCTTCATGCCAAGCTCGTTCCATTGCTTGAGAAATGTCGACAGATCGCCCGCCGACAGCCCGCCCAGTACCACGTCCGGCTTCGCCTGACGGATCTTCAGAATGAACGAGCTGTAGTCCGGGGTGTTCAACGGTACCTCGTCGATGCCGGCCTCGGTGCCGCCGGCGGCTTTCAGCAACGCGCGGCTGGAGCTCAGGATGTCCTGGCCAAACGCGAACGACGCGGTGATGAAGTACCACTTCTTGCCGTAACTCAGTGCATAGGGGGCCAGCATCCGTGACTGTACCAGTACAGGCGTATTCAGCCGGAACGTGTAGCGGTTGCAGTTCTTGCCGGTGATCTCGGTTGCCGCGGCGTTATCGATCACCAACGGGATCTTCAGTTCGGCCGCAGTCGCTTCCTCCGCCAACGCGTTGGAACTCAGCGAGCCGCCCAAGATCGCACAGACCTTATTCTCCTGCACCAGCTTCTGCATGTTCTGCGTGGCCGCCTGCGGGCTTGGTTCGTCGAGCCAGACCAGCTCCACCGGCCGATCGCCGATCATGTTCTTCCGCTCCTCCAACGCCAAATAACTCCCCTGGGCGAGATATTCCGTTTGCGGCGCGATCTGGCCGGTCTTGGCCAGCAACAGTCCGATGCGGATCGGGTCCGCCGCAGCCGCCCGGCGTATGAACGGCATGCTCAGAGGTCCGGTGATTGCCGGAGCCGCCGCCAATGCGGCCGAGCCTAGAAGGGCATGGCGGCGAGATACCGGCCATGCCGGCGTACGAATGGTCATTGGTTTCCTCCATAAGGGAGCGGCGTTGGTGCGTTCTGGATGACCGCCGGCCACGTCCCACCCCCGGTCATGCGAGGCTGATACCAACACAACCCGCTTCCCGGCAATGCGCCCTGCCGCCAGGCTGTTTTTTGGATCGGTCCGCCCGCCGGCGCATCGGGAGTGCTCCGGGTGCGGCCTTTTGAAAGAGCATTGTAAGCATGGTGGTGAGAAAGTTACGTGGGCAGATCCACGGCGCCATGCCGGAACCAGTTTTGGTCCTCGGCGTGGTCCGGCGTGATGCCAAGGGGAGGGGCGCATTGCCTTTGGACGAGGTTGCTTCGCGCGGCAATGCAATGCCGCACTCCTGTGAGGTTGAGGGCCGCAAAATGTTTCGGACGATCAAAATTGGTGCGATCGTGGCACTGGCCAATGTGGTCGGAGCCCAGTCGGCTGGATCGGCAACCCTGACGTGGGGTATATTCCGCGAAAACGCACCCAATATCTCTGAATCTCTTCGCAATTGCTGGACGCAGGCGATGGTGTCGGGTCAAACCATCAATGGCGAAATCATGGCGCAGAATCTGACCGAGCAGAAAGCGCAACTCGAGCTGCAGAGCTTCGCCAAACGAGGGGAGTGCGCCGCCGAACGAACCAGCGCGACCTGGTCCGCACGCGGCCAGGGGCGCTCTGGTTTCGGTGAAGCCGATGGTAGTGCGTCATCCTTTGGCGATGCGTCGTCCTTCGGTGGAGCCAGTACCAACGGGCCAATGTCCGACTGGTCCGGCGCCGACCGGTTCGGTGGAGGCTCCGGTCAGTCTCACGCCGGCCCGATGGGCGGCCGCTGAGTAGTCCTTTGACGTAATCAAGGCCAGTCCTCGAAGTCTGGGCAGCCAAAGCGCGGATCACCCCCGGCGACGGTGCTCGGGTGAGCGATGGTGCTGCGCTGCAGGCGGTCGACCCTCATTCGATACAACGCCAGCGCCAGGTAAGCCGGCGCCAATCATCCCGTTCGGGTGCGTGATACGAAGTGGCTCAATTCGCGCCGAGATCGCTGAACCGGGGATGCAGTTCATCAGCCGGCGCGTGCGTATTAAAAAATCATACGAACGCACATCGAGATAATCTGCAACGGCGGTGAAAGATAATTGAAGGTATTCTGACGATATCGTCACAAAATCTCAGTAGGGAATTTCTCGATCTTGAGGCATTTGATGCAAAACATTGCTACGACCTTTGATCCGGCGATCCCATCTGCATCGCGGCCGGCGTGGCACCGACCGGACGCCTCGGCCGGTCGTGGCGGTCGCCGGGGACCCGGTGCGTGGCGCAATCTCGGCGGCTGCCGCAAGGCGGCCGCGGCCGTGGAGTTTGCCCTGGTATCGGGTCCGTTCTTACTCATGCTGTTTGGTTTCGTCGCCACCAACGCGCTGTTTTACTGCTGGTCGGTGATGCAAAATAACGTTCAGTACGCCGCCATGGCGATGGCAGCCGGGCAGGCCACGAGCTGGTCAACCTCGGGCGTCAGCTGCAGTTCATCGCTGACGAGCACTCAGGTTGAGTACTATGCGTGCGCCGGCCTGCCGGGTTGGACGACCTACACCGCCAAGGCCACCGAAACCTGCCCCTCGGTGTCGGTCACCCTGACGACCAATGCGTCAACCGCGGGTCTGGCCGACATTTATTCGCTCTTCTCAGGCGTAACGCTGACCGCCTCGGCAACCCAGCTGAAGCAACGGAGCTGTCCATGAAGGTCCTGCAGCATGTACCCAAGGTCGCAAGAACTCTGCGGCACGCCAAAGCCTCGTGGCAGGCACTGAGCCGCTCGAAGAAGGGCAGTATCGCCATTATGGCAGCCGTCTCGATCCCCACGCTGATCATGCTCGGCGGCCTGAGCGTCGATCAGTCCTATGTCACTGTGCGCGTCAGCATGCTGCGACACACGGCGCAGGATGCAGCGCTGGCCGGTGAGCAGTACATGGCAAATTATCTCGAGACCGGTTCATCAACGCAACTCGTCAGTGCGGCGCAATCGATTGCGACAGCAAACCTGCCGGTTGCACAATATGGCACGGTCGTGCCCGCCGCGAATGTGGTACTGGGCACCTGGAATTCCTCGACCCAGACGTTTACTGCGACGACCACCAACCCGAGCGCGGTGAAGGTCACCGCGCTCAACACGGTCGCCAACAGCAATCCCGTCTATACGCTCTTCGGCGGCGCCTACGGCCGGTCGACAGTCGATCTTACCTCCTCAGCGGTGGCTGTTTATGGAACCGGCCAGGCATTCAACACGATCCTGCTGAATGACCTCAGTATGTCGTTCAGTTCCGAGATCGCCGACCAAAGAACCGCCGATGTTGCAATTCTGAACTGTATAGTGAGTGCCGCGAGTTCGACTTCGCAGATCGGCCTGACTTCCTTCAATGGGCATTCCGACACGCTTTATGCCCTGGCCAATGCCGTTACGACCCAGTCGGCGATGACGACCTACATCAACAAGACGTTGAACTATTGCGGCAACAAGAACATGCCGTCCTGTTCGGGATCGAATCTCGCTGCTGGCCTGTATAGTGCGATCACGCAACTGACGGCCGCGAAAATTGCCAATGCCAATTCCAACATCATTGTGATCACCGATGGTGTGCCGAATGCAGACAATATAACGTATACGCAAGCAGACGGCACGTATCCGACGCCGACATCGAAAACGCCGGTCTGCTCGACTTCCTGCACCGACGCGGACCTGTGGACGATGGCGCAGGATCAGGCCGCGTATGCCAAAACGCTGGGGATCAACATTTCGACGATTTACTATTCCGGCGACACACAGGGTGCCTCCACACAGGCGGAATACGCCGCCGACCTCGCGTCGCTGATCTCCGGCACCGGGATTGCCCTGGTCGCGCCAAGCGCGTCAAAGATCGACTCATCCTTTGGCGCGTTTTGTGCGTCGATGGGGGCGGCGGTCGGAATGGTGCAATAAGCGACTGCCGCCGGCGAGGCGTCACGCAGCCGCACAGGTTGCCCTGCGGGATGTTCAGTTCAGACCGGTGGAGACGATCGCCGCCGCGGGAGCATCTCAATCAGTTCGCGTAGCCAGGACATGGCCGCGCGCCACAGCAACTTCGCCTCGAAGCCGATCTCCTCGGCGATGAGCCGGTGGCCTTCGATCGTCAGCTCCATGGCGACGGCGAACGTCTCCCAATGGTCCTCGTGTGCCTCGTCCTGGATCGGGAGTTCGCGGTTGTCCATGCTGTGGCTCCTTCTTCTGGAGTGAAGGACGTTCTCTCGTCTGTATCGCAGTGCAGCATGAGCGTCTCTTGCCTATTTCGCAAGCACGAAATAGGGGAGATTCGGATATGATTAAAATATAGGCGAAAACGTCCGAGGGGGTCCGCCTTGTTATGCTGGGCTGATCATCGACGCTGGGGGCGCCCTTACGAGCGCCGCCAGAGACGAAGACAACAGCGGATTGCGGTCATTAACGGAGTTGAGCGGCGGCACCGATCGCCGGCAGTCATGACGGCTGGCATAACACCGAACCGGCAGGCTGAAACGGGAGCAATTCGGCATCCGGCCGATGACTGCTTCGCCGAACGCCGTGAGACGGTGGTTTGCAGACCGCACGGGCCGTGCTCAGAATACCGCGATAACACCATCGTTGGCTGACATTGCAGCGGGGTGGAGGACACAAAATGGCGGTCCGTTCCGGTGCCTGCTGAGGATACAAGACCGGTGTACGCTTCGGACGCGTGCGAGATTGATCTCGCCCGCCGGGAGCTTCGAGTCCTTGGTTCTCCCGTGCCAGTGGGTGGGCGCGCCTTCGAGATCATAGGGCTTCTGGCCCAATCGGCTGGCAAGCTCATCACCAAAGACGAGCTGATGAACCATATCTGGCCGGGCACCATTGTCGGGGAAAACACGCTGCAGGTTCATGCGGTCGCAATCCGCAAGGCGCTTGGTCCGTATCGGACTTTGCTGAAAACGGAATCAGGCCGCGGCTATCGCCTGCTCGGTGACTGGACTGTCCGGCGCCACGAGGCGACGAGGCATCCAATCGGCATTCAGCGGATACGTGCCGACGACGAATCCCAGGTGACCAACTTTCCCGCGCGTGTCACGCGCCTTATTGGTCGATCGGCCTCCGTGGCGCAGTTGCAGGATCTCGTTTCTGCGTATCGTATGGTGAGCCTGGCAGGGCCAGGCGGCATCGGTAAAACCACCCTGGTGGCAGAGGTCGCTCGCAGTGTCGCCGGCGGGTTTGCCGACGGAAGTTGGCTTGTCGAGCTGGCGGGGCTGTCCGATCCCGCCTTTGTGCCGAGTGCGGTGGCCGGGGCGCTGAGAATGGAGCTTGGGTCCAATGGCAACACTGCCGAAGCCGTCGCACGGGTCGTCGGTGACAGGAGGCTGCTCCTGGTCCTCGACAATTGCGAGCATCTCATCGGAGCCGCTGCGATCCTCGCCGAAACGTTCCTGGCGCTCTGCCCACATGTTACGATCCTGGCGACGAGCCGTGAAACCCTGCGGATTCGGGGAGAGCATGTTTATCGCGTGGCGCCGCTTGAGGTGCCGGCAATGGAGCAGATCGAATCCGGCGAAATCCTGGGACACAGTGCGGTGGAGCTTTTCCTGGCGAGAGCCGGCGCACTCGGTGCGGATTTCTCGTCAAATCCCGCGCATCCGCGCACGATCGCGTCGATTTGTCGCCATCTTGACGGCATACCCCTCGCAATAGAATTCGCCGCTGCCCGAGCGGCGACGTTGGGCCTCGAGGAGGTCGCGAACGGATTGCGGGATCGCTTCGCGATGTTGACATCTGGGCGCCGTACCGCGCTGCCCAGACATCGGACGCTGCGGGCGACGATCGACTGGAGCTACGATCTGCTTCCGGAAATGGAACGGATCGTATTGCGTCGCCTTGCGGTCTTTTCCGGTGACTTCACGATCGAAGCGGCCCAGGTGGTTGCCGGCAACGCGACGGTCTCGGGCACCGAGGTAATCGAGAGTGTGGCGAATCTCGTGACCAAATCGCTCGTTACGACGGACATCGGGACCGGGACCGCCTGTCATCGGCTGCTCGAAACAACGCGCGCTTACGCGCTCGAAAAGCTCGCCGAGGATGTCGACGTCGACCGGCTGAGAAGGCGGCACGCCGAGTACTTCCGCGAATTCTTCGAGCCCTGCGAAAACCCGGTCGGTTCGCCAGGCCAGGCGGAATGGTTGGCCATCTATGGCCGCCAAATCGACAATGTTCGCACCGCACTCGATTGGGCATTCTCACCGGACGGCGACGCAAAGATTGGTGTGGCGTTGACGGCCGCCGCTGTCCCTTTATGGATCCAGCTCTCGCTTTTGGGTGAGTGCCGCGATCGGGTGGAACGAGCGCTTGCGAACCTGAACGGCGGCGCGATCGAGCCCGCGCGTTCGCACATGCGACTTGCCGCGGCGCTTGCCTGGTCACTGATGTACGGCGTCGGCCGCGCCAGAGAGACTGGCACGGCATTGCACACCACACTCGAACTCGCGGAAGCCCTGGGCGATACCCACTACCAGCTACGCGCACTTTGGGGTCTTTGCATCGATCAGTTCAATAGCGGAACTGCTCGCGGTGCCTTGGCATTCGCTCGCCGATTCGCCGAACTGGCCGCGCATTCAAGCGATCCGATCGAGTTGATGATGGCGGAACGCATTCAGGGAACCGCGCTGCATTACCTCGGCGATCAAAATGACGCCCGCCGTCATATCGACCGGGCGCTCGCGTACGACGGCATCGCGAGCTGGCGGCCCAGGATGGTCAGTCCCGGGTTCGATCTCGTTGTTTCAACGCACTATTTCCAGGCGCGAATCCTGTGGCTGCAAGGCTTCGCCGATCAGGCGATGCGGGTTGTCACAGTCAATGTCGAAGAGGGACTTGCCCTTGATCAGGCCTTGACCTTTTGCAGCGTGCTCGGTCAGGCGGCATGTCCGATCGCGCTGTTCGCGGGCGACCTGGACGCGGCGGAACGATATGGTGCGATGTTGCTCGATCATACCGAACGGCACCAGATACGCCTCTGGAACATTTGGGCGCGCTGCTTCAACGGCGTGGTGCGGGCCCGGCGAGGTGACAGCGCAAACGGATTGCGTGGTTTGCGCGAGGGTCTCATAGAGGCGGGCGACGCGCGGTTGCTGCCGCGCTTCCTGTTTCTGGAAGCCGAAGAGGCGACCTGGCGCGGCGGCAGTGGCGAGTCCGAACTGGCGCTCGCGAGCGTGGACAAGATGCTGGCGCGGTGCGCGGCCCGCGATGAGCGATGGTATGTCCCCGAACTTTCGCGCATCAAAGGCGAACTGATGCGTATGGCGGGCGACGCGACCGACGTTGCCGCTATCGAGACGTTGTTCCTGCAGTCGCTGGAGGAGGCCCGGCAACAAGGGGCGGTCGCCTGGGAACTGCGAACCGCTACCAGCCTGGCGCTTTTGCAGCGGGACCTCGGGCGGGCGACTGAGGCCGCGGCGCTGCTGCGGCCGATCCACGCGCGATTGACCGAAGGTGTCACAACCGCCGATGCCCGAGCGGCGCAGGCTCTGCTCGATGAGTTGCCGTAGCAAGGCGAACCCGGCCATCGCACCATGCGGGTTCGCTGCGGCTTTCGCCGACGGGCGGACGTATCCGAGACATCAACCCGTCGTCGCAACGAGTCGGAAGTTCAGCTCAGGCGCTGCCCACTCGCGAGGTGTGGCCGGCAGCCGGGCGATGGTTCAGCCCGGCCCAGGCATTTTCGGGAAGCTTTTGAGATCGCCGCCCAGAGAGACCCACGGCATCTTGCTGTCGCAGTAAATCTCCATGGTCGGCTTCAACCAGCTTTGGTCATCCATCGTTCCGGCACGCAGCATCACCACACCCTCCATGACGTCGGCGGTGTCGGTTACCGGGGAGCCGCAGTTGGGGCAAAAGCCGGAATGCGTGCCTTTCCCTGAATCGCCTACGCTGTCATAAACTTTCAGATCGCCCGTTACGGTCAAAGCCGGAGCCGGGATCGCCACCACCACGGAAAACGACGTGCCGGTGATTTTCTGGCACGACTTGCAATGGCAGATGCCCGCGAAAATCGGTTCCGCCTCAGCACTGTAGCGCACCTTGCCACAGAAACAGCCGCCTTCGAACTTTGCCATGATTTGTCTCCCTGCGTTACGAGCCAGCAAGCCTGACAGAATTCAGCCTGCTGGCAAGCCTGATTTGCGCCGGTCACACAATCTTCGCCTCGAACGGCGGCAGCAGGTCGGGGGCTTCGAATTCAAGCACCCAAAGGTCCGGATCGAACTTTAGCTGGCGAGCAATGTAGGCGTCGGCGGCAGCCTGGTCGACTGGCGCGGCACCCGTGGCACGCATCCAGGCCACTTCGTCATTGGCACCGCGAACCTGCGACAACACGCCGAGACCCTCACGCCCGTGCAATACCACCAGGATGCCGCCGGCGTCCGGATCGCCCTTGCGCACCACGACACCGGGCCGCCCACTGCGGTCCCCCATGCGGAGCGCCATGCTGACCCACAGACCTGCCTTGAGGCGGGGTTCGGTCATGATATGGGGCCTGGCGGGCGCCGGGGCCTCGCCCTTTGACGGAGGTCCAGGATCGAGCCGCGAAGCGGATCGATGGGCCTCCTGGTGGGTTTCAGGGCGAGGCCCTGATCTCTGTCCGGCCTCATTTCTGAGCCGGGCCCGCATCGAGCAGGGCCAGATTCTGTGCGGCAAGTTCGGCCGCTTCGCTGTTGGGGTCGGCCGTTTGGGCGTGGGTCCAGTCCTGTCGTGCGCCCACCAGATCGCCAGTTTCCTGTCGCAGGATGCCGCGTTCCAGCAGTGCCTCGGCATCCTCCGGGTCGAGTGCCAGGGCGCGGCTGATATCCGATCCAGCGTATCGTTCGCGTTGGCACGGCTGATCAGCAGGTCGGTGTCGTCCGGACGGATCACCAGTGCTTCTGTCGTATCGTGCAGCGCCGGTTCGGCCTGCTCCACCATCAGGCGCGCCTCTGCTGCCTGGCCGAGCAAGACCGCCCGCGCCAGTCCCTGGACCTTACCGCCATGGACGAGATCTTCCAATAGTTGTGCGCCGACTTCGGGTTTGCCGGCGGCAATTGAGGCCAGCGCCTGACAATGGATGGCCCCTTCGCCGCCACCAGTGGTTTGCCACGAGGTGGCAATGGCTTCGGCACCTTGTGGATCATCGGTGATCATCGTCATGCACCTGTCGTATTGTTCACCGTCGGCGATGCGGGGAGGAAATGGCGGCACGGGCAGATCGTCGGCAGGTAGGTCGTCGGCGTGGGCGTCGGTTGCCTGGGGAGCATCCGCCTCGGGGTCAATCGCCGCGAGTTCCGCCGGCGGCGTATACTGGTGCGACCGCAGTGCCGGTGCATCCGTTCCACTGACCATCAGGAGCACCGCCCCCAATATCAAAACGGCGGCACCGACAAGCGCCAACAGGCGAGAGTTCATGCCGCTATCTACTCAGTCCGGCTGAAATGCACAAACGCGTTTTGCCCAATATGGGACCCGGCGGGCAACTGCCCGAACGGCGGGAACGGAACCGAGCCGAGCGTGCCGGTGAACACGCTGTCATGGATCAGGATCGAGTGGCAGATCGTTGGCCAGACCGTGTCGGACAGGATGTCCTGGTCGACATGGTTGTTCTCCACCCGCCAGGACGTGCTGGCGCGGAACAACTCGGTGGGCGAGGGCAGGATGTTGCCGACACCGCCCCACATGCCGGCCAGAATCAGGTCGGTATGACTGTGCCAGTCACGCATTGCGTGAAAGTAATAATCAGATTGCAACCACGCATCGACTGCGACGCGTTCTTTAATGTTCAGTAATGCATCGGCATCGCGGATCAGGAAGCGCTGCACCGAGGGGTCGCGGATTACCTCGAACCGCCACAGCAATCGCCTGTAGCCCGGCTGACCTTGTGGCAGAATCATTTGCCGCAGCTGGACGCCGCGCTTCCCCAGATCGGTGATGTAATGATGATCCACTGTCGTATCGTAATAAACCCGCATCGACCATGCCGGGAACAGATGCGGCAATATTCGCACGCTCTCCTGCAACGGTGCCAGGTAACGCGGCTCGTTGCCCCACAGGCAATAAGATATCACGTTTGCTGCCGGATTGCCGGGATTGAACGGTGGCGGCGGAGCCGGTGGGATGCGCACGATCGGCTCGCGTCCGCCGAACCGAAGATGCTTGGCCTCCAGCGCGGTACGGCCGGCCGCGATCCCGGCTTCGGTCTGGCCCAACCGGTTCAGGGCGTCGCACAGGCAGTCATGCACGTTGGGACTCGCCGAGCCGAGCGCGAGCGCCCGGTGGCAGGCGGCGACCGCTGCCTCCAACTGACCGGAGGTGACCAGGCAGACGGCCAGATTTTCATGCAGGGCCGGGTTGTCGGGAAACTGCACCAGGCTGTCGCGCAGGACCCCGATCCCGCCTGCCAGGTCGCGCGTGGCGAACAACATCAGCGCCAGGAACAGGGCATCGTTCGCGGTTGGCGGTCCCGCGGCAACCACTTTGAGTTGGAGGTCGATGGCTTCCGCCAGATCGCCACGAGAGTAGCTGTCGCGGGCGATCTGGCGCAGTTCGTCATGCGCCGTTGCGTCGAGCGCCGAGGCGGCCTGAGCACCACCCGCAGCCGGTTCGGCCGGCGTGGCCGACGGGCCGGTCCGATCCGGCATCAGCGAGGCTTCAGCACGACATCCGCCTCGGCGCTCGCGGTCACCGGCATGTCCTCGCCTTCGGCATTTGGCGGTGGAGCAGGTGCTGCCATCGTCGCGCGCGCCGCCATTTGCAGCCGTGGCAGGATCGGCGGCGGCGCCACACTGTCGAGCCGCACTTCGCGGAACGACTCGAAGCGTAAGCCGAGAATTTCGGCCGCCTCATCGGCTCGTGACCGCAGCGTGGACAGTGCCTGCCTGGTGGCGTCCTGCCGCGCCTTGCGCTCACTGTCTCGCGACAACCGCCAGAACAGATTGCTCTGCACCAGGCCCATTTGCTGCAGGTCGCCGACCAGTTTCAGCATTGCTTCGGCATCCTTGCCGGTGAGATTAAGGCTCTGTCCAGCTTGCCAGCGTTCGTTACGGTCGGTCGGAGAGGCAGCGATGCGCCAGACGTTGTAGCCGCCGGTGGACACGACGATGCCGTCGACCTTCTTCGCCGCCGCGATCGCCCCGGCCATCAGCTCATTCACTCGCCTCTGCGCATCCTGGGCGGTGGGCGCGACGGCCTCGGTCCGCATCGAGGCGGCGAGCTCATCCGGCGTCACCATGACGGTCGCGGTTTCCGACAGCTTCAGGATCGTGTCGTCGGCGAACGCTGGGCGGGCGGTGACGGCGCAAAGCAAGCCGAGGCTCAGGAGAGCGAGGCGATAAACCGAGGCCTGGCGAATCATGCGTGCGCTCCCTGGGCGGACCTTGTCCGATTTGGGCCGATCTGCGCCGAGGAACAAGAGGATGTGCAGGCAGCCTTCGCGCAATCTGCATCCGCGGCGTCGCGAACTCAGGATCCAGTTGAGCTGGGCTGACCGGCTGTGGCGGGCGTGTGCCGTTCCGTTACTGCGTCGTTCCCCGGGGCGTTGAAACTCCCGTAGCGGCGTGCAATCCAGGCGCAAAGCAGCAGCTGTATCGGGTAATACAGCATCATCGGCAACAGTAGCGGTCCGATCGCGGCGCCGGAGACCAGAGCATTGGCGATCGGGACGCCACTGACCAAGGATTTCTGCGTTCCGCAAAAGACAAGCGCCGCCTCATCGGCACGGTTGAAGCCTAACATCCGGCTGGCCGCCAGCGTCGCCGACAATGCGAAACCCAACAGCAGGATCATCAGCAGCGCCAGCAGGGCCAGCAGCGCCGGCGGCATTTGCTGCCAGATCCCGCGCACGACCGCTGCGCTGAATGCTGCGTAGACCACCAGCAAGATGGAACCTCGGTCGGTGATCGACAGCACGGCTCGGTTGCGCGTAGCCCAGTTGCCGAGCCAGGGCCGCGCGACATGCCCAGCGATGAACGGCAGCAATAACTGCGAGGCCACCTGCCAGACACCAGTCAGGTCAATGCCGGCGCCATGCAGGTTCGACATCGCGCCAAACAGCAAAGGCGCAATGACAATTCCGGCAATATTAGAGACAGTCGCGGCACACACCGCACCCGGAACGTTGCCGCGCGCGATCGATGTCAAAGCTATGGACGACTGCACGGTCGACGGCAGAGCACAAATGAACAGCACGCCAAGCAACAGCGGCTTCGGCAACAAATGCGGAAACCATGCGAGCATGGTCAGGCCAAGCAGCGGAAACAGCACGAAGGTCGTGGAGCCAATGGCGGCATGCAGTCGCCAATGCGTCATGCCGTGCAGGATGGCATCGCGTGACAACCGAGCGCCTTGCAGAAAGAACAGCGCGGCGATCGCCAGGATCCCGGCAAGATGAAAGGCCTCGGCGGTAATGCCTCGGCAAGGCAGCAAGGTGGCCGTCGCAACAACCCCGAGCAACCCCAGCACGAACCCGTCGACTCGAATTCGGCCCACACGCGCCCATAATGATTGAGGTGCCGGTGCGGACATCACACGCCACTCGCTGTGTAATGCCGCCACGCCATGATCCGGCGGTAGCACCTTTGGGAAAAGCGCTTCACGCATGCAACCAGGGAGGCCATGTGGCTGTTACACACAGCCACTGTCACGCCGCTGGTCATGCGTTGCACGGTAAGCTCCGACGGCGGAATGCCGACACTCCGACACATTAATGATTGTGTTCGGGGGACATGCGGCACGCAGCCCGTGTTGTCTCCGGATTTGTTGGATTTTGCGGAGTGACCAGGCACAGGCAGGAGGACCGGCGCCATCGCCAGAACCAGCGCGACATCAATGGTGCAACGATCTGACATGGATGAGCCCTTCGCCGCTGTTTGCGTGTCGGAAGCAAACCTCGTCCGGCGGTTCTTGTCAGTTAACTAAATCACAGTTGCTGCATTTTCTGGCGGCGTTGGCAGAAGCGGGATCCCGGCGTCACGGGTGTGTCTGATTTGAGCAACGGGGACGCGTCGGTCGGGAGACCGGCAAGCGCAGCCTACTAATACCGCCGAGGCGGCAGCGCCCACCGAACGAAGTCATGGAGCGGCGGTGCAAACATCCTAATAGCAATGGCAGATCGCAATCTATCTCACATTCAAACTCTTGAAAGTGGGTCCGGATCATTGGATTCCTCCTGGCGACGGATGAAATCAACAACGCGACCCGTCTTCGTTTAGTTAGCTGTTCACTTGAGAGCTGCCTTCGCTTCCCGCCGCCGCCGATGCAGAATGAACTCCGTGTATCCGTTCGGCTGCGTGCGTCCCTCGAAAATCAGATCACAGGCGGCCTCGAACGCTGGGCCGGAAAATTCCGGGGCCATGGGCTTATACGCCGGATCGCCGGTATTCTGCCGGTCCACCACCGCCGCCATCCGCTGCATGGTCGCGATCACCTGATCGCGCGTCGTCACTCCGTGATGCAGCCAGTTAGCAATGTGCTGAGAACTGATGCGCAACGTTGCGCGGTCCTCCATCAGCCCGACATCGTGGATGTCCGGCACCTTGGAGCAGCCGACCCCCTGATCGATCCAGCGCACCACATAGCCCAATATACCCTGGCAGTTGTTGTCGAGTTCCTGCTGGATGTCCTCGGGCGACCAATTGGGCCGGTCCGCCACCGGAATGCTCAGCAGATCCTTCAACGGCGCCGGCTTACGTGACGCCAACTCGGTCTGCCGCGCCGCCACATCAACCTGATGATAATGCAACGCATGCAAGGTTGCGGCGGTGGGTGAGGGCACCCAGGCGGTATTCGCTCCCGCCATCGGGTGGCCGATCTTTTGCGCCAGCATATCCGCCATCTTGTCGGGCGCCGCCCACATGCCCTTGCCGATCTGCGCCTTGCCGCGCAACCCGCATTGCAACCCGATATCGACGTTCTGGTCCTCGTAGGCCTTGATCCACTTCGTGCCGCGCATATCGTTCTTGCGGACCATCGGGCCGGCTTCCATCGAGGTGTGGATTTCATCGCCGGTGCGATCGAGGAACCCGGTGTTGATGAACACCACCCGCTCGCGCGCCGCCGCGATACAGGCTTTCAGGTTGGCCGAGGTGCGGCGTTCCTCGTCCATGATGCCCATTTTCAGCGTGTTCGGCTGCAGACCAAGCAGGATCTCTACGCGGGCAAACAGATCGGCGGTCAGCGCCACTTCCTCCGGCCCATGCATTTTCGGTTTGACGATGTAGACCGAACCGGCGCGACTGTTTTTCAGCGGCCCGGTACCTCGCAAATCGTGCAATGCAATCAGCGAAGTAACTGCAGCATCAAGGAATCCTTCCGGGATTTCCTTGTCATCGGCGTCGAGCACCGCGTCGGTGTACATGTGATGGCCAACGTTGCGCACCAGCATCAGGCTGCGGCCCGCCAGCCACAACGTGCCGCCTTCCGGTTTGGTGTATTGCCGGTCCGGATTGAGCGCCCGTGTCATTGTCCCGCCGCGCTTCTCGAACGTGTCCTGCAGGTCGCCTTTCATCAGGCCCAGCCAGTTGCGCCAGGCGAGGACCTTGTCGTCCGCGTCGACAGCGGCAATCGAATCCTCGAGGTCCTGAATCGTGGTGATCGCTGCCTCGACCAGGATGTCGGCGATCCCGGCAGGGTCGAGGCTGCCGATGCGGCGCGTGCGGTCGATCGACAACTCAAAGTGCAGACCGTGATGTTTCAGCACAATGGCGGAGGGATTGGCCGGATCGCCGCGGTACCCAACGAAGCCGGCCGGATCCTTGAGGCCGGTATGGCTGCCGTCCTTCAGGGTGACGCTGATCGCTCCCCCGGCACACGCATAACCCGTCGCGTCCACATGACTGCCCTGGGCCAGCGGGACAGCATCGTCGAGGATCGCTCGCGCCTTGGCCACGACGCGGGCGGCGCGCACGTCGTTGAAGCCACCGGCGCGGGTGGCACCATCATCCTCAGGCAACGCGTCGGTGCCATACAGCGCGTCATACAGCGAGCCCCAGCGGGCGTTGGAGGCGTTCAGTGCGAACCGGGCGTTGAGGACCGGCACCACCAATTGCGGACCGGCCGTCGTGGTGATCTCGTCGTCGACACCCGCGGTAGTGATGGTGAAATCGGCGGGTTCGGGCAGCAGGTAGCCGATTTCGGTGAGGAACTGGCGATACGCCTCGGGGTCGATCGGCTCGATGACGTGATGCCGGTGCCACTTGTCGATCTGTGCCTGCAACTGATCGCGGCGTTCCAACAGCTCCTGGTTTTGCGGGTGCAAGTCGGTGACGACCTTGTCGACGCCCGCCCAGAAGCTGTCAGGGTCTATATCGGTGCCGGGCAAAGCCTCGCTGTTGACGAAGTCGTACAGCACATTGGCGACGCGCAGGTTCCCCACCGACACGCGATCTGTCATCGTTCCTCCCTCACTGGCAATCCTCTCAGCCTACCGGCCAACAGCCCGACTAACCGTAACCGGCGGTCTGCAGCAGCAGGTCACACCCGGCCAGCAGCGCTGCCCGTAACGGCGCAGCGCGCGACGCGATGGCCTTCTGGCAACGCACGTACT
>JBEKQQ010000165.1:0-12121 GCA_049519555.1 Acetobacteraceae bacterium
GGAGCGCTGGTTGTCGTTTCAGCAATGCCAAGATCGAACTTTTGGGGACCCGGGGGAATACCACACGGCTGCCTCGCCGCACTTCCAGTACGCAGGCCTGGCCCGATGGATACCCCTGCGCTATCGGTGGATGCGGCGGCGTGGCTGTTCATCTGCCACGACCTCAATCCGCGGCCGATAGCAAACGCGTGGGTGAAACCCCGGCGCTTCCTTCGGCCCAGACAATCGCCCCATCTGGCACCATGCGATGCGCCGGCCTATCGTGCGTCGATCATGCCTGATCCGGGAGATGGAACATGACCACACATGCGTCGAACATGCCTGATCCGGGAGATGGAACATGACCACACATGTGCGATGCGGCACGCTGTTCACCGGTGATGAGACAACACCACGGACCAATGCCACGCTCGGCTTTGGCGACGACGGCAAGATCGCCTTCGTCCGCGACACGGCCGACGCACCGCCGGCGGGCCTGCACGATACGGTGCTGGATTATTCCGGCCTGTTCGTGATGCCGGGCCTGCTCGATGTGCACACGCATCTGGCTTACGGCAACGCCAAGAGCGAGGAGGACATCGACCTCTATCAGCCCATGGAGTTCCGCGCGTTGCGGGCGCTGTTCTTCGCGCAGAAGGTGGTAGCTGCCGGCTACACCTCGATCTGTGCGCCAGGCGACTCTGGGCAGATCAGCCTGTCGGTACGCAATGCGATCAATTTCGGCCTGTTTGACGGACCGCGCGTCACCGCGGCAGGCCGCTATCTGACGACACGACAAGGGCTGACCGATTGGTACCCGACCTGGATTGGCGTCCCCGACACCTCGATCGGCCGGTTGGTCACCAACAAGGACGAGGCGATCGAGGAAATCCGTGTTCAGGTCAAAAACGGCGTGGATTGCATCAAGCTCGCGATGGACGGAGTGCAGACGCGCGACGACGGATCTCTGGTCGCAGCGTTCAATCAGGACGAAACCATCAGCATGGTTACCGAAGCGCATCGTCTCGGCAAACGTGTCGTGGTGCATGCGATGGGCCGGGAAGCGATTCTTTATTCCGCCCGCGCCGGCGTCGATCTGATCTTCCACGCCAATCGCGTCGACGACGAGTGTATCGACGCGATGCTGCAATCCGGCTGCGCGATTGGTCCCACCCTGACCTTTCAGCGCAACATCGCCGACTTCACCCAGCCGCACGAGCCGGCCGCGCTCAGGGGCCGCCCCTCCGCAGTCGAGCGGGAATACGCCATCGCCTGCGAAAACCTGCGCAAGGCGCGCTCGGCCGGCATTCCAATGATGACCGGCACCGATACCGGCTTCGCGGTGACACCCTACGGCGAATGGCACGCCATGGAACTCGAGATTTTCGTGCGCGACCTCGGTTTCACGCCGGCCGAGGCACTGCGCTGCGCAACCTCGGTCACTGCGCGGTTCATGGCGAACGGCAGCCGGATTGGCGTGCTGGAAGGTGGCCGTTTCGCCGATTTCATTGCGGTGGACGGCTCACCGTTGGAAAATATTGCGATATTGCAAGACAAGAGCCGGATCAGGCACGTGTATATCGGTGGCAAGCGCATACAGATCCCCGAGCGGGAGTATGATCCGCGCCAGGTCACCGATCGCAGCATGGTGAACTGGACGGACCTTTACACGCAGGAACGGGTCCGGTCGTTGTATCCTGGGCGTCGGCGGCTGGCGGCGGCGGAATAAGAGGGACGTCGGGCACAACAGTCGGCGTCGCCTGACGCAACGGAAGGTTATGCGGCGGCAACGAGCTTCGCATCAGCGTTTGGCGATGTCCGAGCATGATGCGGTTCGACGGAGCTCCGAGTGGAGCGATGTGAGCCCGGATGCCTGAGACGCCATGCGTGTCTTCGCCGCACTGGTGATGCCGGAGCTGCTCGGGACACTGCTGTTCCATGCAATCGAGTTCGCCGAACCGCTGTTGCTGCCCTGGCACCCATTGCACCGGGGACGGCACGGCAACACGCGGGGATAATCAGAACTCCAGCAAATTATCCTTGAACAACTGGTGCGAATACGCGGTCCGCGTCAGGCCCCGTCGTTGCAGTTCCGGCACCAGCCCGTCGCACACCTCCATAATGTAGCGCCGGTCGAACAACCCATTGAAAATCAGAAACCCGTCGCCGCCGACTTCTTCCATGATCTCCTGCATCATGCCCGCCACGTGATCGGATGTGCCGGTGAAATCGATGCCCGCTTTGGTCGCCTGGCTCAACGCGACTTCCCGTGGTGTCTTGCCGATCCACTTCGCCAGCGAGGACTGGTGCCCGTTCGTGGTCAGCCACTCCGGCAGCGGTTCATCCAGGTCGAATTTCCCGAAGTCGATATTGGTCAGGCGCGACATCGACGACAGTTGCATGTCCAGATTCTGCGCCGAGTCCTCGCGCTGCAATCGCCGCCGCTCGCGCGCCGCTTCCATCGTGGTGTCGACCAGCGGGAACGCCAGGAACAGAATTTTGACACTGTCCGGATCGCGCCCGAACGACGCCGCCCGGCGGCGCACTTCTGCGCGATAGGTTTTCATCTCATCGACATTGACTGCATCGGTAATGATCGTGTCGGCCCAGCGCGCCGAGAACTGCTGGCCGCGGGCTGAGCCACCGGCCTGGCAGATCACCGGCCGGCCCTGCGGCGAGCGAGGTGCATTCAGCGGGCCGCGGCACCGGAAATACCTGCCCTCGTGATTGACCGCATGCACCTTGCTGCCATCGGCAAACAGCGGTGCCTCGCGGTCGAGGACCACGGCGTCCGGTTCCCACGCATCCCACAACTTTGTGACAAGATCGGCGAACTCATCGGCGAGGTCATAGCGCTCGTCGTGCGGCACCTGGCCATCGAGGCCGTAATTCTGCGCCGCGCCGTCGTTACTGCTGGTGACACAATTCCAGCCGATCCTGCCTTCCGTCACGTGGTCCAGCGAGTTGACCAGACGAGCCAGCAAGAAAGGCGGATATTCGGTCACCGACAATGTCGGCACCAGGCCGAGATGCTTTGTCACCTGGGCCAGATACGGCACCAGCACCGCCGGATCCAACTTCGGCGTGCTGGCAGCGTATTTCAGATAGGTGTCGTGCGTGCCGCGGAACGTATAAGGCACCATCGAGGAATCTTCGATGATCAGGTAATCGAAGCAGGCTCGCTCCATGCCGCGCGCCAGATCCTGGAACAGATCGGGCATCATCCAGCGCGCGACGTCGCTGCCGGGCCAGGCGCTGCGCCAGGTTTTCGGGCCATAGCCTTGCGAAAGGAACCAGGCGAGGTGGAATGGTCGCTTTGCCATGGCACGTACTGTGCCAGTTGTGCAGTGCGGCGTAAACCGCCGCACATCACGAAATTCACCGGGTTATTGGGGAGCATCGACGGTCACCGGTCCGAGCGGGAACAGCTCGGGAGGCACGCTGTTCTCCCAGCCGGCCAAGGAAGGCGTGTCATTGGCGACCGGCCATTCATGGTACGACAGGCTCGCCGGACTGGTGCGTCCGCTGACGACGACCATGGCCAGAACAACCAGGGCGAGCGCCAGGCCAATGCCGGCACCGTGCGAGAACGACCTGGAGTGACGGCGGCGTGCGCCGAGATGGTACTGGGTCAGGGCGTGCGAAATTGTGGTCATGGCGGTTCTCCGACTTTTTGTCTTGCGGTGGCCCGACAGATAGTCGTCCAAGAGTTCGAGGTTAATGCTGCCTTTGCAGACAACATTTTTGCGATAATCACAAAGATCGGCCCGCTGCTTCGGTCGGGCACCCCGGCGGGCCCGACATGTCATCCGCCAATCCCAGCCCGTCTTCGGTGTTCCCCCCTTTCGCCCGTGCGGTTCGCGGCGGCTCGCCTGCCGTGGCATGCTCTGTGCACGTCACCGGCGGCTGACCGACCGATTTCATTCAACCGGGAGCGTGTTATGTCCGAGATCGTTGCAAATGACTTTGCCGCGCTCACTGCCAACCAGCTTGCCATGGTGCGGCGGCGCGCTATCCTGTCGTGCGCCATCGGCAATTTCTTCGAGCTGTTCGACTTCACCATCTATGGCTATTTCGCCGTCGCCATCACGCGGGCGTTTTACCCGTCGGGCTCGATGTATGGCACCTACGCCGCATTCGGCGCGGCGTTCCTGATGCGGCCGGTCGGCGCGATCGTGATCGGCGCCTATGGCGACCGGGTGGGGAGGCGCGCTGCGCTCGTCGTAACGATCGGGATCATGGCAGGTGCCACCGGTGCTGTGGGGCTGATCCCGACCTACAACGCCACCGGCTATTGGGCGCCGGTGCTTCTGGTGCTGTGCCGCCTGGCGCAGGGCTTTTCGACCGGCGGCGAGTGGGGCGGTGCGGCGGCGTTCCTGGTGGAGTATGCGCCCCCCAACAAGCGCGGCCTGACCGGAAGCTGGCAACAGTTCAGCACCCAGATTGGGGCGCTGACCGGCTCACTTTCCGCAGCATTGTTGGCCTCCAGCCTCAGCAACGACGACTTCTATGCCTGGGGTTGGCGCATCCCGTTCCTCTGTGGCTTCTTGTTGGGCCCAATTGGCTATTATCTGCGCAAGAAAGTAGCGGAGACGCCGGCCTTCGAACGAGCCGTCGAAACCAGGACCGTCGAACGGGCGCCATTGCGCGTAGCAGTGCAGGAATATGGCAGCCGCATGATCCAGGCCTTCGGTCTGAGCATCATCGGCTGCATCGCCGGCTTTGTGTTCACCGTCTACCTCGTTTCGTACAGCATCAACACCTTGCATTTGCCGCCCGGAGCGGCGCTGTCCTGCGCCGTCGCGTACGGGATCGTCGTGGTCGTACTGACGCCGCTGGTCGGAGCCTTCACCGACCGGGTCGGCCGCCGGCCGCTGATCCTGGCGTCTGCTTTGCTCAACCTCGTGTTCGACTACCCGCTGTTCCTGCTGGCGATCCGGGGCGGCACTTTTGCTTCCTTGTTGGCGGCGATGGTTTGCGTGGCGGTGTTCCAGGCGCTTTATACCGGCACGATCCCATCCATTCTGGCAGAGATGTTTCCGACCCGCGTGCGCTACACGGCACTTTCGCTCAGTTACGGTTTCGCGGTCGTGCTGTTTGGCGGCTTCGCGCCGCTGATCTCAACCTGGCTCGTCGACGTGACCGGCAATCCGTACGCCCCGGCGTTCTACGTGATGACCGGCGGCGCATTGAGTGCCATCGCGATTTTGAGCATGAAAGAGTATCGCAACGTGCCGCTGGAATAACGCGGTCGGGAGAAACAGCATGACCAAGGAAATCCTGTGCGGCTTCGGCGTCGATGTGGATGCGGTGGCCGGTTGGCTTGGCTCTTACGGCGGTGAGGATTCGCCGGACGATATTTCCCGTGGGCTGTTCGCCGGCGAGGTCGGGTCGCTCAGGCTGTTGAAGCTATTCGAAAAATTTGGGATCAAAACGACCTGGTTCATCCCGGGCCACTCGATTGAAACGTTTCCGGCGCAGATGCAGGCCGTCGCCGATGCCGGTCACGAAATCGGCATCCATGGCTATTCGCATGAGAATCCAATTGAAATGACCCGGGCGCAGGAGACCGCGGTATTGGACAAATGCATCGACCTCGTGACGAAATTGTCCGGTAAGCGGCCGACCGGTTATGTCGCGCCGTGGTGGGAGTTTTCCAATGTCAGCAATGAATTGCTGCTGGAACGCGGCATCAAATACGACCATTCGCTGATGCATGACGATTATACCCCGTATTACGTGCGCGTCGGCGACAGTTGGACAAAAATCGACTACTCCGGGAAACCGGAGGACTGGATGGTGCCGTTGCAACGCGGTCGCGAGACCGACCTGATCGAGATTCCCGCCTCCTGGTATCTCGATGATTTGCCGCCGATGATGTTCATCAAGAAGTCTCCCAACAGCCATGGTTTCGTGAACCCTCGCGACATCGAGCAGATCTGGCGCGACCAATTCGACTGGGTGTACCGCGAAATGGATTACGCGGTGTTTCCGATCACCATTCACCCCGACGTGTCGGGTCGCGCCCAGGTGCTGCTGATGCTGGAGCGTTTGTATGCGCATATCAGCAGCCATCCCGGTGTCAGGTTCGTGACCATGAATGAGATGGCTGACGATTTCGCGCGGCGCTTTCCGCGCAGGACTTAGTGCCTTGTGTTCGTTGTGCGGCGTATTGGGGTCCAGCGAACATTGGGCTGACGCGGTCGCGCGTGGCTCGGTTTACTCGCGCAATGCCGATCCGGTTGCCCGCCGCCGCGAGCGCGCACGGCGGGTGCGCATTGCGAACCTTGTGCTGGTGCAGTTCGGCCTGAGCGTTGCGGATTGGCAGGGCACCGCATTCCTGTTGTCGACCCGTACCGGCAAGACCGAGATCATTGCGGACCTCGGGCATTTATGGCCGGCAGCGGAACGGCTTTCCGGGCGTCTTTGCGATCCGCTGGCGCTGCCGTTGATCGAGCGGCTCGAGCAAGACAATGGCTGAAGCGTTTCCCACTTTCACTCCGGTCAATCTGCTCACCGGATTTCTTGGCTCCGGCAAGACGACGTTACTGCGGCATTTGCTGGGCAATCCTGAACTTGCCGAAACCGCAGTGCTGATCAACGAATTCGGCGAGGCCGGGCTCGATCATCAGTTGGTCGAGCGGATCGATGAGACCGTGGTGCTGCTGCGCTCGGGATGCCTTTGCTGCACCATCCGCGGCGAGCTGGCGCGGGCCATTGGCGACCTGCATGCCAGACGGGACCGTGGTGAGGTACCGGCGTTCCGGCGGTTGGTCATCGAGAGTTCCGGACTGGCGGATCCGTTCCCGGTGCTGACCACACTCAAGGCCGATCCCGTGCTGCGGCATCATTTCCGAGCAGGTGCGGTGATTACCACCGTGGACGCCGTGAACGGACTGTCGCAAATCGAACGTCACGTCGAATCGATCCGGCAATTGGCGGTCGCCGATCAGTTAGTGCTGACCAAGACCGACCTGACCGACGCCGCCTCCGCCGCGGCGCTGCTGGCCCGCGTGCGGCAGATCAATCCGGACGCACCGGTGAGCCGCGCGGACGATCTGGATGCGCGTACGCTGCTCGATCACGGTGCGCCGGCAACCCGGTTTCGCTCGTTTCATGCGGATGACGACGTCGCCGGGACCAGCCACGCTTCGCGCATCCGTTCGTTTGTCGTCACAGTGCCGGAGCCGCTCGACTGGACGGCATTTGGCATCTGGCTGTCCATGCTGCTCAACCGGCACGGCGACAAAGTGCTGCGGGTCAAGGGCATTTTGAACCTCGCCGGCGAGCCGGCACCGGTCGCAATCCATGGCGTACAGCATCTTGTGCATAATCCGGTGCATATGACGGGCTGGCCGGACGCAGATCGCAACTCGCGTATCGTGTTCATCGTCGACGGGATCGATCCGGCGCTGATCCGACGGTCGTTGGCAGCGTTCAATGCGGTGGGCGTGCCGGCAGTGGAGCGGGTCTGAAGCGTTGCCCGGTCGCATCTGGAGGCGTCAGCGTGCGCGAGGCATGCGTAACAGGCCGCCAGCATCGACGGTCAGAATACCTCCGGTGATGCCGCGCGCGTCGCGCCGAGACGCGAGAAATGTGTAGGCGCCGGCAAGATCCTCCGGTTGCAGCGCAAGGCGGAGCGGATTGCCCGAGCGCAGCCGCTCCTCGATGGCAGGGTCAGAGAATTGCGATCGGTCGTCGTTGCCCAATGCCGCGAGGCCGCGCAGATCGGTCATGGTACCGCCGGGTGCCACGCCGTTGACCCGAACATCCGGAGCCAGTTCCACTGCCAGTTCCCGGATCAGGCCAACGACCGCGTGTTTCGAGGCGGTATAAAGCGCGCCGCCACCGCCCGAATTGAGGCCGGCCACCGATGCGGTGAAAATCATCGAGCCGCCGGTTTTGCGCAGCTCAGGCACTGCGGCCCGCGCGCCGAAGATGCAGCCGCCGACATTAACCCGGAACAACTCGTTGTAGGCGCGCGTCAATTCGTCCTCGGGGAGGTCGACCAGCTTTGCGTAGACGTCAAAAATTCCCGCGTTGCCGACAAACACATCGAGCTTGCCGAAGGCGCGCAAGGTTGCGGCGACCGCGCGTTGGTTATCTGCGAGCTCGCCGGCATCGCCCGAAATCGCGACCACCGCGGCACCAAATCGCGCCTGCAACGTGCTGGTTCGGTCCGCCGCACGCTCCATGATGCCGACGCGCGCGCCTTCCTCGATGAAACGAGCGACCACCGCCAGGCCGATGCCCGAACCGCCGCCGGTGACCAATGCGACCTGACCGTCAAGGCTGCCCATGAACCTGCCCTCCCCTGAACACAGGCCCAACGGTAGCGCATCGCGGTTGGCGTACCCATCCCGGAGGCAGGATCAACTGATCCGGTTGCTCACCGAGAATCCAATGAAGTAACGAACCCGGCTACACGCCTCGATCCACGACCCCACCTTGACCCAGCGGACACGCACCATCCACTATCGCCGGCAAGCAATGGCCCGGGAGGCGGCGACCGCAACGCACGGAGGCACATCATGGTCGAAAGAGCACCGTTTCTGACTGCTGCCTACAGCGCCTATCACCATCGGGCGATACCGGAGGACGACGCGGAAATGACTCGCGTCGGGCCGGACACCCCGGGCGGCGAGTATCTGCGGCGCTTCTGGCAGCCAGTCATTCTCGCCAGCGAGTTGGGTGATCTGCCCAGGCGCCTGCGCATTCTCGGCGAGGATCTCGTCGCGTTCAAAGATAAAAGCGGTGCGATCGGCGTGATGGAGTTGCATTGTCCGCATCGCGGCACTTCGCTCGAGTACGGCCTGATCGACAATAAAGGCATTCGCTGCTGCTACCATGGTTGGCTGTTCGACGTGGACGGCACGATCCTGGAAACGCCCGGCGAGCCTGCCGACAGCACGTTAAAGGATCGGCTGTGTCACGGTGCCTATCCGGTCCACGAATACGCCGGCCTGGTGTTCGCTTACATGGGACCACCGGAGCTGAAACCGCCATTCCCCATCTTCGACACTTATGACCTGCCCGGCTACCAACTGGTGGCTCGCGCACCGACGTTGTGGGACTGCAATTGGTTGCAGGTCAAAGAAAACAGCATGGATCCGGCGCACGTCGCATTCCTGCACACGTTACCGGGCAGCGAGGGCTTCTCCGAGGATTTCAAGGAACTCGCTGAGTGGGACTGGATGGAAACCCCGGTCGGCATGGTTTACATCGACACAAGGCGCTATGAGGACAAGGTCTGGGTGCGGGTCGCCGACTTCATTTTGCCGAACATCCACCAGTTCCCGCCCAACATGGATCCCGTCGCCCTCCGCAACGCCGTTAACCGCCCGCAGGCGACCACCTGGGCGGTGCCGCTGGACGATACGCACACGATGCAGATTGGCTATTACCGCGCGCCTGAGGGCAAGGACCCTAACCGCGGCACGGTGTTCGGCCAGGACGGCCTGCGACCCTACGAAGAGCGGCAACGCGTGCCGGGTGACTGGGACGCCCAGGTGAGTATCCATAATGGAATGGCGCGGCACGGGCTGGAGCATCTGACGTCCACCGACCGCGGCATCATCATGATGCGCAACATGCTCCGACGGGGCATCCGAGCGGTCAGTGCAGGCCAGGACCTTGACTATCGCATTCTGACGAACGGGGCGGCGGTGCCGACGTACAGCCACGATCGGGTGATCCCGGGGATTACTCCGGCGGAGACCAAACAGGCGGATCGGCAGTTGTTGCGCGACGTTGCGCGCAACGTGGTGGCGGAGACGGTGAAGAACGGGCTCGAGGGGTGACGGCCGGCCAATTCAGCCGGACCTTGTTTAATGGCGTTGCGGTCTCATAACGTTACGTGCCCGGGGATGGTCTCAGGTGAATGTTCCCTGACGGAGCGGACCGCCGCCACTGTCTGGAAAACGCCACGCGTTACCGCGGAGACCTTGAACCTCGGTCCGCCGCGGGAATTAGGCGGCGCGGGATCGGGTTTGTGCCAACCGATCACCCAGATAGGCTGCGAGCGCCCCCATCCCCGAGCGCCACGTGCCGGCGAGTCCCGCCCGCGCTTCCGCATCGGGATTGTAGTTGGTGTTGGTGTTCACATCGTACACCAGGGGCTGGCCGTCTGCGTCCATGATGAACTCGATACCGGCCACATCCACCCAAGCCGTCTCCAGGAAACTCTCCAGCCGTCCGATCAAACTTAGGTCAACGCTGTCGACAACGTTGAATTTGTGCGCTGGTCTGCCTGGTTCCTCGCCCACCGGACAGGCCATCTCGCCGACGACACAGACGTCGGCCGGGCACAGTTCGAACCCCTCACTGGTATCCACCTCCACGGCATAGGTGAATCGCCGGCCGGTGAATTCCGCGCGGGTAATGACGGGGCGAGGCGCCCGCACGTAGACCTGAAGCAATTGAATACCATCGACCGGTTCGATATAGCGGTCGCTCTCCACGTGCTCGCTCAGGCCTTCCAAGGTATGAAAGAGTTGCACACCGAGACCCTTGCCACCGCGATTGGGTTTGAGGATCACCGCGTCGCCGTTGAAGTGCGATCGTGCAGCGGCGACAATCTGATCGCGGCCGGCGACCATGACTGTGCGGGGTGTGCGGAGGCCCGCCGCCTCCAGCGCTGCATACTGGCGCACCTTGCTGATTTCCAGATCGAGCGCGGCCGGCCCGTTGACCACGATGCGCCCCCAACGTGTCAGCCAGGCGAGCACGCAGGCGGTGAGCTCCGCCGAAAATCTATGGTCGCGCGTATGCGATGACGCACTCATGCGATTGTAGAAAACGCCCTCGGGCGGTGGCGCCGCGAGGTCGAAGGTACCGTTGTGCATGAACCACTCGACCCATGGCAGGCCGCGAGCGTCCAGCGCCTCGGCCAAAGGTGGCAACCAGGCAGGGTTCTCGTGAAGGATATGGATCTGGTTCATGACTCTGGTCCCACGCGGCGCCGGACGATCCGGTCCCCCACAACCCTCGAGCGATAATCGCGACGCCGGCGTTCTTCAAGGCCGGGGATGGCACGAGCCAGACTCGTCCAGGAGCTGTGCACGGGAGTTATGACCGATCGCCGGTGTGGTTAGCAGGCTCCTTGGCGCACGAATGCCTCATTCGGGCGATGGTGGCTCGGCTCTCGAAAGACTGCTTCGGGCGCGGAGCTGCCGGGCAGCTTTCGGCCGAGGCTGGCCGAAAGGCGAATGGCGGCTCTGGAGCAAGCGGGGCCGGCAAGCTGCCGTTCGTTCCTCCTTAACCGTTCGACCGGTTGCGACCCCAAGCGGTAACCTGGTTCAGCCCAGGTCTGCCGGCCGTTAATTACGGAGCGTTGGCAAACATCCCGATTGTGGTTCCCGGACATCCTGTAGGCTGGTGCCCTCAATTCGCTGCCCGACGGAGGTGAGCCGGACCGTTCTTGCGCGTCGTGTGAGATCGGCGCGCCTCCACCCGATGACCCTATACTGGCGAGCCGAGATTGGTCCCCATTGAGCCGGTCTTGGAGCGAAGGCCGGGCGCGGTTATCCCGAACGAGAACAGATACCGATGCGAGGGGAAGTAAATGTCTGACATAGAGTGGCAGCCGCTCCCCTCCCCTATGTGGCCCGGCCCGGCTGTTTGGGCCGATGTGGGAGCTTTCACATTGTTGGTGTTCACGGAGGACGGCGTGCCGACATGGGAAGTCCGGCGCAAAGCTACGTTGGATAGGATCCGTCGCGACAATCTCGTTACCAACGGCACCGCTGACACATTTGAGGCGGCGAAGGCAGCGGCACTTTTCGAAGCAAGCGCGCGGTCCCAACAATGAAGACAGCGTCTGATTGAATTCGAGCATGTCGGGACGATTGCGAGCAACTACAGCTATGGAAGCAGTGCAGGCTTCAGGACGTGCTTGACCACGGACGGTGTCGGCCGGCCCCGCCCGGGGGACGAACCGCCGCAGTCCACCCCAACCGGCGGTACACGGACGCCCGACTGAACCGCCGTACCCGACCCATTGCGGACCTACAACCAGGGCTACCTGAACGGCTGCGTGGCATGGTGTATCAAGCCCACAACCGTTGGTTCAGCATCCTCGCACGTCCAACCGGCCGCCTGATCAATGCGCGTCCGGCGCATGACGTCGAAATGGAGCGAGTGA
>JBEKQQ010000166.1:0-12018 GCA_049519555.1 Acetobacteraceae bacterium
CACAGCCGCCAACTACATCTACGACCTCGCGCAGTTGATCCATCAACGCCACCTCGCGCCGCTGCGCATCATCGGCCATTCGCTCGGCGGCAACATCGCGTTGCGCTACACTGGGATCTATCCGGAAAACGTCTGCCGTCTCGTCGCCATCGAGGGGCTCGGTCCCGGTCCGAAATCGCATGCCGAGGCCGATCGCAAACCGATCGCCGACCGTATGCGCAGTTGGATCGACGAACAGCGCGCTTACGCCGCCCGCGTGCCGCGCCGCTATGCGACCATCGAGGAAGCGCATCAGCGCATGCACGAAGCCAACGCTCACCTGACCACCGAACAAACCCGCCATCTGACCGAGCATGGCGTCAATCAGAACGAAGACGGCACCTATAGCTGGAAATTCGACCAGTACGTCCGCCTGTGGCCCGCTTACGACATGACCCGCGACGCCATTGCCCGCCTTTGGTCCCGCATCACCTGTCCCACCCTGCTCGTGCATGGCCTCGACTCCTGGGCGAGGCCGCCGGCCGAGGATGGCCGGATCGAATATTTCCAGAATGCGCGCGCCTTGGCAGTGCCCGGCGCCGGCCATTGGGTCCACCACGATCAGCTTGACGTATTTCTGCACGAAGTTCGCGGCTTTCTCCGGGGCGCCGAGGCAACTGCCTGACCTCTTGTCGTATTTACGTTAGTTTCTCGTTATGCGATACTTTGTGTATTGAATCACGCATCGAGTCATGCAGCCCGATTCCCCCCAGACCGACAGTCCGATTGAAACGCCGCGCTGGGACTCCGCCTCAGCGCAAAGGCGCGCAGCCTCATTGGGGCGTTGGGCGAGTCTGGGCTCGTTCGGCCTGATGGTGTGCTTGTGGCTCGCGATCATCGGGTCCACCTGGTCGGTGCATGAGACTGCCATCAACCGGGCCATGACGTCCGCCAACAACCTGTCTGCCGCGTTCAGCGAGCAAGTGTATCATACACTGAGCACGATCGACGCCGCGATGGACCTGACGGCGCGCGAAATTCGCGACGACCCGACCGGGTTTCGGCTGGACCAATGGTCCAAGGAGCTGCCGTCGCTGGCGCACCCAACGATGTTTGTGTCGCTGGTCGACGCCTCCGGCAAGGTGATCTCCACCACGATCAGACCTGGCGTCGCCGGCATCGAGTTGAGCGATCTCGAAGCCTTCAACGTTCATCTCGCGCTGATGAATCCCAGGCTGTACATCAGCGAGCCGATGACCAGCCGCGTCTCCGGCCGATCGATGATCGAGGTCTCCAGGCGGGTGGACGATGCCAACGGCCATTTCATAGGCATCCTGGTGTTTGCCCTGGCGCCGGATGATCTGACGTCGCTGTACCGCTCGGCGAATGTGGGGCCGCGGGGGATCATCGCGCTGGTGGGGGCGGACGGGTTGTTGCGGGCACGGTTCGGCGGCCAGCCCGAGGGGACCGCGGCGGTGGTGGCCGGCGAACCCTGGCCGGTCATGCTGGATCAGGGCGCAACCGAAAGCACGGTGCAGTCCAGCGCCGTGGATGGCATAGCCAGAATTTATTCAATTCGGCGGCTGCCGTCGTACCCGCTGACTGTCGCGGTCGGCCTCAGCTTCGACGACGAACTGGCCGAAGCCCGCAGTCTGTTAAGCCTGGAAGTCTATATCGGGGTTGCCGCAACCACCCTGCTGATCGCCTTGAATTTGCTGCTGGTGCGCGAAATCCGGCGGCGCAATCTGCGGGAACTCGAACTCGTGCAGGAGCATGCGGCGCTGGAGAGCGCCCGTGCCGAGCTGCTGCTGGAGCAAGGCAAGCTCGCCAGCGTGAACCGCGAACTCGTGCTCAGCAGCGAGCGGGCCGAGGCTGCCAACCTCGCAAAGTCCCAGTTCCTGGCGCAAATGAGCCACGAGCTGCGGACGCCGTTGCATGCCGTGATCGGCTTTTCCGAACTGATCTCGCACAACGTGGCGCCGATGCCATCGGCCGGCATGATTGGCGGCTATGCCGACGACATCATGAAATCGGGCCGTCATCTGCTGGAATTGATCAACTCGATCCTCGATCTGTCGAAGGTGGAGTCGGGAAATGCCAGTCTCGTCGAGCAGGACGTGGCATTGCAGGATGTGATCAAGGACAGCCTGGTGACGATCCGCGAACAGGCCGGCGAAGCCGGCGTAGCAGTCGACACAAGCCTGCCCGGCGACCTGCCGGAGGTGCACGGCGACGCTACCAAGTTGCGACAGATTTTCATCAATCTGCTGTCCAACGCAGTGAAGTTTACGCAGCGCGGTGGGACGGTAACGGTATCTGGGCGGCGCGAGCCCGACAACGGCTTCGCGGTCCTCTTTGCCGACACCGGTATCGGCATGACTGATCTGGAACTCGGCATCGCGATGGAGCCGTTTGGTCAGGTCGAAAACTCGTTCTCCCGCTCGTTCGAGGGCACCGGCCTGGGGCTGCCGCTCGCGCGTCGCATGACCGAACTGCACGGCGGCCGCCTGACGGTGCGCAGCGTCAAGGGCGTCGGCACGACTGTCGAGGTATATCTGCCCCCAAGCCGGATCCTATGGTCCGACACGGCGCTGAATCCGCAGGCCGTGCCGGTCGCATCCGACTGATGCGTCACGTCGGCGTCACAAATGAGTCACAAACAAACGCCGGCTACTACCGTATCAGTTCCCGGCCAAGAAACGTAACCACGCCACGGGGATACAATGGATTTGCGCAAAATTCTGCTCGCCGCAGTTGCCGGCATCGCGATGGCGGCCATCACGTTGCATGCCGGCCCGGCCATCGCCGCCGAAGGGGCGGTCGCCCAGTCCACGCCGACCGGGGCAGCACCTCCGGAGGCCACCGCAACCCCAATCAAACATCTGGTCGTTATTTTCAACGAGAACGTTTCATTCGACCACTACTTCGCGACCTATCCCAACGCCACCAATCCGCCGGGTGAGCCGGCGTTTGCCGCGGCCCCCGGCACGCCGCAGGTGAACAATCTGGCGACGGCGAAACTGCTGACCCACAATCCAAACTTCACCAACAAGGCGAATGGGGCAGATGCCGCCGAGCCGTTCCGGCTGGATCGAACCCAGGCCGCCACCGCAGACCAAAATCACGCCTACACCGCCGAGCAGCAGGCCTACCACGGCGGCAAGGCCGATCTGTTTCCAAAATATACCGGCAAGGCCACGCCAGGCGGCGTCGGCGCCTTCGGCACCAAAGGTCAGGTCATGGGCTATTACGACGGCAACACCGTCACCGCGATGTGGCACTACGCGCAACATTTCGCCATGAGCGACAACGCCTATACCGACACTTATGGACCGTCGACGCCGGGCTTGCTTAATCTGGTCGCCGGGCAAACCAACGGCATGCAAATCGTCGCCGCCAGCAAGAACCCGTCCACGCTCACGGCCGTGTCCTATTACATCGGTGATGGTGCGGGCGGCCTGACGATGATCAACGACGTCGATCCCGGCCACGACGTTTGCTCGGTGCCCACGGACCAGGCGATGATGACGGGCAAGAGCATCGGGGATTTGCTCAACGCGGGTCGGGTGACCTGGGGCGGTTTCATGGCCGGCTTCAACCTGGAAACCAAAAACGCCAACGGCACGACCGGATGCAAGCGCAGCACCCATTCTACCGTGGTGGGCACCGACGTCGTCGACTACATCCCGCACCACAACTGGTTCCAGTATTTCGCCTCGACTGCCAATCCCAGCCATGCCCGCCCGAGCTCGCTGCAGGCCATCGGCTACACGTTCGAGGCTGACGGCAAGACCCAGGACCCCGCGAACCACCAGTACGGCCTCAAGGACTTCTATGACGCCGTCAAAACCGGCAACTTCCCTGCGGTGGCGTTCGTCAAACTGCCCGCCTATCAGGACGGCCATGCCGGCTATTCCAATCCGCTCGACGAGCAGGTCGGCACCGCAACGTTGATCAACTTCCTGCAGCAGCAGCCAGGCTGGAAGGACACCGCCGTGGTCATCACCTGGGATGACTCCGACGGCTGGTACGATCACGCTTTCGTGCGACCCACCAGCGCATCGATCGATATTGAGGCGGATCAACTAGACGGGCCAGGAAAGTGTGGCAGGGGAACGCCGGGGCTCGGCGTGAAGGGCAGGCCGGTGAACGGCCGCTGCGGTCCCGGCACGCGCCTGCCCTTTTTGGTCATCTCGCCCTGGGCCAAGACCAATTATGTGAGCCATGAGCGGATCTCGCTGGCCTCGGTGGTGCGCTTCATCGAGGACAACTGGCTGCACGGAGCGCGGATTGGTGGCGGTTCGTTTGACAGCTCGGCGGGATCGTTGATGGATATGTTCAATCTGGCGTCGCAGGGTAGCAACAAGCCGCTGTATCTCGATCCGGCCACCGGCAACCTGTTGGCAGCTCCGCCGGCATCTCCCTGAACCGGGAGCGGCGCCGCTTCTGGTTGGTTGCCGGCGTCAGTCTGCTGGTGATGGCTGCGGGTGCGGCTTCGGATCCGCTCTCGCCGCCCGCCTCGGCTACCGATCCGGCGGTCAGCCTCGCTTTGGCGCATGGCGAGAACCCGTATCCAGTCCACCTTGTCCGCCCGCCCGTGGCACCGCTGTCAGCGATGGCGCAACTCGGGCGCGCGGTCTTCTTTGACGCCAGCCTGTCCTCCTCTGGTCGGCTGTCCTGCGCGAGCTGTCACAGCCCGGCGCACGCTTATGGCCCACCCGGCGACGCCCCCGTTGTTGATGGCGGCCCGGACCTGTCGCGCCAGGGCGTGCGCGCGGTCCCCTCGCTGATGTATCTGGAGCGGCAGCCCAATTTCAGCATCGGCCCCGACAATGATGAGAACGAAGCGGTCAGCCTGACGTTGCTGGCAGCGCTCGGTCAGACTGCGCCGCGGGCCACCAAGACCGCCGGCAACATGGCGGCATCCGCGGCCAACATCGTGCCGCAAGGCGGCCTGTTCTGGGATGGACGGGCGAACACGCTGCAGGATCAGGCTCTGGGTCCGTTGCTGAGCCCGCTGGAAATGGACGGCGGCAGCATCGGAACCGTGGCGGCGAAGCTACGGCGGGCGCCCTATGCCGCTCGGATGGTGGACCTGTTCGGTGCCTCGGTATTCGCCACACCGCGGCTGGCGGTGGCCGAGGCGCTGTTCGCGGTCGCCCGCTTCCAGATCGAGGACCCGAGCTTCCATCCCTACACCAGCAAGTTCGACGACTGGCTGGAGGGCAAGGCGCGGCTGACGCAGCGGGAGCTGCGCGGCTACCGGCTGTTCAACGATCCGGACAAGGCGAATTGTGGCGGCTGCCATCTGGATCAGCCGAGGCCGGACGGCCTGCCGCCATTGTTCACCGACGACCAGTACGAGGCCCTGGGTGCACCGCGCAACCCGGCTTTGGCGGCAAATCGCGACAAAAGGTATTTCGACCTTGGCATTTGCGGGCCGTATCGCACCGACATGCAGGATGAGACGCAGTTTTGCGGCATGTTCCTGACGCCGACATTGCGCAACGTTGCGACGCGGCACGTGTTCTTTCACAACGGCGTGTTCCACTCGTTGCAGGAAGTGCAGGATTTCTACGATTACCGGGATACCGACCCGGGGCGGGTCTACCCGAAAGCGGCGGACGGAACGGTGGCGAAATTCGACGATGTTCCGGCCCGGTTTCTGGGCAATGTCGACGTAGTGGATCCGCCGTTCGACCGGCATCTGGGCGATCCACCGGCCATGACACCGGAGGAAGAGCAGGACATTATTGCATTCCTGCAGACGCTGACCGACGGATACCAACCGACAGGTCGATGATCCTGCGTGGGGCTAGCGTCCGTTTCTGTGGTGATTGTCCGCGATGCGGCTCATGGCGAACAGGACCACGGCGAAGATCAGCGGCGGCAACAACAGACTGACCCAGGTGAAAATGCTGCTCGCCGCCATCGGCCAGCCGCTCCAGGTGCGCTGAATGCGGAACACCGTGGCGACCGTCCACAGGCCGCTTACGATGATCCAAAGAGTGACGAAATTCGGCCTTCGCCCACCATGCAGTGACGCATGAATGCACCGGCTGAACGGCGTGGCACCGCCAAAGGTCGCAGCAAACGGCCGACCCGCTCTTGTGGCAGAGGCGCCTGTGTCCCCGGCTTTGCGTTCGTCCTCGATCATGTAGGCGAATGTTAAGCAGCCGCATCACGGTACGAAACTGTGACAAATCCCGCCGCCGACTGTGATTTGTCACAGTAGACCAGCGAACCCCGAGCTTTATCCTTATTGCATTGCAGAAAGAGGTGCTTAGATGGCTTTGCGGGATTCACCGCGGCATTCGGCGGCCCGGTACCTGCTCGGTGGAGCGGTTGCGATCGTGGTGGTGGCCGGGGCCATTCGGATGTTCGGCTCGCCGACTTTGTCCGACCTGACGCGGGTCAGCCAGCGCGACGCTTCGGCCGACAAGCCGGCGGCGGCGGACGATCGCGCCGATACCGAAACGTCGACCGCGACTGACACCGTGGAGCTGTCCAGCACGCAGCTTGCTTCGTTCAAGGTCGCGCCGGTGGGATACCGCGTGTTCCCGGTCCGAGATCAGGCAATCGGCGCGATTGATTTCGACGAAGACATGTCGGCCCAGGTATTTGCACCGTATCAGGGACGGATCGTCAGTTTGTTCGCCAAGGTCGGCGACGACGTGCAAAAGGGACAGGTTCTGTTCACCATCGACAGTCCCGATCTGATTCAGGCTGAGTCGAATTTGATTACCACAGCTGGGCTTTTGCAATTGACCACCAAGGCGTTGGCCCGCACCAAAGCGCTGTATGAAGCGAAGGGCGCGGCGCAAAAGGACCTTGAGCAAGCGGTGTCCGACCAGCAAACGGCCGACGGCAACTTCAAGGCAGCGCAGGACGCGGTCCGGATTTTTGGCAAGATGTCGGAGGAAATCGACAAGATCGTTGCGTCGCGCAAGATCGATCCGATTTTGGTCATCCCGAGTCCGATCAGCGGCCGGGTCACCGCGCGCAGCGCAGCGCCCGGACTATTCGTGCAGCCGGGCAGTGCACCGGCGCCATTCACGGTCGCCGACATCTCGACCATGTGGATGCTGGCGAATGTGCCGGAGGATTCGATCCCGCGTTACCATGTCGGACAAACCGTCGCGGTCTCCGTCGATGCTTATCCCAACCGCGTCTTCGACGGTAAAATCAGCACGATCGGGTCGATCGTGGATCCCAGCACGAGACGGGTCATGCTGCGCTCGGAGATCACCGATCCGGAGCATCTGCTTCGATCCGGTATGTTCGCCAACTTCGTCATCAATACCGGCGAAGCGCAACACGCCCTCGCGGTCCCCACGGATGCTGTCACCCGCGAAGGCGACGGCACGATGACCGCCTGGGTTACCACCGATCGCAAACACTTCACCCGGCGCCAGGTCACATTGGGTTTGCAGCAGCATGGTTATGACGAAGTGCTGAGCGGTCTGCAGCCCGGCGAGTTGATCGCCGCCGATGGTGCCTTGTTCCTCGATAGCGCCGCGAAAGGGGTCGTCGATTGACCGGGTCGCGTGCGACCTCGTCATGCCGGCGGTAATTTCATGCTGAAATCCATTCTTGCCTTCGGACTGACACGGCGCCCGATCATCCTGCTCGGACTGCTGGTGTTCGTCGGCGGCGGCTTCATCGCCTATTCGAAACTGAACATCGAGGCCTATCCGAACCCGGCACCGGTCATTCTCGAAATCACCGCGCAGGCGGCCGGCATGTCGGCCGAGGAAATGGAGCGGTACTATACGGTGCCGATGGAAGTCGGGCTCGCAGCCACGCCGGGCGTGAACGTCATCCGGTCGACATCGTTTTATGGATTATCGTTCGTCCGGGTCACGTTCAACTACGGTGTGGATTACTACTTCGCGCTCTCCCAGGCGGCCCTGAGCCTGCAGCAGAATGTCAGCCTGCCGAACAACGTGCAGCCGCAAATTCAGGGATCGAGCCTGGTCGGCGAAGTTTACCGGTATCAATTGGTCGGTCCGCCGCATTTCGGGCTGACCAATCTGCGCACCATCCAGGACTGGATCCTGCAACGCCGCCTGTTGACCGTGCCGGGCGTGGTGCAGGTGAACACCTGGGGTGGCACCACGAAAGAATATGAAATCGAAGTCGATTTGAACAAGCTCGACGCTTACGGCGTAACGATACCGCAAATGTTGACGGCGATCGGCAATGCCAACATCAACGTCGGCGGTCGCACCATCAATATCGGCCAGCAATCGGTCAATATCCGTGGTGTCGGACTGATCGACAGCGGCGGCACCTACGACCTGACCAAGGGATACAAAGTCAACGACATCCAGAACATCGTATTGACGCAGTCCAATGGCGTTCCGGTCACCATCAAGGATGTCGCCAAGGTTTATGTCGGTTATGCGCCGCGGTTGGGCAAGGCCGGCCGTGACAACCAGGATGACGTGGTCGCGGCGATCGTGGTGATGAACCGCACGCTGCACACCAATGACGTGGTGCCGAGCATCGAGGCCGAGGTCAAAAAGATCAACACCGACGGCAGCCTGCCGCCAGGGGTCAAGCTGGTACCGTTTTATGACCGGACCGATCTGGTGTCGGTGACAACCCACACGGTCATGCACAACCTGATATTCGGCTGCCTGCTGGTATTCCTGATCCAGTGGATCTTCCTCGGCGATCTGCGCAGCGCGATCATTGTCGGGGTCAACATCCCGTTCGCTTTGTTCTTCAGCGTCATTCTGCTTGTGCTGCGCGGCGAGGACGCCAACTTGCTGTCGATCGGCGCGGTGGATTTTGGCATCATCGTCGACTCGGCGGTGATCCTGGTGGAGAATGTGTTTCGCAACTTCCAGGCCAGGCCTGACGCCCGAACCAGGCTGCTGGAAGACCTGGCGGAAGGTGCATTGGGTACCGACCCCACGGCCGACAACGACCCGCAGACGCCAAACACCTGGACCGATCGACTGCGCCTGATCCTGGTCAGCGCATTGCAGGTGGATCGGGCAATCTTCTTTTCTACCGCGGTGACCGTCGCCGCGTTCGTTCCGCTGTTCACCATGCAAGGCGTTGAGGGCCAGATTTTTAATCCCATGGCGCGTACTTATGGCTACGCGCTGGCCGGCGCGCTGATCGCCACCTTTACCGTTACCCCGGTGCTGACCTCCTATCTACTGCCGGCCAATGTCTCGGAAACCGAAACCATCATCGTGCGCTTTTTGCATCGCATCTACACGCCGGTGCTGCGCTGGGCTTTGGTCAATCGAAAACTGGTCGCCGTGGGAGGCGTGGCGTTCCTTGTCGTGACCGGGCTGATGTCACGCTCGCTCGGCAGTGAGTTCCTGCCGGCTCTGGAAGAAGGCAATCTGTGGATCCGTGCACAGATGCCGGCGACCATTTCGCTGGAAGCGGCGATGCCGTATGTGACCAAGATGCGGCAGATCCTGCTGACCCACCCCGAGGTCATTACGGTCGTCTCGCAGCACGGACGACCGGATAACGGCAGCGACGCGGCAGGATTTTTCAACGCGGAATTCTTCGTACCGCTGAAACCGTTCGACGAATGGCCATCCGGCTATACGAAGGATGATCTGATCAAGGATCTGCAAAGCGAGTTTGATGCCGAATTCACCGGCATCAGCTTCAATTTCTCACAATACATTCAGGACAATGTGGAGGAGGGACTGTCGGGTATCAAAGGCGCCAACGCGGTGAAGATCTTCGGTCCCGATCTGCGCACGCTGGAGTCGCTCGCCGACGAGGTCCAGCACCAAATGGCACTGGTGCACGGGATCACCGATCTGGGGATTTTCCGGGTGCTTGGTCAGCCCAACCTGAACATTACCGTCGACCGGGAAAAGGCCGCTCGCTACGGCCTCAACGTGGGCGACGTGAATACCGTAGTGCAGGCCGCGCTCGGCGGTGCTGTGGCCACCACGCAACTCGAGGGCGACCGGCAATTCAACGTCGTCGTGCGGCTGGCACCGAAATACCGTGACGAGATCGACTCAGTGCGCGCCATCAGAGTCGGCTACACGACGTCTGCCGGCGGCAACGCCTACATTCCGTTGAACGAACTCGCGACCATTACGCTGGATACCGGTGCCTCTTATATCTATCACGAAAGGAATGAGCGGTTCATTCCGATTAAATTCAGCGTGCGCGATCGCGACCTGGCGGGCGCCGTGGCGGAGGCGCGTGCCCGGATCGCTGCCAACGTGAAGCTGCCAAGTGGCTATCGCCTGGAATGGGCCGGTGAGTTCGAGGAACTACAGCAGGCGCAAAAGCGGCTCGCCGTCGTCGTACCGGTCAGCCTGGCCTTGATCGTGGTGCTGCTGTATGCCTTGTTCAACTCGTTGCGCGACAGCTTACTGGCGCTGTCAGGCATTCCGTTCGCCGTTTGCGGCGGGATTCTGGCGTTGCTGGTCAGCGGCCTGAATTTCAGCATCTCGGGTGCCATCGGCTTCGTGTCGCTGTTCGGCGTGTCGGTGATGAACGGCATCTTGCTGATGACGTATTATCATCAGGTGCGGATCGCGACCGGAGCGGAGCCGCTGGACGCCATGTTCCAGGCCGCCAGTCAGCGCATGCGGCCGATGCTGATGACCGCTCTGTCGGCCTGCATTGGCCTGTTTCCGACCGCGATCTCGCACGGCATCGGCAGCCAGGTACAGCGCCCGTTGGCGACCGTGGTGGTCGGCGGGATGCTGCTCGGCCCAATCCTGCTTCTGGTCGTGGTTCCTGCCGTCGGACTATTGTTCCTTAACCGTGACAATACCCCGCTGCCGGAGCGACCGGCCGGGCGCTTGATCCCGGATTGCTGATGCCAACCGCACTGCTTCGGCGACGCACAAAGGAGACACGTATGATGCAAGTACGGATCATTCTGCAGCTGGCGCTGGTTGGTCTGCTCGCCGCGACGCCGGCCTCTGCCAAGGCGCCACTGTCGCACGCCGCCGCGCCGCCATTCCATGCCGCCGGCGTCGCGGGTCCTGGCATGGTGGGCGGCCCGCCAAAGCAGCAACCTGGTGTGCTGATCGGCAAACCCATCATGAACCACCATTAGGCGATCACAGTGAACCGCGCTTCGTGCTACGGTTCGATCAACCCGCCGGCTGCGGCTTTCACCGCCGCGTGCATCCGGGTCACCGCATTCAATTTCACGCGGGCATTGTCGATATGAAAATCGACGGTCCGCTTGGTGACATCGAGGATCTGAGCGATTTCCGACGAAGTCTTGCCGCGCGCAGCCCAGGTGAGGGTCTCGATCTCGCGGTCGGTGAGATCGACCTGTTTGGGCCACACGGCGGTGCGAGCCACCCGAGCGATCCGGGCCGTGATGATTGCCGTCAGGATGTCGAAATCGATCGGTTTGGTGATATAGTCGTCGGCGCCGAGATGCAGGCCTTTCAACTCATTCGCCCGGTCGGACAGCGCGGTCAGATAAAGAAAAGGCATCTGACTGAAGCGCGGCGCGATGCCGACCAGCCGCTCCAGCAGATCGAAGCCGGACAGGCCGGGCATACTGATGTCGGACAGCACGAGGTCCGGCTGCTTTGCCAGGATCGCCTGAAAGCCCTGCTCGCCGTCGTACGCCATACTGACCTTGAAGCCGCGGTCGACCAATTCCTCGGCGATCAGGCCGGCGGTATCGCGATCATCGTCGATGCAAAGGACATGCCGGCGAGGTTCGGTCATCATCCACCTGGCTTACGCGACCGGACCCGCGGGATGCAACACACATGCCGCTGAGAGTAGCCCGCAATGATGTAAGTCACTATCATGTTGCAGTGCAGCGGTCAAATATGAGGTGCTTATATGCAATGAATGGTAACAGTATATGTAATGTGAATATTCGATCAATTGCCGGGATTCGCTTCGACGGTTCGCTGCCGTGACTTATTGGCACTCGCTGCGAGGCCAGCTGTCGGTGGTTTTCCTGTTGCTCTTTGCAACCATTGCGAGTCTTGGTCTGGTCAGCGCCTGGAGTCTTGGCGACTCCAATGAAGTCTCCACCGACGTGCGGGATCGCTGGTTGCC
>JBEKQQ010000167.1:0-11962 GCA_049519555.1 Acetobacteraceae bacterium
GTCGGCTATGCGGTTTGTTATATTTTCGGCTCGCTTGGCCCGATCATCATGGTCACCTGGTTCCTGCCATTGATCATGCGATGGGACATCCGCAAGGAGGCGGTGGCGCTCGAGAAAAACCTTTCCGGCGGGAATGCGGAGCTTGAACCTGGCCAGTTCGACGCGGTCAACGACATCATCACGCGCGTCTATCAGGTCACGCGGGACCACAAGGCCATCGGCCAGACGACGCTCGCACTTAACATGCAATTGTCCGACGCCGCCGTCGAAGGCATCTACCGCGGCGGCAAGTCGATCGACTTCGGCAACGATGCCGTCATCCAGCTCGGCGATGCCGTCGCGATCACCGGAAAACTCGCCGCCGTACAGGAGTCCAATGCCTTCCTCGGCGATGAGATCGTCCGCCCGCCCGGATTTTCCGCCATCGAGGAAAGCCGCGAAATCATCCTGACGAATCGTGCGCTAAGCGACCGCGAAATTGGCGAAATTCACAATCATGTGAGTGCTGAAACCCGTCACGGTGTGTTTCTGACCGCGGTTAAGCGCATGGGTCGGGATTTACCCTTGCTCGACAAGCTCAAACTTAAGACCGGTGACGAGTTGCACTTTACCGGCAGCACGGCGGATCTAGATCGCGTGCAATCGAAGATCGGTTACAAAATCAGCGCCGCCGCTGCCACCGACTTTATCTTTTTCGGCCTCGGCATGGTGGTCGGCATCCTGATCGGCATGATCTCCTTCAAAATCTGGGGCGTGCCGATTTCCGTCGGCAGCGGCGGCGGGTGCCTGCTGTCGGGTTTGATGTTCGGCTGGCTGCGCAGCGTTCACCCTCGCTTCGCGGCGCTACCGATGGGCGCATCCAGTTTCCTCAGGGATTTCGGACTGGCTGCATTCGTTGGCATCGTCGGCATCGGCGCAGGCCCGCAGGCGCTCACCGCCATCAAGCAATATGGCCTGACGCTGTTTTTTCTCGGCGTCGGCGTCACTCTGATCCCGCAGATCATCGGCTTCTTTTTCTCCTACTTCGTTCTGCGCATCAAAAATCCGATCGAGGCGCTGGCCTGCGTCGCCGGTGGCCGTAGCGCGAACCCGGCCTTCGCCGCCTTACTCGCCAAAGCCGGTAACGCCACGCCGGTGGTTTCCTTCACCGTCACCTATGCAGTTGCCAACGTCTTTCTCACCCTTTGGGGGCCCGTAATCGTTGGCATCATCACCAGGAATGCCGGGCCCTGACCCTATCTACGGAGCATCAGCATGTTAGAGAAAACGCATGGCGACGTCGCCAATCTCAGTCCTTTTGAATTGAAGGACCAATTGATCGCGCTCGCATCATCCGATGCACAGCGGTTGATGTTGAATGCTGGCCGCGGCAATCCTAATTTCCTTGCCATGTTGCCACGGCTGGCGTTCTTAAGCCTCGGTGAGTTCGCCATGCTGGAGGCGCAACGGTCGTACTCTTACCTGGACAGCGGCTTTGGCGGATTGCCGGAAAACCAGGGCATCGTCCAGCGCTTCGAAACCTATGCCGGCAATCATCGGAACAACGACGGCGTCCGCTTCATTCGGGCTGCGATTTCCTACGTCAAAGACCAACTCGGGCTCGACCAGGACGTGTTTCTGTTCGAGATGGTCGGTGCCTTCCTGGGCTGCACCTATCCGACGCCGCCACGAATGCTGCTGCACACAGAAGAAATCGTCAAAGCCTATCTGGTCCAGGAGATGCTGGGAGCCGAGCCCAGAGCCGGCGATTTCTCGCTGTTCGCTACCGAAGGCGGTACTGCCGCCATGGCGTATATTTTCCAGAGCCTGAAGCAAAACGGCTTGCTGCAGCCCGGTGACAAGATTGGCATCGGCACGCCGATTTTTTCGCCCTACCTGGAAATCCCGGTACTGGCGGAATACGAGCTCGAAATCGTCGACATCAGGATGGATGGCCACGCCGACTGGCAATTCCCCGCCGCGGAACTGGAAAAGCTGAAAGACCCCGGCATCAAAATCTTCTGCCTGGTCAATCCCAGCAACCCGCCCTCGACTAAAATGTCGGACGCCGCGCTGGCGCAACTCACCGACTTCGTGGCGCACACACGGCCGGACCTGTTCATTGTCACCGATGACGTCTACGGCACATTCGCCGATGATTTCGTTTCCATCTTCGCGAAATGCCCACGCAACACGCTGCTGGTCTACTCGTTCTCGAAATTCTTCGGCGCTACCGGCTGGCGGCTTGGCGTCATCGCCCTGCACGAGGACAACGTGTTCGACACTGCGCTGGCGGCGTTACCGGGGGCGGAGAAGCAGCGTCTCGATGCGCGCTATGCGTCGCTCACCACCAAACCGCGCGAGTTGCGCTTCATCGATCGGCTGGTCGCCGATAGCCGCGCCGTCGCGCTCAATCACACCGCGGGCTTGTCCGGCCCACAGCAATTGCAAATGGCGTTGTTCGCGTTGAACGGGCTGATGGATCGTGAACACCGCTATAAGAACGCAGCGAAAGCCTTAATCCGGCAGCGCTACCAAACCCTCTACCGAACCATGGGCGTGGCAGTGTCCCGCGAGCCCAACGATGTGAATTATTATACGCTCATCGACCTGCAAGAGATGGGCGGCAAACTCTATGGGCCGGAATTTCAGGCCTGGTTCGTCAAGAGCGATCTCGGCATCGATTTCCTGTTCCGTCTGGCGCAGGAAACCGGCGTTGTGCTGCTGCCCGGCAACGGGTTTGAAGTTGTCGACACCTCGGCCCGGGTTTCGCTCGCCAATTTGACCGATCACGAATATGCTGCGATCGGCCGCTTCACGCGCCAGATCCTGGACGAGTACTTTGCCGATTTCAGCAAGAGAAAACCAGAGCAGTCCGTCACCCATTCCGGGATTGGAAGCGCTCCATCAAATCGGTAAGCAATATGTCATCGAGTGACTTCGATCTGGCCGAGGCATGCCTGGCCATGATGCTGCGACGTGCAGCGATTTAGCGATTGCAGGTGCCGATTCGGGCCCCGCTTTCGCGACACACCGGTCGGCAGGCTGACCAACGTCACCGTCCGTCATTGTTCAACACTATGAGAGTGGAGGTGCCATGCGCCAGCACCTTGCCGTCCTGACTGAGCACTTTGGCCTCGGCTGAGACGATCTGACGTCCTTTGGCGATGACGTGGCCCTCGGCCCGGATGCGTCCGGTATCTTTGCTGATCGGTCGGGAAAAATTCGCCTTGGTTTCGATCGTGGCGAACCCCTTCCCCGGTGCGAGCAAGGACAGTCCGGCGCAACCGGCCGCACTGTCGATCAACGTCAATGCCCAACCGCCGTGCACGCTGCCCATCGGGTTGAGCAAATGTGCGGCGGGCTCGCCCTCGAAGACCGCGAAGCCGTCGCCCACCTCGGTGATCCGGAACGACAAGGTTTGCGAAATCGGCGGTTGCGGCAGTTCGCCGTCGATGATCGCCTGCAACATTTGCCGGCCGGTCCTGTCGGCGAGGTCGGCGGGCGACGGCACGCCATAAGTGAGATTTTTGCCTTGAATCATGATTTTGACTTTCCATGTATCTACATCCTATGTATATGCATAGACCTATGAGAGCGCCAAAACAACCGCGAAAATCGCTGCGTGCCGATGCCCGCACGCTGATCGAGACCTGCGGCGGCTGGAACAGCCGGCTGGCCGCGCGGCGCATCACGCTGTTTCTCGATCGGGAACTCGCCAGTCTGGGTCTGACAGTCGCGCAACTCGGACTGATGGCGCAGATTGCGGTGCTGGCGGACGACTCGATGGGCGAACTGGCGAACCGTGCCGGCCTGGAACAATCGACGCTGTCACGCAATCTTCGCACGCTGGAAGCCGAAGGCCTGATCGAGATCGCGGTTGTCGAAACCGATTTGCGACGGCGGGCGGTGTGGCTGACCGAGGCCGGTGCGCGCCGGTTGGAGGCAGCGATCCCGATCTGGCGGCGGGCGCATGCCAGACTTTCGGCCTGTGTCGCGCCGGAACTGGTGCGACGGCTGGCCGATGAAACGCAACGGCTGACGCGCGTTTAGATCGCACTTTGCATGAAAAGCATGACATGTCTGTTGGAGGATATTCTGTGGTTGGACAAGCATCACTTCGGGCAGACCAACGCGAAACGGCAACAGGCCATGCGGACGGCTTTTACGGTTGGGTCACCGATCTGGTGCATCAACATCGGGCACGCCTCATTCGCGTGGTGCGGCGCGAGGGCGTGCGGGCCGATGATGCCCTGGACTGCGTGCAGGAGGCATTCCTGAGTTTTTTCAATTTACCCCAGGCGCGACTTTTGGTTGGGATGAACGACGATTCGGCGCGGATGCTGGTCATACTGGCACGTAACATCGCGCGTAACCGCCGCCGCCGGCATGATTACGTGCGCCCGCATATCGTCGATGATGCAACGACGGAGGGACTGGCTTCCGATACCACATCGGCAGACGAAATCATCGCTATCGCCGAACAGCGTGCAATGACGTTGGGTTGCATGGTTACATTGAATGACGTGCAACGAGCGATTGTGCAACTTCGCGTGATCGATGACATCCCGGGCGAGAACATCGCTCGCCAATTAGGCATGACGCCGTCCCATGTCGCCGTCCAGCTGTTTCGGGCCAAACAGAAATTGCGACTGTGCGTTGACGGAATGGAACTTCGCCCAGTCACGCAGGTAGAGGTAAAACCGATGTCTTCTGAGAAGCAAGGGATCGCGTTGCTTGCAACGCGATCCCTCGGCAAGGCGGTCGGCTAGGCGGCGTCGCCGATCAGCAGGAAAGACGGCGGCCCGCCCGTCGAAATCGCCGCCGCATGTTGCAACGCTTCCTGACCGCCGATCGACTGGGCGCAGGCTTTGGCAGCCTCCGCGCTGGGAAATTCCACGACGGAGATCGCATAGGCGATTGGATCGCCGCTCGGCGCGCCCAGTACGCGCTTTGTCGTCACGCCAGTGGCCCCGATCAGGCGAGGACCGGCGTAAGGCAAATGTTCGTCACGGTACGCCCGATCGAACGCGGCAGGATCTTTCGGCGGCGGATAGATAACCAGCAATTGCACGGACATGATCAACTCCTTCAGTCGTGGTGAACAACTCCATAGGTGCTGATCCGGGCCGACATTACGGCATCGGCCGAAATTTCCTGATGAAAACGATTGCCGCGGCGCGGCCGGCAGTGAATTTCCCCAACGGATCGATGCATGTGGCGAGGTCAGAGCTGATCCGACGGTATAATACTGCATCAGACGGCTCGTAGCCGAGCCATGACGGGGCCGAAACGGCAGTATTCGGGTCCACACCCCTTGCCAGGCGCCTCCGCGCAGGCTTTGACCATTCCTACCGCGCCGGAGGAGGAATCCCGACCCATGCGTATCACCGCCGTTCGCCTGTTCCGACTGACCGGAACGATGGAAACCCAGGGCCCGTTCTGGGAAGAACGCCTGGTTCGCCCGATCGACATCTACCTTCACTATCGGATCCGCAACGACTTCGAAGGCGGCGTGCAGCTCGACCCCACGCACTACCGCATGGAACAGCACTTCGTACGGATCGAGACCGACGAAGGCCCACACGGCATCGCCGGCCCGCTGCCCGACATGGTGGCGCTGTACATCGCCAAACGGCTCCGCCCGCTACTGCTGAACCAGGACCCGATTGCGCATGAGTTGCTGTGGGACCAGATGCACCGTTTCATGGTGCATGGCCGCCAAGGCGACGCGATGCTCGCGATCAGTGCGGTCGACTGCGCGCTGTGGGACCTGAAAGGCCGTTGGCTCAACCAGCCGGTGTATCGCCTGCTTGGTGGCCCGACCAGGGACAGTGTGCCCTGCTACGCCTCGATGCTTGGCTTCAACGTGCTCGATCCGGGCCACGTCCGCGACCGAGCCGCCGAGTATAAGGCTCTCGGCTATCCGGCGCAGAAATGGTTCTTCCGCCACGGTCCGATGAGCGGCTACGACGGCATGCAGCAAAATATCGACCTGGTCCGCACATTGCGAAAGACCCTCGGCGATGACTACGACATTATGCTGGATTGCTGGCAGTCGTTCGATCCGATCTATGCCATCGAGTTGGCCGATCGTATTGCCGAGTTCCGCCCGCGGTGGCTCGAGGAATGCGTCATGCCGGACCGCATCGACAGCTATCGCCGGGTCAAGGACTCGACTTCAATCCCGCTGTCCGGCGCCGAGCACGAATACACCAGCTGGGGGTTCAAGCGCTTCATCGATGCCGAAGCCCTCGACGTCCTGCAGCCCGACCTGTACTGGGCTGGCGGTCTGTCCGAGACCTTGAAAATTGCCGCTTTGGCGCGCGCTGCCGACCTGATGGTCATCCCGCACGGCCATTCCACCCCGGCCGGGCTGCACTTCACTTTGGCGCAGTCGCCTGCCCTGACGCCGTACCAGGAGTATCTGGTGAAGTGGAACGCCATCAATCAGTTCTTCCTCACCGATCGGCTGGAACCGTTAAACGGGGTCCTGGCGCAGCCCACGTCACCGGGTTTGGGCATGGACCTTGATGAGGCTCGGATCGAGGCAAGTGTCGAACTCGAGGTCTGACAGGTGGCCCGAACCTGCTATGATCCGGTGATGAGCATGGCGTTCCAATTGCCGATGACTGTGCAGGAGTTCCTGGCCTGGGAGGACCAGCAGGAACTGCGCTGGGAATTCGACGGGTTCGCGCCGGTTGCGATGACTGGTGGACTAATGCCCACGAGACGATCGCGGGACCTTGCGTGCCCTGCGGTATGACCGGCTGAAGGGAAAACGTTGCCGGGTACGCGGGCCAACCCTAAAGATCGAGGTGGCCGGCCGCATCCGATATCCTGACGCTTTTGTTTTTTGTACACCTGTGCCTGCCAATGTCACCATCATCAAGGACCCCGTCGTCGTGTTCGAGGTCCTGAGCCCAGGCACGTCCCGCACCGACCGGATCGACAAGCTGCGCGAGTGCCGGGCGACGAAATCGATCCAGCGCTACGTTATTCTGGAGCCCGACAGCATCGCCGCGACGGTCTACACGCGTGGCGGCGAGGATTGGATCGTCCGCCCCCTGGTCGCCGGCGATGCGTTGGCGATGCCGGAAATCGAGGTGGTAATCCCACTGTCCGACATTTACGCCGACGTCGAACTCGGCCCGTCGGCGAGCGGTGAACCGCCGGAGGCCGAATTGGCCTAAAAACGTTCCGGCCCCATGCATACGCATGACAAACGGATCAGACCCGCGTGGCGCGAAGACCTCGGCTGCTTTTAATGCCTGGCCTTTGACGTTGCTATGCAATATCTGCCGCTCTAGATTTATGCCGCAATGCAGCATAGGGGCGAGGTATGCTTCCACGCGACGAGGACCCACGCAAAACCACTCCCATGTCCATGCCGGCCTGGGGGCCGGCGTTGGCCGCCTCGCTGTTTATTGTGGCGGTCGGCGGTGTGACCACGTGGTTCGCATTGCAGTTCGATGCGCTTCGCCCGCGCGTGGGCGATATGATCGTGTTTGCCCCGAACCAGTCGGATGGCGATCCCTGGCAGTTGCAGGTTCCCACGACCGCGGTGGCCGGGCGCGACAAGGCAGACGGACCCTGCGTCTTCGATCCAAATGAAATGTCCGCCTCCGGCGGGAGCCTGGTCATCGAGTCGCGCGAGGAAGCCAATCCCCCTCGTTTCCAACTGCATTGGGCTGGGGGTCATACCGCGAAAGGTTGGGGCGATTGCGGGTCTGCTGCCGATCTGACGCTCGACCGGTTCGATCTCCAGCGGCTGGCCAATTCGGCCGGCGGCTTCGGCGTAAAGCCGCGCGCAGTCGAATAACGATCGCGCCTGGCGGTCCGGAGACGGCCGCTCGGGAAAGCGCGGCAGTCTGGTAACCGCAATCAGTGAAGCGCGAGTCAAGGCGCTGCCCCCTCGTCATCCCCGCGCTCGTCGCGGGATCTATCTCCAGCACCTTGCCGCGTGCGATCCCCCCGGCGAGCGCGGGGATGACGACCTACGGGTCGCGGCCACGCGATTTTGGCTACTGGTCCACACAGCCGCGCGTGCCGCATCCGTCGGCACGGGCGCCGCTATTGCGCGAGCATCGGCCTGGCGGTCGAAAAGTGCAGCTATTATCACATTATTAACGCCGCTATAATTTGGTCTCATTCGCCGAAGCGCGTTATGGTTTTGTTATGACAAATCCGACACCTTCGATTGGCGATCTGATCAGAGAATGGCGTCAACGGCGTCGCCTCAGTCAGTTCGACCTCGCCTGCGATGCTGAGATTTCCGCCAAACATATGAGTTTCCTGGAAACCGGCCGCGCCATGCCCGATCGGGAGATGGTCCTGCATCTCGCCGAGCGTATGTTGGTGCCGTTGCGTGACCGCAATATCATGTTGTACGCCGCCGGCTTTGACCCGTCCTATCAGGAACGGTCGCTTGACGACCCGGCGTTTCGGGAGACGCGCCACAGTATGGAGCTCATGCTGCGGATGCATGAGCCAAACCCCGCCGTGGCAATCGACCGGCATTGGATCATGGCGGCTTCGAACCGGGCCGTTGCCAGTCTGGTCTCGGGCGTGGATCCGCTGCTGTTGGCGCCGCCCGTCAATATCGTCCGCCTCAATCTGCACCCCGCCGGGCTGGCGCCGCGGATCATCAATCTGGCAGAGTGGCGGCAGCATCTGTTGGCCCGGCTGGGCCAACAGATCGACGCGACCGGTGACCCGATCCTGATGGCACTCGTTGAGGAGGTCAGCCGCTACCCGATGCCGGCGGGCGCCACCAGGCGGACGAAGCCGCGCGATTTTGAAACCTTGGCGGTGCCGCTCCGGTTGGCAACGGTGCAGGGCCCATTGGCATTCTTCAGCACGACGACGGTGTTCGCCCGCCCGGTCGATATCACCCTGTCGGAACTTACGCTCGAAGCGTATTTCCCCGCCGATGCGGCCACAGTGAGTATCATGCGCAGAATTTCGGCCGAGCAGGCACCGGTTCCAGCGCATCTGGCGCCGCGTGAGGCGCCCAGGGCTACCCGTTTGGCGCGGCGAGCAGCAAGCGGTTAACCGCCTCCAGAGCCGGGAACAGCGCCCGCCAGGCGCGGCCGAATGCCTCGGCGCTGGTGCCTCTGGCGGCGAGTTGCGCGCCGATCTCCCCGACCGAGCGCTTGCCGTCGATTTGCCGCAGAATCGCTGCGGCCAGCGGCGGAACTGCCACCGGCACCCGCAATCCGTCGAGGTTGAAGAAGATCGTGTCATTGACCTGAATGGTTTTGGCGATGTCCTCGCCGGTCATCTCCCGGCAAATCGGCACTGCGTCGGGTTGGTATGGATCGGCGCGCCTGGCTGGTTCGCTGCTGCGGGTGCAATAGACGATGTGCGCCGCGATGTTGCCGGCAAGCGATTCCGCCAGCGCCGCTCGCTGTAACGGGGACAGCGTGGCGATGCGTGCGCGCAGGCGTGGGTCGGGCAGCAAAGGGATCGGATCGTAGCGGATTGGCTCGACCCAGCAGGCGACCGTCAGTCCCACGCCCGCCAGCAAGTCATGCAGTGCGGGAACGGTGTAGGCGCGATCGCGCGGATTGAGCAGCAGGTCATACAGGCCGGCATCGCCGCCGCCCAGGTGATCGGTGACACTGCGGTTGGAGCGCAGCCACGCCGTCTCCGGCAAATGCTTCATCACGCGCCGCGCGATATCCAACCGTGCCGCGGGATCCTGGTCGGGGGGTGCGAGCAGGCGTAGTCCATCCTGAAGCATGTAGATGCCGGTCCGCCCATGCGGCGCGTAGACCATCAGTCCCATGCCGCCGCCTGGTGCCAGCACCGCAAGCAGCGCGCGCAATCCGGTCTCCGGGTCCGGCAAATGATGCAGCACACCGCAGCAATCGATGTAGTCGAACGGCCCCAGACCCGAGTCCGGCAAATCCAGCAGCGAGCGTTGTTCCCACACAATGTTGTTCAGCCCCCGTGCCGCCGCTCTTGCCTGCGCGATCTTCAGCGCGGCAGCGGAGCGGTCGAGCCAGGTTACCGTCCCCTGGCGTCCCTGCCGGGCCATTTGTTGCGCCAACATGATCGTGGCATCGCCGGAGCCGCCGCCGGCGACCAGCACTCGCAACGGGCGCGACGTTGGTCGTGTCGCGCCGAATACCCAGTAATCGACTTCCCTGAGATGGCCGGGACTGCCGACGATCAGCCGCTTTGCCTCATCGCGCGGATCGCGTTGTGGGTACGGATACGCCTCATATTGAGCCGCCAGGCGCTGATCGGTCAGGTCGGTCATCACTTGAGCTTACCGGATTTCCCTGCGCATGCGACCCTTGTGCGCTTGTTTCGACTGACCCCTGGCCTTAGGTATCCAGCCCATGTCTCCGCGCGCATTCCTGCCGATCCTTCTGTTGCTGCCGCTGATCTCGCCCGCGAGTGCCCAGCCGGCAGCGAAGCAACCGCCTGCGCCGCCGCCGAAAAAGCCGGCTCCGGCGGCGACGACTTCGGCGAAACCGGACGGGCCGAAACTGATCGGCAAGTTCGATGATTGGATCGCGGCGACGCATCCGGAATCCGGAGTGCCGGTCTGCTACGCCTTTACCCGCGCGCAAAGTTCGATCCCAACGCTCGCGGGGCGCGGCGGGGTGGTCCTGACAGTCACCCAGCGCCCGTCCGGGCGGGATGCGGTCGCCATGGAGTCCGGCTTTAACTTTGCACCGGATGCGACGGTGACGGTGCAGGCCGATCAGACCGGGTTGGATTTCTACACCAGCCAGCGCGCGGCGTTTGCGCGTGACGGCCACGCCGCCGTGGTCGCATTCAAGGCCGCCGGCCGGGCCATCGCTCGTTCGCCAGGTCCGCACGACGCGACGGTCACCGACACGTTCAGCCTGAAGGGTTTTACGGCGGCTTACGAAGCGATCAGTAAAGCATGTCCGGCCAGGTAGATCTGACAATGACGGCTGCCGAGCGCGAGAAGATCCTCGCTTATTCGGCCAAATTCGATCCGCCCGGCGTCACCACGGCGGATGGGCGGCGCGATCTGATCGGCATGTCGCGTGAGGAACTGGCGGTTGAGATTGCCTCGATCGGTGAGGCGCCGTTTCGGGTCAAGCAGCTCTGGCACTGGATTTACCACCAGGGCGTCACCGACTTTGCTCTGATGTCGAGCATTGCGCGACCGTTGCAGGAGAAGCTGGCGGAACGTTTCGTTATCGGCCGGCCGGAAGCCGCTCGCGTGCAGACCAGCGCGGACGATACCAGGAAATTTCTGTTCCGTTTCCGCGACGGGCAGGAGGCGGAGACGGTATACATCCCCGACCTCGAGGAAGATCGTGGTGCGGTCTGCATTTCCTCGCAGGTTGGCTGCACCTTGTCGTGCCGCTTTTGCCATACCGGGACGCAAACGCTGGTGCGCAATCTGGCGGCGCCGGAGATTGTCGGCCAGTTCATGGCGACGCGCGATTCGTACGGCGAATGGCCGAGCCCGAAAGGCGACACGCCGCGCCTGTTGTCGACCATCGTGCTGATGGGGATGGGCGAGCCGCTGTATAACTATGCCAATGTCGCGAAAGCGATGAAGATCATCATGGACAACGAAGGGATCGGGCTGTCGCGGCGGCGGATCACTTTGTCGACCTCCGGTGTCGTTCCCATGATGGATCGGGCCGGCACCGAACTGGGGGTTTGCCTCGCGGTGTCGTTGCATGCGGTGCGCGACGAACTGCGCGATGAGCTGGTGCCGTTGAACCGCAAATATCCGATTGCGGAGCTGCTGGCGGCGTGCCGCCGTTACCCTGGCGCATCGAATGCGCGACGCATTACGTTCGAGTATGTGATGTTAAAGGGGGTCAACGACTCGGAGGCCGATGCGCGGGAACTGGTGCGGTTGATCGCCGGGATGCCGGCAAAGGTGAACCTGATCCCGTTCAATCCGTGGCCCGGCACAAAGTTCGAGCGCAGCAGCCGGGCAGCGATCGAGCGGTTTTCACGGATCGTGAACGACGCGGGG
>JBEKQQ010000168.1:0-11904 GCA_049519555.1 Acetobacteraceae bacterium
TCATCGTCGATGATCGGTTTGCCGCCTTTGCTGGTCTTGCCGATGCAGCCATGCACCGACGGGTACACGTAGAATGCGCCGTCCGGCTTGCTGCAGTTCATACCCACCGCCTGGTTCAGCATATCGACGACGAGGTTGCGGCGCTCCTCGAACACTTTGCGCATCGCCTCCACGGTCTCCTGCGGCCCATTGAACGCTTCTACCGCCGCAGCCTGGGCGATCGAGCTCGGGTTGGAGGTCGATTGGCTCTGCAACTTGTCCATTGCCTTGATCAGCGCTACCGGGCCGCCGGCAATGCCGATGCGCCAGCCGGTCATGGCGTACGACTTCGACACGCCGTGCACGGTCAACGTACGGTCGCGCAGCCGCGGCTCGACCGCGACGATCGTGCCGGCCTTGAAACCATCATAGACGAGGCCGTCGTAGATATCGTCGGTCAGCACCCAGACATGCGGATGCCGCAGCAGCACGTCGCAGATCGGCCGCAGTTCCTCGGCGCTGTAGGCGGCGCCGGTCGGGTTGCACGGGTTGTTCAGCATGAACCAGCGGGTTCTTGGCGTGATTGCGGCTTCCAGATCCTCGGCGCGCAGCTTGAAGCCGTTGTTCTGTGGGCACGGCACCAGCACCGGCTTACCGTCGGCCAGCGTAACGATGTCGGGGTAGGTGACCCAGCACGGGCTCGGGATGATCACCTCATCGCCGGCGTTCAGGGTGCCCAGCATGGCATTGAACAAGACCTGCTTGGCGCCGGTGGAGATGATGATCTCCTCGGGCTTGTAGTCGAGGCCGGAGTCGCGTTTGAACTTGGCCGCTGCTGCTTTGCGCAGCGCTGGTGTGCCGGAGACGTCGGTGTATTTCGTCTCGCCGGCCTCGATGGCGCGGATCGCCGCGTCTTTGATGTTGCGCGGCGTGTCGAAGTCCGGCTCGCCCTGCGACAGGCTGATCACGTTTTTCCCGTCCGCGATCATTTTCCGCGCGACCGTCGAGATGGCGATGGTCAGGCTGGGTTGGATGCGGTCGAGGCGTTCAGCGGTCAGTGGCATGGTGGGTTCCCGGTTGGAAGGCGCGGGACACTAGTGAAATGGGACCGGGCGGGCAACCGTGGTGAGGTCGGGTCTGGTGTGAGGCGAGGGCAGGGCGCCCACCCGCGTCAAGCCTTTGTTCACACCTCAGCCCCAAAATGGAAAAACCGGCGGGGACAGGCCCCGCCGGTTCACCAGAAGGAGGAACGAGATGCGGTACATCTCAATCTTCCTGCCGCTGATCATCAGTGATCCTTGATGTAAAAGTCAAGATCGTCTGGAAGACTATCATCCGGAAGAGGCGATAGGGAAGGGGCCGGTTCGTTCGTGGATCGGCCCTCCCCTGGGGAGGCCCGTAACGTCGCGCGCCGGCAGCAACACAGCCGTCCAAACCGGCCTGGCGTTCCGGGACGAAGGCAGGCACAGTGTAGCCAACAAACTGTCCGTCCAGGAAGCATGCGACTCCCATTGGCTTCGCCCACACTCCGACCGATCCCGGCCCGGCTGGCACTCTCGCGCATGCGGGTGGGCCCGACCCGATCGTATCGTCGTGGTTCCGGACCACACGACCGCCGCGTTTCGCATCATGTCTGAGGCGACCACCGTTGTCCCGTATCGCGGACTGATCACCGCATCCGCTACCCTGGCGATGCTGATGCAAACGCTCGACTCGACGATCGCCAATGTCGCGCTGCCATTCATGCAAGGCAGCATGTCGGCCTCCGCCGATGAGATCACCTGGGTCCTGACCTCCTACGTCATCGCCGCTGCGATCATGACCGCGCCGGTCGGCTGGATGGCGCGGCGGTTCGGGCGGAAGAAGCTGTTCATGGGCAGCCTCGCCGGGTTCACCATCGCCTCGATGGCGTGTGGTGCAGCCCAGACGCTGGACCAACTGGTGCTGTTCCGGTTGCTGCAAGGCATGTGCGGGGCAGCGATCGCGCCGCTGTCGCAGGCTACCATGCTGGACATCTATCCGTTCTCAAAACGAGCCCAGGCGATGGCAATTTTCTCGATGGGGGTGACGATGGGGCCGGTGATGGGTCCCACACTTGGTGGCTATCTGACCGATGCGTTCAACTGGCGCTATGTGTTTTATGTGAACCTGCCGCTCGGCATCATATCGATGATCGGGCTTGCGCTGTTCATGCCGAAAACTCAGCCGCAGGACAATTTACGATTCAGTTGGTACGGGTTTGCCATGCTCGCAATTGGCTGCGGCGCACTGCAACTGATGCTCGACCGAGGCCAGGAACTGGACTGGTTTTCCTCACGCGAGATCATGGTCGAAGCAGTCGTGGCCGGCACCGGGTTCTATCTGTTCATCGTGCACATGGTCACCTCGGACAAGCCGTTTCTGTCCCTGGGTTTGTTTACTGACCGGAACTTCAGCTCGGGCATGGTGATGGTGTTCTGCGTCTCCTCCGTTATGCTCGCCTCCGGCGTGCTGCTGGCGCCGTATCTGCAGAACCTCGCGGGCTATCCGGTAGATACTGCCGGGTGGGCGATGGCGCCACGCGGCGTCGGCACGATGGCCTCCATGTTCCTCGCCAGCCGGCTGGGCATGATGGTGGACCAGCGCAAGATCATGGCGGTCGGTCTGCTGGTGCTCGGCATCGCGTTGTTTCAGATGAGCACCTGGACGCCCGACATCCCCGAGTCCGAGATGATGCTGACCCTGGTGCTGCAAGGCTTCGCCATGGGTCTGGTGTTCAATCCGCTGTCGGTCATGGCGTACACCACGCTGACCCCGCAATTGCGCGGTGAGGGGACTGCGATGCAGTCGCTGTCGCGCAACATCGGCTCGGCGATCGGCGTGTCGGTGACCTCGTTTACGCTGACCCGAGGGGTGCAGGCGACGCATGCTGACATCGCCTCGGGCATCACGCCATTCGATCGCACGTTGCAAATGGGCGATGGGGCATCGCGGTTGCTCAATCCGGCGACGCAGCATGGCGCCGCGTTGCTGGATCAGATGATCGACCATCAGGCGAGGATCATCGCCTATAACAACGATTATCGGCTGATGATGCTGACGATCGTGCCGCCGTTGCTGCTGCTGGGGTTCATGCGACGGCACGCGCGGCCGGTCGCGGCGGAGTAACCGCGCCGCAGCAACACGTACTGATATAGCAACAACGTCCGGGGGGAACCGCCATGTCGAGCCGCGAGCGGGCGAGCTACGAAGTTCGCATCATGATTTTGCTCGTCCTGTTCTGGGGCTGCATCGGGCTCAACCGGGTCGGCATCGGCTTCATCTTTCCCAAGATCGTGCCGGAATTTCACCTGGCGCTCTGGCAGGCTGGCCTGCTGATCTCCGGCACCTCCATTACCTGGGCTTTTAGCAGTTGGATCGGCGGATGGATCTCCGATAACCGCGGCCGGCGCGCGGTACTGCTGCCGGCGATCGCGTTCACCGCGCTGATGACGGCGGCGATGGGCGCGACCTGGAATTTTCTTTCCATGTTCATCGTGCGCGATCTTCTGGGGCTCGGTGACGGCGTCGGCTGGTCGGTCGGCCAGGCCACCATCGGCGAGGCCGCCGCGCCGCAGCGGCGGGGGTTGAATCAGGCGCTGTACAACGCGGGATATAGCTTCTTTGGCGTCGGGCTCGGCGCATTGATCGTTACGACATTAACAGAATACCTGGGCTGGCGCTGGGTGTTTCCGATCATCGGCCTGGTTACCGCGCTGGTTTGTGTTGGCTTGTTCTCGGTCATGCGCGAACCAACGGCACGAACGTCACGGGACAAAATCCAATGGCACGCCGCACTTGGGCTGATGCGGGTGCGCTCGGTGCTGCTGGTGACGTTGATGGGATGCGCCACGCTTGGCTGGCTGCAACTTTCGGTCGGCTACAATGTGTTGTTTCTGACCAGGGTGCGCGGCTTCAGCCTGATTGAGGCGGGGAGTGTTGTGTCAGCCTGGGGACTTGTCGGCACAGCGGGTCAATTGTTGTTGCCGTTTGCCTCGGATTACCTTGGCCGGCGTCCGGTCATCCTGGCGAGCGCGCTGTTGTGCGCAGTGACCCTGGCGATTTATGTCAGTGGCGGTTACGGCCTCGATACCATGCGGCTGCTGGCGGCGGCGAGCGGGTTTTTCGGTTTCGGACTCGGTCCGATCGTGATCGCCACCTGTGTCACCGAACAGGTTCCGCCAGAATTGCGCGGCACCGCTCTGGGCATGACCAATTTCGCTGCTGTCATCGTTGGCACTGCGGTGATGCCGGTGGTTGGCGGCATCGTTGCCGATCATTTCAGTCTTGGCATGGCGCTCGGGCTCGCGGTCGTGATGCAACTGCTGCTGGCGGCAATGGTCCTCGGCATCAGCGAGACAGCGCCGCGTGTTATCGCCCGCCGTTCCGTTACGGCGGGGTGAACGGCCTGGTGGGCACACTGGTGTTGCCGGAGCCAGACGCTGACTGACGCGATCGTTTGGACACCATACGGAATGTGCTGATGACCGCCGACAACGACTGACGTTGGAGGATTGCCCTGGATTTGTAATCCCACGCAAAAGGCAGGGATCAGTCAATCCGGGCTCGTTACGAGGCCAGGCGATCTTTGGTTTCCGTTCCGATACGGAGAAGGTATTTATCTTCTTCCCCGTTACGAAGCGAAGCAATCCACATGACCCCCTTGACGGAGATTGCTTCGCTGCGCTCGCGATGACGGTGGCGGGCAGTGGGTCAGCCTGATCGGAAGCCACTCTGGCGATTGCCGGCCTACACGCGATTACGCCCCCGGCGTCCACGCATATCCGCATGTGAATTCTCGATCATTTGTGCAATCCTCGCCGGCGTTAACGGTTGATTAACCGTATTGGCCTATATTGCTGAATTGAACGAGGCCGCTATCCGGCACCTCGAGACGGAGCCGCCATGCGAAGTGTCCGTCAGCCTGCCGGCAGAACGCTCAGGCACCGATTTCATTCCGGTTCGCGTGCTGCTCCCAGACGGCGCAGAGCGAGCCAGCCAGGACGCCCAGAATGCTTATGTTCATCAACAATCTGCGAGCGTTGGTCCGCGACGGACGTGGCGTGACCGCCATGGAGTACGGGCTGATCGCCGGACTCGTTGCGGTCGTGATCATAGGGTCGGTGACCACACTCGGTACCAGCCTCAGTACGACGTTCGCCACCGTCGCCGGCGCTCTGCCGTAATGCAGCGACCGCGATCAGCTGAGAGCGGGCGACCCCCAGACCATGCCGCCGAACTCTGCTAAACCGGCGACCCAGACTGCCATGTCGGGCGCAATGCTACGGGTCGGCGCAACCCGCGGTGCCGCGTTCCGCTCCACGCCGCTGCTACGTGGCCAAACCCGTCAACCGAGGCTCCGGAGCATGCCGGTGCGAAGACGACACCTGACCGTTGGTCACGCTGACCAGGTGCGCGTGTGGACAGGGCCGACCGTGACGCGCAAAAGCCCGCCATGAAGATTTATCGACCAACCGACCAGTTCCGATTCCACGGGTGAAAGCCGCCGTCGTCGGAATTTCCGGACCGGAACTGCTCGCCAGGGAAGCGGCGTTATTCCGGGCCCATGCGCCCGCCGGGGTCATCCTGTTCGCCCGCAACATCCAGGATCGGCCGCAACTCGCCATGCTGATTGCGGCGTTGCGGCGTGTGCTGCCAAGGGACGCGGTGTTCATGGTGGATCAGGAAGGCGGCCGGGTCGCCCGATTGCGGCCGCCACACTGGCGCGCCCACCCACCCGCAGCGTCTCTCGGCACCGTCCGCCGAGCCTGGCTGAGCGGTGCCCTGATCGGTCTCGACTGCGCCGATGCCGGGTTCAACACGGTCGCTGCTCCGGTGCTCGACCTCCGCATCCAGGGCGCGCACGACGTCATCGGCGACCGCGCCTTTGCCGAGGAGCCAGCGCAAATCGCCCGCCTTGGCCGCGCCTTCGCCGACGGACTGCTTGCCGCCGGCGTACAACCGATCGGCAAACACGTGCCCGGCCACGGCAGGGCGCGGGTCGACAGCCATTTGTCGCTGCCCATCGTGGCAGCGAACCATCTTGACGCCGACCTGTTGCCGTTTGCCGCCAATGCCGATCTGCCCTGGATGATGACAGCGCACATCGTCTACCCGGCGTTCGATCCGGCGCGTCCCGCGACCCTCTCGCCCATGATCATCCGGCAAATCATCCGCCAGCGAATCGGCTTCCAGGGCGTGCTCGTCACCGATGACCTGGCGATGAAAGCGCTCGACGGAGCGCCCGCCGATCTGGCCATCCAGGCAATCGCGGCAGGCTGCGATCTCGCACTTTACTGCAGTGGGGAGTATGCCCCAACCGAGGCATTGCTGACGCGGTGTCCACCTTTGTCCAATCAGGCCATTCAACGCCTGGCTCAGGCAAGGGCCGAAGCAGCAAGGCGGCGACTCGAACTGGACGCCGAGGCACTCGCGCAGGAGCGCGACCGGAGTTTGACATGAACAGCGAAACCGTCATGCGGGACGGCATGATGACCGACCCTGCACCCCTGCCATGATCACCAATTTCGTGCTGCAGGCACTGTTGGCCATCGTGCCGGTCATCTTCGCCATCACCTTGCATGAGACGGCGCACGGTTGGGCGGCCTTGGCTCTGGGCGATACGACCGCGCGGGACCAGGGCCGGCTCACGCTCAATCCGCTGCGGCATATCGACCGAGTGGGCACGATCATCCTGCCCGGCCTGTTGCTGATCAGTCAGTTGCTGACCATCCACAGAGTGGCGTTCATGTTCGGTTGGGCGAAGCCGGTGCCGGTCTCGGCCTGGAAGTTCCCCAACCCGAGGCGCTACATGGCCGTCGTCGCCCTGGCCGGACCGGCGATGAATTTCTTTCTGGCCAGTGTTAGCGCCGTCGCGCTACGGGGGTTCGGCGCAGCGGATGCGCCTCTCTGGCTCCAAACGATTCTGTTCGATTTCATCCTGATCAACATGGTGCTCGGTCTGTTCAACCTGTTGCCAATTCCGCCGCTCGATGGCGGCCGGGTTCTCGTCGGCCTGTTGCCCGAGCAACTCGCCCGCTCCTGGGCTGGCCTGGAGCGATACGGTCTGCTCATCGTCATTGCGGTGATTCTGGTGCTGCCCAATGTCTTTCACATCGACCCGATTGGTGACGTGCTGAACAAAACCGTCGTGCCAATTGCCCTCTGGCTCGCCGGATATCATGACTGAGACGCAGCCCAACATTGAGCAAACCACCAGTGAGGCTGTACCACCCGCCAACGACAGCCTGCTGCTGAAACTGGAGGGCTTCGAGGGGCCGCTGGACCTGTTGCTGGACCTCGCGCGAGCCCAAAAGGTCGACCTCGCAAAAATCTCGATCCTGGCGCTGGTGGACCAGTACCTCGCGGTGATCGAGGGAGCTCGCAAGGTGCGCCTGGAGCTGGCAGCGGAATGGCTGGTGATGGCTGCGTGGCTGACGTGGCTGAAATCCCGCCTGCTGGTGCCGGCCGGTGCGGACGACCCCGAGGATCCCGAGCAAATTGCCGAAATGCTGACCGAGCGGTTGCAGGCATTGGAACTGATCCGCGCCGCTGCGGCCTGGCTTGGCCGTCGCCCAGTACTCGGTATCGACGTGTTCACCCTGGGCGCGCGCGAAGACCATACCGTGATCGATAACTCGCGGTTGGTGATCGATCAGGCCGCGTTCCTGGCGTCGTATCTACGAGGCCGGCGGCGCGGCACCAAACGGGTGGCCTACCAGCCCAGAAAGTTGTCGTGGTTCACCGTGCAGGATGCCCTGAAACGGATGACTTCGCTGCTGGGCTCGATGCCGGATTGGGCTACTCTGGAGCAGTTCCTGCCGGAAATTCGCAGCAGTCATCCGGAGGGCCGGCTGGAACATCGCGCCGCCTTGTCCAGCACGTTGATTGCCGGGCTGGAGCTGGCACGCGGCGGTCAGCTCCGGCTGCGTCAGGAGGCAGCCTTCGGTCCGATCCTCGTGGGCCGCGGCAGCGATGCTTTGGAGGACGAGGCATGACCGACACACGGGTAGACGTCCCTGCCGATGATGGCGCTGCGCCGATCGATAACGCTTCGGGCCACTCCGATGCCGCGGAGAACGTCGAAGTCGGCCTCGCTTCCTGCCATCCTGCGCAGACTGGGGATTCCCCGTCCCAGTCCGGCCGTGCCGACGCCCATTCGGCAGAAGATGTTCCAGCCGGCCCTGCTCCGCCTGTTCCGACCGGTACGGCGGCCTCTGGTGATCCGGGCTCGGATCGTCGGCACGACCCCGACCGAGACGATCCGGTCCCGATTGAGCCGGGCTCAGTTCAGGCCAGTCCCGCTACGACTGATCCGGTGCGAAATGATCAGGGTGTTCCCGGTCAGCATGAGGTCGAGTTGGCTCCGCTCGGGGCCGACCCAGTCAGAGATAGCCAGGTCGATCCCGCTCAGGTCGATCCCGCTCAGGCCGATCCGGCCCAGGGAAATCCGGTCCAGGGAGATCCGGCGCGGGGAGGTCCGGCGCAGGGAGATCCGGCGCAGGGAGGTCCGGCGCAGGTCAATCCCGCGCAGGCCGATCCGGCTCAGGATGACCAGGTGGCCGTCGATCAGGCCCAACCTGTCCCGGTAACCGCGGATTCGGCCGCGGGCGGGCCGGCCCCGACCGTTCCAGCCACGCCACCGCTGCGCGAGCCCGACGAGGCCGCCTTACGCCTGGCCGAAGCTGCGGTGTTCGCCAGCGCAACCCCCATGACCCCACGGGCGTTGTCACAGATCCTGCCGGACGACCTTGACGCCGCGGCAGTGATCGCCGCGCTGCGGGCGCGTTACGAGGGCCGCGGTCTCGAACTTTGCGAAATCGGCGGTGGCCTGCAGTTCCGCACCGCGGCGGACCTCGCCCCGCAGCTGCGCAAGGTCGTCCAGGTGCCACGTCGCTTGCCCAGAGTGGCGCTGGAAACTCTGGCGATCGTTGCCTATCACCAACCCATCACGCGTCCCGAGATCGAGGACCTGCGTGGCACCGGCCTTTCGCAACAAACCCTGGACGTGCTGCTGGAGAACGACCTGATCGCCGCCCGTGGCCGCAAGGAAACTCCCGGGCGGCCGACCTTGTGGGGCACCACCGCGAAGTTCCTGGAATACTTCGGACTGCGCGACATTCGTGAATTGCCCAGAAGGCAGGATCTGTTGCTGGAGGCGGTGCGGCCGGAAGCCGCGGCCGAGGCGGATGTTGTCCTGCCCGAAGCCGCGCAACCCTGAGCGGAAAGCCCGCTGCCCGCGTAACACCCGGGAGCGCCCGCGCCAATCGCGACTTGACCTGACGGCACGGGATGCGCATGTTTTGCGCCCGTATCACCGCGCCGCGCCGCGCCACGTCGACCGAGGATCCAGGCCATGGCCAAATCGAATGTTGTGCAGATCAAGCTCGTGTCCAGCGCGGACACCGGCTTTTTCTATGTCACCAAAAAGAACGCTCGCGCCCAGACCAATAAGCTGGAACTGAAGAAATACGATCCGGTGGCACGCAAGCACGTGCTGTTCAAGGAAGCCAAGATCAAGTAGCGGCCGGCTTGGCTCCCGCCGGGCGCACCTCCGGCTCGGGCCGAGGCTGTCGTCCCCAGGATCGGCGCCAGTGAAGCCGACGAAGACCGACGTCGTTGCGCTGTCTGACCAGCAGTTTGAAGCGCTGTTCGTACTCGCCTCGTATCATCGGGCTATCGAATTTCTCCCCCGAGAGAGCATCCTCTACATCGATCTGGTGGCAGAGGCTGACGCGGCGGAACAATCCGGCTTGTTCCACACTTCGGCCCGGATTTGGCACGGGCTCTGGGTTGCTTCGGTCTACGTGGCACACGAGGGGTTCGAGAAGCTCGACATTCAGGACGGGAAGCTCAATCGTATCCGAGCGCAGGTCCGGTATCGCTTCGGCCATCTCGTCGCTGGCTCCGGTACCTTCAAAATCAGTAGTATGAGCATCCACTTCTGTTCCGCTTTTATCATACCGGTTTTATCATAATAAGGCACAGCGTCCCTGAGGTCAGTTGGTATCACCGAAGCCGGTTGAGTCTGAAACCAGCTGCTTTGCGCCGGTACAGGTGCGGCGGGCGCGGGTGCCGGTGACGATTTGGCGGAACGTGTCGGCCTGGGCCTCGGATGATCCGGAGCAGGAGCGCCGAGCTTCGGAACCGGTTTATTCTTCGGAGTTGCTTCCCCGGCATAAGTCATTCCAACCTGATGCCCGCTTGCGTTGTTTGTATAGATATTGCTCCCTCTTCGAACGCTGACGGTTGAGCCTGTGTAACCTGTTAGGCCACATCGGACGCGTAGATGTTTGCGTTCATGCCCACTCTGACCACGGGCACATTCTTTTACGTTGTAAGCATACCCGTCTGGACGGCGTACGCGAACGTCTTGCCGTTCGCCATTTTTAGGCCAATCCGTACTTTGGTCTGATCACGGCAAAGCAGGAGGCTGCGACCAGTCCAGGAGCTCGGCCGCCGTGTCATCATGTCCGGCGGTTTGGCCGCCGCGCTCATTTCGGAAGGTTCTTCGCGATATCTGCGAGCATTTGCTCGATCCGGTGATTGGCTTCGACCTGACCACGCGCGGTCTCCGCCTGTCGCTCCAGACCGGCCTCGACACCGGCGAAACGCGTCTCCATCGAGGCAAAGCGCGCTTCCAACGCACCGAACCGGGCCTCCATCCCGTCAAACCGCGATTGCAGGGCGATCACTGACCGGCGCATGTCGTTAACGTTGTTGTTCACGCTGTCGAGCCGTCGCACGACGAATTCGAGGCTGACCGGCTTGTCTGTTTCGTTCTCGCTCATGAGGTCATCAAATCTTCGGGGCCAACAAGCCTTGGAACGTTTTCTCTTGCTGCGCTGCCCGCCATTTTCGGGTCCTCCTGTAATCCCATCCTTTGTCGGCTATCACGTCGGCGCCGACTGACCGCCATTTCCAGACTTCATGCTGCGACAGATGCTCGGGTCGACCCCGAGCATGAGGTGAACAGGATACTCCGACGGATGACCGCGTCGAGCCTGAGCACAAAGTGGGCAGTACCGTGGTCGGTGGTTCAGCCGACCGAAACCAGCGGCGCGAGTTCGACCCGGTTGCGGCCCTGCCGTTTCGCCTCATAGAGCGCGAGGTCGGCGGTGTGCAGCAGCCGCTCGGGCGTAGAGACATCGTCGCCGGTGCAGGACACCCCGACACTCACCGACAGATTGTGCCGTATACCCGGGACAGGTTCGAACACAACCGTCTCAACCGCGAGGCGTAGCCGCTCGGCCGCCGCGGTCGCATCGTCCGGGTTGGAGCCGGGCATCACGACCACGAATTCCTCGCCGCCATAGCGGGCCAGCGAATCAAACGCGCGAATGTTGTTGCGGAATACGTCAGCGATCAGCCGCAGGGCGATGTCGCCATTGGCATGGCCGTATTGGTCATTGACGATCTTGAAATGATCGACGTCGATCATCAACACGGCAATCGGCCGGCCCTGGCCGCTTTGCATCAGCCCACTCAGATGCCGGCGCAGATAGCGCTGGTTGTACAGCGAGGTCAGCGGATCGGTCAGCGCCAGCTCCAGCGCAGTACTCAGGTCCGACCGGAACCGGTCCTGATAGAATTTTCGCCGGATTTGATTGCGCGCCCGGGCCCGCAGTTCATTTTCGTCAACCGGCATCGCCAGCCAGTCGCTGGCGCCCAGTTCGAAGCCGCGCAAGACGCGTTCGCGCTCACTGGTTTCGGCAATCAGCAGCAGCGGTGTCTCATGGGTCGCGTCGGCCGCGCGCAAAGCCGACACCAGCTTCAGGGAATCCTCATCGGCCAGCTGCAGGCTGATCACGATCAGATCGTAAGGATGGCGGGCCGCATTGGCGATTACCTCAGCGCCGGTACGAACCGGTTCGGCCTCGATCCCCTCGCGTGCCAGCGCGCGCAGGA
>JBEKQQ010000169.1:0-11658 GCA_049519555.1 Acetobacteraceae bacterium
TGTCACAGCTTGCTCTATAGCTCAAATCATCTGTCATGCGAATTCGTCATTCATGGACGTAGCGAGGCACCGCAGCCCGTGGATGCAAGCCCGGTGTCGCGTAGAGCGCCGCCCGAAACAATTTCTTAGCGCCAAACTGGCATCCGAGCTATCGCCCTAAGAGGGCCACAGCGTAGACATAGTGCTCATCATCGTCGGCGCCGGCACGCCAATGAAATATTGTTGCGCCTTGTATTCATTAGAGATCATGCGAAAGCGATCTTTTCGAACCCACTATAGGCCCCACACTCCGATTGAATCAGCCTGATCGTGGAGCCCGTCGCGGGATGGTCGATGCGTCCTGTCCACGGATGGTGGCCGGGTGCGTGCTCGACTTTCGCGGGCGTCATTTCCAGGGACCGGATGGTGTGTTAGCGTTCGGCCTCGGACGCGGTCTATATTGTTGATTGTTTCGCTTACGCGGCAAGCCGCTGATCGAGCCTCGGAAGGATGCCAGTTACGTTCCGGGGCAACGGTTCGTGCACGCGATTCACGGGATGGCCGGCGATCCGGTCGAGGATGTGGCGCAGATATGCCTGCGGATCGAGCCCGTGCAGCTTCGCCGTTTATGCCGAAGGCCGAACCATGCCGAATGCGATCTGGCGGGGCCTGATTCCAGTGGGTCCCGTTGGTGTTCCGTTCGGCATAGTTCATCGGCCTTTCGATCGGCCTTTGGACAGCAGCGTGACGCGGCTACATCGAGCAGCATCGTGTCCGCCAGGGACGATGCGGCGTCTCGATTGTCATCAAGGCCACCTGCACTGTCAGTTGCGCGAGGGAACTATGCCGAGTGGCAAAGTGATCGAAATCTGCATTAGGGCAAGCTGGGCACGCACTTGCTCATATTGAAGTCACGTCCATCGGCATAGTTCGGCGTTCGGCATAAACCACCCTATGCCGCACTCGGCATAGGGTGGTTTCAATCAAGGCTGTAGATCGCGGCGGCCCGCTCCCCACCGGTGTCTGAACCCGCGAAGGTCCAATTGCGCCGCCCAAGAGCGATCGGCCTCTGGGCTCGCTCTTGGGCGGCTGGGTTGTCGATGCAGGTGCGGCCGTCGCGCAGGATCAGTGTCAGCGCGTCCCAGTGCGACAACGCGTATCGGATCGCCTCGGCGAGCTCGCCACGGCCGGAGATTCGCGTCAGCGTTGTTTCCAGCCAGGTCTTCATCTCCATAAGCAAGGGCGCGGTGCGTTCCAGCCTCACACGGAGCCGCTCGTCCGGCAGACGCGCAGCCTGCCCCACCATGTCCGCCAGGGTCGAGCGGCCGAGGTTGACGTCCTCGCGCGCGTATTGTTCCGCCTGGCGGTGCAACGGCTGATGATCGCAATATTTCGCTGTCAGGACATGCGCGATCAGGCCGGCACCCGCGCGGCCGCGCGGGATGGGCAGATCGGGCATCGAAGTCTGAACGATCGTCTCGCAGGACCGGCAGGACAGTTTCGGCCGCACGTGGCGAACGACACGGAATGTGCTCGGAACGTAGTCAAGGATCTCGGTCTCGTTCGAGCCCCGGCATGCAGTTGGCCGCCACACGCGGGGCAACCGCCGTTCTCGCCACACGGGGTGAGATGTTCGACAACGCCGCGTGGCAACGCCGGCGGGAGAGGCTCACGCACCGGCTTGCGCGCGAGGTTCTCGGTATCGTCCCCAACCGGCTCGTCTGTCGGCGCGATCTCGGCCAGTTGCTCGTCGATCTCGCTGAGCAACAAGTCCAGTTGCTCGACCCCAGCGCTCAGTTTTTTCGACGAACGTCCGAAGGTCACGCGCAGCAATCTGGCCAGCCGCGCTTTCAGTGCTTCGATCTCATATTGTTGTTCGATCAGACCAGATCGCGCGGCTGCGAGTTCCGCCCTGTGTTTCAGCACCATCGCCCGCAACGCGGCGAGGTCGTCCGGCAGGTCAGAAACGTCATCAGGCATGACAAGAGCCTGGCCGGCGAATTCGCGTCGCTTCAAGCGAAAAATGCAGCGCACAGACCAATTTTCAGCCCGCCATCTCAGGTTGCCAGGTACGCGCCGGCATCCGATCGCGGTAGGGAACCGGGTTGCCCCGGTCCCCCCGCACAGATCCGTACGTGCGCAATTCACGCATACGGCTCCTACCTCGAGTGCTTGACGAGGAACCTTTGTTGCGGCCACGGGTGAAGGATGCTCGGCTGCGGAAGATAGCGATCAGCGAGCCGTTCCGTACGGCGCCAACCCATACTTTGGCGTTGGCTCCGTTGCTGGAGTGCCATACGCCATCGAACTTTGATGTGGTGCCGCATGGCACGCAGCGAGGCAATGTTTGTCGGCACCGCGAAGTAGGCACAGTACCCCTTCAACACGGCGCCGAGCCACTGGCCCTGCTCCCGGATCGTCTGATGCCGTCTACCGCGTAGTTCCTCAACCACGGCCGTGAGCTTAGCCATACGCCGCTTCCGTTGCGTTTTGCGTGTGAGTTGGAAACCCTGGCCGTTCCTCTTGGTCCCACAGATATGCGTGAAGCCGAGAAAGTCGAACGTTTCGGGCTTGCCCTCGCCACGTTTGGCCCGTCGTCGAGCGGCGAACCGCCCGAACTCCAACAAACGCGTCTTCTCAGGGTGCAAAGTGAGCGAAAACCTGGTCAGGCGCTCCTTCAGGTCGTTGAGGAAGCCGTCTGCGTCTGATCGATGCTGAAAACCAACAATCGTGTCGTCGGCATATCTGACGACGACGAGATCGCCGGTCGCGTTCCGCTTACGCCACGCGTGAACCCAAAGGTCGTATACGTAATGAAGGTAGATGTTCGCCAGCAGTGCCGAGATGACCGCGCTCTGTGGCGTCCCTTCCAACGTATCCAGCCGCTGACCTTCTTCCAGCACGCCCGCCTTCAACCATTTCTGGATCAGGCGAATGATCCGGGTGTCGCCAATCCGATGCTCCACGAACCGGATCAGCTAATCGTGGCTGATCGTGTCGGAGAACGAACGGATATCGGCGTCCAGGACCCACCAGATATAGCGTCCCTTGATACGGTACCCGAGCGCGTCCAGCGCATCATGCTGGCTTCGCCCAGGACCGAACCCGTAGCTGAAGCCCAGGAACTCGGCCTCGTAAATTGGCGTCAGGATGGCGACCACGGCGGCCTGGACGATCTTGTCCTCCAGGGCGGCGATGCCGAGCGGCCGTTGCCTGCCATCGGGCTTCGGGATGAACCGTCGCCGCGAGGGCAGCGCTCGATACGCTCCACGGTGGAGCCGCTCGTGGAGATCAGCGAGGTTGCCCTCGAGGTTCTCCGCGTAGTCGGCCCATGTCAGCCCGTCGATCCCCGGTGCCGCGTCTTTCCTCAGATTGAGGAATGCCCACCGAAGAGCGTCCACGCTGATGTGATGCAGGAGCGCCGTCAGCTTTTCCTTCTTGTTCCTGGTTACGGCTTCTCGCATTCGCGCCTGCGCCCGTGACACGGCATCCCGGCTCTGCGTCCGGACCGTGGTTTGCAGCCGCGCATTCCTCTCGGTCCCGCCGCTTCCCTCCACCGACTCCGCCGCGGGCTGCCCCGCCTTGTTCGCCAGCTTCATCGGTACTACCAGCGGGTCTGACTTCTCCGCGCCATGCATCACCGGCTTCGGCATCGTGCCTTCCCGGTGCGGCCACGGGATCGGCACCCCGTGGCGGTACGGAGACCTCTCGGTTCCCGTGCAAAAGACGTACGTGCGTGCCAGGGTCTACGATGACGCGGAGCCGGCCGGGTACTCGCGTTAACGCACCAGACCGTGTTGCCTTCTGCCGACTGAATGACATCGGCGCTCCGATTGTGAAGTCTTTCGCCACTCAATGGCTGGCTCGCACGCACCCCTGTCAACGCTTCACGCGTGGCGTCGCGACCGTTCGCGCATGACTCGGGGTCGATGTGGATCGCTACTCCTTCACCGTGGCGGACTTTCACCTCCTGTCTCTTGCCGGTCTCCCGACGCACCCAGTCGATCCCTTCCGTCAGCATCGCCAACTGCGCCGGCGTCAGCGAGACCACGCCGTCTTTGGCCTGAGGCCACACAAAACGGCCGCGCTCCAGACGTTTGGCCCAGAGAACGAGCCCTTGCCCGGCACAGAACAAGATCTTCAGCAAATGACCGCGACAGCCACGAAAAATGAAGAACTGCCCACTGAAAGGGTCCTTGCCCAGTCGTTGCGCTACCAGCGCGGCGAGGCCATCGAAGCCGCGCCGGATGTCGGTCAGGCCTGCGGCGAGCCAGATCCGTACCCCGGGACCGGGGATAATTATCCGCGCAACGCGGTCAGCACGCGGCGGGGCGTGGTCAGGTCGACGCCATCTTCGACGCGCACACGGCTTCCATCCTTCAGTTCGATCTCGATGTGACGTGGTTTGCGACTCTCCGATTGCTCGCCCCTGGGCCGTGGAGCCGACAGATCGTGAACCGGCGTCTCGACCGGAAGGAACAGCGGCTCGTGCGCGGGCGAGAATTTTCGGTTCCGGAATTGGCGCCGCCATGTGAACAGCAGGCCCGGGTGTGGCCGTCGCCGTCCTCGTCATCGAACAGGTTGGCGTAGATCGGAGCGTTGAACGAAGGATCGTCCAGCTTGACCGAGAGGTAGTCGCGGCCCTCGGTGGAGCGCTTCGACCAGGCGGCCCCGATCTCGGCGCGGCCGACATAGACCCGATGGCTGGGGGCGTTGTCGTTCGCCCGGTTGGTCTCGGGGACGATGCGGACGTTCTTGGTCTGGACGCTCAGGGTGACGATCTCGCCCTGGAACTCGCTGCCTGACTTCTTGAAAGAACCGATGCTGGCCATGTCACTTCTCCTTGCTGGTTTCGAGCCCGCGACCACCGCGGCCTCGACGGCGATCGGGAAGCCGGAGGCGATCGACGACACACCCGTTCACGGGCCGGAGCGCAGCGGAGGATGGCGGCGGTGAGAGTTTCTTGCCGCGCGAGGAATGGGCTTCCGCCCAGGGGAAGAAAGTCGATCCGACGCCGTTGCGTCCCAGGCGATCGAGGCGCAGCCGTCCTTCGGCCAGATCAAGCCATGAAGAAGTCGCGTGGTCCGCGCGCCGAACAGCACCCTCGGGAGAAGACGGGGCGGACGTCGGATGCGGCTCACAAGATGTCAGGCATTCTGGGCGAAGGAACAGAAGCCCTGGCATAGCAAATACGGCGTCATGACCGACCATCCGGAGCAATGGCAATGCTGACCGAAGGTGCTTTTGTCGGCCGAACGGCCGAGCGCAACGGCGGGCGTTCCACCGAGGGACGGGTCATGTGTCCGGCGACCGAAACGTTGTCGCGCCGATAGACACCCAGAACACGACGTGAAGATTTTCGCCGATTGAATGGCCAGCGCGAGACCGATCATGACGTGCGATGCCGGTCGCTTCCACGATGAACGCCGCGCTCTGTCGTTACGTTGGTGTTTGTGTCGGCCGGTCCGCGCCTCGAGCCTCCGAGGCCAATGTCCGCAGGCCGCGCAGCCCCGCGCTCAGGGTGGCCTGGAACAGCATGTGGTCCAATCCGTATGCCAGCATGCGGTAGCCGTGGTCCCAGTATTCCTCCGCCCAGGCGTGGCCCTGCAAGCTCTCCGTCAATGCAGCAACCCGACACTGGGAGCTATGCCGACGAAGCACCGTCGATGGCGATCTCCGCGCCGGTAATGTAGCTGCTCTCGTCGGAGAGCAGGAATGCCACCAGTTGCGCGACTTCCTCTGGCGTCCCTTGGCGATGCATCGGCACCTGCTTCATCCGCTCCTCGCGCTGCTCGGGCGTGCGGAACGCGATCATGTCGGTGTCGATTGGACCAGGATGAACTGAGTTCACTCTGATATTGCGGCCGCCGAGGTCGATTGCCGCCGACTTGGTCATCCCCCGCAGCGCCCATTTGGTCGCGGCATAGGCGAAGGACCCGGGCGAGCCCTTGAGGCCGGCGACCGATGAGATGTTCACGATGGAGCCTCCGCCCGAGCGCTCCATCGCCGGCACGACCGCCTTCATGCCGAGGAAGCACCCGTACTGGTTGATCTGAATGTGCCGCTGCCAGAGCGCGTCGTCGGTCTCCATCAGCGCGGCCGGCTGGTAGATCCCGGCGTTGTTGACCAGGCCGTGCAGGCCGCCGAGCTTCTGGGCGGCCTCAACGGCGCGGGCCCAATCGGCTCCCGAGGTCACATCGTGCCTGACGAAGGCCGCGGCCGGCCCGAGCTCGACCGCAAGCGCCTGGCCCTGATTGTCCAGCACGTCGCCGATTACCACCTTCGCACCCTGCGCCACCAGCAGGCGGGCCTCCGCGGCACCCTGGCCGCGCGCCCCGCCGCTCACGAGCACCACCTTGTTGTCGAAGCGTGCCATGTCCGCTCTCCTTTCCAGTTGCCGCCAGGTGGAGTTTGGCGGATCGGACCCGCTTCGTCACGGCGGCCTGATCGACGCTGTCGCACTTCCCTCAACCGTCCGAAATTGACGTCGAGCCTCGCAGTGACGATGGTGGAATACTCCTCGCGAGCCGCTCCGAACGTTGCATGAACCAGGATGAACCAGCCATGGCAACAGACACACTCCGCATTGGTATCATCGGCGCCGGCGCCAATACGCGGTCGAGGCACATTCCTGGCCTACGCACGCAGAACAGCGTCGAGATTGTCGGCGTTGCCAACCGTAGTCTGGCGTCGAGCCAAAAGGCGGCGAAGGAACTGGACATCCCGAAGGCTTACGGCGACTGGACCGAGATTATCGCGGACAAGACCATCGATGCGGTGTGCATCGGCACCTGGCCTTACACGCATGCCGAAATGACGATCGCCGCGCTCGACGCCGGCAAGCACGTGCTGTGCGAGGCTCGGATGGCGATGAACGCGCGAGAAGCGCATGCGATGCTGGCGGCATCGCGCCGCAATCCGTCGCGGATCGCACAGATCGTGCCGGCGCCAATGACGCTCCCGGTGGACCAAACCATCGCCGACACGATCGCTGGCGGGGCGATCGGTAACGTGATCGCGATCGACCTGTGCGTCTCCATCGGCGACTATCCCAATCCGGACCTGCCGCTGCATTGGCGGCAGAGCCGCGATTTCTCAGGCAACAACATCATGGCGCTCGGTATTTGGTACGAGCAGATGGCGCGCTGGGTGGGTCACGCCTCAAGCGCGTTCGCCGTCGGTCAGGTGGTGGTGAAGCACCGCAGAGACGAGTCCGGCGCGCGCGTGCCGATCACCATCCCCGACCATGTCGACGTCACTGGCCAGTTGCAGCAGGGCGGTCAGTATCGCCTGTTGCTCTCGTCGGTACTTGGACATACGCCGAGCAAGACCGAAGCCTGGATTTTCGGCGACAAAGGCACATTGGCCTTCATCACGCCGAACAACGCCGAGCCTTACCTGCAGCTCGGTAAGAAAGGCGGTGCCATGGGCGCGCTTGCGATCGATCCCGCGAAACTCGGCGCCTGGCGGGTGGAGGAAGAGTTCGTCAACGCCGTGCGCGGCCGCGAGGGAGTAACTCACACGGATTTCGTTACAGCTGTAAAATACATGGAATGGACAGACGCCGTGACGCTGTCGATGCGCGAGCGGCGCGAGGTGCAGTTGCCGTTGCTTTGAGACATCGGGGACAGTTTGGATTCACAGGGGGCGAGTGCAATCGTGTGCGCGGCGTCGACCACCGGAAGGCTGTCTCTTCCGCGCACGCCGCCGTCGCCGCGAGGCGTCGTGCTGGTACAAGCCGAAAGCGGAGATGAAGATCGCACTGTCGACGCCGACAGTGTCCATCGCCGCCACCATCTCGTCATCCGTGACGTGCGGCGGCCAGCTCGGCACGCTGTGCCACGGTCGCTTCGACGTGTTGGCCTCATAGGCGTTGACCTGTGAATCGATGATCGTGATCCGGACGTTCCTCTGACGGTGCGATTGCTCGCCTGAAAGCACTCTGCGAGCGAATTTCGCCAGTTCTGGCGGGCTCTCGTGTTCTTACGAGTATGTTTCGGCGCGGTACCATGACCCCGTATCGGCTTTCAAAAGTAACCCTACCGGATCGGCAATTTCGTGCGCCTTATCAATGATATGGATGCTGGGGCGAGGGGTCATTATTCAACGCCGATCGCATTTCGGAATGATTGAACAAAACGTCCATTATATCAATCGGATAGGCCAGATTGTGGTAGGGTCCCCTTTGGGCGCCAATTCACAATGAGTCAGTGCCACCTTATCGCGCCAGAATTCCCACCACATTGACGGACGTGATCCAGCTTTCCGCTTTGACCCTCGCCTGCCAACGTGAAAATGCCCTCTTCGTCTTAAGTCGGAAGCAGTGCCTGCTGCTCGGTGTTGAAGTACGAAATGATATTCTTCGCGAAGACAAGGCTGATCTCGTCGTTTCCCGGCTGTGGCGGATTGAACGCTTTGTTGGCGACAAAGGCCGCCGCCGGATACTGCGCTCCGAGGAAGCCAACCAGGACCTCGGGATCGCCGATTGGGAACGTATCGAGCAGGCTCATGGTCTTGTAGACCTGAACGTCGGCGAAGGTTTCCGCATTCGCGTTGACCTGCGGCCATTGCAGGATGCCCTGGACAAGGACATATCCCGCCACCTGGACCGCCCCTTTGATGGTGTGCTGCGAGGTGGCGACGTTGAAGCCCGTATAGGGCGTCGCCCCGCTTGATGACAGGAACGGGCCGGCCCCTGTCACGGTCGCCTGCGATGTCATGTTCGAACTGAACCCCGAGACCAGATAATAACGCCATTCGTCGCCCGGATGGCCAAACAGATCGTAGTCACCGGTCAGATCGAATGCGGTCTGGTCGTAAGTCGCGGGTGGCTCGATGTAGTACATCATCGTGCCGTCCTGGGTGGCGATGAAGTCTGCCTGCAACGAGTGGTAGGTCTTGCCGTCGTAGTACTGGATCGGGTTACCGTTCACGTCCTGATAGACGATGATGCCGAACCGCGTCGATACATTCACGGTGAGCCCGTTCGGATCCGCATACACGCTGTAGAGCGGCGCATCGCTGACCGGGTCCAGAACGTCGGTGACCTTGGTCGATCCCGGCGGCACCATCGTGGACATCGCGACGGTATTGATCCCGAGCGCCGAGGTCAGCACCTGGGCCAGCAGTTTGGCGTTTATCGAATCACCCCAGTTGACGATGCTGGCCGCGGTTTTCGCCAGGTCGAACGGAATGACATTGTTCGGCGGCACGGGGCTGCCGGCGCCCGCTCCCGTCGTCGGCGTTGACCCCGCGCTCAGGCCTGACGCCGTGGGTGCCACCAGCACGATATTGGCCTCGATGTCGTTCGCCGGATTGAGCGCCGGACGCAGGAACTGCGTGATGTCCTTGAACAGGAAATCCGATGGCGCGTTCAACACCGGCACCGCCATCACCGGCGTGATCTGTGGCACCACGATCGCCTCGTTCGAAATCGGCGGCAGGAACCGCTCGCAATACGTCACGCGATGCAGCAGCCGCCAGGGAACTGACGTGTTGCCCTGTGCCGAGCGCATGGCGGCGGCATCGGTATCGGGACTGTTCGCCAGCCAGATCTGATCGATGACGGTTTCCCAGAAGTCGGTCGCGTTTTGATCCGTCGGTTGCAGGAAAAAGGCATAGGTTCGGAACGACTTGATCTTGCCGGGACGATCGTAGGGTTCCAGATTCCCGGTCAATCCGTCCGCGTTGCCCGACGTGAACGACGGCTGCGGCTGCATGTAGGTCTCGCTGGTGTCGATATTATCCGAAATCGGCAAGCCGGCGCCCGACGATACGGAGGGAACGATATTGTACACCAGCCCATCGGACCCGATGACGAGGTTCAGTCCACTCTGATTGTTGGGATTGAACATCGAATTGTTGTTCATGACGAAATGCGCGTCGTTATTGCAGGCGTAGCGCATCTGGGTATCGGTCTCGATGCCGTCGAACGAGGCCGCGATATCGAATGACGAGGCCGTGCTGGCATGGTAACTGTACTTGAACGTGTCTTTCGATTTGTGTGAAGATTTGGTTTTGTAATCGACGACGGTCACGCTGGCGGCATTGAGCTTGATGTTGAAGGTCATGTCGTTGACGAGCGTTTTGCCGGTCGTCAACGTATAGACCTCATTGTATGAGGTCGCGTACGCGTGCTTGACCTCCTGGGTGCCGCCCCGCGATGACCACACGTATTCATTATAGAAATCGAGCGCGGGGGTCAGGCTGGAGTCGGTGGGACTGCCCTGCGTGCTGTATGCTGTTTGATACAGCGCGATCGCGTTGAACGACTCCTGATCGATCTGCTTCTTGAGCTGATAAGCCTCGACGACGCGCATATAGCTCGCGTTGTGCCCGACGTCCCCGGGCGCGAAGTTGCCATCATACAGAACTTGCATCTGACCGGTGGAGGTCGCGTAAGTCTGCTGGCCCGTGGGCAGAGTCGCCGGATTGTAGACGTACCCGACAACCCCATCGAGCACGCCGGGCCGGATGTACTTGCTGCTCATCCGGAATGACACGATATTGAAATCACGTGGGGTCTGGGTGTCCGGGATCCTAACAAATCCGTACACCGTATTGGTCTGCAGCAGCGTCTGCTGATAGACGTCGAGGGTCTGCGACGTCACGAAGGCCTGGCCATAGGGCGACGGGACGAACATCCGGGCGCCGAATTTCTCTTCCGTTGGGGTCTTCGGAAGCGCGCTTGGCGGGTTCGAGGAGGTGAACCCCCCCAGGTTCGGATTGGGCAGGATCGCCGTCTTGGCGCTCGGGTTGCCTGGCGTCGCGCTCGGCGTCGTCAGCGTGTTGAGGCTCGCCATGAACTGGTCCCCGGTGAAGGGAGCCAGCGTGCCCTGCAACCTGACCGTGTACTTGATCGACTCTTCAAACCTGGTGTTGGCGGTCTGTTGCCATTCGCTGCTGCTGTACGTGGCCTTGTACCCGGAGGGTCCCGGCAACGTGGGAAGCGCAGGGATCGGGGGGCTCCCCGGGATGTTGGGAACAATAGGGATCGGAGGAAGTGGGCCGAGAATTGCTTCCACCGAGGAAACGCTGGCTCTCACATGAACCGCGAACACCGCGCCTTTTGCCAGGGCCAACCCGAACCCCAGCGGAGACAGGTGCGTGTTTAACCCGACGTCGACGCCTGTTTGGCTGTCGTAAGTCTGTTTGCCCTCGTACGAGTAGTCCTCGCCATTCTGATACGTCACCGTCACCGACGTCGGCGCGATAAAGCTGATCGACGTCGCCCCGACATAGACCGTCGTCGGCTCGAGATGGTTGGTCCCGGGCTTGTTGGTCATGTTGACCATTGGGCAGGGCGGCGCGCCCTCGACATAGCCGATGAGCTGCACGTTGCCCTGTTCCTGTGAGACCCAACTGAGCACGAGGTCGCCGACCTTCTTACCCGCATACAAGGTCAGAACGTGGTCCTGGACGTAGACGTACACTTCGTTGATCTCGCCGGCCAACGCGGTCGTCAGAGTGTTCAGCGTCACGGAATAGCTGGAGAGGTCGGGCACCGTGTCACAGACCGTCAACGCCACGCCCGGCGGGTTATAGAGGTTCGGCGTGATCAGTGGGCCGCAGCGTCCCACGGCCGGACAGCCGGACAGGTCGAGCGAGGCGTTGTCGAACGTCAACACCAATGATCCGGCGTTGGCGACCCCGATGTTATCGATGTAGCTGTTCATCGGC
>JBEKQQ010000170.1:0-11596 GCA_049519555.1 Acetobacteraceae bacterium
GGCTTCGCGCAGGACTTCAATCAATTGTTCGTGTTGCGTGCCTTGCAGGGGTTCGGTTTCGGCGGCGAATGGGCGGCCGGCGCGGTGCTGATGGGTGAGGTCATTCGCGACCAATATCGCGGCCGGGCCGTTGGCCTGGTGCAAACCGGGTGGTCGATCGGCTGGGGCACCGCCGCACTGATGTTCACCTTGCTGTTCGCCTTTCTACCCGAGACGGTCGCCTGGCGCGCCATGTTCTGGATCGGTCTGGCACCGGCACTGCTGGTGTTCTGGATCCGCCGCTTCGTCGAGGAACCGGAAATTTCGCAACAACGCCGCGCCGCAGCAACTGGCTGGATGCATCTGTTTGCAGCATTGAAGCCGCCCTATCTGGCCACCACCTGGCGCGTGGCAATGATGGTGACAGGCGCGCAAGGCAGCAGTTACGCCCTGACGGTATTTCTGCCGACATATTTGAAAACCGAGCGGCACATGTCTTCGGTCGGCACCGGCTCCTACCTCATAGTTCTCATACTGGGCGCTTTCTGCGGTTTCGTATCCGGAGCGTTCCTGGCCGATGCGATCGGTCGCCGCAACACGTTTTTTGTTTCGGTGCTTGGGTCGGTCGTCATGATGCTGATCTATATGCTGGCGCCGCTTTCCAATGAAATGATCCTGCCGGTCGGCTTCGTGCTCGGCTACATCAATTTGATGATGTTTTCGCCGATGGGATCATTCATGACGGAACTGTTCCCGACCGCGGTGCGCGGCGTCGCGCAGGGCTTTTGCTACAACGCCGGGCGGGGGATCGGCGCGATCTTTCCGGCGATGGTTGGGTTCCTCGCGAAGCAACTTGGATTGGCGAACGCTATCGTGGTGTTCAGCGGACTCGGTTTTGCGGTCATGATCGTGGCCCTGCTCATGCTGCCGGAAACCAAGGGCCGCGCGTTGTCGAGCCTCGAACCGGCGGAATAACCGCGCCGCCGGTTTGCCAGCGGGCGCTGTTTCTGGTGCGATGCCGGCAGCCAACAAGGAGAATGCTGCCATGGAAACTCTGTCCGACGTCCTGGACGACACGACGTCATTCGAGAAAGTCGCCGGCGGATTCATCTTCACCGAAGGCCCGCTGTGGCATCCGGACGGATTTTTCTATTTCGTCGATGTCCGCGGCAGCGGTCTGTTTCGCGTCACGCCGGGCCAACCGCACGAGAAAGTCCGTGAAACCCAGGGCGGCAATGGGCTGACCTTCGATCTGCAGGGCCGCCTGATCAATTGCGAAGGCGACGCACGACGGGTCACACGCACCGAACTCGACGGCACCGTAGGCACGCTGATCGATCGATTTGAGGGCAAGCGGCTGAACCGGCCCAACGACGTGATCTGCCACTCGAATGGTACGTTGCTGTTCACTGATCCGTCACTGCGTGTGCCGGTGGCGGAACGCGAAGTGCAAAACGCGATGATTTACAAGATTGCGCCCAACGGCACGGTCAGCGAACTGGCGGCGTTCGAGTACCCGAACGGGTTGGCGCTTTCGCCGGATGAGCGCACGCTGTACGTCGCCAACACGCGGTGGACGCAATACATCCACGCCATCGAGCTGGATGAGAACTGCAACATGGTGCGACGGCGGATCTTTGCGGATATGTCGCATGACAAGACCAACGGCGTGCCGGATGGGATGAAGGTCGATCAGGCCGGCCGTGTGTTCTGCACCGGAACGACGGGCACCTGGGTGTTTGCCCCGGATGGCAAGTCGATCGGCATCATCGAGACACCCGAAGTGTGCGCCAACATCGCATTCGGCGGCGACGATTTACGGACGCTGCTGTTTACGGCGAGCACCTCGGTCTACACGCTGCGGGTCAACACCCCCGGGGTGCCGCATCCTTGGTACAAGGTCAGGTGATCAGGACTTACTCACGTTCCAGAACGTCGGTGCCGGACCTTTCCCCGGGTCGCTGATCCCCTTGCTCCACGCTGTCCTGGGCAGATAGCGGCCCAGTGGAATGAACGGCACAGTGTCGATGGCGATGAGCTGGATCTTACGTTCCAGCTCAGTTTGTTCCGCTGGCGTTTCGGCGTCGAGCCACGCGTTATACGCGGCTTCCATCTCCGGGATGTCGGGCCAGCCGATCCACGCGTCCTTGCCATTGCCGCGCAGCAGTGAACCCAGCAGCGGATCACGATATTCCGGCACTGGTGTAACGCTGACGAAGAGCGACCAACCGCCCTTGTCCAATGGCGCTTTGCTGCTGCGCCGTTGCAACGTGGTGCCCCAGTCCATGGCCTGGTCCTCAACGTTGACGCCGACCCGCTTCAGCGAATCCAGCACCACCAGAGTTGCAAGATTATAAAACGGCTGATCGGTCGTGTGCAGCATCACGAGGGTTTCGCCGTGGTATCCGGCATCGGCGAACAGCGCTTTGATCTCGTCCGGAGAACGCTTTTTCGTGAGTTCGTCCATCCCGGCATTGTCGACTTCCGGTTTCCCGGTCGCCAGATAACCCATCGGCACGATCGCGCTTTCCGGATCGCCGCCCATCACGGCATCCATCACCTCCCGCTGACTGATCGCCGCGCGGATCGCCTGGCGAATTTTCACGTTATTGGTTGGTGCAATCACATGATTTGGCCGCAACTGGCTGATAAAGCCGTAATCGTCCAACCGCCCCACTTTGACGTTTGGTGCATTGCGCAGCACCGGGAGCAAATCGGGCAACGGCATTTCCAGCCAGTCGATTTCGCCGGTCGCCAGAGCGTTCGCCGCCGTTGCGGCGTCCGGGATCATCTTCCATTCCATTCGGTCGACCAGCACTTTATGGCCGCCGCTGGTGAAACTCGGCTTTTCATCGCGCGGCACATAGCGTTCGAACGGCACCAGCGCGGCGTGGCTGCCAATGACGTATTCATCCTTCAGAAATCGGAATGGCCCGCTGCCGATCGCTTCCGGCATTTGCTTGAACGGGTCGGTATTGGCCAGCCGTTCGGGCACCATCACCGCGGCGGTCTGGAATTTTGACAGCGCTTTCGGCAGCGGCGGGAATTTTCGATTTAGCCGCAGCACGATCGTGCGATCGTCCGGCGCCTCCATCGCGTCGAGGCGCGACGACAACGTCGCCCCGGCGGGATCGCGCACCATCCACCGCCGCAATGACGCAACGCAGTCCCGGGCCAGCACTTTGCTGCCGTCGTGGAACCACTGGTTTTCCCGTAGTGTCATGACCCAACGCTTGCCGTCGTCCTCGATGACATAGCCAGCGAGCATTTGTGGCTTCGGGTTCATCCACTCATCGCGGCCGAACAGCACGTCGTAAATCTGAAAGCCGATGTTTCGGGTTGTCATGGCGCTGGTCCACACCGGATCCAGGCTGGCCAGTGGCGATTGCGGCACGAATAACAAGGTTTTCGTGGTGCCGCCGATCGCCGGAGCTGCCAGCGCAGTGCTGGCGGCGCCGGCCAGAAAGCCGCGTCGATGCATGGTCGTATTTCCTCCGAACGTGCGTGATCTTGGCAGGTTCCGTGGCTTTGCTCCAGTATGGCTGCAATTCTGCTGATGGCGGCATCGGATGTGACGGGATTATAAGAATGCTTCGTGTGCTTGGTGTGCTTTACTTCCCTTGTGAAAGTGCGGGCCGCACGACCACACTCAGACGGAGGTTACAAAGGGCAATCGTTCCGCGAGGCGAAAACTCCGGATCGGCCGCGACGGCTCGGCGTGAGGCACGGCCGATTTTATCACAAAGACGACGGTCACGAAGGTTTCATGACCCGCATCCACAGCAGGTGGGGTTTGTGTCGTCGAGGACCATGAATGCGAGATAATGACAGCTCCCGCAGATCGAGTCCTAAATCTCATCCACGTTTTCAAATATGATGTATTTCCCGCGCAACTTCTGTATGCGCTCCGCTAAAGCATCCGAACAGAACGTATACCGAGTGAATTGGTATCGTCCTTTCCATAGGTGATGACCCGCAATCATACTCTTTAACAATGTGAGAACCTTGACTGGGTACTGTGTTTGACGAAGCTGCACCAGCTCGTAAAGGCCACCGGTAGTCACCACCACGTCCGATTTCTCTATACAAACAGCGCCGAGCCTGGTCTGGATGTTAAGTAGAAAATATGGCTGGACGAGCAGCGGTCGGTCCATACCCACCGGGATTTTCGCCGGATTTTTCGGTTTGAGGCGCACCGCGAAAAACTCATGCACGCCCGGTTCCGGTTGCTCGATCAAAACGCGCGCTTCTCCACAGACAGAAAATTGGCCTTGTATTCTATTAATTCGGGGATTCGTTGATGCGGTGACGTGACCCCAGCCTCGGGAGGCACAATCGCCGGGTCGAGTTGATAGACCTCCCACGGAACGGGAGTGCTTTTCCTGAAGGCCGTCCAATCACCCACAAATCGGATCGTCGGGGCGGTTCGGTCATTGGCGTCTGCGTGAATCCAGAAGGCCATGACGTCATCAAGCACTCCATAACGGATAAAACCGACCGCTCTGGCCTCGCCCCCGTTACCAGGCCAGTTCATCCCCCTGAAAACTGAGAAACGCGTGGTGACGCTTGCCACGTTCTCGCTCGATCACGCCGACCAGTCCGCGTGCGCTTTCTTCAACACTGACCGGCGCCGACGGCCCGCCCATATCGGTCCGCACCCACCCCGGATGCAAATTCAACAACGTGATCCCAGTTCCCTTCACCTCGGTCCACAGCCCGCGCGACAGCGAGTTCAGCGCCGCTTTGCTGGCGCGGTACAGCTCATGATACCCATCGGTGTTCAGTGCCACGCTGCCCATGATGGAGCTGGTGAACGCCAGTACCCCTGTCTTCTCCCGCAGCAACCCGGCCAAACCACGGGCAAGCCGGATCGGCGCGACGGCGTTGGTGAACATCAAACTGCCGATCTCCGCCTCGGTGGCCTGACTTGCACTCATGTGATCCGGCCCGGCCGTGCCTCCGTTGATCAGGACCGCATCAAGTTTCCGGGCCGCCAACGCTGTGGCAAACCCATCCACCTGACCGGTGTTTGTCAGGTCCAGCCCAACGATTTCCAGCCTCCCGGGGTTCGCAGCCGCAAGCGATTTCAGTTTCGTTGCCGTATCGGGGCGCCTCGCGGTGGCGATGACGGACCAGCCGCGGTGCAGAAACTCCGTAACCACGCCAAGCCCGATGCCACGATTGGCACCGACGACAACGGCAACAGACGGATCGGCCATGCTCGGAACTCCCTCAAGGGTGGCGATCATGCCTATTTTTGCGGCTCGACGACAACTGTGCCGACTTTGCCGCCTTGCTCGACCGAAAGATGTGCGGCGGCGGTTTGATACAGCGGAAAGGTGCCGTCCACGGACAGGATCCGCCCAGGCGTGGCGATGAAGCGGGCCATGTCGGTTTGCGCGCGTTTGCGGTCGGCGTGCGGGCTGGTGGGCAGCACGAAGCCGCGAACGGTCAGGTTCTTGGCCATCACCGTCCGCAACGGCACTGCCGGCTGCAGTGCACCATTCGACGCGTAATACGCGATGCTGCCGCCGTCGCGCACTGAGGCCAGCGCGGCCGCCAGATTGCCGCCCAGATCGACGTCGACCACATGGTCGACCAGTTCGCCGCCGGTGAGGTCACGCACCCGCGCGGCAACGTCCTCGGTGCGGTAATTGATGAAGAATGCAGCGCCGCCCGCCCGTGCGCGTGCCGCTTTTTCCTCGGAGCTGACCGTCGCGATCACCGTCGCGCCAGCCCAGACGGCGAGTTGCACGGCGTAGTGCCCGACGGCGCCCGCACCGCCGGTCACCAAAACGATCTTCCCCTGCAACGGCGCGGCGGCGAACACGCAGCCGTGTGCGGTCATGCCCGGAACCCCCAGAGTAGCGCCCTCGGCGAAAGAAACGTGCGCCGGCAACTCGGTCACCAGATCGGCATTGAGGCAAATGAATTCGGCGGCAGTGCCCATCCAGCGGCCGTTGCGCTGGCCATTGTACAACCAGACCCGTTTGCCAACCCAGTGCTCGGGCACCATCGCGCCGGCCTTATCGACCACCCCGGCGCCATCGCTGTTGGGTATCACACGAGGATATTCCGCCGGCACCGCACCGCGGCGGCGATACGTGTCAGACGGATTGACGCCCGAGGCTTCCAGACGCACTCGCACTTCGCCAGTACCGGGCTCCGGTGTTGGGAGTTCGCCCTGAACGATGACCTCGTTTGCCGGCCCTTGCCGGTCGTACCAGACTGCTCGCACGGCGCGTTTCCTTCGCTGTTGCGTGATCTCCGTTGTCTCAGAATATGACGCAAATTGCCGCGTCGTTACCAGTCGGCAAGACAAAGTATGCGATGACTCCGGCCGCTCAGACACTTCAGGCTGGCGCGCATCGGAGAATTGGGGATGGAAGACAGCGGGTTACCTGCGATGGCGGCGGCGGCATTGGCCGAATTGCGCAAAGCGGCGCGATTGGAAGGTGCGGCGATAATCGACATGGCGCGGCCAGACTCTGCTTCGGTGTTGCTGTTCGATGCCGCGCCAGGCGTGCCGGATCCGATCGGCAGCGCGCATCAGATGCTGCGCCGTTGCCCGGACGCGCCGTCCTATTCGGTTGGTGCCGACAAACGGCCGATCCTGGTATCGCCGTGGGTGTTGCATCCAGATCGCCGGGGCGGCCTCGCTCTCTGGCGCAAGGCCGGGACTACTCCGTGGGACGAACGTGACGCGGATTTCGCCAATGCCGTGGCAGGCCTGATGCGGGTGATCCTGGAGCACGGTCCGGGTGAGGCTTCGATCGATCGGCTTACCGGTCTTCCCAACCGCCCGTATTTTCTCGGCGAGGTGAACCGCCATATCGATCGGCTGGAACAGGACGGCACAACCGGCACGATGATTCTGATCGATCTGGATGGCCTGCGCCGCGTCAATGCTTCTCACGGCCGTGCTCTGGGCGACGATCTGCTGATCCGCACGGCAAATCTGCTGCGTGGGATCGTGCGCCCGGTGGATATGGTTGCGCGGGTCGGTGGCGATGAGTTTGCGGTATGGCTCGACAACATGGATCACATGACAGCGGCCGAGCGCGCGGTTGGTTTGGCGGAACGGCGCCTCGCGTTGCCAGAGGGTGCGGTCGTTATCGAACAATCCGAGTCCGGCCAGGAGGCAGAGTCATTCGAAATGACGCTGTCGGTAGGGATCGCGAGCCGGCAACTCGGAGACGGCGAGGATGCCCGTGCGTTGCTGCGGCGTGCTCATAAGGCATTGTGGGAAGCCAAGCAGAATGGCGGCGGTGGTTGGGCCGTCTCACGCATTCCCAGGGCCGGATAGCGGCCTTTCCGGTCAACGTCCAGCCGCTGCCGGCTCCTGGTAGCGGCGGAGTGCCAGCAGCGATGCCTCGGCGGCCTCGTGCAGAGCGGCGGAGGGTGCTGATCGGTCCGCTGCGGTATCGAAGCACCGCAGGCTTGAGGCGAGTGCAGTAAGCCCGATCATCCCAGCAACACCGACGAGATCGTGCACCGTCTCGCGTAGGTGAGGGTTCTCTGGGGCATCGGGGCGTTCCAGCAATGCCAGCAGCCCAGCGATTCGGCGCGCGGCCTCGTCGAGGTGCCCGGCAAATGCCACGTCACCTGCAGTTTGCTTCAACTCGGCCAGCGCGGCCGGGTTGAGCGCCTCGTGGTCAGAAGCAACCGCATCGGGCACAGGTGCCAGCCGGGCGGCAGTGGCGACGGCGGCCAAAAGTTCTGCGCGCTTAAACGGTTTCCGCACGCAAACATCAACGCCAGTTTGACCCGACTCGCCGGCGCGAATTGCCACGAGATCGGCAGTGACCAGCACAATCGGCGTGCGCGCGCGGTGGCCAGGCAACGCACGGATCCGCCTTGTGACCTCGAACCCATCGACGATTGGCATCCGCATGTCTGTCAACACCACGTCGAAGTCTTGTTGCCGGACCAGCTCGATGGCCGCCTCGCCGTTCGTGACGTCGGTGACGACGTGGCCGCCGGAGCGAAGAAAGTCCGCGGTTATCCTGCGAGTTTGATCATTGTCATCGGCCAGCAGAACACAAAGATGGCGGATGTCGGGTGGCAACGGGGCCGGCACGGTCGCCTCCACCGTGGCGATGGGTTCAATGTAAGGCAACTCGAACCAGAATACGCTGCCGCCGCCCGGGTTTTCACTGTGCCCGAGCCGACCGCCCATGCGGCGCGCAAAGCGCTCGGTGATGGACAAGCCCAGGCCGCTGCCCTCGGCACGGGAGGCCGGCGTGTCGAGGCGATCGTAGGCGTGGAACAGCCGGTGCTGCTTGCTGGCCGGTATGCCGGGCCCGGTGTCGGCCACCGCGAATCGCAGCCACGTCGTAGTTCGCGTGACCTGCAAGGTGACGGCTCCCTGGGCGGTAAATTTCACTGCGTTCATCAGCAAATTGATCAGCATCTGTTGCACGCGATTTTGTTCCAGCATTGCCCGCCTCGGTGTGGCGGGATCGACACTGCTGGTCAGCAGCAACCCCTTTCGCCTCGCTTCGCCCTCGACAACGCCCAGGGCAGTGCGGAGCAAAGGGTCGAGATCGCATGGAGTGAGGACCTGTGTCTCGATGGCGTCCTCCGGGCGGGCGATGTCGACGACGCGATCGACGATATCGCGCATCAGGCTGCCGGCCTCGGTCAGCCGTGCCAGCCGCTCGGCCTGGCGGTCTTTGAGGCCGCCCTCCTGCGTCATCATCTCCGCCTGGCCAAGAATTCCGGTCAGTGGGGTGCGGAGTTCATGACTCATGTTTGCCAGCAGACGTTGACTTTCTTCGAAGGTGGTGTTGGCAGCGGCCCCGATCCTGTCACCACGGCGTTGCATTCGGTGGGCGACAAGACTGAGCCCCAGTAAGCAAAGCCCTGGTATCAGCGGTAAGAACGGAAGCCAGAGTAGCCAGGACGGTTCCCCGGCGGCGATATCAGCGTTGCTTAGCCCAAGCTCCAGCACCAGGTTTACTGCGCCGAGCCGCTGGAACAGGTGAACTCCGGTGCCGTCATCGACAGGTTGTGTCAGGCCAGTGCGAAGATAGGCCTGCCAGGCCGGATCCGCACCATCGGTTCGGCCAATCGCGTCCGGGTCATACGGGTTTCGCATCAGAATGAGACCATCGCCGCGGCGGACGGTAATCGTGGGATGTGGGCCGGGTGACGGCCGCGACAGGAGGTCGCTCAGCCAGGTCAGATGAACACCGGCGACCACGACACCCGCAAAACTGCCGTCGGGGTGGTTCAGGCGCCGGCTAATGGGAATAGAGGCGTGTTGGTTCGGCGCGGTGGCGAAGGGCCGGCCGATCATGACAATGTCGGCGGGGTTCCGCAGATGATCCTGAAAATAATCCCGGCCAGCGAAGTTCACCGGCCGGGATACGTTGGATCGTGGGTCGGCGACGACGTCGCCAGACTCGTTAAGCATATTTATGAACCCAATGTAACCTGCGGTCAATGGCAAATCGAGCAGCGGTAGGTTCGGCGGTGTCGCTCCCGGCACGCCGGGCGGCAGCAGCTTCTCGGCCTCGCGCAGGGTCAGGTCGTACAGCGCCATGTCGCTGTCGATCTGGCGCGCCAGAAGGTCACCCTGGCCTGCCAGTTGCCGGGTTGCTTCCTGCGTGACGTCGGCTTTGGCGGCAATCCCCAGATAGATGGCAACGGCGAGGCAGGTGAGACTCGCGGCCAGGCTGAGGCCGACCAGCCAGGGCAGGGCAGTGCGAAGTTCAGGCACGCGCATTGTGGGCTTTTCCCGGTTGATGCGCGGAAACTGATGGTAAAATGCTGATGAAGTGTTGACGGCAAGCCTGTGGTTGCAACTGTCGCACGGCGCGCGAATGTCGGTGGGTCAGATGCTCGCCAGAATATGACTTTCCAATACTTCAACCGGCCGAAACCTCACCACATCCAGTCTGTCGAGGACGGCTGTTATTGGCAGCGGCAACGGGTTGAGTGCGGCAACCGCCATGGCGGGGTCAGCCAGGTGGCTGGCGGGTGTGACGTGCGGTACAAATCGGCAACATTCATAGTGCGGATCGGTGGGCTCTCCAACCAGGGAGGTCAGCAGCGCGGCGTGCCGCTCGAGCAACGCCGATGTGACAACGGGCGCCAGAAACAGTGTTGACGGCGTTCCCCGGGAACAATCCGAGGCTCGCGGACGTGGTCGGCAACACCTTCCATTGCGCGGCACACTCGCGCGCGGCGGCAAGCAATCGTTCTGCATTGGCATCTGAGGCGAATACCGCGAGCGTCAAATGCGGCGGATAGCCGGGACTGAGCGCTTCGTCGGACACGCTTCGTGACGCGAGCGCCTGCCACATTGCCTCGACATTCAACGTGGCTGTTGCGTCGAGCCGCAGCGTGATCGCATACGCCATGACGAGCGGTTACGCGTAATCCGCCGCCTTGGTCATGTCATGGGCTTTGTCCGACACGACCGCGTTGAACACCAGCGACAGCACGGTTGCCACGACGAGGTTCAGCACCAGCATTGCCAGCGCGATGTAGCATGGGAATGTGGTGCCCATGAACTTCAATGGATACACCGGGGCATAGTTGTTACTCAGCACCATCCACGTCCCGCCGCCGAAGCCTGCAAGCCAACCAAGCAGTAAAGCCCAACCGTGATAGAACCGCGTGTATAAGCCGATGATTACCGACGGCACCGTCTGCACGATCCACACCCCGCCCAGTAGCTGCAGCCACAGCGCGTATTGCAGCGGCACGAAGAAAATGAACACCAGCGCGCCCGCCTTGATCACCAATGAAACGATCTTGGCCATCCGGCTTTCCTGCTGATCCGTGCAGTGCGGGTTGATGAACTCGCGATACACATTGCGCGTGTAGGTGTTGGCGGTGGCAATCGACATGATCGCCGCCGGCACCAGAGCGCCAATGGCGATCGCCGCGAACGCCACGCCAACGAACCAATCGGGGAACATCGCCATGAACAGCGCGGGCACCGAGAAGTTGTTGCTATATGCCTTAAACCCGGGCGCGAATTGCGGCATCGTCGCCACACCGATCACGATCGCCATGAAACCCACGAGAGCCAACAATCCGAGCATCAGCGAGTAGGACGGCAACATTGCAGCATTGCGCCGGACCACTCGGCCGCTGGACGAGCTCAATATGCCGGTGATCGAGTGCGGGTAAAGGAACAAGGCGCAGGCCGAGCCAAGCGCCAGGGTCGCGTAGGCGCTGAAACTGCCCCAGTTGTTGCCAGTCGGCGCCGCGAGCAGCAGCTTCGCCGGCGGGATCGCCGCGAACATGGGTCCGAAGCCGCCCAGGTGAACGGGGACGGCAATAATGGCAGCAAGCACGGTGATGTAGATCAACGTGTCTTTGACGACCGCGATCATCGCCGGCGCACGCAGACCTGAACTGTAAGTGAATGCGGCGAGGATGATGAACGCTATGATCAATGGCAGGTCACCGAAAAAGCCCGACGTCTCGATGCCCATCGCGCCGATCACCACCTGCATGCCGACCAGTTGCAGCGCGATATAAGGCATCGTCGCCAAAATGCCGGTGAACGCAACGGCCAGTGCCAGCCAGCGATTGCCATACCGCCCGCGCACGAAATCGGCCGATGTCACGTAGCCGTGCTTATGGCAGACCGACCATA
>JBEKQQ010000171.1:0-11543 GCA_049519555.1 Acetobacteraceae bacterium
GATCACGCCATGGCTCTGGCGTTGACGTTGCGGCGGGGGGTGCTGCTGCATCTGGAGGCGCAGCGGGCGGATCCTCCGGCGCGTTGGGGGTATGTCGACGATCCGTTGCTGGTGCGCTCGGGTGTGCAGACGTTTGGCATTGTCGGCATGGGGCGGATTGCCACGGCGGTGGCGCTGCGGGCCAAGACGTTTGGGTTCCGGGTGATGTTTTACGATCCGTATCTGCCCAATGGGGTTGAGCTTGGTCTGGGCGTGCTGCGTGCAAAGACGTTGGAGGAGTTGCTGCGGCAAACCGATACGCTGTCGGTGCATACTCCGCTGACGGCGGAGACGCGGGGAATGCTGGGTTTTCCGGAATTGTCGATGCTGCCGAAGGGCGCGGTGGTGGTGAATACCGCGCGGGGGCCGATCGTCGATATCGATGCGGTGGCGAAGTTGCTGAAGAGTGGACATTTGGCGGGGGTTGGCTTGGATGTTGTGCCGGTGGAGCCTCCGGTCGAGCCGGTGCCGGAATTGATCCGGGCGTATCGGGCGCGGGAGCCGTGGACGGTTGGGCGGTTGGTGATTACGCCACACAGCGCGTTTTATACGCCGCAGGCGTGGGATGATATTCGGTCGAAGGGAGCTGAGACGATGGCGGCGGCGCTGGCGGGGAAGCCGCAGAATGTGATTGCGCCGGAGAGTTATTGAGATGGCTGGGGCCGACCAGATTGCCTTGGATTACGCCCGGCTCGAAGGGGACAGAGAGCACCTGGCGGCAGTGGTGCGGTTCGGCCAAATTGAATGGTAACGTGACGGACGTTATGTAACGGCAGAGCGCGCTCCGCTCCGTCGCGCGGCGTAACGAACTCATGGATGTGTCATTTTCCAGAATGTGTCATCGACATCCACCTCGCGCTCAAATGGCTCCGGTTGATAAATCGCGAAACACTTATCATCCTGATCGGCTAATACCCAGTAGTGACTTATATACGTCGTCAACGGGAGACGCTGCCCTGGCGCGATAGTCGGGTATGCCTTACGAGTTCCACTCCAATCCAACCAGTACACTCTTATGGTATGAGTGCTGGCATTCACGAATGTGATGGATGTGGGGACAACCGTTCCAAGCGAGCGTAGCGCGTGTTCCTGAACACAACTGATCATCCCTGCTGTCTCGCTCCATCGCACGGCCTGCTCCTTTGCTGCAACGGCCTGCTCCTTCGCTGCAACGGCCTGCTCCTTCGCTGCCTCTGCCACCCTTTTTTGATATAATCCGTACACTGCGCACCCCGCGGCGAGGACCGTGAGGATACCGAGCACAGCCGCTGCGATACGGGTGCGGCGTGCAAGGCGGCGCTCGGCACTTATTTGTGCTTCCGCGATCTGGGCTCGGGCAGTGGCTTGCATCCGTTCTTGCTCGGCACGATCCGCCGCCGCCTGGCGGTCCCGTTCGGTTGTGAGGGCAACTAAACTGTCGTCAAATAGTCGCCGTACTCGATCGATGTGGCCGCCGTATCGTTCGCCCCATGCAGCTGTTCGTGGGCGCTCGTTCCACCAGGCCCAGCGGGACTCAACCTGGTCGAGCGGCAACGTCGCCCCATGCGATGACGTCCCGCCCTCAGTTAACGCAAGAAGCGCCCGGTAAGTGCGACCATCAGCTTCCTCTTGCCATAACCAACCGCCACGATCCTGCCCAGCTTCGACCCCAGTGACGGGATCTCTGCTGATCTTGTCCCAACGGCGTAACAGGGCTTCGTGGCCGACATCGATACGCGTTGTGGCGGCGAGGTCAGGAACGATCGACCGCGGTGGCACCAGAAATGAGCAATCGTCATCTCGGAATCGATCGAGGACACGACTTAAGATTGGTTCACTGCTGCCGGCTTCCGCCCGCAATTGTTGAAGCGACAATGCACGGCGGGTGGCGCGCCCTTCCCTATCAACCTCGGAAAGGGCTCGGAAAGTCTGCTCCACAGCCAATGCGTCCTCTGCGAGGCTTGCCAAGACCTCATCGGCGTGGGCCGACAACGCCTGTTCGAAGCCGCCAATGGCCTGGTAATGCAAGAATGTCAGATGGGGCGGATGCTTTTCCGCAATGCACCGGGATGCTTCCTCCCATAGCCTCTGCAGGCAGTGTTGCAATACGGGCAACTGATCGAAATCGTTTTCGGAGTCGTTGAGCAGACGTTCGACCAGAACCGGCTCAATCGTCGCGCCGGCCTTGTCAATTGGGCCGCGGATCACCTGCTCGCGCTGATAGCGGGTCAAGAACGGCACAAGGAACTGGTTGGCGCTAATCGTCTCCGGCAGACCGTGAAAGCGGGCGCAATCGCCGATGAAGTCGGAGCGCATGGTAAGTAACACATACACAGGATGCGCTGCATTGCGTGTTGCCTGTAGCAAATGCTGCACGAGTTGGATCGCTTCCTCGCGCCAGTCAGCGGCGACTGCGCGATCACGGACGTCTCGACCAGCCGCCGCAGCGTAGCGGAAAATCTCCTCAAACTGATCGACAAGGATGAGTATTCTGCCCGTAATGGTACCGAGCAGATCGAGCACGTCACCGATTCCATGACTCGATTGGCGCAGTTCGAAGATGAAGCGCTCGCGACGCCCCGCGTCAGCGGCGGGATCGTCACTGTCCGGAGCCAACGCAGCCAGCGCCGCGGCGAGATTCACAAGTGGCGTATCGCCCGGACGAAACTCGACCCAAGACCAGCCGCGATTGCCCTCTTCGATTGTTTCCGCTTCCAGCAATGGCCACAGGCCGGCACGCACCAATGATGATTTGCCGCTGCCAGAGCTACCGAGCACGGCCAGAAAACGTCCCCGGTCGAGCCGCCGGTAAAGCTCGAAACTCTGGTCCTCGCGACCAAAAAAGAATTCGTGATCGCCGAAGGCGAATGGCCGCAGCCCTGGAAATGGCCGCGCGGCAGAGAGCGTGGAACTCGCGTCGGAGTTCATGCTTGAATTGGTCAATTGCGGTGGGGCGCGGCAGCTCGAATCAGCGGTTCCAGCGCCTCCGGCGACGGTTTCGCCTGCTCGGTCAGATCAAGGATGAGGTCTATTTCGTTTTGTGGTGGCAACCTGAGGAGGGACCATTTACGGCTGCCTGGCGGCGGTCCGGCTACGAGCCCGCGCACCGCGAATCTCTCGCTCCGTCCTAGTTTTTCCCAGCTACGCCATTCACGGCAGGTCGCGCGCGCCCACACCTCCGGTGATTTAGCCCAGCATAACACGACTGCCTGGCATTCGCGAAGTGTATCGCGATGGTAGTTTTCAATCTCGGCTGGCTCGCCCTCGAACACCGGAACAACCGCGTTGAAATGGCGCTCGCGGAGTGCCAGGGCGAGATTGGTCGCATATTCCTCGTCTTCGGGGCGGTGATAAACATATATCAGCGCACCACCGGGTAACCCCGCCGGAAGCTGCGCCACCGCGGATGTGCGCTCCAAATGCTGAAACAGAAACTCGACAAATGCACTGAGATTATCGCCGATCACCGTGTCGTTATCGAGCTGCCGATCAAGCCGGGCGATAACATTGAGCGGATCGCGCTCGACGGTCGTATCTTCAATCTGTGTGAGGAAGCGAGGCGCCCAGAGCACCCGGTGGAAACGGCCTCCCGCTGCGGCGCGGTCAACGGCGCGGGCGAGTTGCAATTGCACGATGGGAGCTTCGCCGTCGGGTGCATAGCCGAGACGTTCGCCCAGTACATGGACGGAGAACTCGGCAGTGGCGAGCGCTTGGTCGATGAAAGTCGCTGCATCCTCGTACGGAATGTCGACATCAGGCGGGGGTGTCACCATGTAGCCGGCGCTGGTGAGTTCCTTCAACAAACGGTCGTAGGCCAACCGCATGTCGCCGGCCGCCTTCGCCACGTAGACCGTTCGACCGTTGGCGGAGTCCGGGGACGGTTGGGCGACCCGAGCCGAAGCCGGGGTGGCAGATGCCGACGCAGTCCGAGGAAAGGCGCGCCACAGGTAGCGCGCGAGGTCATCCACACGGGTATCATAGCGCGGGTCAGCTACCCGACCGCGAGCAAAGAATTCCTGCTCCTGACCCGCTTCGTCCTCTTGAGCGAGGTCAAAAAAGCGGTATCCTTCCTGACCTTGCAAAGGTGCCGGAATTTGATCGGACGGGACATGGTTGAGCGCAGCGACGACAATATGGCGTCTGGCCTCATCAACAGTCTTCCAACGAGCGCAAAACAGCTCGAGTTCGCGCCGGCACCAAGGTCGCGTCACCCAATTGCGTGATAGTATGACGAGCAGAAGCTGAGACGCCGCGATGGCTTTGGCGATCTCTGGGTCAAATTGCTCAGCCGCGTCAATACGCCGCGTATCACGCCATAGTTTGGGTCCTGAATCGCCGAGACGCATCAGTTGGTAGCGTAACTGTTCGTCGAGGAAGGTGACGAAGCCCTTAAGGTCGTCCCTTCCGGGTGGACGTACGTTATCGTTGCGCGCATACGAGATGAAGATCTGACCCGACATCACGCCCCCGAAAGTGAACCGCGGCTGAGCCCCAGGTTTCATGAATTGTTGTTATAGCATCCCGCGACACCACTATCAAATCAGAAAGGATGCGTTCACGATACGTGCAAGACCGGTCGCAAACCGGCTGAATTGAATCCAGGTGCCCGCCGCTGAAGCAGCTAATACAGGAAAAATGGCCTCAGGGGTTTCTCATTAACCGACCGACCCATGTCTCTATGTCACATCCGATATATATTGTTAAAACGCAAGACTTCCGAGCGCTTATCTGGCCATTCGTCTGGTCGCCGTCAGAGAATTCGGGCCCCTCTCCCCCAGGCCCCGAAACGAAGTCGCTGTGAATCCGTGACATAATCCGCTCTGTTGTCGTGCTGAATTCATGGCCTGCGAACGACCGGAACCAACCCCCCTCACTCCACCGTCCCAATCCCCTCCAACGCCACCACATTCCCAACGAACGTATTCCCCTCCAACCTTGCCGGCGTCCGCGTGAAATTGTGCACAAGCCGCACCAGCGCCTCCAGCTAGCTGGTAAACCGGTTGCCTCGTATCAGCAGCACGTGCGTGGGGTTAACCGCATCCTCCGTCCCAACCGAAATCGCCACCTCCCGGTTCTGGCTGTTTGCCCCCTTCTCCAGCACATTATTAACAATCTCCGCATCCCCACCATCCGGCAGCTCAATGAGATAGCTGGACGTCCCGGTCGGCCCGTCCTCGATCCAACTATCCCGCACGATCGTGGCCAGCGCCCGCGACTTGATATCGTGCCCGACATGCGTGTCGAGAAACCGACACCCCACCACCTCCAGCCGAGCGATCCGTTTGCCGACGTAAAGCGCATGTGCACACGCCCCTTCGCAGGAACCATTGCCGCGGAACACATCCTGCTCGATCCGCACCACACTCCCGGGCGGCCCACCCGCCAGAATGCCATTCTCGTTATCCAGAAACTGACTGTTTTGCACAGTCAGATTGGCGCCCTCCATCAGGATGCCGGCGCCGGTGTGCCAACTGTCCCGCGCGTGTGCAAACGTCAGGCCGCGCGCGGTGATATCGTTGCCGAGGAACACGAACAGCCCCCGGTCCGCGCACGGCGCCCCGGTCACCACTGTCTGCGTCATCACCGTCTGGCCCATCCCCGCCGGCGGAGGCCGCGCTTCGACAACAAGCCGCGACGCCTGCCAGACTGCGCAATGCTGATAAATGCCCGGATCGAACACCACGCGGTCGCCGTCTTTCACCAGCGCCGCCACCTGCTCGGGACTCTCAACGTCTCGGCCAGGCCCGATCTCCCAGGTCCGGGTAGCGTCCGGCGGCTGCAGTAGACCACACCCGGCCAGCAGGCAAACAACGACATGCGACCAGGCTGAGCGAAATTGCCGGCGGAAACCAGCCAGCATCCCCGAACATTCCCGTCGCCACATCCTTACCCCAGGAAACCTGGGCGCCAGACCTGACACGGTATCGCAATCGCCAGCATAAACCCGCATGACCAGATGTCCGGGCTGGCAAGCCGCCACCGGAACATGGGAAGACACGTACGTCATTATCGGGCCATCATAAAGATGCGAAAATGCCCCGGTTATCCATGAGTGACGCCACCCAACCTGCTATGGAAGGAGCATCCGCGCCTCTTGTGCTCCATGTATTCCCGAGCTTCGCCGTCGGCGGCGCCCAGGTGCGGTTCGCCGCGCTGGCGAACCATTTCGGGGCAGAGTTTCGCCATATCGTGGTGGCCCTGGACGGTGACCTCGGCTGCCGGGAGCGGCTCGATCCCACCCTCGACATCGAATTCCCCTCCGTCAAGGCGCCGAAACATGCCATGCTGGCCAACGCCTGGCGGTTCCGCTCGCTGCTGCGGCGTTGGCGACCGGATGTGTTGGTGACCGCCAATTGGGGGGCCATCGAGTTCGCCATGGCCAATCTGCCGCCACTGACCCGGCATTTGCATGTCGTAGACGGGTTCGGACCCGATGAACGCGAGACCCAGATCCGTCGCCGGATCCTGATCCGCCGTCTGGTGCTTGGCCGCAGCAAGGTCATCGTGCCGTCCCGCAACCTGGAGGGGATCACCACCGAAGTCTGGAAACTCCCACAACGCGTGGTGCAGTACCTGCCCAATGGGATCGATCTCGCCCGGTTCGCCGCAAGCCCCCGATCAACTGCACAGGTCCCTCTGGTGATCGGGACGGTCGCCGCGTTGCGGCCCGAGAAGAACATCGGACGCCTGATCCGGGCCTTTGCGGCGATCGTGCGCGACCATCCAGCCGCGCCGCCACGCCTGGTCATCGTCGGCGACGGGCCCGAGCGCGCGTCGCTCACCGCCCTCGCCGCCCAACAAGACATCGCCGACCTGACGACCTTCACCGGCCACCGCAATGACACGCCCGCACTTTACGCCGGCTTCGACCTGTTCGCGCTGACCTCCGATACCGAGCAGATGCCGCTCTCGGTGATCGAGGCGATGGCCAGCGGCCTGCCCGTCGTCGCCACCAATGTCGGCGACATGCCCACGATGCTGGCGGCGGAAAACCTGCCTTATCTGAGCGCTCGTGACGATGCCGCCATCGCGCAGCTGCTGGCGGCATTGCTGGCCAGTCCCGATGCGCGGGCTCGTATTGGCGCCGCCAATCGCACCAAGGCGGAACGGGACTTCGATCAGGCCACCATGTTCAAAGCCTGGCGCAGCTTGTGGATCGGGGCCGCGTGACCGGTTTGACAAGCTTACACCGGACCGCGAAGGAAGGTCCGGGCAGGGGCCCATCGCACGGTCCCACGGACATCATCGTGTCCGACGTCCAGGATTTCGCCGCCTTGGAGTCGAAGTGGCGGGATCTGGAAGCGCGCTCCAATGCCTCGTTCTTTCAAAGCTGGACCTGGACCGGTTGCCTGGCGGAGCAGCGCTTCCCTGACCCGGTCCTGGTGGAAGCTCGCGACCAAGGCCGGACCATTGCACTTGCTCTGTTCAACCGAGTAGGGCGGACGTTGTATCTTGGTGAAAGCGGCGATCAGGTGCTGGACGACATCTTCATCGAATTCAACGGCGTGCTGGCGGAGTCCGGCAGGGAAGCCGAATTGACACAGGCATGCCTGCGAGCCGTTCGCGACGCCTCTGGCGGCCGAGGTTTCGGCCTTCGGCGATGGCGTCTGGTGCTGAGCGGGGTCAACCCCGCCATCCTTGCCGCGGCGCAACAGATCGGCGCGGTGCGTCGCACCCGCGATCGGCCTGCGCATTTTGTGGATTTTGCTGCCGGCCACACTGGCTTTCTGGAACGTCGAAGCGCCAACACACGCCAACAACTGCGTCGCTCTGATCGCGCCTTTGCGGCGGTCGCGCCCATCACGATTGAACGAGCGGCAAACCTGGCGCAGGCGTACGAGTTTCTGGATGGGTTGGCCGCTCTGCATCAGGCGTCCTGGGTGGCGCGGCGGCAGCCGGGTGCATTTGCCAATCCGTTCTTCGCACGATTCCATCATGCGCTGATCGCGCGCGGTCTGGAACGTGGAGAAATCGATTTGTTACGCGTTGCGACCGGTCCGCAGACCATTGGATTTCTTTATAATTTCCGATATCGCGGGCAATCGTTGGCGTATCAGAGTGGGTTTGACCATGGCAGCGCGGGTCGCCACCAAAAACCTGGTCTGACCTGTCATCACCAGGCGATCCAGCTCGCTGCACAATGGGGGGCGACGCGATATGACTTTCTGGCCGGCGATGACCGCTACAAACGCAGCCTGGCGGATCGCTCGGCCTGTTTGCACTGGATCGAGGTTGGCAGCCCGTATGCGCCGCGGTTTCTGCTGCTCCGCCTGAAGGACTATGTGGCCTGCTGGCGTCATGCGGCGGTGGCTGTTCGGAAGTGCGTCCCAGGCGGATTCGACTGAACGCGCGTGCTACAACGTTTGAACGTTGGTGTGTCGGGGGATAGACTGTGTTTCGTCGGCGGCTTCTGTGGCACGCTGTCAGGTAGGTTGGTGCGAGGCGTGAGGTATTCCCTGATCTCCGCGACGTCGATTTTTGCGTTGGCTGCGGCCAGCGCCGCCCACGGTTATGTTCACGACCCGGCGCCCAGTGAAACCAACCTTTACGATCTGGTGCATGACAGCGACAGCAACGTGGCCGCCCCGGATCCGCGAGCGACCGCAGTCATGGCGCTGCAAAGGACGGAAATTGATCGGCAGGGGGCCAGTTTCACCGGGCCGATCGATGTTTCGACTGCCGCAGGAACCGCCTTTCCACTGGTCCCTTTAGGCGCTGCTCCCGGCACGCCTCCGGATGAGGATTTTGCCACACAATATACCGGGGCGTGGCATTGGAACGCGTGGCAAAAAGCCCTGGCGATCGGCGTGGCCCGGATCGCTCCGTTGATCGGAACCATTGGCAACGGTTTTTCACCGAACGACAAACCCGCCAGTACAGTTTTTATCGCGGAGGGCAACCACACCGGGTTCAGTGACGGAGGGGCCCTGGGCAGCATGCGGCGTTTGACGGCGGTGAACGGCTTTGGCCCCAGCAGCACGAGCACAGCAACCATGACAGTCACTGGGCCGGCCAACATTCCGCAGCGGGCCGGAAACGGGTTCTCCGCACCTGCGCCCACCGGCGCAGAGCCCCGGCCGGCGGCGAGCCAACCGGCGCCAGTGGCTACCGAGCCGCCAACGCCGTCCTATCACTATGCCCCGCAGCCGAGCCCAGGGGGGAAGAGCAACATGGTAGCGGCCAGCTTTAGCAATGCGATCACGGCCTCCGGGTCCGCGGCACTGGTCTACAAGCCGGTCGTACCTAGCAACGACCAGCCAGGCACTGGTTCAGGCGGGTCAAATTCGCTGCCAACCAACGAGGAAGCCGCTATCTACGCCAGGCTAATTGTTGTGACTTTGCCGGTCGATGGCCAGGCCAATACAATTCACGCGGATGGCACACGGGCGTTTCTCTCTGCTTCGGTCAGTGCAAACCCAGAGGCCGCGGCCACTTCCTACGTTATGAGCGTGCTCGATGCAGTACGCGCGGGTGCTTCTGTGCAAACGATCGAGGGGTTTCAAATCGGCCAGGTAAACGGGGCTCGCACCCCGGGTGGAGCGGCGACCCGCGTGGTCGACCCGCTACAGGGGAAGGTCATGGCCGGCGTTGGCCCTTTGGACAACTCGCTGGCCCTTCCTTAGCGCACTGTCCGTGCCCATTCCGGGGTTGAGGCTGACGCCCGGCCGTGGGATTGGGGCGCACGGCATCGGGCCGGATCCGGCCGCGTTGACCAGATGCTGCAACCCAAACCGGCGGCCCGGTTCCGATCGGTGATCCTCCGGCCGCGAGGCACGCTCATGACCGACCCCTACGCGAAGTATACCCGCCTACGCTTCGATCGCCCGCATCCACGCGTGCTGCGGATCACCATGGACAACGGCAAGATGAACACCGCGGATAATGCGCTGCACGGCGAGCTGGCGGAGATCTGGCGTGACGTAGATCGCGATCCCGAGGTCAACGTGGCAATCCTGACCGGTGCGGGGACAGTGTTCTCCGCCGGCGGCGACTTTGCCATGATCCAGGAGAATATCGCGGATTTCGAGACACGTGCCCGGCAATGGCGGGAAGCCAAGGAAATCGTTTACAACCTGATCAATTGCTCCAAGCCGGTGGTCAGCGCCATGCGCGGTGTGGCGGTTGGCGCCGGACTGGTTTGCGGGATCCTGGCGGACGTTTCGATTGCGAGCAAAACCTGCCGCATTATCGACGGCCACACGCGGCTCGGGGTCGCAGCGGGCGATCACGCGGCGATCATCTGGCCGCTGTTATGCGGTCTGGCGAAAGCGAAATACTATTTGCTGCTGTGCGAGCAGGTTCTCGGTGCCGAGGCAGAACGGATTGGCCTGATCAGCCTCGCGGTCGAGGACGCCGAACTCGATGCCAAAGCGGTTGAGGTGGCGACGAAGCTGGCGGAAGGTGCCCAGTCGGCCATCCGCTGGACCAAGTACGCGCTGAACAACTGGCTAAGAAGTATGGGCCCGACCTTTGACGCGTCGTTGGCGTTGGAATTTCTGGGCTTCTCTGGGCCGGAAGTGAAGGAAGGCGTGGCGTCGCATTTGGCAAAGCGCAAACCGGAATTTCCACCAGGTTCGGCAGTTTGACGCGGATCAACCGTTGTTCAATTATCACGGCTTGGTTATATCTCGACACCCTGCCAACTGACTGATAGCAAAACTGAACAACCGATCGCGGCCCAGGAGAAACACCCGCCCGCCGCGAGGAAACAGCCGAGCGATCGCCGAATCCCGCACATCCAGCCCGCCTGTATAAGCGCCGAATGCCGGCATCATCAGTCGCCGTGCATCGACAACAAAGCAGGGCCGACTGACGTGGCCGCCGCGTGCCGGAACAGAGGCCTTGGGATGATGATGGCCAACGACCTCGCCGGCATCGGCGCGCGGCACCGCCTCGTGGCGAAACAGGATCGGATGCGTGACGAATTCCTCGACGAACTGTCCGCCGATCCCGTTCGGTGGATGCGGATCGTGATTGCCGAGCACCCAAATGAAACGATGCGCGTCGGTCATGGCATTCAGACGCACCAGCTCACCTCTCGGCAACCTTGCGGCACCCTCCGGATCGTGAAACGAATCACCCAGAGTGACTACAATCCGCGGCCGCCAGCGCCGCAACAACAAGCCCAGACGGTCCAGCGTCGCATGGGTATCCCACGGCGGCAGCAAGCTACCTTTGCGTGCGTGCGAAGAGCCTTTTTCCAGGTGGAGGTCGGAAACCGCCAGCAGGCCGGTTTCCGGCCAAAACAGCCCGCCCAGAGGATCCAGCATCAGCCGTTCGCCGGCCAGATGAACCGGGGCCGCGGTCATGCGTCGAACAACGAGGCCTGCACGGGCCGCCTCCGTCCGCGCGCAGGCGGTGGTTCACGTTCTCCAGTCGCCTCGGCGATGATCGCCTCAGCTTCCGCCAACATGGCTTCCTCGGTATCCCCCGCGCGGACATTTTCTCTCCCGATCTCCAACAGGATCGGCACCGCGAGCGGCGAGACCCGTGACAACACCATGTGCACAACCCTTCCTTTGATC
>JBEKQQ010000172.1:0-11417 GCA_049519555.1 Acetobacteraceae bacterium
CCGACAGCGACGTTGGTCTGCATGACCTTGGTCAGCGGCGCAGCAAGGCCAAGTTTGCCGATGGCGTCGCCAGCAGTGCCGAGAATTGCCGATTGGGTCAGGCCGCCGGCCGCAAGGCCCGCCGCCATGCCGCGGTCCAGTCCGAACATCCAGGCGGCGGCAAGCACGCACAGCAGGCCGGTAAAGCACATGACGAAAGCGGAGACCAATTGGTTCAGCGAGCGCAAATTAAGCGCGTGAAAGAACTGCGGCCCACCCTGGAAGCCGACCGCATAGATGAACAGCGCAAAGAAGATTGCCCCGATACCCGGGTCCATTTTGACGCCGATCTGGCCGATAATGACACCGACCAGCAGTGTTCCGGCGATGCCGCCCAGTACGAATTTGCCGAACTTCAGTTTCCCGACAAAGTAGCCGAGAGCGATGGTGATAAAGAGCGCGACCAGAGGCTGCTCGGTGAACAGCTGACTGATGAAATCCATGAGTGGGCCCCCATTTCGTCGCGGCACGCCGCGCTGGCAATTCGTCACGGCTCGCGGCGCTGGGCCGATGATTCGGCGCGACGGCACGGGCGTCGATGATTTGGATCAGCCCGGTCAGAGCCGGCAGCCTCGGAAACTACCTATACGTGACGAATGCCGCTAGTTCGTGAGCACGACAATCGCAATTTCGCGTCGTGCCGACGAGTGACCCGCCTCGTTTCAATAGCGCGGGTCACGCTTCGGCCCCCATAAGCAGCGCAACTGCCAGGTCGCGGTCGGCACCGTCCACGTGGCGCAGCAACCATTCCCGCAGATAGCGCACAATCAGGCTGACGCTGATCCCTGCGCCATCCAGGCAAAGACCACTCAGGTCCTCCAGCAATCGATGATGCATGTCGCAGTGCGCGGCGGCACCATCGTAATGATGGTTGCGCATCAGACGTTCTTCGGTCGCGAAATGAAATCGCGTGTAACGGACGACTTCCTGCAAGGCCGTCTCATGCGCCTCGCCGTTGCGCAGCGCGTCGGTCAGCTTGTTCAGCAACTCCACCAATCGGGCATGTTGCTCGTCGATCTCGGCGATGCCAACCTCGTGCGCAGCGTTCCACACCAGCGGCGCCGGCGCGAACTGCTCTGCCGCAGCCTCGCTGGCCCAGACGGCACGGCCGCGACCACGCCGTTTGGCCACATAGAGTGCCCGGTCGGCCGCGGCAAGCAAATGATCGACTGTACTCGCGTGCTCCGGATAGATCGCGACGCCGACACTGGCACCGACCCGCAGCGCCAGTTTGCCGAGGCCAACGGGTTGCTTCGTCAGCTCGATCAAACGGTTGGCGGTGGCCATCGCATCGGCGCGGTCGGTTAGGTGGGGTATCAACACGGCGAATTCGTCACCGCCGAGGCGCACAATGGTATCGGTATCGCGCAGGCACGCCAGCATGCGCGCGGCGATACGCTGTAGCACGAGATCGCCTGCGGCGTGCCCATGGCGGTCATTGATCGGCTTGAAATTGTCCAGATCCAACGCGAGTACCGCAAACGATCGGCCGGTCCGGCGCGCGATCAGCATGGCGTGGCGCAGCCGGTCGGCGAACATGGCCCGGTTGCCAAGGCCGGTCAGCGGATCGGAGAACGCCAGCAAATTCAGTTGCGCCTCGACCCGATAGCGGTCGGTTACATCCTGGGCGAAGATCGCCAGCAGAGGTGCGCCGTCGCACATCACCTGCTCGAACCGCAGTTCAAGTTCGAAGGTCTTGGTTTCACCGCGGAATGCCTCCGCGACACAGAGCGGCGACGGTCCGTTTGTCGCCTGCAATGCAGTGCCGACCGGCTGCCGATGCGCCGGCAGCAACAAATCAAGGAGCGACACATCCGTCAGCCCGTCGGGGCGATCGAACAGACGACGGAACGCGGCGTTCACGAACAGCAGGCGGTCCTGATCGGCCAATGCCAACGCGATCACATTGCTGCTGATCAGCAGAGCGGCCAGTGTCTCGGTACTGGTCTGCGAGACGGATATCGCGTTGGCAGGTTGCATGACGCCTTTCCGGACGAAGCTGCCGTTGTCAGGGTCCGGAACCGACTCCGAGTGGCGGCGCAGTCCTCATGGCACCGGCGTGTTACCATTTGGTTAACGGCCGCGATCACCGACGGGTTGCGCGCGGGCCCTGAGCCTTTCCGTGAATGCTTCGTCACTGGTCAAACCGGTTCCGCGAGTGTGAAAAACTCTCGCACCAAATCGTTGACCAGTTCCCACCGCTCCACCTCGGGCAAATGACCGGTTCCCGGCAGAACTGTCAGCCGTGCATGCGGCACTGCCCGAGCCAGTACGGCAGCGTTGCTCTCCAGCGGTGTCACGGTATCGGACTCGCCCTGGATCAACAGCATCGGCATCGTCAGCCGCGCCGCAAAGTCGGGCGTATAAGTATTCGACGCCAGGAACCGCACGGCGCGCAGGAACCCGTCGGGATTGGTGGCGCGCAGCACATGCTGGATCAGAGCAATCGTTTGCTCCGACGCGTCCGTTCCGACCAGCGCCTTCGCTCGGGCCCCGAAGCCATATCCGCCCCCCACGACCTGGGCCTGCCGCGCCGCGATCAATTGCGCTCGGGCGTCCGCTTGCAGGTCGCGTTGACCGATCGCCGTGCCGGTCAGCGCCATCCGGGTAATCCGTCCCGGATGAAACCATGCCACGCATTGAGCGATACGGGAGCCAAATGAATTCGCCAGCACGTCGCAGCGCGCCACTGCCACAGCGTCCAGGAAATCCACGAAGGCATCCGCGTAATCCCGCCCCTCCGGCGCCTCGCTCACAAGATTGTCGCTGAGCATGTACCCAGGCGCGTTCCAGGCGATGACGCGGAACCGGTCGCTCAGGCCGGCGAACTGAAACCGCCAGTGCATCGCATTGGCGCCGACGCCGTGCAGCAGCAGCAACGGTGGCGCATCCGCTGCGCCCGCCTCCATATAGCTGAACCGATCGCCCAGATAACGGGAACGGGACGCGTCCGGGATCGGCAGAAAGCGCAGCTCGGGCAGCGGCGGGATCATGCCGGATCGTTAATGATTGCGACCGCGCGGGTCCATCCCGCGGAGCCGCGGTGCACTTTCACTGGGAAGCACACCACTTCGAACCCGTCCGCCGGCAGCGTTTCCAGATTGTGCAGCTTCTCCAGATGCGAGTAGCCGATTTCCCGGCCGGCGCGATGCCCCTCCCAGATCAGGCTCGCGTCGCCGGTTTGCCTGACCCGTTCGCGAGTGAGCGAGAACGGCGCATCCCAACTCCAGCCATCGATGCCGGTCAGCCGCACGCCACGCTCCAGCAGCCACATCGTGGCGGCCTTGCCCATGCCGCAGCCGGAATCGACGAAATCATCCTGCCCGTAGCGAGCGCCCGCCGCAGTATTGACCAGCACGATTTCCAGCGGCCGCAGCGTGTGACCGATGCGCTTTAATTCAGCCTCCACATCGCCTGGCGTTACCACATAGCCAGCCGCCATGTGCCGGAAATCCAGTTTCACGGCAGGTTGAAAGCACCATTCCAACGGCACCTCGTCGATTCGCCAGGACGGCTCACCGCCTGGTTTCAGGGCGTGATTCATCGTCGAAAAAAAGTGATATGGCGCATCCAGATGCGTGCCGTTATGTGTGCTGATCTGCACTTTTTCTACCGCGGCATACTCGCCGTCGGGCAACTGATCGACCCGGACACCCATATACTCTGCCATCGCCGGCGCGGTCTGGTGGTGGTCCAGATACTCGATTTGCGGCAGCATATGCGGCGGATCGCTTTTGATCCCCGCTTTCAGCGGCACGGAGATGTCGATCAGGCGACGTGGCATGGAAATTTCCCCATTATTGACGCGACCACGTTAGACCAGGCGGAAACAACCTGTCACTCTGGCCACGAAATCACGCGAAGGTTAGCCGATATTTTCCTGTTCTGTGATATAGCTCACAGATGACTTCACCGCTGGCGTGCCAGTCTCTCTTCGAAAAGCCGAGGTTAAACTGGGCGAGGGGCGCGGGACATGCATTATTTACTTGCAGGCTCACAAATCAAACTGACGTATTTACAGGATCGACGGGCGCTGCGTGGGATCGACTGGCCCATGATTTTCGATGGTCTCACGGATGCCGGCCTGCCATTGAGCCATTGGCAGTGGTGCGATCTGGACGCTCTGACCCACGTCGTTCTCGCCATTGATCGGGCGACCGGCGGTTATGCCGGGGTGCTTGGATTGATCGAGCGGACAACGCCGCCAGGTCCGTGGCTAATGATCGAACTGGCGCAGGTGCGGCCGACGGATAGCGATGGCTCGTTGCCGCGAGCGATGTTGGCCCATGTTCTGGCGCGGGTCGTGTGTCTGGATGGGAAACCGCTCGCCATTGCGACCGGAATGGCCGGTCGGGCCCCGTTGACAGAGTTGAGCCGGAACATTCGCTCCGCCGCACTGCATCCGCCCGCGGATAGCAACGTGATCACATTGGGCGCCGCAAGCCTCGCACGCCAGATTGGCGCTGGCCGATCGGTGCTGGACCTTCAGGCGGTGTCGGAGGGCTCCCTGCTGCGCGATTTGCGTGGTCTGCACGGGATACGCGCGATGGGAAAGAAGGCCACACTGTCGGAGCGGTCTATGGCGAGACTGGCCAGGAACGCCGCCGCCACGCGCCATCCCAGAAAAGCCACTCGTACTGGCAGGACCGGATAAACGCGGTGGCCATGCGATCGCGGACGGTATCGCTCGCGGCCGCAGCAGCCTGGTCGGTGGAGGCAATGACCGCTCGCACCGCGTCGCCGAACCCGTCATCGGCGTAAGTGTCGATCCAGGCACGATACGGATTGTCCGCAGCAGCGGTCTTGGCGATCGTCGTGCCGACGTCCCAGTAGAGCCAGAAGCACGGCAACAGGGCCGCGACCAGGACCTCCCACGGCTCATGATACGCGGTTGCCATCAGGAAGCTGGTGTAGCCGAGGCAATCCGGCGACGGCTCTGCGGTGGCGATGCCGGCCGGGTCGACGCCGAATTCCCTGAGGTAGCGTTCGTGCAATGCCTGTTCGACGGCGATGGCCTCGATCGCGTAATGTCCGAAGGCACGTAAGGTCGCGCTGTCGGGCCCGCGCGCGCCGGCGATGGCGAGGGCTCGCGCGTATTGGTCGAGATACAGCGCGTCCTGAACGATATAGAACTGGAACGTTTCCCGCGCCAGCGTGCCGGCGGCGAGTTCCTTGTTGAAGTTCAGTGCGTGGATGGCGTCGCGCAGCGGGGTGGTGCGTTGCCAAATGCGATCGGAGAAACCGGTCATGGCCTGGGAATTCATGTTGGAACTCCATAGACACGCGCAGCGGTGCCGGCGAACAATGCCGCTTTCTCGGCGGCAGAGGCGCTGGCGGCGAGGCGTTTGAACGCATTCCACACCACCTGATAGGAACACCAACGCTTCTGCACCGGGAAGTTGCTTTCGAACATGCAGCGATCGGCCCCGAACAGTTCGATGCTGGTATCCAGCCATGGGCGCCAGGCGGCGGCGACTTCCTCGGACGACGGCGGGATGTCTTTTGCTGCGGTGATGACGCCTGGCAGCCGGATCGGCAAAGCACCAAGTTTGACGGCCACGTTTGGCCGTTCGGCGAGGTTCGCCATGCCGGCGCGCCATTCCGCAAAAACTTTGTTGCGGTCGGCGGCGTACGGCCCGCCAAGGATTGGGCTGCCGACATGGTTGAGGACGATCCGGGTGCGCGGGAAGGCGGCGGCGAGATCAGCGACCTCGTCGAGTTGCGGATGATACACCCAGGCATCGAACACCAGGCCAAGCGCGCTGAGTGCGGCAAAGCCCGCCCGGAAATTGGTATCGAGCAGCATTCCCGGGGTCGGCACGACTTTGTGGATGCGATCGCTGGCATCCCAGGCGGTGGATTGCCTGATGCCGGCGAACCTCCCGCCGCTGGCAAGCATATGCCGTTCCAGCAATGGCCTGGCGCGGGTCCCGAGCATGAGATCGACGCGGCCGACCATGCGAGCGCAGATTTTCGTGGTGCTAAACGTTCCGCTGGCACCCATTGCGGCAACGCCGGTGACGAATTCGGTTTCGCCGATCGACTTTTCCTCGTCGGGACCGGTGGCGCGGTACATCGAATGGCATTCCTCGAACACCGTTGCCACGACGTTATGGCCGCTGGCGATATCCGCGAGCAGTTCCGGTAGCAGATAGACGTTGCCGTCGCGGGTCCACAAATGATGATGCGGATCGATGATCGGCAATTCGGGTTCGATGATGGGTTCGGTGTGCCGGCTGAGCCAGTCCTGATCGACGGGACCCGCGAAACGGCTGGGATTTTGGGCCATGGGAGGCTTCCTTTGGGCGATCTCAGGCGCCGCCTGGTGGTAAGAAAGCTTCGTGTCCTTTGTGTGCTTTACGTCCTTTGTGACACCTATGACCGCTCCGCACGCACGGATGCCTGCGGCTTCGCGGCGATGCCCTGGCATGTGCCTGGGGCATGTGCCTTGGCCTGCAATTTCACAAAGTCAGTAAAGCGCACGAAGGACACGAAGCTTGCTTTCAGTGATCCAGACTTTTCGATACGACCTCGTAGGTGTTCTTGGACAGCCCAGGCAATGCGAGGATGCGATTGAGTTCGCCTTTCATCAGCGCCTGGCGACCGGCGTCGAAGCGGCGCCATTGGCCGAGCGAGCCAACGAGGCGCGCGGCGATTTGCGGGTTGGCCGGATCGAGCTGGAGCACAATTTCGGCGAGGAATCGGTAGCCCTCGCCGTTCGCATCGTGAAACCGTACTTGGTTGGCAGCGGCAAAGGCGCCGACCAGGGCACGGATCCGGTTCGGGTTGCGCAGATCGAAATCCGCGTGCCCGGACAACGCCCGCACACGGGCGACGGTATCGGGCAAGGGCGAAGTCGCCTGAATGGAAAACCATTTGTCCAGCACGAGGGGGTCGTCACGCCATTTGGCGTGGAATGCGGCCAGCGCGGCGTCGCGTTCCGGACAGTCGATACCCGCCAGCACGCCAAGAGCGGCGAGCGTATCGGTCATGTTGCCCGCTGTATCGAACTGCCGCTTCGCCGGAGCCGGATCGCCACCGGCGGAAAGATAGGCGAGGCACGCATTGCGTAATGACCGTTTGCCGATGGCGGCGCCGTCGATGCTGTACGGTCCGATTTCGGTGTAGCGGTCGTAGGTGGCACGCAGGCGGTCGCTCAGGCTATCGCCGATCGCGACCCGTGCGGCGTCGCGTACCGCATGGATCGCATCGACGTCGGCGATGTCCATTTGATCGGCGAGAAACGCCTCGCCCGGCAAATACAGCGCTTCCGCCACAAACGCCGGATCTTTGTCGGATTGCGCCAGGGTTTCCGCCATCGCCTCGATCAGGCCGGCATCAACCGCCGGCGCTTCACCGCGATGCCAGGCCGGAATCATGTCCAGCAGCACACGCGTGGCATATTGCTGCCCGGACTCCCAGCGCACGAACGGATCGGTGTCATGGGCAGCGAGAAAACGGGCCCGCTCCGGACTGATGCCCGACAGCTTGATCGGCGCGGAAAAGCCGCGGAACAGCGATGGCACCGGCGGGCTGGCGACGTCTTCGAAGGTAAAGGTGGTTTCCGCTGCGTCCGCCAGCAGCACTCGTGTGCCGGACTTCGCCTCGGCCTCCCCTGCGAGTTTCGTTTCAAGCTCCTGACCGTTGCCGTCGAGCAAGCCCAGAGCCACCGGAATGACCACCGGCTGCTTGTTCGGTTGCCCCGGGGTCGGTTTGGTGGTCTGCCGGATCGTCAGCCGGTAACGTTTCTGGGCTGCATCGTACGCATCGTCGATGCTGACTTCGGGGGTGCCCGCCTGGTCGTACCAGGTACGGAATTTGTCAAGGTTGACGCCTGACGCATCGGCCATCGCGGCAACAAAGTCCTCGATCGTTACCGCATCGTTGTCATGCCGTTGGAAATACAGGTCCATGCCCTTGCGGAAATTTTCGCGGCCGATGATCGTGGCCATCATGCGGATGACCTCAGCGCCCTTGTTGTAAACCGTCGCGGTGTAGAAGTTATCGATGGCCAGATAGGATTTCGGTTGCACCGGATGCGCCAGCGGTCCGCCGTCCTCGCGGAACTGCGCTGCCCGCAGGGCACGCACGTCGCCGATCCGCTTGACTGCCCGGCTGCCCTGATCGGCGGAGAATTCCTGGTCGCGGTAAACCGTGAGGCCTTCTTTCAAGGAAAGTTGAAACCAGTCCCGGCAGGTCACCCGGTCGCCGGTCCAATTGTGGAAATATTCGTGCGCGATCACCGACTCGATGCCCTGGTAGTCGCCGTCGGTTGCGGTATCCGGTTTGGCCAGCACGTATTTCGTGTTGAAAACATTGAGGCCCTTGTTTTCCATCGCGCCCATGTTGAAGTCGGACACCGCGGCGATATTGAACACATCGAGGTCGTATTCCAGACCGAACACGTCCTCATCCCAGCGCATGGAGGTTTTCAGCGACCGCATGGCGTGCGCACACTTGTCCTCATCGCCGCGGCGAACATAAATGCCGAGATCGACATGGCGACCCGACTGCGTGGTGAATTCATCCTTGACCGAAATGAGATCGCCGGCGACCAGTGCGAACAAATAGCATGGCTTCGGATGCGGATCGGTCCAGGTGATCTGATGCCGGCCGCGTCCCACATCGGTGACAGGCCCAGGATTGCCGTTGGATAACATGACGGGGGTTTGAGCGGCGTCGGCGGTGATGCTGACGGTGTAGCGTGCCATGACGTCGGGGCGGTCGGGGAAATACGTAATGCGACGGAAACCTTCCGCTTCGCACTGGGTAAAATAGCTGCCACCCGAGACGTATAAGCCGGACAGTTCGGTGTTCTCGGCTGGCGCGATGCGGGTTTCGATTTCCAGCATGCATTGATCGGGCATCGCGTCGATGGTCAGCAAGCCGTGATCGAGCCGGTAAGCATCGGCCGGCAGCGTCACGCCGTCGCGGGCAAGACGCACCAAGGTCAGCGCCTCGCCATTCAGCTGCAGTGGTTCACCGGGCCGCGACTTCGGATTCCGATGCAAACCCAGACGGGAGACGACCTTGGTCGCCGCGGGATCGAGATCGAACGCCAGATCGACGGAGCTGACCAGGAACGCGGGCGGACGATATTCGCTGAGCAGGACGGGTTGGGCGGTCATGGTACCTCTCTCACGATCAGGGAGCCGAGTTGGTGCACTGTTCCGGATTGGCCTGGCAACAGCAGAGTGGTCGCATCCAGTTGGGTCAATACCGCAGGCCCGGTGATGGTGTCACCGGCACCGAGTCGGGTCCGGTCATATATGCGTGCCCGCAACGGACCATTGGCGGAGGCAATCAGAATTTCCCCGGTGATCGCCGCCTCCGGCCGGCCGCCAGGCGGCAACGCCTGCATGACCGGCGGCGCGAAGGCACCTTCGGCATCGACGCGCAACGTAACGATTTCGACCGGGGTATCTTCTTGCGCAAAGGTGTAGAGTTGTTCGTGCAATCGGTGAAACGCCGCAATTGTGCCGGCAAGCGAGGCTTCCGTGATCGCTGTGCCGTCCCACGGCACAATCAGTTCGAACCCTTGATGTTGATACCGCAGGCTGGCATGCCAGGTGACACGGCGCGCGGCAGCGGGGACAGCTTCCTGGTCCAGCCAGGCAATCGCCTCGGCATGCAATGCGGCGAACACGGCAGCAAGACGGGCCAGATCGACGGCACCGGCGCGTTGCAGGCTGGTACGGGTGAATTCCGCACGTAAATTCGACACCAGCAGCCCAAGCGCCGAAAGCACACCGGGCGCCGGTGGGATCAGGATCGTGCTTATGCCCATCAGCCTGGCCAGCGAGCCGCCATGCAGCGGTCCGGCGCCACCAAACGGCACCAAAACGAAATCGCGCGGGTCGTGGCCGCGTTCCACCGACACCACGCGGATCGCGCCCATCATATTGTGATCGACGATGGAAATGATACCGCGCGCGGCTTCCTCGATGCTCATGCCAAGCGGTTCGGCGACCTTGTGGGCGATGGCGCCACGTGCCGCTTCGGTGTCCAGGTGAAACGATCCATCCAACAGATACGGCGGCAAATGGCCAAGGACGAGACGCGCATCGGTGACGGTCGGCTCGGTGCCGCCTTTGCCGTAACAAACCGGACCCGGAACGGCACCGGCGCTGTGCGGCCCGACAGTCAGCGCGCCTTCTACCGACACGCGCGCGATCGAGCCACCGCCGGCACCGATCGTCGTGATGTCGAGCATCGGCCGCCCCACCGGCCAGTCAGCGACCTTGCCAGCCATTGTCATGCCCGGCTGGCCATGATGGATCAGGCTGATATCGGCCGAGGTGCCGCCGATATCGATCCCGATGATGTCGGAAAATCCGGCGCTCTGGCCGATGAAGTTCGCACCGACGACACCGGCCGCGGGTCCCGACAACACGGTTTCCACCGGGGTGCGCCGCACGGTACGCGCACTGGTGACGCCGCCGCTGGATTTCATCAGCAACAACGGCGCGGCGATGTCCTGGTCGGTCAGCCGCTGCTCCAGTTGTCCGACATAGGCAGAGATCGCCGGCATGACATAAATGTTCAGCACCGTCGTCATCGCCCGCTCATATTCGCGAAACACCGGCAGCACGTCCGACGACAGCGATACCAAAGCGGACGGATGTTCGGCGGCGATCAGTTCTGCGGCACGGCGTTCATGCGCGGGATTGGCGTAACAATGGATGAATACCACGGCGATCGCGGTAATGCCGGCAGCAGCGATGGCTCGGGCGGCGGCGCGAACCGCGGCTTCATCGAGCGGCTGGATTTCATTGCCGAGATGGTCAATCCGGCCGGGGATTTCCCAGATCAGCCGAGGCGGCACCGGCCGTTTCGGCTTGACCCACTCGAACAGGCTGCCGGAACGCGGGATATCCTGGCGGCCGATCTCCAGCACCGAACGAAACCCCGCCGTCACCAGCATCGCCACCGGCGGGCCTTTGCTTTCGAGGATCAAATTGGTGGCGACCGTGGTACCGTGCAGCACGCGCGACACTTCTGCCGGTGTGGCTTGCATCACTGCGAGGCCGTCCCTCGCGGCATGGGCGAAACCTTGCGACGGATCGTGTGGCGTCGTCGGGGTTTTCGCGGTGCGGATGACGCCGTTGCGCCGATCCAGGATCGTTACGTCGGTAAAGGTGCCGCCGGTGTCGATGCCGATGATGATGCCGTCGTTCATGCACTCAATCCAGCGTCGCGCGGTAACCATTCTGATGGAACAACGCAGTCTCCGGGCGCTGCGCCCGCCGTGCCACCGTTGCCTCGGCGTCGACAGCGCTGCCGTCCGGCGTGAGCACCACGCCGTAGTCCGCCTCGGCGCTGGCGCGACTGACGAAATGACACAGCACGTCGTCGAGCACACGTTCCGGTTCACGATC
>JBEKQQ010000173.1:0-11372 GCA_049519555.1 Acetobacteraceae bacterium
CCGCGTTGCCGCGGCCGTGGCGTGTTCAGCCGCTCCGCCGCCGTGGCGCGATCAGCCGCTCCGCCGCCGTGGCGCGATCAGCCGCTCCGCCGCCGTGGCGCGATCAGCCGCTCCGCGGCGGTGGCGCGATCAGCCGCTCCGCGGCGGTGGCGCGATCAGCCTTTCACGCCACCCATGGTAAGGCCTGCCGCCATATAACGCCGGAAGCCGTAGTACAGGATGATCGGCGGCATCGCATAGATGATTGCCGTCGCCATCATGAGGTTCCACGGCGATTCATCGCTGTTAAGGAACTGCGCCAGAGCGACTGCCACGGTCATGCTGTCCGGCGTGGACAGCAGCAGGAAGTTATACAAATACTCGTTCCAGGCCAGCAGCAACGCATAGGTGCCGACGGCAACCAGGGCCGGCGCCATCAACGGCAGATAAATGCGATAATAGATCTGGAACGGGTTGGCGCCATCAATACGGGCCGACTCGTCGAGCTCCATCGGGATCGACTTGCCGTACTGCGAGAAAATGAAGATCGCGTAAGGTGTGGCGAAGGTCGACAGCGCCAGGATCACCGACCATAGATTGTTCGTCATGCCGTAGATCTGCATGATCCGGTACATCGGGATCGCCAGGAACGAAGCCGGAATGACATAAGTCATCAGTGCCGCGTTGCTGAGCATCCAGCCGTGTTTGATCCGCATCCGGCCGATCGTAAAGCTGGCCAGTGAGCCGATCGTGAGCGTCATGAACATTACCGCAAGGCCGACGTAGAAACTGTTGCCGAACTGGTGCCAGAAACGCGACAGATACCAGAAGTCCTGGGTCACAACGACGCGGAAGCTGTCGAGCGACGGATGATCTGGCCAGATGGCGCCGCTGAACACATCGTCGTGGCTGTCCAGCGCGATCATCCACATGTTGTAGATCGGCAAGAGGGACCAGATGGCGAGCACGAGGCCGAACGCAATGGCCAGAGCTTCCAATGCATAACGCTGCAGCCGATAATGCAGTTTGGTGTGCAGCCGTGCCGACGACCGAGCAACAGCCGGTACTTTGTCCGCGCCTGGTTGCCCGGCGAAACCTGCACCCGCGCCGGCGGTCCGTCCGTATGTTACGCTCATAGCTGCCCCTCCGACACGCGAAGTTTGCGCATCAGTATGTAGACGAGTGGGATCAGGACCGGCAGTGCGGTCATCACCTCGGCGACGCCGAGACGGGGCAAGGCGACGGTATAGGCATAGCGAATGCCGAGCGTGGCCAGCACCTCGGTGGACATCGCCGGGCCGCCGCCGGAGACGAAGTAGGTAGCGTTGAAGTTCCCAAGCGCGAACACGGTGGCGAGCAGGATGCAGACGAAATACAGGTTCGCCATCAGCGGATAGGTGACATGGGCGAACTTGCGAAGGCCGGTGGCACCGTCCACGGCGGCAGCTTCATACAGTTCCTGCGGAATCGACATCCGTCCGGCGAGCAGGATGATCGTCCAGAACGGCAGGTTTTTCCATATGTCGGCACCGATATTTGCCGACAGCCCCATCCAATGCGAATTGAGGTAGACCGGGCCGTCGATGCCGAACACGAACCACAACAGGTTGTTCAGCATCCCCCACTGGCCGTCGAGCAGCCAGTGGATCGACATATAGGCGGGCAGCGCCGGCGTCGCCCAGGGCAGGATAAAGACGACGAGCAATGCTTTGACCCACCAGCGCTTGCGTATGAAGAAGCCGGACAGCAGGAAGGCCAGGCCCAGCATCAGGTTCACGCCGACGCCGACGTAGATCAAAGTATTGATCACTGCGGTGAAGTAGCGCGGGTCGGCGAACAACTGGCTGTACAGTTGTGGCTCGCTGCCGAGCCACAACCCGTAACAGATCGGATAGATGACGAAAGCGAGGAAGATCACCACATAAGGCACCGCGAAGGCCAAAGCCCAGACATAGTCCGCGCCATGAATCCCGGAGAACATCCCCCGACGACGGGCGAAACGCTGCTCAGAGAAGCCGCGGTCGATCGCTACGGCCTGCTGTGTTACGCTCATGATCTCACCATCGCTTCAATCGCCACCAGTCTCAGTCATAAAGTCATCTGGGCGAAAATCTGTTCCGTCCGCTTGAACGCTTTGTCGACTGCGTCAGCGACCTTCATGCCATTCTTGATCACGTCGGCATGTGCCTGGCCCCAGAGCTGCTCGGCGTTCGCCTGACCCCAGGCCGGTGTGTAACCTTCAAAGACCGGGAGGGTCGGATTGATCACGCCTTCCTCGACATAGGGCTTGAGGCATGGCTCAGTGGCATCGGACTGGAGCCAGAACGGGTCGCTTTTCACCAGCGACGGAATGGCTGGCAGCCAGCGGCCCAAACCGGCCTTCAGATTATCGTTCATCACCTTGGGCTGCATGAAGTATTTCATGAAGTCCTTGGCAACCTCGATGCCCTTGGCCCCCTTGGGAATGAAGCCGCCGCCGGCGTTGACCTGGGTCTTCATCGGCGTGCCGTCATTCTTGAGCTTCGGCGCGATCGTCTTCATGTCGTGTAAGAACGCCTGCTTGTCCTTGAACATCGCCAGCTCGGTCGACAGCGTGCCGTCGAAGTCCATCATGAACAGCTTTTCATGGAAGCCGTTGTTGTCGTCGGCGTCGTTCCAGCTCAGCGCCTCCGGCGGCACCACGCCTTCCTTATAAAGGTTGGTCATGAACTCGACGGATTTGATTGCCGCCTCGCGGATTTTTGGATCGTCGGTGTGCAGCTTGCCATCTGGGGTGACGATCCCCTCGCCCCCGTTGGCGATCAGGAAATGGGTGAACACGTTGTTGCCGTCGTTCGGGCCCACCGTGGTGATCTGCAGCCCACAGGCATAGATCTTGCGCATCCCCTTGGCGCGCAGCGGCGCCTGAGCCTGCTTGAGATAGCTCCAGACGCCGTCCCATTTTTCGGGGATCTCCGACATCTTGAGCCCGGCCTTCTCAACCAGGTCACTCCAGACGTGGAACGGGGTTGCGCCTTGCTTGATCGGACACAGGTAGTAATCGCGCTTCTTGGTCGTCTTGTTGTAGAAGGTGGAGCAAAGTTTCGCGGTGTCCGAAAGTTGCGACTGGTACGCTGCGACGACGTCGGACACGTCGGCGATTTTATCGTCGTAGCAGTTCTGCGGCAGGATCGACGACGGCGCATCGGCGAACACCAGGTCGGGCACGTCGCCGCTGGTCAGCGCAGAGATTATCTTCTGGTTCAACGCCATGAACGGCATGATGCTGTAGTCCAGCTTGTTGCCGCTTGCCTTCATGTAGTCTTCGCAGACCTTGGTCATCGCCTCATCTTCCTGCGGGATGAAGCCCTGATTCAGCCAACAGACAGCGGTCTTCGCCTGAGCATTGGCAATGTATGGACGTGACAATGCACTCGCGGCGGTGATGCCAACGGTGCCTGCGAGCACTTTACGCCGGCTCAGGTTCCCCATGGCCGTTTCTCCTTCCCTTTTTTTGTCGGATGATAAGTCCCGACTCTCTCCAAGACGTCTTCGGTGAAGCCCTGTCTATCCGGCCGAAGCTAGGACGGTTTCACTAACGAGGTCAACCTCATATTGTAAACGGTACAGCCGTACCCGGGAGGCGGTTGCCCCCGGAAGAGGCCGGGTTTTCGCCACGGCGTGCCATGGCGGAGAGGGGCAGGGGCGGGCAGGCAGCCCGCCCGCACTACCCTAACGTGTATTTGGCAAAAATGGCGTCGGCGCGCCGGAACGCTTTGTCGACTGCGTCAGCGACCTTCATGCCATCCTTGATGACATCTGAGTGTGCCACGCCCCAGATTTGCTCTGCGTTGACCTCGCCCCATGCAGGATTGAACCCATTGTAGTTGGGGACCGTCGGCTTCAGCACGGCTTCCGTTACATAGGCCAACCGATGCGGGTCGCTCTTGGTATCCGTCCAGTACGGATCCTCCTGCACGATCGAAGGGATGACCGGCACCCAGCGACCCAGGCCGCCTTGTAAATTTTCGTTCATGATCTTCGGTTGCATGAAAAATTTCATGAAATCCTTGGCGACCTCGATATTGGCCGCGCCCTTGGGAATAAATCCGCCACCGGCCCCGACCACCGCGCGCATCGGCTGACCGTCGTTCATGTTCGGCAGGCCTCTCACCGCCATTTCCTCGTAATAGGCTTTCTTGTTGTGGATCATGGCCAGCTCGGTCGACAGCGTGCCATCGAGATCCATTACGAACAGTTTTTCATGGTAGGCATTATTGTCGTCGGCGTCGTTCCAGCTCAGTGCCTCCGGCGGCACGAAGCCTTCCTTGTAGGCGTTGGTCATCCAGGTGACCGAGCGGATCGCTGCCTCACGCACCTGCGGGTCGTCGGTGTGCAGTTTGCCGTCCCTGGTGACGATGTCGACGCCGCCATTGGCAATCAGGAAATGGGCGAACAGGCCGTTGCCGTCGTTCGGCCCGACGGTGGTGATCTGCAGGCCCAAAGCGTAAACCTTGCGCAGGCCTTTGGCACGCAGGGCGGCCTGGGTCGGCTTGAAGAAGTCCCAGAACGCGTCCCAGGTTTTCGGCGCGTCTGCCAGGTTCAGTCCGGCTTTGGTAACCAGATCGCCCCAGATGTGGAACGGGGCGCAGGCCTGCTTGACCGGCACCAAATAAAACGCCCGTTTCTTGGTGGCGCCGTTGTAAAAGCTGGAATTCAGGATCGCGGTCTCACTGAGTTGCGATTTGTAGACCTCGACGATGTCGCTGACGTCGACCAACTTATCGTTCCAGGCGTTCTGCGGCAGAATCGTCGCCGGAGCGTCATGGAAAATGAGGTCGGGGACCGTGCCGCTGGTCAACGCCGAGATGGCTTTCTGGTTGAGGGCCTGAAATGGCATGACGCTGAGGTCGATCTTGTTGCCGCTCGCTGCTTCGTAGTCCGCCACTGTTTTACGAAAGGCAGCGTCCTCCTCGGGAACGAAGCCTTGCACCTGCCAGACCGTCGCGGTCTGCGCCCCCGCGTTGGCGAGATACGGGCGCGACAATGTGCTGACGGCGGCGGCGCCGAGTGATGCATGGATGACGGAACGTCGGCGCATGGTTAACATGACCGTTCCTTCCCTGTTGCCGGATGCGTTGTCACGGCTCTCCAACAAGTGCGTTACCGGGCACTTGCGTTATTGCACGGAACCCTAAGGCGGGGTTGCGGGTCAGGTCAATCCTTGGGCAAGGATGCGCCCTGCTGCAAGGATGCGCCCTGCTGCAAGGATGCGCCCTGCTGCAAGGAAGCGCGGCCGGAATATTGCCGGTTCGGACGTTGGCGGTCACCTGCCGGCCCGATCCGGTCGGACCCTGACGGAAAGGCACAGGAATTTTTGCTCCAGATATCAGAACATTTTGCGATAGACCGGGAACCCGGAACGTTCCGAATCATCAAGAGTGGAGCGGCTGCGGACACGAAGCAGCAGAATGACGCAGCGCGTTGGCGGATCCGACTTTCGCGCCGCTGCAAACGGAGCGTTCCTGCGTGTCCTCCGCGCCGTCGGTGAAATTAACCCGCCGGCGCCGCAGCACGGACCATCGACCTGCCGCTACGGCATGTCCTGCCGTGCCTTGTGCTTCAACAGTAGGGGACATCGGGGCGGCCAGCCAGGGTCATTCACGCAAGCGCCGCCGCTACCGGCCCCGCGGCGGTTGCCTCGCCGCAAACGCCTCCGACAGCCAGCCAAAAAACGCATGCGCTGCCCGCACGCGAGACGCCCGCTCGCTTTCCGGCCCGATCAGCGCCATCGCATCCTCGGTAATCTCCCGCAATGAGGCCATGCCGATGATACGCTGACGGATCACTCTTTCCCAGGCACCGTCATCGATACGGAAATAGGTCGTGCGTTCGCCCGGCCGGTGCCGCCGGCGCACGAATTCGCCCGCCGTCAGCAACCGCATACTGGTCGTCAGCGAGGCCCGGCTCGCCCCGATCGCATCAGCGATTTCTCCGGCCGATTGTTCCGCTGGCTCACAGATCAGCAGCCAGCCCAGGATGCGTCCGGTGATCGGCGGCAAGCCGAAATGCTGGGCGAAGGCAGCCGCGACGCGTTCAACCCAGCTTTCGAGCTGCTGCGGATCGGGCCGGGTCGCGGGCGTCGCCACGGGCATTGACTTTCATATGATGCTAGCTATTTCAGTATGAACTGAATTATGGTGCGTCACAAGCCACGCCCGGGTTCTCCATCACGAGGACCGGGTTCGGGTCAGGGCTGACCGAAGTGACTTTTGTCCAGAAGGACACGAAACCGTGACCCGACGCGTTTGGTTGGTGGTCCTGCTGCTGATTGCGGCCGGCGGCGCCGGTATCTGGTGGTGGAATGCGCGCCGCCCACAGCCGACCATGTGGCAAGGTTACGCCGAGGCGGACTTCGTCAAGGTCGGACCGACCCAATCCGGACTGCTCACCGCGGTCAACGTGGCGCGCGGCAACATGGTCGCGAAAGGCGCACCGTTGTTCACCCAGGATGATGTCGCCGACCGCGCCGCGCGCGACCAGGCCAGGGAGCAACTGGCGCAGGCGCAGCAGCAACTGGCCAATCTCCAGGCAGCCATGAAGCCGACGGAAATCACCCAGGCGCAGGCTAATCTGGCTGATGCAAACGCAACCCTTGTGCGCAGCGCATCCGACCTGGCCAGGGGACTGGCACAGCTTCCATCGGGCGCAGTCTCGAAGCAAACGGTCGATCAGATGCGTGCCGATCATTTGTCGGCGCAGGCCAAGGTGGACGGGATGCAGGCGGCGCTGGCCCAGGCGGAGGCTCCGATGGGGCGAGAGGACGAAATCCAGGCCCAGAAAGCGTCGGTGGCAGCGTTTCAGGCCGCGCTGGAGATGGCCGAGTGGCGGCTCGCGCAACGCCACGTGGTGGCGCCTGCCGGCGGACGTGTGGACGATGTGCTCGCCCGATCAGGGGAGATGATGACGGCGGGGGAACCGGTGGTATCGCTGTTGCCGCCCCAGAATATCTTCGTGCGGTTTTTCGTTCCGGAACCGTTGCTTGGTTCGATGCATCTCGGCGATCAGGTTGGACTGCAATGCGACAGTTGCGCTAACGGCCTGACCGCAACGATCTCGTTCATTTCGCCACAGGCAGAGTTCACCCCGCCATTGATTTACAGTGAAGCCAACACGGCCAAGTTGGTGTTTCTGATCGAGGCCAGGCCGCCGCCCGATCAGGCTATCAAACTCAATCCCGGGCAGCCGGTTGAAGTGCATCCGTTGGCGGCGCACGCGCCATGACCAGCGACCTGGTGATCGACGTGCACGATCTGCACAAGAGTTACGGATCCCGCCGGGTTGTCGATGGCCTGACGCTCGCGGTGAAATCGGGAGAGATTTGCGGCTTTCTGGGTGCCAACGGCAGCGGCAAAACCACCACGATCCGGATGCTGTGCGGTCTGGTGAAACCGGACGGCGGTGGCGGTACCTGTCTGGGCCTGGACATCCTGCGCGATGCGCCACGGATCCGCCTGCAGGTCGGTTACATGACGCAACGATTTAGCTTCTACGAAGACCTCACGGTCGCCGAGAACCTGAACTTCGTTGCTGATGTCTATGACATCGCCAACCGGCGCGAGGCAGTGCAGGCGATCATGGATCGTATGGGTCTGGCGGACCGCGCGGATCAATTGGCCGGCCAATTGTCGGGCGGCTGGAAACAACGCCTCGCGCTGACCGCCTGTGTCTTGCACAGACCGAAACTGTTGCTGCTGGATGAGCCAACCGCCGGCGTCGACGCCAAGGCCCGGCGCGAGTTCTGGGACCTGATCCACGACATGGCGGCCGACGGCCTGACCGTTTTGGTGTCGACGCATTACATGGATGAGGCCGAGCGCTGTGCCCGCATCGTCTATTTGTCGGACGGCAGACTGGTGGTGCAAGGAACGCCCGATGAGGTGGCAAAGGGCGGCGGATTGTTTGTGTTCGAGGCAACCGGCGCCGATCTCGATAACGTCGCTCGCCAATTGCGTGGCGCAAATGGGATTGAAGCCGCCGCGGTGTTCGGGCAGCTGTTGCGGATCGCGGGCACCGACCACAAGGCGCTCGAACAGGCAACCAAATCCGCCGAGGCAAGCCCGCTGATCTGGCACGAGGTCACAGCGAAACTCGAGGACGTGTTCATCCATCTGCTGAGCCAAAAGCCCGGAGGTGACACATGAACGGCTTTTCCTTCCGGCGCTTTCTGGCAGTCCTGCGGAAAGAGTGGATCCAGGTTCGCCGCGACCCTTTCACCTTGCGGATGATTGTCGCGTTGCCGGTGATGCAGCTGTTTTTGTTTGGCTATGCTATCAATGCCAATCCGAAGCATTTGCCGACCGGTTTGCTCTCGGCCGATCATTCGAAATACGAGCGGACCATCGTCGCGGCGCTGAAAAACACAGGATATTACGACATCAGGGAATTGTCGTCCGAGGCGGAAGCGGAACGCGGCCTCGCCGATGGCGAACTGCTGTTCGTGGTGAACATACCGGCAAATTTTGCGCGCTCGGTCGATCGCGGCGACAAGCCGGCAGTCTTGATGGATGCCGATGCCACCGATCCCTCGGCGATCGGCAACGCTGCCGCCGCGCTTGCTTCGTTGACCACTGCACTGGATCGCGACCTGCCGCCCTCGGTCCGCTCGCAGCCCGCCAATCTGCCATTTCAGTTCGAGGTGCACGCGCGTTATAATCCCGAGCAACTGACCGTGCTGAACATCGTGCCGGGCCTGATCTGCATGGTCGTGACCATTTCGACGCTGTTCGTCACGACATTATCGATCACCCGCGAAACCGAGCGCGGCACGATGGAAAATTTGCTGGCCATGCCAGTGCGCCCGATCGAGGTGATGCTCGCCAAGATCGTGCCCTATATCGTCATCGGTTATGTGCAGGTCGTGCTGATCGTGGTGATGGCGGCCGTGGTGTTTGGTCTCCCGGTCCGCGGTTCCATCCCTTTGCTGAGCCTGGCACTGGGCCTTTTCATCGCCAGTAATCTGGCGCTTGGGGTGACGTTCTCCACGGTGGCGCGCAACCAGATGCAGGCGATCCAGATGGCGCAGTTCATGCTGTTGCCGTCGTTCATGTTGTCCGGCTTCATGTTTCCGTTTCAGGGTATGCCGATCTGGGCGCAGTGGGCCGGCGAGGTGTTTCCGATCACTCATGCGCTGCGCATCGTGCGCGGCATGTTACTGAAAGGCAACGGTCTGGTTGATATCATGCCGGATCTGTGGCCGATGATTGCGTTCACCCTGGTGGTCGCAGTCATCGCGATGTGGAGTTATCGCGAAACGCTGGATTAAGGGCGTTTTCCAATCAGATTGAACCGATTCAAAATCGGCCCCCGTCAATGCGAGCGAAGCGAAGCAATCTCCTTCGGGAGAGGCATGGAGATTGCTTCGCTTTGCTCGCAATGACAGCGGCAGGCAGTGGCTCAACGTCGACCTGAGTGGGTCAACCAAATCGGAACGGGACCTAAATCAACCCTTTCAGCCGCAGTAACCCGAATGCAGCCACGGTCGTCGCATCCTGGATTTCGCCGTCACGGATCATCGCCTCGACCTCGGCAAGCAGAAATGGCCGCGTCAGCAAATCCTGCTCCTCCGGATCGCGGTCGGGCTTGCCTTGCGTCAGGTCTCTCGCCAGAAAGACATGGTAACCCTGGCTGGCATAGCCGTAGCCTTGAAAGAGCCGCCCGGCGGCGATCATGCGCCCAGAAGTGAACCCGGTCTCTTCCTGCAGTTCGCCGCGCGCCACGTCGATCGGGTCGGCGTCCGGCTGTTGTTCCCAGGCACCCTGCGGCAGTTCCCAGAACCGGGCTCCCACTGGATAGCGGAACTGCTGCACCAGTTGCAGGCGACCCGCGTCATCGATGGCAGCGATGACCACGAAATCCGGCTTTTCGACGACGCCATAAATACCCGTGGATCCGTCGCGGTAGCGGATCGAGTCCTCGCGCACCCGCATCCAGCGGTTCTGATAAACCAGGCGCGTTCCGATGGTCTCGATATCTGCACCATTGTCTGACGCCATCGCCGATATCCCCTGTGGAGGCGGCGGAGCATAGCCGCGTGCCAGAACCCGGTCGACGTCATACCGCGCGAGACGTTGCCGCGGAAGTTCGGCAGAATCGCCACACCATCAATCCTGCCACCGGCAATCCCGCCACCGGCAATCCCGCCACCGGCAATCCGTCCGCCGATAATCCGTCCGCCGGCAATCCGTCCACCAGCGGCGTTTCCCCGCCATCATCCAGGCGAAACGATGCCCGCGTCGCAATGCGCGTTAATGTGAAATCCAGATCGGTCGCGATGAACCGAGTGCGGTGGCCGGAAGATCCCAACGCATGGCGGCACCGTCGACCATGACCGGTGGCTTCATCCGCCGTGCCGGTCCCCAACTGGTTTGCTCGATCGCGGCATTGAAGTCGGCTGCGCTTTTCGGGGCAAAAGCCTCGTTACGTTCAGCGATTGGCGCCGTTGTCAGCAGCGCCGCCGTGCGAGCCAGTGATGTCCGTGTAATGGAGCCTTTTCCCTCGGTCAGGCGCCGGGTCAGACCACGCACCACCGACGCCGCTATAAGGTAGCCGGTGGCGTGATCGAGCGCCTGGACCGGCAACGGTTTCGGCCGGTCGGTGCGGTACCGGCGCAGGCCTTCGGCGGCGATGCCGGAACTCATTTGCACCAGGCTGTCGAACCCGCGGCGGCCCTGCCACGGACCAGACCACCCGTAAGCGTCCAGCGACACATCTACGAGACCCGGTCGCAACCGGCGTCGCGCGGCCGCATCCAAGCCCAGACGGCGGAGCGCGTCCGGCCGATAGCCGTGCACCAGCACATCCGCGGAGGCCAGCAGCTCTTCGAACACGGCGCGCTCGTCGGGTTGCCGCAAATCAAGCCGGGCGCAGCGTTTGCCTAATGTCACCGAGGGAATCACGCCCGGTTCATCCCAGCCCGGCGGATCGATCCGAAGCACCTCGGCGCCAAAACCTGCCAGAAACCGCGTCGCCACCGGACCGGCCAGCACCCGGGTTAAATCGAGCACGCGAATTCCGGCGAGTGGCCGGTTGCGCACCAGCGGCCAATTCGGGTGCGCTGCTGGATCGCCGTCATCAATCCAGGCCAGAGGCTCGCTGGCTACCGCCCTTCCATGTGGATGTTCAGACCATGACGCGAGATCGCGCATTGCCGCGGCACAACCGCCGCGCTGTACCACAGCCGCCTCCAGTTCGTCCGTCTGCCAACGGGCAACGGCGGCAGCGACCGCATCCTTGTCGGCCGGAGTTTGCAACACCGCGAGTGCGGCTTCCCGGTGATGTGGTGCATTGGTATGCAGCCTGATCCAACCGTCTGCAGCCACGTAATCGCCGGCGATCGGGTCCCACGGCGGCGG
>JBEKQQ010000174.1:0-11093 GCA_049519555.1 Acetobacteraceae bacterium
GTTAAGGGTGATCGCCTGACCGATCAGCGTAATGGCGTGCGCAGGATCTCCGTTGCGGGCGGCAGCGACGCCGCGCGAGTGCAGGTTCGCAGCTTGCTGGACGTCGGCTTGTAGAGCTTCGGCGCGAGCCTGAGGTCTGCGCATGATTACCTGTCCTTGCCCCTTTTGTGCGCGGCGGCGTTCCCGGTTCATTAATCAATGTTCCATTTACCAGGTGATTGCATTTGCATTGCCGCCCTGCCTGCCTGGCCCATCTTATTCATCGCATAGCTGGGATTCGCAAACGGGCATGGTACAACTGTCTGGAATCGCTTAGAGATTGAGTGTTGACGCCCTTCTCAAGCCGCGGGCAGAATCTGCCGTGCCCGCCACCTTTGACGATACACTGCTGCCCTTCTCACTGCCAAACATCTGTAAGAAAAAGGTCACCGCGGCGTTTGATGGCGGCCAGGCCAGTTCCGACGCAGGGGTTTTGTGTTGGCCGCCGCCGACAGACGCCTCGGTCTGAGCGATGCGTTGGCGGCGCTGATCCCGGATGATCGCGATCCGGCCCTGATCACTCATTCCGTGGCAGATATTTTGCGCGAACGTATCTTCGCCATCGCCTGCGATGCAACCGAAAAAGAGTGCGCATCCTGCCACGTGATCAAACCGATGGACGCCTTCCATCGTGACCGCACCAACACCGACGGACGGTGGGTCTATTGCGAAAACTGCCAGCAGCGGCTCCAGGCCGCCTCGCGCGTCCACGATCTAACCGCCGCATTTTCCAACTTCTATCAGGTTGCGCGTACGCGTGCTCGATCCAAGAGTCTGCCGTTCACGATTTCGAAACAAGACCTCGCCGATATTTGGACTGGAGATTGTGCCGTGTGTCGCATACACACTGGTCAACGGGCGTCCGCTGGCGCAGGCCGACATTCAGCGATTCTTTCGCGTGATTCCGCCTTCGGTGCACCAGATGCTGTTGACACTCGAACGGGAGGGGTTGATCTCGCGGCGCCCCGGGGTCGCCCGGAGCATCGCTGTCCTGCTCGATCGCGCCGACCTACCCGAATTGCAGCCGGGATACGGTCAACCGGTCAAAACCACTGTGCAGAACTACTGGCCCGACACGATGTCACGTCGGAATAGGATACCGCATTCAAGGTGATTGGAGGAATGTTCCGATATCGATTCCAATGGTCCAGAACCATCTGCGTTCATCGGCGGTTCCATTCTTCTTTACCTGGCGGGTGCCGGTAAGAAAGGAGGAACCGCGGATGAACGCAGATCAGGAAAGATGAACGCAGATCGGTTCGAGCGGCAGGGACAGCCCGTGCCACTGCTGCTGGCTGACACGAGGGTTTCGCGTCCAGCGCGGAATGGTCCGGTCGTTGCTCAGTCAGCGGCCAGGGCGCAGCGAAATCCGAGGTAATCCAGGCGAACGTCCGGGAGGTAGGACGCGCGATAGGCGGCACGAATGAAACGAGCCGAATGGTTCCGGGCGCCCCCTCGCGCGACCCGCTGTGTGGCGCCCTCTTGTAGCCAGGCTGAGCCGTCAGTGGGCGCGCCCGAGTATCCGCCAAGCATGTGATCTTCGCACCACTCAAAGACATTGCCGAGCATGTCGAACAAGCCCCGTCGTTATCCGGCACGAGCTCCCAGACACCACCTGCGTATGTGATCGTATGATGGAAACCTGCCTCGGCGAATGGGGTGTCCCGCACCTGCCAATATTGGCTGTCCAGCACGATACGCGCCGTCGTCAAACGAAAAATGACCTCGTAATGAAGAACGACGTCCGAATAATGTCCAAAGCTCGTGCTGACCTGGAGGTGCAACGTGTCCGGCTCGTTCGGTACTGGCGGGGGATGTATGGTCAGTTTGACCAATCCGACGGGCGGGGTCCTGGCGTCGGCGATGATCCATGGGGAACCGCTTTGCAGGACGCCGTCGTTGTTTTCCGAGCTGGCCGGCGGCGCGTCCCGGGCCGGTGTAGCATCCGGAGATATGGCGCGCGGTTCACGACGACGTCGGTCGTTTTGTTCCCAAAGTGCGCGAAGCCAGTCTCGCCACGGTTTGTATCCTGGGTCGCGAAGCGGTACTTTTCCGAAAAAGGTGTCGAGGATTCTGGTCAGGGACCCTGGTTCGGGATGGGTTCCCCTGCGCCAATTTCCGACGCTGCGGCCGACATCGCCTGCATGCTCGCGATCAAACAGTTTTCTGCCGAATTCCGCATTCTTCCACGGCTTTCCAGGAGTGGCGGAGGTTCCGTCCGGCCGCGTGCCTTTTAGAAGGTGCCAATCGAACTGGTCGGAAAAGCCACTCCGTTTCTCGTAATGGAAGGCATTTCCGTCTGCTTCGCGAAAACCTGACGATGATTCCGGCGGTTTCATGCCGCTTCCCGATCCACGCGCGAGGTTTGCACCATCGTTAAGTTACGAGGGCACCATGTGGATCAATCTCAACACAAACGCAGCCGTCTACGCAACAATGGGAGTCGTCACCCTGGTCTGGATGCACGACTTACCCATCGCGATCGGGTACTTCTCGCTGGCGGCGACACATGTCCGGGTCCAAAAGGGCGGTCCCGATGGCCCGATCACGAAAAAGACAGCCCGGCGCAAACTTCGTTCACTGAAGGCCGTGTCCAGACCAAACCGGAACGGCACCGGTTTGTCCAACTCGTGACTTTCGGTGCCCCCTCCTCAATCTCCGCTGGCGGCTTTCGCCTTCGCAATCTCGGCCCGCCCCTGCGCCAGGGTCTCATGCACCGCTGCCAACGCTTCCTCACCCGAAACGATGTGCTCCTCCACCGACTTGCCGGGGTCCTCCCGCGCCGCGAGGTCGGCATTGTCGCTGCCGGCGGCAGGCGGTTGCACCATCGAGAAAACATTGCAGGGCAGCCTGGCCGCCGCAGTCTGATCACCGGGGTTCGTCGGCACCGGAGGTGTCTCAGCCGGCCTGCAAACCTTCGGCTCCGACATTACAGACTCTGGCACTGCCGGTGCCGTCCCCGCCAGCCAGGCAATCACCTCGGCCGGCAGTCCCAGCCGAGGATCGGTAAGAGTCTCGAGTTCTTCCTCGGTAAGCGTATCAGGATCCGGCGGAGCCACCGTCGCGGGCGGCGGCGCTGCGGTTCGCTGCGGTTCCGCCTCGACAGCGGCCTCCTCGCGGGCAATCTCCGCTACCTGGATCTCAGGTCGCACCTGCGCCAGGCGCAGTTCTCTGATCATCTCCAACATCGCCCGCCCAAGCGGCACGATCGTGGTTTTGGTCTTCGCCTTCAACGCATCCGTCTGGCCGCGGAACACATCGCTCATCGAGTCCAGAATGATCTGAAAATGCCCAAACGCCAGAGTGGCGAGCATGAACTCCAGCCCATCCCGCGGCGCCATGCCCAGAGTGGAATGCACCATCTGTCGGGTTCGCCCTTCACGTTGCTCCGGGCTGTCGCCGGCCCGATCGCACAGCGCCCGCGCCACAACTTGCAGCATATCCTCAGCAACAGTCCTGGGCAGCGGTTGGCAGGATGCGGTCATGGAAAATTCGCCTATACAAAGTTCTGTTATAGGCTTTTTTTCACCGCCGCCAAATCGCGTCAAGCGGAATTCAAACGTGGGCGAACCAGCAAACGCTCCCCGGCGCGTCCCTGCTCCGCCGGCAAGCCCGCCAGTTCCGGCAACATCGGCATCAGCGCCTTCAGATCCCGCTCCGCCACGCAAACCAAATAGCGGCGCTGCGGGTCTACCGTTTCGTCCGCCTGCACGATCTGGCCGTCGGTCCCCAACGGCAGCGGCGTCAGGCCCAGATCGGCGTAAACTTTCAACAATCCCGGCCCAACCCGCCAGAATGCCGGGTCCAACCCCTCCTGCCGGGCGAGATCGCGCAAACGCCAGACAGCGGAAATCTTGTCGCCCTCGGCGCCGGCGGGATCGCCCAGTCCGAGAAGGACGCGGCCGATGCGGCGGAACGGGAGGCCGGCGCGATCGGTTTCACCGGTGACCATGCCGTCGGCATAGGCTGGCGGGATGGCGCCCATTAAAAACAGCCGCCGCGCGGCGGAGGCGTCCCAGGGTAACGCGTGTACCCGGCCCGGCCGCACCAGCAGCCAGATCGCCACCGATCCCAACAAGACCGCGAGTGCTACGGCAAAACGGACCGAGTTGGGAATTTCGCGCGACATGACCACGGCCCACCAGGCGTTGTTGCTCAGCAGGAACGTCTGGTGGCGGGCCAGTGCCAGCGCCAACACACAGATCATCAGCACGATCAGGGAAATCGCTGTCGGTGCCTCGAACGGACCGCTGAGCAACGAGGCACGGCGGTAAAAATACGAGCGAAACGGCATCAACATCACGGCGCTGAGGGCGAGCACGGCAGCGACCCAGGACTGGTTGTCCTGCGTCGTGGCGAATCCGGCACCCCCGAGCAGCAGCAGGATCGTCAGCCCCCACGCCAGCGTGACCCGATGCGACAGCGCCAGCGCCATGACCACCAACCCGGCACCGATCAGTGATGGGATGTATTGACCCGCCTGCGACGCGATATCGGCGAACTCCGGATCCAGCCAGGAGTAGTCGGTACTGGGCGCCAGCACGCCAAGCATCAGCAACATGGCGCCGCACAACGCCACAACCGCGGTTGCGACGGCGACCGTGAAGTCAGGCTCACTCCAGGGGGTGACCGGCCGCGCCGACGCGGGTCCGGTGCCGGCCCACAACAGGACGCCGCTGCGCAGCAGGATCTCGTTGCCGGCGAACAAGGAGCCCGCCAGGAACAATGGAATGACGTAGTAATACAACCGGTACACCAGAATGGCACCGACGATGTGCGGCGCGTCGACAAAGGACTCGAGCCCGAACAACATGGCAGTATCGAACACGCCAATGCCGCCCGGCAGATTGGCTGCCAGCCCAGCGGTGTAGGAGGCGACATAGACCCCCAGAAAGATCGTCCAGGTGAGGCCGGGCGCGCGCGGCAGCAGCACGTAGAAGATGGTGGCGGTCACCGCAACGTCCAGAGTTGCCAGGGCAACCTGCAGCACCGCCATACGCCATTTCGGCAGCTCAATCGAATGACCGCGTAATCGGACCGATCCCAGGACGAACGATAAAGTCAGATAACAGACGACGATACCCCACAGCGCCAGGCCGACGCCGCGCAATGCGATCGCCGGCAAATGCTCACCAAAAAATGGGATTGTCGTTGGTTCGAGCAGCAGGATCGTGCCGCCGAGAACGAGGCCGCCAAGCCCAAAGGTCAGTGTGCAAAAGGCGACCGTTTTGCCGATCTGCAGCGGCGTCAGGCCCCAATGGGCATACAGCCGGTAACGTACCGCGGCGCCCGACACCGCCGCAAACCCCAGATTATGCGCCAGCGCGTAAGCACAGAACGAGGCGAAGGCAACCCGGCCGTACGACACCGCTCGTCCGGCGTAGATGGTGCCCAACCGGTCGTAGAACGTGAGGATGAAATACGACAGGATGGTCCACGAAAAGGACAGCAGCAGCGCGGTCTGCGGGATCGCTCGCAGGGCGGCAGCGATATCCCGCAACCGGAGATGGCGGAATTCTTTCTGCACCACATAAATCGCGCCAACCAGCAGCAACAGTCCGAGCGCTGCCGGCAATTGGCTCAGATACCGTCGCAGCCCTTTGATCTGCCGTGGCTCATGGTGTGTCTCCGGCATCGCTCAGTGTGTTGCCGCCGCGCTATCGAGGGGGACACGGTCAAGACTGTGACGGATCAGAGCGATCGTTTCCGGTATGCCGTAAAGCGCGGTGAAGCCGCCGAATCGTGGCCCTTCGGGTTGGCCGAGAAGCACCTGGTACAGGCAGCCGAACCAGGCCCGCAGCTCGGGAAATGGATGCCGCTTGCCGACTTCGAACACCGCGTTCTGGATGGTCTCGGCCGGCGCGTGCGACGGCAGCGCGGCCAGCGTGGCGGCCAGGTCCTGCAGCGCCTCGCGTTCGAACGGCTCGGGCTGGCGAAATTGTTTCTTGACCCGGATGAAGTCGTGATAATAGGCAATTGCGTGCTCGACGAGACGGGCCAGCAGCGGCTCGCTGTCCGGCGTGGCGTCCGGGATATAGCGGCGGATGAAGCCCCACAAGATGTCCGGCGTGTCCGCGTTGGCGACGCTGGCGAGATTCAGCAGCATGGCAAATGAGATCGGACTGCCGGCATGGTTCGGCAGCCGGCCGAAATGGATGTGCCACGCCGGATTGGTTGGCCGCTCGGCCTCAGGTTGGGTGCGGATCCTTTCGATATTGGCGATATATTCGTCGACGGCCCGCGGGATCACGTCGAAATACAGCCGTTTGGCGCGTTGCGGCTGGTTGTACATGAACTGGCCCAGTGATTCGGCGGGAGCGTAGCGGAGCCACTCGTCGACGGAGAGGCCGTTGCCCTTGGACTTGCTGATCTTCTGACCGCTGTCATCAAGGAACAGTTCATAGGTGAAGGTCTCCGGCGGCGGTGCGCCGAGCACGCGGCACAGCCGGCTCGACAGGCGAACGCTGTCGATCAGGTCCTTGCCGGACATTTCATAGTCCACGCCCAACGCGTACCACCGCATGGCCCAATCGGCCTTCCACTGCAGCTTACAGTGGCCGCCTTTCACCGAGGTCTCGAACGTCTCACCGCTGTCGGGGTCGTGCCATGTCACCGTGCCGGCAGCCGGGTCGATCCGCTCCATCGGCACCTGCATGACGATGCCGGTCTTTGGGTGGATGGGAAGAATGGGGGAATAGGACGCGCGGCGTTCGGGACCGAGGGTAGGCAGGATCACCTCCAGCACCTGGTCGTGGCATTCGAGCACACGGATCAGAGCGGCATCGAAGCGGCCGGAGGCGTAGTAGTCCGTGGAGGACGCGAACTCATACTCGAAGCCAAACGAGTCCAGGAAGGCGCGCAACCTTGCGTTGTTGTGCGCGCCAAAGCTGGCGTGGGTGCCGAACGGATCGGGAATGCGGGTCAGCGGCTGGCCGAGAAAGCGTTGCAGCATGTCCTTGTTGGGAACGTTGTCGGGAACCTTGCGCAGCCCATCCATGTCGTCGCTGAAGGCCAGCAGCTTCGATGGCAGGCCGGTCATCACCGTGAAGGCGTGCCGCACCCAGGAGGTGCGGGCGACTTCGCCGAAAGTGCCGATGTGCGGCAGGCCGGAGGGACCGTAGCCGGTCTCGAACAACGCCTGACGCCGTCCCGAGGTCTCGAGGCGGCGGGCGACTTTGGCGGCTTCCTCGAAAGGCCAGGCCTTCGGGAACTGCGCGACGGTGTTGCGCAATGTTTCGGACATCAAGGTGAAGCTATGGAGCGAGGACCGGAAGGTCAATGCGCGGCTGTGGTTGAGGGAGTGGCGGGCGAAGCCCCGGCCTCACCCGCCCTGGCGCTTGTCGCGCAGGCTGGAGGTCCAGGAGAATTGGGCCGCGAAGAGCGGACCAATGTCTCCTGGTGGGTTCAAGGGAAAAGCCCTTTCGCCTGGTCGGTTCAGGCCGATTGCCCGGAGCGATGCCACCGGCGATCTTGCGTCGCGGCCTCGGGATGCGCATGTTGCGGAACTGTGACCCAGGGGAGAGCCAGTACCATGGACGGCGGGGGCGACGCCAGACGGATTACCATCCACACTCCGGAAGATTTTGCCCCGATGCGCGCGGCCGGCCGGCTGGCGGCGGAGACGCTCGACATGATCGCAGCGCACGTGCAGCCCGGCGTGACGACCGGCACATTGGACAAGCTGTGCCATGATTTCATCGTCGACCATGGCGCGATCCCGGCGCCGCTGAACTACCGGGGATTTCCCAAGTCGATCTGTACGTCGATCAACCACGTGGTGTGCCACGGGATTCCCGGCGACCGGCGGCTGGTTGCGGGCGATGTGCTGAATATCGACGTCACCGTGATCCTGAATGGCTGGCACGGCGATTCCTCACGGATGTATGCGGCCGGTCAGCCCTCGACCAAGGCGCGCAACCTTATGGACGTCACCTGGCAGGCGCTGATGAAGGGTGTGGCGGCGGTCAAACCGGGTGCCACACTTGGCGACGTGGGCCACGTGATCCAGGTCTTCGTCGAGGGCCACCGGTTCAGCGTGGTGCGCGATTTCTGTGGCCACGGGATCGGCCGGCGGTTCCACGAGCCGCCCAACGTGCTGCATTTTGGCCGGCCCGGCGACGGACCCGTGCTGAAGGCGGGCATGTTCTTCACCATCGAACCCATGGTCAATGCCGGCCGGCCCGAGGTGAAAGTGCTCGACGACGGCTGGACCGCCGTCACTCGCGACCGCTCGCTGTCAGCGCAGTTCGAGCACATGATCGGGGTGACCGAGACCGGCTACGAGATCTTTACCCTGTCGCCGGCCGGTCTCGACAAGCCGCCATATCACGCGGCCTGAGCAGGGCCGAACGGGCGTTCACCGATCCTTCACCCTCGCGCGTCAGTATTCCGGGCAGGTGGACGCATGAGGCTTCATGGTCAGACGGGCGGCACGCAAAGGCGTATCCGATGGGATCGATGGCGACCTGTTCGGCGTCGCGACGGACGATCCCGCAGCGCTTGGGGCCGAGGGTCATCGGCTTCGCATGCGAGCCCGGTTGCTCGCTGCCGGCCCGGACGCGCTGGCCGATCATGAAATGCTCGAGATGCTGCTGTTCCTGGCCTTGCCGCGGCGGGACACCAAGCCGATTGCGCGGGATCTGCTAACCCGATTCGGCACGTTTGGCCGTGTCATCACCGCCTTCCCGGGAGAACTTCGCGCCGTCGAGGGTTTGGGAGATGCCGGGATTGCGGCACTGAAACTGGCGCATGCTGCGGCGTCGCGATTGCTGAAAGGCGAGCTGGATGACAAACCGGTTTTGCGCTCGTGGGAGGCGTTGACCGATTACCTGCGTGTGGCGTTCGGCCACGATCGCACCGAGCAGTTTCGGGTGCTGTTCCTGGACGCCCGTACCCGTCTGATAGCCGACGAGATCATGGGCCGGGGCACAACCAACCATGCGCCGGTCTATCCGCGGGAGATCGCCCGCCGTGCGATGGAGTTGCACGCCATCACGGTGATCCTGGCGCATAATCATCCGAGCGGCTCGACGGAAGCTTCCCGGGACGATGTCGCCATGACGCGGGAGGTTCGGCGCGCGTTGCAGTCTCTGGGTGTGATTTTGCACGATCATCTGATCGTTACCGGGGACACCTGTATCAGCATGCAGCAGCAAGGGTTGCTGGCGTGAAGCGGGATGGTGGTGTGGCGACATTGTGCCGCGTCACTCGTACCGGGCGCCGGCGTCAATGAATGCTTGCGATTGCAGTGACCATAACGGCGTTCGTAACGGAACGGGATTTAGCGCGTGATCGGTTGAGGCTGATTGGTCAGAAAGCGTGAAGCACGCTCTCAGGCAAAGGTCCTTAGGGCATGATTGCGTCAATGACAGCAGTCCACTGCGCAGGCTCGCCGCCTACCCCAAGGCGCGCGCCACCAACGCCTGCAGGTCTGCCTCCGGGCGGGCGCCGTAGTGACCGATCACCTCGGCCGCCGCCAGGCTGCCCATGCGGCCGCACGCCAGCAGCGGCCGGCCCGCGGTCCAACCGGCCAGGAAACCGGCGGCGTAGGCATCGCCGGCGCCGGTGGTATCGAGAACCTTCGCCGGCTCGGCGGCGATCGTTACGGTCTCTGCACCGCGCAAAATGACGCTGCCGGCCTCGGATCGGGTCAGTGCCGCCAGGGCCACTTCGGCGCGTGCCGCTTCGGCAGCCTCCTCAAACGTGTTCTTTTCGTAAAGGCTGGTGATTTCCGTCTCGTTAGCGAACAGAATATCAACATGACCGGAAACGAGGTCGCGAAACGCCGCACGATGGCGGTCGACGCAAAACGCATCCGATAGCGACAAAGCCACCTGCCGGCCGGCCCGATGCGCCGCGGCAGCCGCTCGTCGGAAGGCAGCCTGCGCTGCAGGCGGGTCGAACAGATAACCTTCCAGATAGGTCACGGAAGCTGCGGCGACGAGGTCTTCGTCGACATCGTCCTCGCCGAACGTGACGCAGGCGCCGAGATAGGTGTTCATCGTGCGTTGCCCATCCGGCGTGACCAAAATCAGGCAGCGCGCGGTCGGCACTCCATTGGTCAGCCGCGTTGAGGGAAAGTGCACGCCAAGCGCATCCAGGTCGTGCGCGAACACATCGCCCAGTTGATCGTCGGCGACCTTGCCGAGGTAGGCAACACGGGCGCCGAGCGCAGCGGCGACGGCGCAGGTATTGCCGGCCGAACCGCCGCTGGTTTCGATGCCGGGCGGCATGGCGGCATACAGGGTTTCGGCGGCCGCGGCGTCCACCAGGATCATGGCGCCTTTGTGCATGTCATGACGGGACAAGAACGTGTCCTCGATCCGTGTGGTTACGTCGACCATGGCGTTGCCGATGCCGATGATATCAAAACCAATCTCTGTCACGGGCGTTGTCCTTTTGCATTAGCCGTCAGTCTTAAGAACCCACCGAGATCCCATCGCCGAACCCGACCGTCGGTCGCGACGACCCGGGACACATCAATTGCACCAGCCCACCTGTGTCTATCTGTGTTCATCTGTGTTTGACTCTTTTTATCGCCTGCCACACACCCACAGTTCATTCGGTCGCAAGAAATGGATCACAGATACGCATAGATAAACCCAGATGATTCCGATCACGGATGGCCCGGGCCGGGGGTATTCACGCAAATGATCTGAACCTGGATTGGTTTCGTCATGGTGCTACCGCCCCTTCGGCGGATGCGCGCGCACCGCCGATTCGTTGACCTCGACCCCCCAGCCAGGTCCGGTCGGCAATATCAAATCGCCGTTCTCGATCTTTGGCGCATTGATGAACAGTTCATCGCGCCATGCCACGCTGTCGATATCGATCTCCATCACCCGGAAATTCGGCACCACCGCGCAGAAATGCGCACTGACCGCCGAGCACAGGTGCCCGTAATAATTATGTGGCGCGCAGTTCACTTCGTACGCCTCAGCCATCGCGGCGATCTTGATCGACTCCAGAAACCCGTTCCAGATCACATCGATGATCGCCACATCCGTTGCGTAAGCGTCGAAGAACGGCCGGAACGCACGCCGCCCGGTCACCGA
>JBEKQQ010000175.1:0-10951 GCA_049519555.1 Acetobacteraceae bacterium
GAACAAATCCGGCTGTTGTTGGATCCACAGCACCGGCCCCTCCAACCGCGCCAGTACCCCGGCGAGGAACAGCGCCGCCGCAGCGCCATGCTCGGTATCCGGACCGGCGCCAGCAACCTCATGCAGCACACCCAAAAGCAGCGGGGTGACACGGTCGAGGGCAGGGATGCCGAAGGGGATCGACCGAACGGCCCGGGACGTGTCAGCATGCTCGATCCGCGCAATCTGGGCGCGGAGGCGGGCGAGCGTCTCAGAACGGGCGGCGGACGAGAACATAACAGGAACATACGCCCGTCCTTTGTCCGAGTCGAGTCGGAAATCAGCGCTCGCTGAACAGCACGCCGCCCTTGGCTTTGTTCTCCTTCGGGGATTCGACGATCTGAACCATCACCGCCTCGGGGGTGGCGTTGAAGTGCTTCACCACCGCGGCGGTGATGTCTTTCACCAAAGCGCGTTTCTGTTCGATGGTGCGGCCTTCGACGGCGTGGACGTAGATTTCTGGCATGGGGTCTCCTTTTTTCACGTGAATGGAAGCGAGTGCTTTTTTGATCTGACCGCCAATTCAGGCTCATCAACCGCATCACTGAAGCAGGTGGGTCGTGCTATTATGATATGGCATTACTGAACATCTGAAAAGCGACAACGCCGAGAGATTGCCAAGCGTCGCAAAGCAGTGGAAATCGATCTATTTTTAACAAACGTGGAATCTTTTTATCGTAATATTTCAAGCGCTCTTAATTTCATCTGGTTCTTCCAATGTCAGTCGCCGCCTTCTGATTTTGACGTCAAATGTCGGATGATCAAGGAATCTCTCCAACATCTCTGGAAGATGCCTAAACATGAGATACGATTCTTCGTCGTCGGGACGAATCACATCGAGGAGGATGTCACTTCGACTCATTAATTTTAGCGAATCTAACATAGCTCGACGTGCTTGTACTATACCCCTTTGATCACGATCACGTAGAGCCCGATATAACTCTATTCCAAGCTCGTATAACCAGGGAAGGTCATCTTTCAATAGAGATATAAACAGCAACCACCCTATGCCAAAACCATCAGCATTGCTATCGAGAGGTGGTCGAAATAATAATTCCTCAAGCATCATCGGATGAAAGCGACGCATGCGTCGCATCGGACCACGTCTGGCAACCGACCGAACGCGATCATCAACACGCTCCGGCAGCTCCCGCACCATCGCTTTAACTTCTTCGAATAGTTTCGCGATACCCGTTTCATCGGTTGCTTGTTGTGTTGCTTGCTTTTGGGATGCAGGAAGCAGGCTTTTGACATTGCCAAGAAATACCTTCACTTGCATGCGGACTGCTTCTTCACGAGGCGATGCGTCCGGGTTACGACGTAAAAGTTGAATAACCAATCCCGTCCACCAATCCTCATCGTCACTACAATTTTGAAATTGACCAAAGGGTCCAGTCGACACTTTCTCCAACGGGACGCCCAAGGCAATGCCAAGCACGTTGGTGTCGAGCTTTCCCTTCGCTACTCCAGCCTCATAGAGAATCCAGGGGCGATCAATACTGTGATGAGTTAGTAATGCGACGACATCGGTCGCGTCGCCAAGCTGCGACATGATAGCTTTGTACCATTCGGTGCCGAATTCGATCCCGGAACTCCCTTTCTTATCTGACGACCGGAATGACTTGAGCGTTCCGGCACTAACGTCCGATAGAAGATTGCCGAACGCTTCTGCCAGGCCAGCATCGCGACTGTCGTGACTAATGAACACCAGCGCCTTACCTCCTACGCTCATCCTCGGCTACGGAGGTTGTTCAGCGTTCACGGATGGTATCTGGATCGTCTTTTTTAGACGCCGACCAATTGCCATGATAATCACCAATGCTGGCTCATCTGGAACCGTCTTTCTCTGCTAAGGCATTATCGGTCCGATTCGCAGGCGGTATTATGACCTATTTTCCTGATCTTCGCCACCAGAAACCAAGCCTGGACGGGCACCGATCGTTCAACCCTTGGGAGGGACCGACAACGCTCGGCTGCCATGGTGGCGGCATGCCTAGCATAATCAGGACGCGGCATAAGAGGTCACCAAGTGACGGGTGGGTTGACCTGCGACTGCGTTGCCGGTTGGCTTTGAAGGCTGGGGGTGCTGCAGGGAGCTTGTCAGATTGTGGCTGGATCGTCATGGAGCGGATCAGCGTGGTTACAGACATACAGGAAATCAAAGGTGACATGTTATGGATGCGAACGCGGCGGGCTGGAGATGACTTATGCTGGCGGGTGAAGCAGTAGTGGCAATCTGGAACGCCATCGAACCAGACACGCGCGAACAATTCTACGACTGGCATGTCAACGAACACATGCCCGAACGCGTTGGCATCCCGGGCTTCCGCCGTGGCCGCCGCTACATCGCCGCCGACGCTTCCACTCATCCGGAATTCTTCACGCTCTACGAAGCCGACACGATGCCGGTGCTGCAAGGCTCCGGCTACGCCGACCGGCTGAACGATCCGACCCCGGCGACCAAGGCCACAACAGCAAAGTTCACCGATACGTTTCGCGCCCTGGCGCGTGTGCTGGTCAGTCACGGCCCCGGCATAGGCGGCGCGTTACTGACGATCCGTTTCGAATGCGACGCCCATCATCTGATTGCCGTTCGGGCCATGGTGCGTGCCGCCGCTCAGGCCCACCGCGTAACTGGCGCGCATTTGTGTCAGTGCGACATCGCCGCATCGCTGATCCGCCCCACCGAAACCAAAGATCGCACCGACATCCAGCCGCCGCCGTCCTGTTTCATCCTGGTCGAGGCGACCGATCCTGAGGCGCTGACCGACATCCTGCTCGACCGCGCGCTTCTTGGCGCCGGCGCTACCGGCCCATTCGTTCGTGGCACGTATCGGCTGGAGTATGTCCGCGTCAAGACTGCCTTCGCGTCGTGACTACCCGGGCGCGGCCCCTTGCACGCTGACCCGCAGCAGATACAGCGATTGCGAGGCCGTCATGAACAAATGGTCGTGCTTGGGCCCGCCAAAGGACAGGTTGGCGCACACCTCCGGCAGCCGGATCAGGCCAATCATCTTGCCCGCCGGAGAAATCACCAGCACCCCAGCATAGCCCAGACGCGCATTCGAACTGCACCACATATTGCCCAATGTATCGGCGCGCATGCCATCGGGACCGCACTGCACGCCTTCGATCTTCATATCGGTAAACACGCGCTTGCCGCTGAGCTTTGTGCCGTTCACCTCGAACGCGTAAATCGATCGATCGCCGCCCGCGCCGGTGTCGCCCGGCCCTTTGCCGGTGCTGATCACATACAATGTCTTATAGTCGGGAGCGAAACAAATTCCGTTCGGGTCGGCCAGCTCCGCTTCGGTGATCACTACGTCCAGCTTGCCGGACGGGTCCCAGCGATACACCGCGGTCGGCAATGCGCGCTTCACCTCGGGGACGACGGTCTCGGCGCCGGTGCGCGGATCGAATTTGCCTGCCTCGTTGGCGGGACCGCCGGCATCGTCCGGCCGGCCTTCCGACAGACGGTCGCCATAGGGCGGATCGGTGAACCAGATCGATCCATCCGGATGCGCAACCAGATCGTTTGGCGAATTGAGCGGTTTGCCGTCGAACTGATCGGCAATCACCGTCATCGAGCCGTCGTGTTCCCAACGCACCACGCGGCGGTAGTAATCCTGTGCAGTAATCTGCCGTCCCTGGAAATCGAACGCATTGCCGTTGCTGTTCCACGATGGTTTTCGAAATGCGGTCACAAGCTGATCGTCCCAGTTGAAACGATATTGCGTATCGCCGGTCACGTCGCTGAACACCAGATAGTGGCCCTGGCTCGACCACGCCGGTCCCTCCGCCCATTGGAACCCGGTGGCAACGCGGTGGATGCCGGCATTGAAGACCCGGTACTGCGCGAAGACGGGATCGAGGACCACCACATCGGGATCGGGATAGATCGCCGGCGGTGCATGCGGGCCCCACTCCCTCGGCGGTGTCGTCACCACGCTGGGTGGCGCTGCCGTCGGCAATTGTGCTCCGGCAGGCCGTGCGAACGCAGCGGCACCGATGCCGCCCGCGGTCAATTGCACGAGCCGGCGGCGGGTTGGCATTGCCATGTTGGTTTCCTCCCGTTTTATTTCCGTACCCGGTTTATTTTGGCCCCCGGTTTATTTTGGCCCCCGGTTTATTTTGGCACTGGTGCGTCCTGGCGGACCAGGCCCGCGGTTTTCAGGTCGCTCCATAGTGCACCCGGGATGGGAAACGTGAACAGCGGCACGTTTTCGTTGAACTCGGCCGCGTTGCGCGGACCCGGAATGATGGCGCAAACTGCTGGATGCGCCAGCGGGAACTGGAACGCGGCCGCCGGCATCGGCACATGATGCGCGTCGCAGACCGCCTGGATCCGTTGCACCCGATCCACCACGTCTGCCGGCGCAGGCGCGTAATTCCAGGTGTCGCGGCCAACCAGAATGCCGGAGTTCAACGGCCCGCCAACCACGATCGAGGCACCGCGTTTTTCACACAACGGCAACAAATCATCCAACGGCCCTTGTTCCAGCAGCGTGTAGCGGCCGGCGAGCAGAAACACATCCCAGTCGCCCCATTGCATGACGTCGAGGATGATTTCCTTTTCGTTGACGCCCAGTCCGAAGGCACTGCAAACCCCCGTGCGCTTCAGTTCCTCTAGCGCTTTGTAGCCGCTGTCGCGGAGGATCCGGACGTGATGCGCATTGGCCTCGACACCGTGCTGATACACGCCGATGTCGTGCACAAATAAAATGTCGAGTTTCGCAAGGCCAAGGCGCTGATAGCTGTCCTCGACCGAGCGCATGATGCCGTCATAGGAATAGTCGTACACCACATCGAAGTGGAAGGGCGACAACCCCTGATCCTCGGACTCCCCCGGGCCGCGATGCGGCTTCAATAAGCGGCCGACTTTGGTGGACAAAACCCAGGCGTTGCGGTCCTCGCCACGCAGCGCGTCGCCGACCCGGTGCTCGGCGGCACCGACGCCATAAAACGGTGCGGTGTCGACATAACGAATGCCGGCAGCCCAGGCGGCGCGAACGATGGCCTCGCCGGTGGCGTGCTCGACGGTGAAACGCTTGCCGCCCATCGTCGCGGTGCCGAGACCGATCTCCGTCACGCGCAATGCGGTGCGGCCGACCTGACGGGTGTTCCAGTTGGGCATGACGCTGCTCCCTGACGACCTGGCACAGCCCAGGAGTTGGTGTTTCCCGAAATCTGTGGTTGAGCGCAGATTATCGGCTCGCTCTGGCTGCCGCCAGGGGATGCACCGCCACCAGGGAGGAAGCCATGGCATACGACCACATATTGCTCGATCGCGAGGACGGCGTCGGGATCGTCACCCTCAACCGTCCGGAAAGCCTGAACGCGATGAACCGCAAGCTCGGCGCCGAGTTGGGCGATGCGATGGCGCAGCTCAACGGAGACGATGCGATCGGCTGCATCGTCATCACCGGTTCCGGTGAAAAGGCCTTCTCCGCCGGTGGCGACATCAAGGAACAGTTGGCGGACGATAAGCGCTACTCGCAGGAAGAACTCGACCGCATGAGCAATCCGCGGCGCAGCTATGATATCGCGGCGTCGCCCAAGCCGACGATCGGGATGATGAATGGTCTGGCTTATGGCGGCGCCGCGGTGCTGGCGTCCTCGCTGGACATGCGGATCGGCTGCGAGGGGACACGCTTCCGGTTCCTCGCTGCTGCCTATGGCCGCATCAACTCCACCTGGTCACTGGGCTGTCAGATCGGCTGGCCGATGGCGAAGGAATTGCTGTTCTCGGCGCGCATCGTGGAGGCGGAGGAAGCGTACCGCATCGGCCTGCTCAATCACCTCGTTCCGCGTGCGCAATTGCGGGCGAAGACGATGGAGCTGGCGAAGATGATCGCCGGCAATCATCGCGGTGCGGTGATGGGTGTGAAGGCGCTGCTGCTGCAACAAAAGGGCGAGAGCCAGGAAGCCCAATGGGCGGCGGAATACGAATACACCACGAAGGTGATGCGTGGTGCGAAGGCCCGCGATGCGTTCCCCGAATTCCTCGCCCGGAAGGGCATTTCCGCAGCGTGACAACGCTGCTCGCATAGGGCATGCGGCGGTCCGGCTTGCGGTCCGGTCCGCCGTCATTAACGGTTTATTAGGGCATTTCGGTTACACGGCATCCCGTCTCTCTGCATGGAGCCGGATGTGAACGTGCTTGTGGATGCGACTCAGGAGTCGGCCTCGCCGACGACCAGTGCCTTTGAACGTCTGCCATTCCCGGCGGTGATCCTTGATGGAGGAATGCGGCTGCGGCTCGCCAACGCTGCGGCTCGGGCGCGGTTGAAGCCGCCGGAGATGGAGGAGGATCCAAACCCGCCGTTCGACACGGTGCTAACCCGGTCTGGCCGCATCCCGACCGACGTGCGGTTGCGCATCTTGTCGTGTTGCGGGGCGGAAATCCGCGATGGCACCAGTCAAGGCAAACACGATGCCGTGTTCGCGCTGAGTCCGGGCCATACGATTGCGCTGTTTGCACGGAGTTTGGGAGACGACCGGTGGATGGTCGTGCTGGAGGATCGCCGCGGCCGAGGCGACCCCGATACCATTGCCGAAGACCACCATCGCGACAAGCTGACCGAGATCGGCAATCGCCGCCATATCGAAACGAAACTGACCGAGGTTCTGCACGAGGATAGCGAAACTCACCCGGCCATCCTGGTGTTCGATATCGACCGCTTCCGCTCAGTCAACGATCGGTTGGGTCGCAAAGGTGGTGATGCCTTGTTGCGTGCGGTGGTGGGACGTGTGCACCAGGCAACCCGCGAGTGCGACCAGATTGCCCGACTGGACGGAGATACCTTCGCGATCCTGCAATACAACGGCCACGCGGCCGATAGCCTCGCACCCAGGCTGGTGGATCTCCTGGGTCGGCCGTACATGATTCGCGGCGAAGTCGCGACGATCGGCATCAGCGTTGGTGTCGCCCGCGCGCCGACTGACGGCACATCGGCTGCGATGTTGCTGAAACATGCCGACTTTGCCCGGCATGAGGCCAAGGAAGCCGGTGGCCAGACCTGGCGGCACTTCGGGCAAGGCATGGCCGATCGCGCCCGGTTGCGCCAGGAACTGGAAGCCGACCTCAGGACGGCGTTCGCTCTGCGCCAGTTGCGTATCGCGTATCAGCCGAGGGTCAACTTACAGGCGCGGGCGGTGACCGGGTTCGAGGCCCTGGCGCGCTGGACGCATCCCACGCGCGGCACAGTTCCCCCGGCGGTGTTCATTCCGGTCGCCGAAGATATTGGCTTGATAGGGGAACTTGGCGATTGGGCGTTGCACGCGGCTTGTCGCGACGCTGCGGCGTGGCCCGACCCGCTGATCGTTTCGGTCAATGTGTCGGCACGGCAACTGAATGATGGGCACCACTTTATCGCGCGGGTTGCGGCGGCGCTGCGGGAATCCGGTTTGCCGACCCATCGGCTGGAACTCGAGATGACCGAAGCGGCATTGAGCGGACAGCCGGAGGAGGCACGCATTTTGCTGCGCGAGTTGCATGAGCTTGGGGTGCGAATCGCGCTGGACAATTTCGGGATCGGATGTGCGTCTTTGGGCCACATGCGCGGGTTCCCGTACGATACCGTGAAGATCGACCAGTCGTTCACCCGCTCATCCGGCAGTAATCAGGAAGCCGCCGCGATGTTGCGCGCCATCGCCGCTGTGGGCGCGGGGCTTGGTATGACGGTGACCGCCGAAGGAGTCGAAACGTCTGGTCAGGCCCGCATGGTGCAAGCCGACGGTTGCAGCGAAATTCAAGGCTATTTGGTCAGCCAACCGATCCCGGCGGCAGGCGTGGCGGCTTTGCTGGCGCGCGACCTGACTGAGGTGCTCTCGAACTAAGCGAGGCTGCGCAGTTGGCGTCGCCGCCGGTAGCGGCTCGCAGGCACAGTGACCAGGGCCGGTCAGGCAATCAGCCGCGCCCGCGTCACCTCCAGCTCGTGATCGATCAGCTTCGTCACACGTTCAATGAACCGCACGGTATGCGGCATCAAAGCATGCGTTTCGAACGCAGCTTCGTCCACCCAACGCGAATGAATGTAAAACAGCCGTGGATCGTGGGTTGAGCGAAAAGCATTGATTACGAGGCAGCCTGGTTCCTCGCGCGATGGACCGACCGTGTCATGCAACGCTGCGGCGACCGCTGCTTCCTGGCCCTCCCGGGCGTGGAAGCGGGCGAAGATGAACAATTCCATCTGAACTCCGTTATGATTTGTTGACCAAGATCGCTGCGCGGCGATATGCATGGCAAGATTGCCTGGCGATGAATGTCCCGAGCATGCCGTAACCGCGCTGACGTCAGTCGGTGTGGTGCCTGGCGGCGCGACAACCTACATCATCCACGGCCCCTGCCGTCGCACGCCTTCGCAGGGGCAGGCTTTGTGTCCCGGAGGCGATCCAGTCACGTGCCCCACCACGTCCCCGGGACAAGCCCGAGGATGATGACGGGGGAGTGCCGTCACGTCAGCGTAATCAGGTCACCGCGTCAGTTGTCGAGCCGAGCAAACAGGAAAATGACTGGGCCGTGACGAAAACCGGCCCAGCCTGGGCGCAGCCGCCTTACACCGTTTGCAGAATCTGTTCCGGCCGCATGGTTGGCGTCAGTTCCTCGCGCCAGTCGGCATCGCGAGGCAACACGCCCTCGCCGGCGCGCAGATCGTAGTAGGTCGTGCCAAGTCCATCGGGAGTACCACCGGCCTCGACGGCACGAACCGCGTCGCGCAGTTTCTTGCGCAGCTGGATGATCGCCTTATCGGCCGGCCCCAAATGCTCGCGGGAGCGGTCGACAATCGGTCCCATGCTTTCCTGGATCGCGCGATCCTGTGCGTTAATGCCCTCGATACCGGTGAAGGTCTCGTTCCGCTGCACGTCGCGATCGAGCAGGTAGTTGTTGGACCGGTTGGCATAGGACCGGAACGTTGTCTGATCGACATGCATCGGCCCGTTGCCGAGGGTCCGTTCCAGCCGGTCCTCCTCGGTCAGTTCGCCGTCTTCCTTCATGAAGCTCCAGTTGTACACCATGGTATTGTGGTCATCCATCGGCACCCAGATATGTCCGGCGTCCAACGCCAGCCCGGTTTCCGACTTCGACGGCCGGATCTGATGGAACGGCAGGATGAAGTGATAGGCCCGAATATGCATCTGGGTTTCACCCAGTGCACGGAGCCCGGCATACTGGTAGCCGTAATCCGTCAGATCGACGACCAGCTTCGGTGCCTTGCCGGCGACGAACGGATTGGACGGCTTGAACCCGCCGCGCGTCGTGTTCTCGGTAATCGCACGGTGCATGATTGGCGCGTGCGAGGTATCGAGGCCACCTTCCAGCCCCTGCAGCCAGTTGTTCTCCTGGATGACCTTGGTCACATGGCGCCGGGTTTCCGGCACCTGGGTCCAGGCAAATTTCGGCGCCGGCGGTATTTTTTCGGGCGGGCCCATGTAAGCCCAGATCAGCCCGCCGAGCTCGACGGTGGGATAGGCCTTGATGTGGACTTTGTGTTTGAAATCGTGCTCTTCCGGCTCGTTCATCATGTCGGTGCAGGCGCCGGAGACGTCGAACTTCCAGCCGTGATAGACACAGCGCAACCCGCATTCCTCATTGCGCCCGAAATACAGGCTGGCGAGGCGGTGCGGACACAGTTCATCCAGCAGTCCGATGCGGCCCTCGCTGTCACGGAAAGCGACGAGGTCCTCGCCCAGAAGCCGGACGCGGGCGGGCGCGCAATCCGGTCCGGGGATTTCGCTGCTGAGCAACGCCGGCACCCAATAGCGGCGCAGCGTATTGCCCATCGGCGTTCCTGGTCCGACGCGGGTAACGATCTCGTTCTCTTCCTTCGACAGCATCGGCGTTGCTCCTTTCCCTACGGGGCATTCCCTGTGGGCCATCGGTTGGCCCGGTTTCGGCAGTTCGGATGTCACGCTAACGCCACGTTGGCCCTGAGGTCCAGGGCCGAAGCCGAACCCAGACGGTTTTTATCGCGATGATTTGGGCGATCAGCGGCAATTTCTGGTGGCGCGGTAGAATCCACCTGGAACCGTGTCATGGCATGTGGTGCTGCCATCGAAATGGCTCCCCCCCCTGGGCGATTACCAGACCGAGGCCGCAGCGTTGCCGGGCGCACCTGATCATCACTGGAATTTGCTGCAATCCATGCTCAATCCATGGTAGAGAGCCGGCGAAATATGATGTTCTTAGCTGATTTTAAAATATGACCTTCTTAACCGATTTTGCTGACCAGGCGGTCGTGCTTCCGGTGGCTTTGGCCGTTGCCGTGGTGTTGGCCGCGATGGGCTGGCGGCGTGGTGCACTCGTTTGGCTCGGCGTCGTAGGCGCCACCTTTGGCGTCGTGCTGGTGCTGAAGCTTGGTTTCATGGCGTGTGGGCCGGTGTTCAGTCCGTGGGACCTGCGCTCGCCCAGTGGCCACACGGCCGCGGCGTCGGTTTTGGCAGGCGGTCTGGTGACCTTGCTGGCCGGCAGTCCGCCGGCAGCGCTTGCGGTCTCGGTGCTGGCCGCCGCGATGTTCGGGTTCTCGCGTGTGGAGTTGGGCTATCATTCGCTGCCCGAGGTATTCATCGGTGCCGCGATCGGGATTGCCGGCGCGGTGGTGCTGTCACGCCTCGCAGGCCGTCCGCCGGCGATGCGGCCGATGCGATTGCTTGGCGCCGTGGTCCTGGTGGCCTGGCTGTTGCACGGCGGACATCTGCAGGCCGAGCAGGTGATCTGGCGGTTCGCTGAAGGCCGTCTTGACTTCGTGCCGGCCTGTCGCGCCGGGGCGCCGGACCGGGTTGCTACCGCTGAAATCAACCCATCCGCCGGCGATCAACCAGCCAATCGGGCCTCCCGCGCCGGTGAACCGACACAAACGTCAGCTCAGGACCGTCCGTAGCTGTCCTCGACCCGCACGATATCGTCCTCACC
>JBEKQQ010000176.1:0-10920 GCA_049519555.1 Acetobacteraceae bacterium
TCCAGAAATCGGCAAGCAAATCGCGAATTCCGCGATGTTCCCTGTCAACACTTCGTCGACGAGGCTCCAGACCACCACGGTCTGCAGCTGGAGTGGAAGCGGCCGCTTCGCGTGTGCTTTATGGGTTTTGACCCTGAGCCAGCCGGTCGCCGGCCACCTTGAACTGCTCGATCACGAAGTCGATCACCACCCGCGTCCGCGGCGCCAGGTACCGCCGCGACAAATAGATCAAAAACAGGTGCGAGCGGTCGGTCGGATAATCCGGCAGCAAACGTTCCAGCCGGCCGCCGCGGATGTCTTCGTGCACCAACGGTTCGGACAGCAGCGCTATACCATGACCCGCCAGCGCAGCCTGCCGCACGACATTGCTGGTCGTGGCCGTGAGTGCGCCGAGTACCTCGATCTCATGCGGACCGCCCGGTCCATTGAACCGCCAGCGTGCACTGCCGGGTCCGCTGTCATGCACGATACAGCGATAGCGTTGCAGCTCCACCGGTGTTGCCGGCGTGCCATGGGTTGCCAGATACGCAGGCGCGGCAACCAGCGTGCGGCCGAAGCCGCCGACCGATCGTGCCACCAGCGACGCGTCGACCGGTTGACCAACCCGCACCGCCAGGTCCAGCCGGTCCTCGATCAGATCGTCGAAGTGTTCGCGGATCACCAGATCGACCGTCAGGCCGGGGTAGCGGCCGAGCAAATCGCCAAGGCCGGGCGTCACCAGTCGGCCGCCGCCAGCGGTCAGCCCAATCCGCACTCGCCCGGTTGGCGCAGTGCGCTGCCGGCCAAGTGAATCCTCCAGCCCCGAGGCGGCATCGATCACGTCATGGGCGTGGTTGACCAAAGTCTGGCCGTCCTCAGTCAGGCTCAAATGCCGCGTGGTGCGGTGGAACAATCGGACGCCGAAATGTTCCTCCAGCTGCCCCACGAGCCGTGTCACCGCCGAGGTGTTGACGTTGCTCTCGCGCGCCACAGCGGAAAACGAGCCGGTTTCCACGACGCGGACAAACGTTTCCAGAGCGTGCAGCATATCCATGTTGCGGCCATATTAAGCCCAGATGACGAATCCAGGAATTGGGTTATGCCGGAAAAATGACCGCTGCGCCCCAAACCACGATTGTTCTCCGGCGAAATCGCTGACGCGGACTGCGTCCGTATGCAAAGATCGGTAGAACTTTCCGGTCCGACCGGTGGTTGGCCACCGCACCCGCAACAGCCCATGGACAAAACACATGTCCAGCGGGCAGGCTCCGCGCCAGACGCATGAACGAGACCATGAACGACATTCAGCCCCTCGATGAGATGGTCGACGGCGCCCACAACGTCCGCCCGCACTGGCGTGGCGTGTTTGGCAGCATATTCAGCCTCGGCCACGACATCCTCACCGAGCGCGCGCAACTGCTGGAACGCGCTTTCGTCGAGGAAGGCATCACCGCGATGCTGCCGGGCGAGCAACCGGTGAACTGGCGCTGCGACCCGATCCCGCTAATTCTCTCGGCCGAGGAATTTTCCGCACTCGAAGTCGGTCTGGCACAACGCGCCCGGCTGATCGATGCCATCCTGGCGGACGTTTACGGACCGGGAACGCTGGTGGACAGCGGAGCGATCCCGCCGGACCTCGTTTACGGCAATCCGGGGTTCCTGCGCCCATGCCGGATCGCTGGATCAGACCGCGCTCCGCCCAGACATCTGCATGTTTACGCGGCCGATCTGATGCGTGGGCCGGATGGGATCTGGCGCGTCATGGCCGACCGGGCGGATCAGGCACGCGGCCTCGCCTATGCGTTGGAGAACCGCCGTAATCTGGCGCGCATCGTCCCGGAAATCTTCCAGAACCAGCAAATCGAGCCATTGCGGCCGTTCATGGAAACCACCGGCGAGGCGTTACGCGCTTTGGCCCCCGGCGGCGAGGGAGGTGCGGCGCTGCTGTCCGGCGGCCACGCCGATCCGCTGTGGTTCGAGCATGTCCTGCTGGCTCGCGAGCTGTCGATCGGACTGGTCGAGCCCGGCGACCTGACCATTCGCGGCGGCATCGTTTACCTGAAGACGCTCCGCGGCCTGGAACGGATCAGCGTGTTGTTTCGCCGCCAGGTGGGCGCACGGATGGATCCGCTGGAACTGCATGGCAGCGGGCCCCCTGGGCTGTTGGACGCGATGCGCGCCGGCTCGGTGCACGTGGTGAACCATCCCGGCTCCGCTCTCGCCGAGTCCCCTGCCCTTGCCGCCTTCCTTCCGGGCCTTGCCCGCCAGATCCTCGGCGAGGATCTGTTAACGCCTAGTCAGGCCACGTTGTATTTGGGCGATGGTGCGAATTTGCGCACGGTGCTGCGCGACCTGCAGGGCTGGGTCATTCGCAACGCCACCGATGGCGGTTCGGTGCCCGTCGTGCCGGAGCATCTGTCCCGCGAAAAGCGCGCCGAGCTGGCGGCTCAGGTGACTGCAAAGCCGGCGCATTATGCGGCGCTGATGGCACCCACGCCGTCGGTGGCTCCCTGTGCCACGCCAACCGGGCTGGAACCGCGGCCAGTCGTGCTGCGGATGTTCCTGGCGCATGACGGCACGACGTGGCGGGCGATGCCAGGCGGGCTCGCGCGGGCGCTCACGGATGAGGATGCCATCGCCGGACGGCTGCCGCGTGACGCCGTGTCAAAGGACGTCTGGGTGCTGCCGGACGAGTTTGCCGCGAGTCGTTTCGTGCCGGCACTGGACACCCGGCCGTTGGAAATCCGCCGCACCGCCGGCGATCTGCCCAGTCGGGTTGCGGATAATTTCTATTGGCTGGGACGGTATCTGGAGCGGATGGAGGAGGCCGCCCGCCTGCGCCGTGCCTTGATCCCGCGGGTGTCGCGGCCCTCAGCCAGCCCGCATGAACGCGCCGACATCGAGCTGCTCAGCGCCTGTCTGCACAAGGCCGGCATGCTGCGGCCGGAGGACACGTTCGAACACGGCACCGCCTCCCGCAACGCCGCTCTGTTGGGCGCGTTTCGCGCGGACGGACCGATGCGGCGGCTGCTCGGGAGGGTTGCCAGCCTGGCGGGGCAGCTGCGCGACCGCCTGACCGGCGAGGTCCACACCATCCTCACCCGTTCCCTCCATTCACTGGGCGAGGCGATGAACCGGTTGCCGACCGACGGCGATCCGCGGGCCGTGGAACGCGCCTCGGCACTGACCACCGATATCCTACAATTTTCTGCCGCCATCGCCGGCCTCGCAGCGGAGAACATGGTGCGCGGCGGCGGCCGGCTGTTCTTCGATTTCGGCCGCAGGGTGGAGCGTGCGCATGCCATCCTGGAGCAACTGGGAGCGTTGTTGGAGCAGGCCCCGGGCGCGGTGCAGCAAGGCCATGTCGAGGCGGGTCTGCAGCTCGCATTGGAGCTGCGGGATTCCGTGATTACCTATCGTACGCGGTATCTTGCGGTGTTGCAGGCGGCTCCGGCATTGGACCTGATGTTGGCCGATGAGGCCAACCCGCGTGGGCTGGCCTTCCAGTTGCTGGCGATGCGGGATTTGCTGCGGCAGATCACCGAGGAAGGCGATTCGTTACTGGGTTCCGTTGACCGTGCACTGCGCGACGCGCGCGAGATCGTGACCGACGTGTTGGCGGCACCGAACCAGATGCAGGCGGCGGGACGGCTGACGGAAACACTGTCGACGCTGGAACTGGCGATCGAAGCGATCGCAGATCGGGTGTCGCGGCGATACTTCACGCTGTTGCCGATCGCCCGCAGCCTCTCGGTGGACGCGGAACCGGCGAGCTTGCCGGGCGCGGCATGAAGTACCGGGTCAGCCACCTCAGCCGGTACACGTACGGCAGTCCGGTCGACCTCGCCGCGCATCTGCTGCACCTGCGGCCGCGGCCGTTGCCGTGGCAACAGGTGATCTCCGATCGCATCGTTGCGGAACCGGCAGGGGCCAGGCGGCGCGACGCGGAAGATCATTTCGGCAATGTTGTGACGTGGTTGTTCCTGGACCGGCCGCACGCGGACTTCATTGTCACGGCGGAATCGGTGGTCGAGGTTTCGTACCCTTTACCGCCTGATAAAACCCCTGCATGGGAAACCATCGTCGAGGCGGCGCATGGTGTCGCAGCCGGGCGGGCGGCGGAATATCGTTTCGATAGCCCGATGGCACCGGCGGTTGCGGAAACCCGGGAATATGCCGAGAAGTCGTTTCCGAAAGGCCGGCCGGTGCTGGAGGCGTTATGCAATCTGAACACTCGAATTTATAAGGAATTTCGTTTCCGCTCCGGTGTGACGACAATTTCGACGCCGGTCACTCAGGTAATGAAACGGCGTGAAGGAGTCTGTCAGGATTTTACCCATCTGATGGTCAGCGCACTCCGCGGACTGGGCTTACCGGCACGCTACAATTCGGGATATATTCGCACAAAGCCGCCGCCGGGCCAGAAACGGCGGCAAGGTGCCGATCAGTCGCACGCCTGGGTTGGCGCGTGGCTCGGGCCGGAGCATGGCTGGGTCGATCTGGATCCGACCAACGGCATCGTGGTGCACGAGGAACACGTGCTGCTTGGCTGGGGCCGCGATTACGGCGACGTGAGCCCGGTGCAGGGGATTATTCTTGGCGGAGGCGTGCACCACCTTAAGGTCGCAGTGGACCTGGAGCCGGAGGAAACCGGGTAAATTCTGGGCGCGCTGATTGGACTCGGGAGCCAAATGGCACGCCTCAAATTAACTTATTGTATCACTGGGGCCGTCTGACTGTGGCTCGTTATTTGTTTGCGGACAGCATCGGTACCGAACTGCGGAAAGCCCCGAGCCCGCGCCACCGCACGGTGCTCCGTTCTTATCTGCGTTCATCCGCGTTCATCCGCGTAGCGCCGAATCGGAAGCTCGATTGGCACTGTCGTTGTTGGTGGTAAGTTAAGAATTTAACCGCAGATGAACGCAGATGAACGCAGATAAGTTCGGATTGCGCCGGTATGGTTAATTCGGTCTGAATCACACTTCGAGGCAGGCTTGCCTGGATTATTTATTAGCAACGGAATCGTTTGCACCACGCGGTTATTCCCTGGGACGGGTAATGATCCAGATGGTGATGTCCCACGCGTTATGGATACCCGCCACCATCAGCACCCCGACCGCGAAAGCCAACGCCGTACATCCGCTGTCCAGGCGCAACCCAAACGCCACACCCGTTGCCGTTTCAAGCAGATAGCCGACCACCGGGATCAGCAGGTACCAGATCCGATCCTCCAGATCGATCGCTGCAACAAGGAGGCTATCGCGGACCGTATCGCGCCAGATCAGACCGCAATAGACAAGGCCAAAGGTGCCGCAGACCAAAACCAAAAGACCGAACTGCAGCCAGCTTTGCAGCGGAGCCAGAACGATCAGACAAACCGCCAGGATGCCGCTGAAATGCACCACGCTTGCTGACATGAACACGCGCAGCGGCGCGCGCCGGTTGCTGGAGAACACGCCGGAGCCAACGGTTGCCGCAACAAACAACAGGCCAACGAGGGTGGCCGATGCGGTGCCGAGCAACGAATAGAATTCGTGCCAGCGGGCCATGGCCTCTGCCAAAGGCATGGCGTATTGCTCAAGCATCTCGCGCCTCCACATCGAACCGGTCCACGTCAAATCAGTCTGGCAATCACGCTCGCCGCCAGGCCGGCCAACGTCAATCGATGCTCAGGCACGGAAACAGCCCGACGCGCGCTGTAGTGCCAAAGTTGCTTGTCAAACCAGTGATGCGCAGGGGCGTTCGTCGTTGGCGTCGTGCCGGTACAGCGCTTGTGCCTCTTGCTGGCGTTACCCGGCCAGCAGCAGCGGGACGCCGATCCCCAGCAGCGCGCCCAGGAAAATCACCCCGAAAATCGCACCCAAACGCCAGAACTGGGCCGGCGTTATATAGCCGCAGTTGTAGTACGGCAGCGCGGCTCCGGTCGCGTAAGGCGTCAGGATCCCCATGATGCCGGTGGTCATCGCCAAACCGATCGCCAGCGTCGCCGCAGACAGACCGGGGATCGCCAGACCGGCGGCCAGCATCATCGGCATCATGGCTGTCGTGTGCGCCGTCAGACTGGCGAACATGTAGTGCGAAACGAAGTAGATCGACACCAGGCTCATCAGGATCAACATCGGCGACAGGCCACCAACATGCATGGCGGTATAGTCGGCGAACCATTTCACGAAACCCGCCCGCGACAGACCGTCAGCCAGCGTCACCAACGTTGCCAACAGCACGATCGTGGTCCAGGCGGATTCATTACGCGCCATGTCGCCCCAGGTAACCACTCCCAGTACCAACATCAGCGACAGCACCAGAAACGCCGCCAGGGTCGGATCGATCACACTACCGCCGAACACCCATAGCGAAATCGCGCCCAGCACCAGTACCGACAGAACGGATTCTCGCCAGCTGATGCCACCCATTTTAGTTAGTTCCGTGCGAGCCCAGATGGAGGCTTCCGGACTTTGCTTGATCTCCGGCGGGAAAAACACATAAGTCAGCAGCGGCAACGCCAGTAGCAGAGGCAGCGCGAACGGCAACGAGGCACGCATCCAGTCGCCATAACTGATCGATACATGCGCGATCCGGCTGATGAAATCGCGCGCCAGAAAATTCGGTGCGCAGGCCGTCATGAACAACGTCGACGTCACACAATCGGCGGCAAACGTTGTCCACATGATATAGCCGCCGATCTTGCGCGCCGAGGCATCGTGCGGATGGGAATCGTACAGAGCCGGCAGATTGTTCACCACCGGAAAGATGATGCCGGCGCCGCGCGCGGTATTGGATGGCGTGAATGGCGCCAGGATCATATCGGCAAAGGTAGTAGCATAACCCAGGGTCAGGGTGCGCTTGCCCAAAGCGCGCACCAACAGCAAGGCGATGCGGCGGCCCAGACCGGTCTTCTCATAGCCGAGGGCGAACATGAAAGCGCCACCGACCAGCCAGACCGTGGTGCTGGCAAAGCCGGACAAAGCCCAGTTGACGCTTTGCGTGGTGACGTTGAAGCCGGGTTTCGCGAGATCCGCGGGACCAAACAAGGTCCACCGCGACAGCACGGCCGCCAGGGTCAGGCCGACCAGGCCAACCGCAGGGTTGGGAATAGGTTCCGTCACCAGTGCGGCGATGACTCCGGCGAACAAAGCAAAATAGTACCAGGCATGCTGCTCGAGGCCGGGCGGCGGCGGCACCAACGCAATCGCCACGGCCAGCACGACTGGCACGACGGCTCGCCACCAGCCATGCGGCTGTATGATGACGCCGCTCGCCGGAGGTTGCGATGTTGCGACGCTGCTCATGCTCATGGCGTACTCCTTGCCAGGGTGCGCGCAGATTGCACCGCGCGGGCCGGGCTTTCATTGACATGCGTCAAGTCCCGGCGCCGTCGCCCAGGATGACCTTCCGGGGGATGCCCGCTAAGATTCAGCCGTTGCAACCGGGGAGGTCACGCCGATGCTGGAGATCTGGGGGCGCAAGACCTCATCCAATGTCCAGGCATTGATGTGGTGTGTCGGCGAACTGGGACTTGCTTACCGGCGCCACGACGTCGGCCACAAATACGGCGGCAACGACACGCCGGAGTTCCTGGCGATGAACCCGAACGGCACCGTTCCGGTCGTTCGGGATGACGGTGGCGAACCATTGTGGGAGACCGGGGCGATCCTGCGTTATCTCGGTACACGCTATGGCGACGCAGCGTTCTGGCCGACGGACCTGATCAGGCGCACACGGATCGATAAGTGGGCGGAATGGTCGAAGATCAATGTCGCGCTGAATTTTACCGCACCGATCTTCTGGCGGGTGGTACGTACCGCGCCGCGCGAGCGGGACGCCGCCGCGATCGCCGCGGCGCTGCGTTTGCTCGATGCAAGCCTCGGCATTGCCGAAGCCCAGTTGGCGCGGCATGCGTATCTTGCCGAGGACGCGTTCACCCTCGCCGACATTCAGCTCGGTCATGTGCTCTATCGTTACTTTGATATCATGATCGATCGCCGGGAGCATCGTGCACTGCGCCGCTATTACGACCGGCTGACCGAGCGGCCGGCGTTTCAGGAGCATGTGATGGTGTCCTATGAGGAACTCCGGGTCGGCTGACCCGATCCCGAAGATCACTTGTGCAGGCAGCCGACAACCCAGGCGACAAGCTGGACACCGTGGCGTAAGGTCCAACCAAATCGTGCAGCAAGGTTTGACAGGAGGAACGCGTGGCACATCCATTGATTTCCTGCGACGACCATCTCGATCTGGGGCAACTCCCGCCGGACCTCTGGCAAACCCGGTTGCCCACCGCGCTACGCGACCGCGCCCCCTTCATCACCGAACGCAACGGCCAGCCGGTCTGGATTTGCGACGGCAACGTCTGGGGCAATTGGGCCGGCAAGCAGCGCGATCCGAATGCTCCCGCGGCGCCGAAGTCGATCTACTCCGCGCTCGACCGCGGCGGCATGACTGACCCCTCCGAACGCCGGCCGGCCCATGCCAATCTGCGTCTGGAGGACATGGACCGCGATGGTGTCGAAACCCAGGTGCTGTTCGGTCCGATCTTCTCGATCAGCACCGAGGACCCGGTGCTGCGCGACGCCTGCTACCGGTCCTATAACGACTTTCTGGGCGAGCTGTGCTCGGCCGCACCGGACCGGCTGATCGGCGTGCCAATGTTGCCGGAATATCCCGAGGCAGCGACTGCGGAACTCTACCGCCTCGCCAAAAAAGGCGGCACCCGCCAGGTCAATTTGCAAATCGCCAATATCAAGGCCCCGCTCGACGATCCGGCCTGGGAAAGTTTCTGGACCGCACTGGAAGAGACCGGCATCATCCTGGCCTGGCACATCACCGTTTTCGTCGGCAAACCGAGCGACCGCAGTGCCGGCAAACCCGCCAGCGTGTTCGAAAATACCAAGTTCTTCATGGGCAACTTCCTGGAGCCGTTCGTCGACCTGTTCGCCTGGGGCATCCTGGAGCGGCACCCGAAGCTGAAGATCGTCATGGCCGAGGCCGGCACCGGCTGGTTGCCCTGGCTGGTCGAGGAACTCGACTACCGGCATTGGCGGTTGTGGGAAGCCAAGGAGTACTGGGCTGACAAGGGCGGCATCACACTCGAAACGAAACCGAGCGAATTGTTCCGCCGGCAAATCTATGCGACGTTCCAGGAGGATCATGTGGCGATGTCGCTGATCCCATTCTTTGGCGAGGGGCATTTGCTGTGGGCCTCGGATTACCCCCATCCCGACAGCGTGTGGCCGAACTCGCGCGCCGCGATCGAGCGGCAAATGCGGGATTTGTCGCCCGAGATGCGGCGGAAGCTGACGCACGACAATGCAGCGGCGTTGTACGGGCTGGCATGATCAGTCTGGCATGATCAGTGTTGCTGCGGCGACCGCATCCTACGGCCGATCAACAGCCATGGTCCGCGGCCAAACAACACGGGCAAACGCCAGACATGTGCGGTTCCGGTGATCAGGCGGCAGCGGCCTCCCTGGCCCGGCCGCCGATGACTGCCAACGCCTGATCGACAAGCAGCAACGTCGCCTCGTTCTGCCGGAACGCCAGCCCGAGCACGCCACTTTCGAAACGTACGATGCGGGCCAAAACTGGCCGATCCGCACCAGGCAACTCGATCTGCACTTCGGTCCCAGCCTCAGCCCGCACGCCGCAATGCAGCGATACGCCGCCGCGGGAAATGTCGACAATTTCCGCGCGTCGCACCGGATCGCCCGGCAGGTGTAGCCCAGAGGATGCACCGTTTCCGGCGATCCGTTCGTAGCGGCGCAGGTTTACTTCGTCGGTGCTGGCCATGACCCGCAGGAATTCCGTGACCTCACTTTGCAACGAGTGGGCGCTCGTGGCGATGTGATCCGCGTCCGCCAGTACCTTCCGGCTGGTCGCATCGGTGTCCACCGCTATGCTCGAGACCTCCCGTATTGCGCTGGTGGATTGCTGTGTCGTAACGGTAACGGTCTGCACGCTGGAGGCGATCTCGCGAGTGGCGGTCGCCTGGCGCTCCACCGCCGCGGCAATCGCCGCTGCCACCTCGCTGACCTCGCCGATTGCCGCACTGACCGCGCGCACGGCACCGACCGCGTCGCTGGTCGCCGCATGGATCGCCGCGATCTGCGTCGAAATCTCCCCGGTTGCCTGGGCGGTCTGGTTCGCCAGCGCCTTCACTTCGCCGGCGACCACGGCGAACCCTCTGCCTGCCTCACCGGCACGCGCGGCTTCGATCGTTGCATTCAGCGCGAGCAGATTGGTGCGGCCGGCGATGTCGGAGATCAGTCGCACGATATCGCCCACGCGATCCACCGTCGTCGCCATGCCGCCGACCTTGGTGTCGGTCACGCCGGCTCGCTCCACGGCGGCATCGACGGCGCGGGTGGCACGTGCCACCTGTTGGCTGATTTCGTTGATGCTGGCTGACATTTGCTCCGAAGCGGTGGACACCGCGGCGAGATGCGCCGCGGATTCGGTTGCGCCCTCGGCGGCGCGCACGGCATTCTCACAAGTGCTGGCGGTGGCTTTCGACATTTCCTCGGCAATCGTCCGCATGGCCTCCGCCGAGCGTCCCAGACCGGTCATCACACCGGCCACCGAGGCACCGAATTCCTGGGTATGCCGATCCATGGCTGCCTGCCGGCGTTCCTTCATAACGTGCGCCGTATCGGCTGCCGCATCCTGCAGCCGGCGTGCCTCCTGCGCGTTCTGGCGAAACACCAGCATCGCCTGCGCCATTTGGCCCACTTCGTCGCGGCGATTGGCGGCGGGGATGGGCGCATCCAGGGTGCCGCCGGCCAGCAGGCGCATGGAAGCGGTCATTGCCACGATCGGACGTGCGATCCAGCGCCCAAGCAACAGCGCCACCACGATCGTCGTGGGGTCCATGATCGGCTCGGGTATCTTTATTGTATCCGCGGATATCGCCCGGCAAGTGAATTCGCCGGGGTTGCTGATGATGAC
>JBEKQQ010000177.1:0-10628 GCA_049519555.1 Acetobacteraceae bacterium
CCTGTTCGGCGCGATTGACGAGGTCGACGGCGGCACCGTGGTGCTGAAATTCCCTAAGCCCCAGGTTGCCGCGGTCTCCACTTACCACGCCGCCTTCGTCCGCGAGGCCTGGGTTGGCACCCGGGTGCACAGCCCGTGGGTTGCGCATGTGATCGAGTTGCCGCCCGGCCGGCAATCCTGCCTCTACACTGTGATGCCGCTGTATGTTGGCGAGTTGCTGGAGACCCGCCTCTCCCGTTCGCCCACGATTGGGCTGGAAGAGGGCCGCACCATCGCAATCCGGCTCGCTCGTGGCGTGGCAGCACTGCACCGTCTCAGCGTCATTCACCGCGACATTAAGCCGGACAACGTCGTTATCGAGGCCGGCCTGTCGCCCAGGCTGGTCGATCTCGGAGTGGTGCGGCTGCCGGGCCTGGAGGATTTCCCGCCCGAGGCAATTCCCGGCACCACCGCGTACATGGCGCCGGAGATGTTCACCGGCGAGGCGGGCAGCGTCGGCACCGATATGTATGCTTTGGGCGTCACGCTGTTTCGCGCTTTCACCGGCACGTATCCTTACGGCAACGCCGATGCCACCAGTGCGCCGTCCCTGCAGCGGCCGCGCGATCTCGGCACGTTGCGGCCGGATTTGCCGGCCTGGGTGCAGGCTACTCTCAGCCGGGCCATGGCGCTCGACCCCGCCGAGCGGTTCGCCGATATGGCGGAGTTCGCGCATGAATTCGAAGCTGGACCGCTGTATGCGCCGCCACCGGTGCGCCGCCCGTTGACGCTGTATGAACGGGCGCCGGTGCGGTTCTGGCAGGGTGTGGCCGGACTGCTTGGCCTCGCGCTGATCGCTTCGTTGTTGTGGAAATAGCGTCTGCCGGCCGCCATGCCGTTGGTGACGCGAGCTGCGGCGGTTTCACCTGGCTGAATTGCAGCAAAGGCTGGATCGGTGTGACGCCGCCTGTGCGCCGCCCCTGGCAGCCCGTCGCGGTGGCGGCCTGATGCCGAGCCGTTAACGGTCGGTTAATCTATTGCGTGATACAAAGCAGGAACCGTGCCCTGGCGTTGCGGCCTCGGGTTCCTGTTTGGCGAAAAACTCGCGCGACTGGCTGACCAGCGAGAAGCGTGATGACTTCCACCAGTATTGCGTTAATCAAAAGCGCGTTTGCCCGTGGCAAACTACCCCATTTCGGCATCCAGGCCGACGGTTCCATCGCATACGATTCGTCCGACTTCGCCATGACCGCCGACCCGTTATCTCTCCCAATGGTTGATCCATACCTGTCCGCTTATGTTGCATCGGCGTACTGGGCTTCACCCGTCGGCCTTACGCCTTACGTTGATGCGCCGGCGCCCCTGCCGGAAGCGGGCGCGCCAGCGTCTCTGGGCACCACGTCCTCCGGCCTCACCATGGTGCTTTATTTGCAGGAGCCGGGCACCTCGGCGCCAATCAGCGTCACCGACATCAATCAAGGTCAGATGGGTGACTGTTACCTGCTCTCCTCGATCGGCGAGATTGCATTGCTGGATCCCAGCTGGATCACCCAGATGATCCACGTCAACGCTGACGGGACGGAGACGGTGACGCTCTACGAAGCGTCGAACGGCAGCCTGCCGACCATTGGCACCACGGCGTACAAGCCGGTGGCGATCAACGTGACCAACACGTTCCCCAGCGACTCCGTGAACAACGGTGCAACCCAGGACGTATACGACGGGCAAAAGGAGATCTGGGTCCAGGTGCTGGAGAAGGCGGTGGCGACGCTATACGGCGGCTACAACGGCATCGCCAATGGCGGCATACCGAGCATTTCCATGGAGGAACTCACCGGCTGCACGGCGACGTCCACCTGGGCCGGCGGGATTTCCCTGCAGCAGTTGCAGTCCGACAGCGCAGCCGGCGACCTCATCACCTTCGATACCGAGGACAACCCGACCCTGCCGTACGGGCTGTATGGCGACCACGCCTACATGTTCGACGGACTGACTACGGTGAACGGCACCGTCATGGTCAACTTGCTCAATCCCTGGGGCTTCGATGACCCGAACCCAATCCCCTTCTCCGTAATCGACACCGTCTGCGACGAGGTCGACGTCGGCAAGGTCAGCGCTCAGCCCGTGGGACCCTCGCTGGTCCAGCAGACCGCCAATCAGACCTGGACGCAGGGCTCACACGTGTCACTGACGTTACCGTCAGGGACGTTCAGCGAACCGTCAGGGGGAAAATTAACCTACACGGTGAGACAGGCGAACGGCCAGGCGTGCCCATCGTGGCTTACCTTCAACGCGACGACCCTGGCCTTCGCCGGCACGGTGCCGAGCGGGATGGAGGCCTTGTCGCTGGTGGTGACAGCAACGGACGCCAATGGCCTGGCCTGCTCGGACAGCTTCGCCGTCACGGTTCCCGCCGCACCGCCCAGTTTGGCGCACCAGACCGCGGAACAGATCTGGTTGGAGGGTTCCAAACTCTCGTTCACACTGCCTTCCAACACGTTCGCCGATCCAAACGGCGAAACGTTCAGCTATGCCGCGACCCTGTACAACGGGCAGGCGCTGCCGTCCTGGCTTGCCATCAACAGCAGCACCGGGACCTTCACCGGCACGGTCGGCAACACTGCCAGTCCGCTGATGATCAAGGTGACGGCCACTGATACCAGCGGGTTGTCTGTTTCGGAGACGCTCGAGGCAATTCTCGCCGCGCCGCCACCGACATTGACGGTTCAAACTGCCAATCAAACCTGGACGGCCGGAAAGGCGCTGACCTTCACCCTCCCGTCCAATACGTTCACTTCGGTGCCTGGCCAGATCCTGACATTTGCCGCAACGCTCCCCGCCGGGCTGACGATCAATGCGTCCACCGGCACGATCAGCGGGACTGTTCCGGTCGGCCTGGGGGCCTACATCATCAAGGTCACGGCGACCGAAACCAGTGGTCTGTATATTTCGGAGACCTTCACGACCACCGTTGTCGCCTCGGCGCCGATCGCGGGTCAGACGCCGCCGCAAACCTGGATCGCACACCAGCCAATCTCGTTCAGGCTGCCCGCCAACAGTTTCGTCGACCCGCAGGGCGAAACCTTGAGTTACACCGTAACCGGCCTGCCGGCAGGGCTCACCTTCAACCCGACGACGTTGACGATCAGCGGGTCGTCCGTGCTTCAGTCGAATTCTCCCATCAAAGTGACCGCGAAGGACCAGAGCGGGTTATCGGCTTCCGAGACGTTCCAGGCTTCGATCATCGCCTCGTCGCCGACTGTCCATCAAACACCGGTGCAAACCTGGACGGCCAATAAGAGCGTGTCACTGTCGGTCGCCTCGGCCTTCACCGATCCGCAAGGCGAGACGTTCACCTACTCGGCGATGCTGTCCAACGGCCAGGCGCTGCCCACTGGACTGACCTTCAACACAACGACAGGCAGCTTTGGTGGCACCGCGCCGACCGCGTTGGGCACGCTGGCCATCACGGTTACGGCGAAGGATCAAAGCGGATTGTGGACCTCAGAAACCTTCCAGTGCGTGGTCGCGGCCTCGGCACCGACGATGAACGATACGCTGGCGGCAGCGTATTGGGCTGCCAACGAGGCGGTGACATTCGCCTTGCCATCCAATGCCTTCGTTGATCCGCAGGGCGAGATGATGACCTACGCGGCGACCATGGCTGATGGCTCGGCGCTGCCGAGTTGGCTGACAGTCAATAAGATAACCGGCGCAGTCACCGGCACCGCACCTGTCGCACCACAAACCCTGAAGCTGACGGTGACCGCGACCGACCAGAGCGGCCTGTCGAGCCACGAGACGTTCCAGGCGATCGTGCAAGCGGCCGCGCCATTCGTGGCAAATCTTACCGGCTCGCAGATCTGGGCGGCCGGAAAGGCGGTCTCGTTCACGCTGCCGAGCAACACCTTCGTCGATCCGCAAGGCGAAAAGCTGACCTTGTCGGCGACATTGGCCAATGGCTCGGCGCTGCCGGGCGGATTGACCTTCAATGCGTCGAACGGAACCTTCAGTGGCACCGCACCGATCACGCCGGAAACTTTGGGGCTGAAAGTGACGGCAACCGACGCCAGTGGCCTGTCGGTCTCGGAGCTGTTTTCCGCGACAGTGCAGGCAGGCGCACCGACGCTGGCGCACGAGACCGCCAACCAGGTCTGGACCGACGGCTCCTCGATGAGCTTCCTGCTGCCGTCGAACGCATTCGCCGATCCACAAGGTGCCGCACTGAGCTACGCAGCGTTTGAGACCAGCGGCTCCGACGCAACGAGCTGGCTGCACTTCTCTGCGGGTCTGGCCGACTTTACCGGCTCAGTGCCAAACGGGCTCACTGGGACGATCGGCATCAAGGTGGTTGCGACTGACACGTTCGGGCTGACAACGTCCGAGTCGTTTGGGCTGACGTTCGGGGCCTCCGGCGCGCATCTTGTTGCCGCCAGTGCACCGACCGGCACGGAGTTGCTCGCCTTGCATGGATGACGGGCAGGACTTAGGGCATGATTGCTTCAAGGTGAAGCAATCATGCCCTAAGTCCCCTTTGTTTGGGAGCGTGATTCACGATTTCCGACCAATCGGCCTCAACCGATCGCGCTCCAAGGTGGACCAGACTGGTGCGATAGCGATGCTACGGATGCCGAACCGCGCCCGACTGTCGATACCCAACTGTCGATCGCGATGTCTGCGCATGGCACCCAATCGGCCACCGGAGCCGCATGCGCCAACCCAGCCCGCAACCTCACGCCGTCTTGAGGAACTCGATCAGCTTGGTCACCGCGGTCGGCTTGTCGGTCTTGTCCAGCGCCGCCAATTCGGCGGCCAGCCGGTCCAACGCGGCCTCATAAATCTGTCGTTCCGAAAAGCTCTGGTCCGGTTGGCCGGAATTCCGGTGCAGGTCGCGCACAACCTCAGCAATCGCCAGCGGGTCGCCGGAGTTGATCTTCGCTTCATACTCCTGCGCGCGGCGCGACCACATCGTGCGCTTGATCCGCGCCCGCCCCTTCAGCACCGCCAGCGCGTCGTCGAACTGCTTGCGGGTCGCCAGCTTGCGCAAGCCCGCGCTACGGGCCTTGGCCACCGGAACCCGCAAGGTCATGCGGTTCTCTTCGAACGTTATGTGGATCAGTTCCAGACGGTGACCGGCAATTTCCTCGGTGGCGATGCGTTCCACCTTGCCGACGCCATGCGTCGGATAGACAACATGATCGCCCTCCACGAACACCTCCGCTTTCGCTGGAGCGCGTGGAATTTGCTGCGGCCCGCCGTGCGACGGCCGGTTCATCGGCGGGGAAGCGGGCTTCGGCGTTGCCGGAGTCTGAGGATCGACGGTATTCGCTGGGGCGTCTGACATTGTTGCTGGCTGTTCCATATCGTCTTTGGGCGGCTGCGTTGCGCCGCATGGGTCGATCACGGCGACTCCCAAATCCCCGGGCCGCGCCGACTGGGTCGGTTCAGGGTTTGCCGGGGCTGGGCGAGAAGTACTGTTCCTTGCCGGGCTTGTCCTTCCACTCGTCGGCGTCGTCCGGTGGCGGACCTTTCCGGGTGATGTTCGGCCATTCCGCCGCGTAAGTCCGATTCCGTTCAAGCCAGGGCGTGGCTTTGTCATCGCTGTCGGCCACGATGGCTTCAGCGGGGCATTCCGGTTCGCACACACCGCAATCGATGCACTCGTCCGGGTGGATCACCAGCATGTTCTCGCCAACGTAAAAGCAATCGACCGGGCAAACCTCCACGCAGTCCATGTATTTGCAGCGGATGCAGTTCTCGGTGACCACGTAGGTCATGAAAATCCCTCGACACGTCAGATGGTCACGGTTTCCCGTGAGGCAATGGCTGCTTTGAGCCGAATTTCAAGCCCCGCGTATGCCGTTGTTTGGAGCCGCGCGCAAGGTCCCCACCGAAGCCGCGGAGCAACAGCCACGGGCAGCCAATGGCCCGGCGCACCCGGATCCCACCGGCTCGACCGGAAATTACGCCGCCTGCGTTATCGCCTGAGGACCCGGCCCAGACGGCTCAGGCAAACCGCCCACGACAACCGCCGTGCTGCTCGCCGCCGGCGGCCCCCAAACCAGCCCCCCTGGTGTCAAACACACCGGACAGGCCGCCCGCCACGCCGTCTGCGGCGTGTGGCACACCGAGCAACGCCACTCCGGGTCGGGGTCCGCCGCCGCAGCCTTGCGCAACGCGTCCCGCTGCGCCAACCGTCCGGCCTCGGTATCGCCGCGCTCCTCTTCTTCCAGTTCCGCGTGCATCAGCCACGCCCGCCGCTGATTGAGGCCAGAATTCTTCACCGCCTCCAAATGCCTCCGCGCCTCCCCCACCACGCCGGCGTCGAGCGTCGTGCGGGCCAGCAGCAACCGCGATTCAGGATGCTCCGGCAGCCCGGCGGTCAATTGCTGCGCCGCCTTCACGCGCGCCATCTTGTCGGTTGCCGGCGCCAGAGCCATCGCCGCGATGTCCGGATGCGGCGCCCGCTTCCAGCCCTCGGCGAGCACCGCCAGCGCATTCTTTTCCCGGCCTCGCGCGCGTAACAGCCCAGCGCGGGCTATCACTGCTGGGGTAAATGATGGGTCGGACTTCAAAGCCTGACGGGCGAGACGGTCAGCCCGGTCGGGGTTTGTCTCGGCCAGCGCCGCGCCGGTCGCCAGCGCGGCAACCGGCGAGGTTCCAGTGGCGCCGTTGCTGGCACCCGTCCCCGCCAATGCCAACGCCTCCGCCCAATCGCCGGAGCGGATGGCGAGCTGGGCACGCTCCTGCCGCAGCCAGGCAGCGCCGGGGTGCGCTGCCTCGGCCTGGCGTGCGAGCACCGCCGCATCGGACCATTTCTGCTGCGTGATCGCGTTGGCCAGCAGGCCACGCAACCCGAGAAACGCCGCGTCCTTCCGAGCCGCGAGCGCCTGGAACGCCGCCGTCGCCTCGTCATCGCGCCCGGAGAGCCGGCCAGCTTCGGCCGCCAGCAGCAGCGTCTGTGGCGTGTCGCCCAACAGCGCACGGGCTCGGTTGGCCTCACGCCGCGCGTCGGCTTTCTCACCCGCAGCCAGCGCAACCAACGCGCGGGTTACCGCCAGATCGCCGGCGCGCCGCCGCCTGCCCCCACGCCACAGCGAGCCGGCGCGTGGAATGAACACAACCAGCAGCACCAGCCGCACCAGAACGTAAAGCACGATGAACAGCAGCAGCAGCGCGGTGACGGCCAGCGAACTGCTGGTCTCCACTGTGTACGGACCAATGTCGATCGAGATACGGCCGGGCAGGCTGGCGATGAACCAGGCAAACGCAAGCACGACGACGCCCCAGAACAGGGTCCGCAAAATGCGATGCATTACCCGCTCTCCCCGAGACGACGCATTACGGGCTCTCCCCGAGACGACGCATCACGCGCTCTCCCCGAGACGACGCATCAGGCGATCTCCCCGCGCCTGCGCATCAGCCGTTCTCCGCCAGCGAGGCCAGCGCTTCCCGTGCGGCCTGCAAGGCGGTCGCGTCGGCCAGCCAGGGCGCCATCTTCGCCGCCGGCGGTCCCGAAAGAGCGGCAACCGCCTTGGTCGCTCCGCTCAGATCGCCGACGTCAAGGAGGACCCGAGCGCGCGCCAGGATCGCGGCAGTGGAATTGCCGATCACCACGTGGTCGCCCTCGCGCACGGTGATCAGCCGGAAATCCTGCAGCCGTGCCAGGACGCGGTCGAAAAACGGCTTGCCCTCGGTATCCGGCACGCTGACCTGCAACGCCTGCTGCGAGGCCGCGGTAAACGCCAGCCGCAACCCGGCCTCGGTCGGCGGCGCGGTGGTGGCAAATCGGGCCAGTGCCGGCGGCGCGTCCGGAATCGAACCCAGCGGGCGGCCCGCCGCCAGAGCAATCTCCGCCGCATTCACCTGGGCCAGCCGCGTGACCCGGTCCGAGGCACCGGCGAGTTTGCTCTGGTTCGCCGCCAGTTCGCCCACACGGTGTTCCACGGCATCCAACTGGCCGCTGATGTCGGCGGGATTGTGCGCCGAGAAGGCACTGACCTGGGCTTGCAGCGCAACGACCTTGGCGGCATCCGCGGCTTGCTCAGCCTGTTGCCGTTCCAAAGTATCCAACCGCGCCGAGAGCGCCTGAACGTCCGGACCGGCGGCGCTCTGGGCTGAAGCTGCAGAGTTCGGCGCTGATCCCGTGGGCCGCGTCGCCAGCGCTGCCACCCGGGCTTCAAGGATCTGGAGTCTCGCCTGCAGGGGACCGAGATCAGCTGCCGGCGCCGCCGTGGTCTGGCCGGTCACGGGCAGCCGCGCCTCCAGCGCCTCCAGCCGTTGGGTCAACGCAGGCAGACCCTGTTCCAGTCGCGCCACTCGGGCGTCGAGCATGTTGATTTCGGTCGCCGTGGTGTCCCGGCCGCCGAGTCCGGGCAAAAACCATCGCAGCGACGACTGCACGAACCCCGGATTTTGCCAAATCCAGACGCCGCCGACGATCACGAACAGCAGCAGCACGCCGACGATGCGGGGCCATATCCGAGCCCTGCTCACCGGTTCCGGATGGGCGGCAGTCGCATCCGGTTGGCCCTGTTCCTCGCCGGTCTCCGGATGGGCGCCCCAGGGCTCAGCGGCGGCATCACCTTCCGGGGCATAACCGGGCGCGGCCTGGTAGTCGTGTCTCGGCTCGTCTGTCATTGCAATAACGCCAGCATGTCATCCTGGGTTGGTTTGGCGGCGACGCGGATCCGCGCCCAAGGCACCTGCCTTAATGCCATGGCGGCCCGAGGCCCGATAGTGATGGCTTCTCGATCGGCCAATGCACCGAGCAGACCGGCCTGCCGCACCAAACGCAGGAAATGCCGTGCGGTTTCCGCCGAAAACAGCAGAACGGTGCGGGTGCGATGGTCCTCCAGCGCCGCTCTTGCCTGATCCGGCAGGTGCGGCACCGGCATGGCGGCATAGGCCACCCGGCGTGCCACCCGGTACCCCGACGCGCGCAAATCCGCCGCGAGCGTCACACTTTGACCTTGGCCGGCGGCCAGCAGCAGCGTCCCGTCCGATGGCCTGACCCGTGCCCGGACAAGAGCGGCCAGCGCCACGGCATCGCCATCAGCGCTGGCAAGGTTGGTAAATCCAGCCTGGCCGGCCCGGCGCGCCGTGGCGGCACCCACCGTCAACATCGGCAGCGAGCGACAAAGTGCCGCCAATGCATCGACAGCATTGCCGCTGGCCAGCACGACGGCGGCAATTCGCTCCGGCGGCAAACGGATGGGGAGCGGCCGAATGTCCAGCAGAGGCGCCACGATGGGCAGCAGGCCGATGGCCGCGACGCGGGCCGCCGTGTCGCTCGCGCCTGGCTCGGGCCGGGTGATGAGCACGGCACCGGCTTTGCCCGTGCCATCTGCCGCCGAACGCTGCGTCATGCAGTATGAATGACCCAATGCAGCGCGCCCGACAACCGCCGAGCCTTCCGCGTCGTCCGCGGCGATGGGCTGGAACAGGCCCGGCGAAATCCTGACGGTGTTTCGATCCGCGCCTGCGTCCGCGATGCTGCCGAGGAATTCCAGGAACTGGGTCGAGCGGATGGTGGTGTAGGGGATCCCAGAAGTCTCGATCAGTTTCTCCTGGGCCATCTTGGCGCGGAAATAGCCAATTTCGGGCGACCGGTCGATGCCGACGATGGAGAGCGCGACATGGTGCCGGACGCCTGCTTCAAGCTCAGCCGCAAGAAGGTTGCGGCCGGAGCTCTCGAAGAATTCCAGCACCGCCTTGTCGTCAGATGAGGGGGAATTGGCGAGGTCGATCGCCACCTGCGCACCGGCCATGACCTTTTTGAGCCCCTCGCTGGTGATGGTCTTGGTGCCACTTTGCGGCAAGGCCGCAACGACCTCGTTGCCGCACTGGCGCAGAATGGCGACGGTCTTCGACCCGATCAGGCCGGTGCCCCCGATGACGACGATCTTCATGGTTTCACTTCCTGGTCGATGACTGCCGACGCCACTCGGGTTCAAATGCACCACCTTGCGGCCACTCGGAATTGATCAGTTCATGCCGATCCAAAACCGCGCGGTTTTGTTCAAGACCCCGCGACGGCAATCAGCGATGGTCTTGTGAGTGGCAGCCCGGCCTCCGGGCGCCTCACGGGCAATTTGCTCCTTCGAAGTTGCCCAAGTGGCTCAAGGGGAGCCCGCGGTCTACCTGCATACGCAGCGCCACGCTTTCGCCTCCGGCGCCCGAAGCAATCGCATCAGTGGGCAGATGCGCAACGTTGCACGCGGAATGACAACAGAGGAACTGGACGTCGCAAGCCGATTTAACGCCCGGCAGCCATAATCGCCGCCATACCACGGTTGAAGCCGAATTCGGATATTCGGCGCCCGGCCGATGAGGGATCAACGCGTGACATGCGATCAATGACGGCAGCCCATTACGGTTCGAGCCGAACGAAGCCTTCCAGGGCGCCGATCAGATGCACGCGCCCAGAAAGCTTCGATTACGAGGACAAATCCTTTGGATAACTGGATTTGCGGCCTGTCGCTTGTCGCGCTGACTCTGGCAATCCACGCTACAGGTGTAACATTCATGGTCTCGGTGCTGCGCGGTATCCGGCTTCGGCTGGAAAGCCGGAGCCTTCACTTACCGCGTGTGTTCGCGATCGTGATTGGCGCGATCACTTCAATGGGACTGCTGCTTGCCGCATTACA
>JBEKQQ010000178.1:0-10618 GCA_049519555.1 Acetobacteraceae bacterium
GTCACCTTCGATGCCACAACAAAACATGACCTGCGTTCGATCACCAAAAGCGTCGTCTCGCTGCTACTGGGCATTGCCATCGGCAAAGGGCAGATCCCCGGCATCGATCAGGCGGTCATGTCGATGCTGCCCGAATATGCCGACTTGCGGTCAGCGGACAAGGACAAGATCACATTGCGTGATATGCTGACCATGAGTATGGGCCTCGCCTGGAACGAGGACCTGCCTTACAGCAATCCCGAGAACAGCGAAATTCAAATGGATGAAGCTGCCGATCCGGTGCGCTTCATTCTGTCGCGGCCGGTCGAGACTCCGCCGGGCACGGTGTTCAATTACAGCGGCGGCGGCGCAGCCATCATCGGCAGATTGTTGCGTAAAGCCACCGGCCAGCCGCTCGATACCTTCGCCCACACCGAGTTATTCGCGCCGTTGGGCATCACCGATTTCGAGTGGGACCCGATCGCATCGGGCGAGCCGGCAGCGGCCTCGGGATTGCGGTTGCGTCCGCGTGACACGGCGAAGCTGGGGCAACTTGTGCTCGATCACGGTGCGTGGCACGGCAAACAGATCGTGCCCGCCGATTGGATCGCCGCGGCGACCACACCACAAATCAATGGACCATTGCTTTGGTTCTATGGCTATCAGTTCTGGTTGGGCCGTTCGCTGGTGCATGAGCGGGAGGTCGATTGGGCGCTTGGCCTCGGGTATGGCGGACAGCGGCTGTTCATTGTGCCGGCGCTCGACATGGCGGTGCTGGTGCATTGCGGACTTTATCAGAATTCGATGCAGGGTGCGGTGCCGCTGATCGTGTTGAACCGATATGTGCTGCCTTCGGTGCACCAGCCTTGACGCATATCAAGACTTTTGCGTCACGTGAATTCTCAGGCTTTCAGCAACCTCAGTGCTTCACGGTTGTCGCACCGCCCACGGTAGCTAACGTATCGACATCGGACGGACCGACTAATAGGCGCTATACTGTTTTTCCTCCACCAATGTCGATTGCAGCAGCGTATTGATCGCCCGCTTGATCCGTCCGCGTTCGTCATTCTCCCGATACACCGACCGAGCCAGCGCCACGAATTCTGCTCCGAAATCGCCTTGCGCATCCTTCTCACGGATCTGATCCTCGATCGTCCACAGCCGTTGGTTCACCTCCGCCAGTGCGGTCCGCAACTCCGTCAGTCCCGCCGGGGCCGGTTCCAGCATCAGCAAAGACGGGTTTAGCGCGGCCAGTTCGCGTTCCGCGTTCGCCACCGCCCGGGGCGCGCGCAGCCGTTTCCGCTTGATTTCCAGGATGGCGATTTTGTCGAGCAATTCGCCCCAGCTCACCGGCACGATCGGATCAGCCATGAACCCCTCTTCCATCGGCTAATGCCACCAGTGCATCTCGCATCGCTTCGAACACCGGCCCCCACGCATCGCGCACAGTCTGACGGAACAGACGCATCGTTGGGTACCAAGGACTGTCCGTCCGTTCCAGCATGAACCGCCAGTCCGGCACAGCGCGCAACGCAACCCATACCGGGCGGCCCAGAGCACCGGCCAAATGCGCCACAGCGGTATCCGACGTAATCACCAGGTTGAGGTTCATCATCACCCCCGCGGTGTCGATGAAACCGTCCGGCCCGGAATCGAAGTCCTCGCCCAGGGTCTCGATCGGCATTGTCGGGGTCAATTGTTCGGCGCCAACATCCTTTTGCAGGCTGATCAGCCGTACGCCCGGCACCGAGGCCAATGGCAAATAGTGCTCCAGCCGGATCGACCGGCCACCGTCCTCGCGCCGTGCGACGTTGCCTTGCCAGGCGACCCCGACCCGGAACCCGTTCTCGCCGAGTCGTGCGCGCCAACGCGTCACGGCCTCCGGTTCGGCGAACAGGTACGGAACGGTCGCCGGAATCGTTGCCTCGGTCGTGCCGCGGACCGCCGGTAGGCTCATCAGCGGGCACTCCAGGTCGAAGGACGGCAATACCTCCCCGCCGCGCACGATTCTGGGGGCATCCTTCAGGCTGCCCAACAGCCGGGCGATGCGCGGCTGCACCTCGAATATAACCGTGCCGTCCGCCGGAAACGGGAAGCGGCAAAACTGGATCGTATCGCCGAGCCCTTGTTCGGCATGGATCAGCAGGGTGCGCCCCGCCAGTGCTTCGCCGTGCCACCGGGGTTTGCCCAGGTTTCGCGCCGGTACCGCGCCGGCACGGAACCGTTCCTCCCACCCTGGCCATGCCTGCTCGAACCGTCCCAGCAGTAATAGCAACAGCGCCTGATTGTAGCGGATGCGCGGATCGTCCGGCGCGATGCGGGACGCGGCTGCCAGCCGAGCCTCAGCTTGCTCGAACAAGCCGAGATCGCGTTGCGCGCTGGAGAGATTGACCAGGATGCCCGGGTCGCGTGGCTCGCGCCCATGCGCCCGGGTCAGGGTTCGCGCTGCCTCCTCCAACCGGTTCGCGTGGTGCAGCGCGGTGCCCAGGTTGTTCAGCAGGTCAGGCAGATCGGGCTGCAAACGGGCGGCATCCTGATAGGCCTTGAGTGCACCCGCATAATCGCCGGTGTCGGTCAGCGCGTGGCCCAGTACTTGGTGTGCCTCGGCATTGCCGCGTTTCAATTGCAGTGCGGCGCGGCACGCCGCGACTGCTTCGTCCGCCCGCCCCAGGGCCAGTAACGCGTGAGCGCGATGCACCTGAAACGCTGACATCGAGGCGTTGGCGGCAGGTGTCGCCCCGCTTGATTTCGATTCACCGGCGGCGATCGCTCGCTCGATCCATGCCAGAGCCTGCGCCGGCTGGCCCATCTGCAGCAGCAGGACGCCCGTCATATGCAGTGCATCCGGATGAGCCGGCGCGACCATCAGGACCTGTTGATAAACCTGGCCCGCCTCGGCGAGGCGGCCAGCTCGGTGCAATCGCTTGCCGTGCTGCAAATGGTTGTCGATCTGGCGGTTAGGGGGGCTCATTGGCCGAGGTTGATCCGAGGGGAGAGGGCGGTTCGCACTTACCGGGTCCGCTGGCGACGTGGAAGCCTCCATGCCTTCGTAACGCGGTGGTACGGCGACATGACGAGTCTGCCGCGCAGGTTAGGTGCACTGCAAACTCGCAGCCCGCCCCGCTGGTTGTAAGCACTGCGCCGCCAATGCGTGGGCACCCGCACCGGCACAATGCGCGAGTTGGCAGAATTTCGTGGAACCTTCCGCCGGGTCGCGCACATCGTATTGCGCTTACGAGTACGTGGTATAACCGCCACACTGTCTCGATAATGCCATTCTCAAACCCGTTCTCGGATTGCGGAGATGGCAAACTGGCAGCAATAATTCGCCCCAGGTCTGGCTGGTCCCTGATTGATGCTGCTTTGGGGAAGGGGCCTGAAATCACCGCCGGCTTGCCGGCGCATGCAGGAGGGACACGATGCGTAAGATTTTGTTGGCCAGCGCGGCCATACTCGGGACCGCCGGAGGTGCCTGGGCACAGACGGCGACGTACCAAAGCCAGGGGACGCAGGCCCTGCCGTGGACCAACTTTTACGGCGCCAACACCAACATCAATGCCAACGGCACCGCCCAGCCGGGTGGCGTCAAGCTTCCCGATCCGGGCACCGTGGTCATTCACCTGAACGGCCGCGTGTACGCTGACGTCGATCTGTCCTGGAGTTCGCTGGCCAACATTCCGGCGGGCGCGAACCCGGCTTCCGGAGTGGGTTATAAGTCCAACCCGATCGGTATCGCTTCGTATCTGCGGTTGTACCCGGGGTTTGACGGAGTGGCGACGAACGGCCTTCGTTATGGTGCGTCCGCCGAAATCCGGCAGAACATCATGTCTGCGAACGTGTTCTCCGCGTCAACCTCGCAGACCGGCTCGACCGGCAGCTTCGCGAGCGGCAGCGGCTATTCCTCGGCTGAAACGTTGTTCACCCGCCGCGCTTTCACCTACTTCGGTTCGGATCAGCTTGGTATCATCCGTATCGGCCAGGATGACGGTGTCGTTGGTCTGTTCGACGCGACCGGCGTGTTCACCGTCGGCACCTGGAACCTGACTGCCGGCATCCTGGATGGCGATGTGGAGTCGAACCAGCCCAATAACTTCCTGCTTTCATGGGCCTGGCTGTCGGGCAACGGCATCGAATACGGCCAGCAGCGAATTTCGTATATGAGCCCGAGCTTCTTCGGCTTCGACTTCGCCGTCGACTTCTCGCCGTCCACTGCCAACTCCTTCGGCAACGGTTCAACCAGTTCGCCGTATCAGGTCGGCACCTGCGCGGTTGAAAGCGCGAACTGCGACAACGTGACGGCCGGCGACGACGGCTCACGCCCGGTTAACCGGGTATCGGCTGGCGTGCGCTACCAGGGTAGCTTCTCCGGCCTGGATGCGAAGGCTTTCGCTCTGTACACTGCATCCGGCAGGGAAACCATTCCGGGTGGTGGTGTCCAGGCGGGATCCGGAGCGACACCGCTCACGGCCTCCGGAAATTCGTTAAAATATGATGGGCAGAGCTTCGTCCAAACCGGCGTAGCCCTGGGCTTCCAGGGACTTGCGGTCAACGCTGCCTTTACCGACGGGCGGATGAACCCTTCGAATAATGGTCTGACCCCGAGCGGCGGCGCGAGTACGGTGGGCACTCTGATCGGTGTTGGCTATGCGAATGGCCCCTGGGTGACCGGCACGAACGTTGCCTTCCTGGATTGGCAGGGTGCGGCGCAGTATGTGCACATTTCGCAGCGGCATGAATTCGCGTTCACCTATATGGTGGGCTACAAGCTGGCTCCCGGCATCAACCTGGCCGCTGAGTACCTCTATATTCAGAAGCATCAGGGCGGCTTCGACTTCTACAGCAATGGCGTAAACACCACGACCACCCGGGCCGGCAACGACATCCATGCCCAGGGTCTGACCTTTGCGACGATCCTCAGCTGGTAAGACTTTCGCCGGAACGAGCCTGATGGACGGCGGGGGCAACCCCGCCGTCTTTTTTCGTGCCCTTGGCGTCGGCACGGGAGCGGTCCAAACATCCTTTCCAGGCTGCGAAACCCGATCCGGTGACCCGTCATGACCAGCGCTTTCCCAAATTCAATCCGGCCCTGGGCTGCGCCATTGATTGGAGCCATCGCACTTGTTGCCTGCTCCTATGCGAAGCCAAACCCGACGCCACCGAACTTCGCGGGGATTGGCAGTGGAGGCGATACGACGGCCAACCGGGCCGGGGGCGCAGACAGTGGGATCCTTTTCACTTATCCGAAGCCTCGCGCGGGGCCGGATGGCGCGGGAGGTGGCATTGGCGTCAACCCTTTCCTGTGGCGCGGCGCGTTGCTGACGCTTGGCTCTTTGCCGCTGGTTGCTGCTGACCCGTTCGGTGGCGTCATCATTACCGATTGGTACAGCCCCGCCAACGCACCGGGCGAACGGTTCAAGGAAAGCGTCTTCATTTTTAGCCGGAACCTGCGCAGCGATGCCGTGAGGGTCAACGTGTTTCGCCAGATCAGTCGCAATGGCGGTTGGGTTGATGCGCCCGTAAGCCCGACAGTGCCGATCGAGCTTCAGACCAAAGTGCTCGATGAGGCTCGCAGGCTGCAGGCGCGAGGCCAACGTTAGGCGCGCGGCTTCCCCTGCGCGGTCCGGCGTGCCTTATCGAGGCGCGAAATCGGAACGATCGAGGCGCGAAAACGGAGAGCACCTGGCGTGGCTCCCCCCATATCGTGCGGCCAGCCGCACCTTGCCCGTCCAACGAAACCAGCCGCGGTCTGTATAGTTCCCGACGTTGGTTGAGCTATCGGCGCTGCCACGGCCCAACCTCGGGCAGCGTGGCCGTCGGGCAGCGGATTTGCTCTATGAGAGGCAGTGCTTGGCGGCGGCCCTCACCAGGAGTACAACTCAATGTCTGGCTGGCCAACCCGGATACGAGCGCCAGGCGCAACGGTCAGAGTACCGGTGAGTGGAGGGGGCGCCGCTGTCTGCCATGCACGCGCCAAGGTCAGTTCGGACCTATCTCGTTGGCCTGATTTTTGGGGTATTACTGCCCCTGTTGGGCTTCAGCGGCTTTTTGGTCACTCGCTCCGCCGAGCGTGAGCAGGATGCCATAGCGGCTGCGGCGCGCAACCGGACCCGTATCGCAGCCACCGTGATTGAAGACGAAATCGGTGCGCTGCGGGCACGCCTGTTCCTGCTGGCCGGCGGGGTTAGTCTGCAAACCACCGACCTGGACGAGTTTCATGCCCGGGCCAAAGCGGCGTTCGGCGGCATGACCGTAATCCTGAGCAGCCCCACTGGTAAGGAAATCGTCAATACCAGTGTTCCACTTGGGGCGCCGCTGCCGAACGTCCCCGACCCGGACGCCATTCGCCTTGTCGTCAATCAGTTGCGGCCGCACGTCGCGGACCTGCCACGAGATCAGGTCACCCATCGGCCCGTCATCATGATCAATGTTCCCCTGCCACGGGAGGGGCAGCCGGCCTACGTGCTGTCTCTGGACATTACCTCAACGCTGCCGCGAATATTGGGGGAGTTGGACATTCCCAAAGGTTGGATCGCGGCCGTGTTCGATCCACAGGGTTATCAAATCGGACGTAGCATCGATCCGGATCCCTACCTCGGCCAGTTGGCGCGCCCCGAATTCATTCAGCACATGCACGCTGAAGATGAGGGCTGGGTTCCTGGCGTGTCGCGTGAAGGCGTGCCGGTGTTCAATGCCTTCGTCCACACCAAAGTCGCCGACTGGGTCGTCGTCGTTGCCATGCCGCGTGAGGTCCTGCTGGCCCCGGTGCGCCAGACGACACGGAGTTTGCTATTGCTCGGTGGCGCCATCGTGGCACTCGCGGTTGTCATGGCGGTCTTGATTGGGCGCCGTATTGCGGCACCGGTCATTGGCCTTGTGCCCATTGCCGAAGCGGTTGGACGCGGCGAGCCGGTTGCTCCGCACCTGACCTGGCTCAGTGAGGCGAACGTGGTTGTCGGTTCCCTGCACGACGCGGGCGAACGGCTACGTCTGGCCGCGCAAGAACGCGAAGTGTCCACTGCCGCCCTGAGCCAAAGCGAGCAAATGTACCGCGCGCTGGCGGAGGATCTGGCCCGGGTCGATGAGGAACGCACCGCGCTGCTGACCCGCGTGGTGGTCGCTCAGGAGCACGAGCGGCAGCGGATCGCGCGTGAGTTGCACGATAGTTTGGCCCAATATCTGACTGCGATTCGCCTGAAGCTGGATACGCTCGGTCGATCCGGCGCGCCGATGGGCGAGATACTGAACGAGTTGCGGTCGATGATCGGCGAGCTTGGCCGCTCGGTGAACCGCATGGCGTGGGAGTTACGGCCGGTCGCGCTGGACGAACTCGGGCTGCATAGCGCGGTCGACCACTATCTTGAGGAATGGGCGGAAATGGCGCAATTGCAGGTCGACGTGCAGATCGACCTGTGTGGCAGCAATCTGCCGCCAGCGGTCGAGGCGACGCTGTTCCGGGTGTTGCAGGAGGCAACGACGAATGTGCTGCGGCACGCCGACGCGACCCGGGTCGGTGTCATCCTGGAAGCCAAAGGCGATCTCGTTCAGCTGATCGTCGAGGATAACGGCAAGGGCTTCCCGGTTGACGACGGAAAATGGCCGTTTGCCGCGACGAGAAAATTCGGCTTGCATGGCATGCGTGAGCGGTTGGCCTTGGTGCACGGCAAACTCGACGTGGAATCCTCGCCGCAATCCGGGACAACTCTGTTTGTAAGCATTCCGCTCGGGCGAGTTGCGCTCGGGACGGGTCTGGAGGCGTCATGAGCGATACGAGCCTGCGCGTCCTGATGGCGGACGATCACCCCATAGTGCTGGCTGGATTGAAGGCACTGGTCCAGGCCGATCCCGGATTGCAGATTATCGGCGAAGCGCGGGACGGTCGCACCGCCCTGCGACTCGCGCTGTCGCAGCGGCCCGATGTGGTCGTGCTGGACATATCGATGCCCGAGATGAACGGGATGGAAGTTGCCCGCGCCTTGCTCGCCGAGCAACCGGAATGCCGCATTCTGGTGCTGACCGTGCAGGAAGACCGCGCGACCTTGCGTCAACTGCTCGACCTGGGTGTCGCCGGCTATTTGGTGAAGCGCTCGGCCGCTGATGAGTTGCTGCGCGCCATTCACGCAGTGGCGGCCGGCGGGACATATTTGGATCCCGCGATCGCCGGGAAGGTTGTTGGCAGCGGCGGCCAGGGTTCGACCCGGTCGCCAGGCGGACCGACTGTGGAACTAAGCGAGCGGGAAACCGATGTGCTGCGCCTGATCGCCAACGGTCATAGCAATAAGGAGATTTCGGCGCGGCTTGGCATCAGCGTGAAGACGATCGAGACCTACAAGGCGCGCGCCATGGAGAAGCTCGGGTTCAAGAGCCGGGTCGACGTCGTGCGCCACGCGGCGAGCAAGGGCTGGCTGCCGGACGCATGACGGTCCGGTAACGCCGTGCGGCGCTCGCGACGCAATGGTATGGCGGAACAACTGAGCCATCCTGAATCGCCGGTTGCGAGATCGGCCGGGAAGCCCCAGATGGCGGCCATGATCAATCGTCGCACCGCCCTGCTCTCTGGGCTCTCCATCGCCGGCCTCCGGGTCATGACCAGAGGCGCCGAAGCCCAGACGTCCGGCCAGGACCAGGCTGATCTGGCACGAATCGAAGCGTATCTGAACAGCATCCGCAGCCTGAAGGCACGCTTCGTGCAGACGGCGTCGGATGGGTCGACCGCTTCGGGCATCGCGCTGTTGCAGCGGCCGGGCAAGATGCGGTTTCAGTACGACCCACCGACACCATTCCTGCTCGTGGCCAACCACGGATTTCTGACGTTCGTTGATTCGCAGCTGAAGCAGACGAGTCACATCCCGCTCAGCCGTACACCGCTTGGTATCCTCCTGTCGGACCGGGTCACATTTTCTGGCGAGGTCACCGTGACCAGGCTCGCCCGTCTCCCCGGCCAGCTGCAGGTCAGCCTGATCCGCACGGCCAGTCCGGGTGAGGGCACGTTGACGCTGATCTTTGCGGACAATCCGCTGGCGTTGCGGCAGTGGATCGTGGTGGATCAGCAAGGCAAGCAAACCGAGGTCGCGTTCACCAATATGGATATCGGCGCCAGCATCGACAGCAGCCAGTTCGAACATCAGGATTTGCCAACCGGGGGCGTCGGTAGCAGCGGCGGTTAGCCGAAATTAACCGGGGGCGACCCCCATGGGCTGACCGGCGTTCCGGCCAGCGACTCTCATACTGGTTCTTCGACCCTGGCGGCACGCACGGCCGCGTGCGGTTGCCCGGCTTGCGATGTTTGGCCGACCTGGCCTGGCGAGTGCGATACGCCATGCGATGCCGCGAGCATGGCGAGTGCTACAGCTTGCCGGCCGCCACCTGGCGCCTGATTTGGTTGCAGCCCTGATTGAGCGAGTTCCGCCTCCGCGGGCGATGGTGTTTGTGTCCCCGGCTTTGGTTGGACTGGCGGAACGCCTGGGCGTGCGTGATCGGTGCCGCCGCTCGGTGCAGGCGCCATTGGCTGGCCGCTGCCCTGGGCACCGGCCGCGTCTGCGACAGCAGGTGAGGCGACAGCAGGTGGGGCGACAGCAGGTTGGGCGACGGCAGGTTGCGCGACTGGCGTGGTTGCCGGCCGGGGCTGGTCCGTCTGTGCTAATGCTGGCGGTTCGGCTGGCGGCGCCGTGCCTCCCACCCTCGGGGTGCCAATCTTAGCGTTTTCCGTGGTGACGGTTTGGACGCCAGGCGGGGTTGCGGCAACAGCAGCAGACGGCGCTTCGACTTTGGTTGCGGCTGTTGCACGAGCAGCCGGCTCGACCGGAGGCGGCTGCCGCGCTGCTTCCGCAGGATCCGGAGCCGCAGCATTACGTGGTGCGGCATCACGTGGTGCAGCTTCAGGTGGTGCGCCGACGCCGGAAGTGGACAAAGCTGCCTTCCCGGGTGGACTCTGGCCAGCGGGATTCTGGCCAGCGGGATTCTGGCCAGCGGGATTCTGGCCAGCTGGACTCTGGGCTGCGAGTTGGTCGGCCAACCGGGCCTGCCGCTGGTCGAACTTTTCGATATGAACGAGGAACAGCTTGCCGAATGCTTGGCTTTGACTCCGCGTACGCCGCTTCAGCTCCATAGGTTGGCCGCACAGCGCATCGCGGGCGGTGTCGCGCAGCAGATTGTCGAAGACCACGCAGTGGCCGGCCAGCATGGCTTCCACCGGGTCGCGCGGTAGGAATGACATCATGGTCCAGGCCGTCGATTGCTGGCGCGCGAACCGCTTCGCCGGTGAATCTCCAGGCCGGTCGGCGACGGTTTCGATCACCTCCTGGGTGATCTCGCTGATAGCGTTCATGATCGTGAAGCCGGTCTCCGTGTGCATGCGCGCTTGTCCTGGCTGGAGGAGGGGCGAGAGGTTTTTGTCATACTAGAGGAATTTAGTCAAGAACAAAATGCGAATTCACTCGCGCTGTTGCGCCAGGACTGCGCCATACATTTCCACCGCTGACCTTGTTGGTTCGTCGAGACGACGTTACTCCGCGTCATGTCATTTGACGGTGGTGACACCGGCGCCCGCAACATTGTTCCTCGGGGTGCCTCCGCCGCCGAGTCCGGCGTTTCGGAATACCCTGTCAATGTAAGGATTTTCCTTACATTAAGTAATCGTTAA
>JBEKQQ010000179.1:0-10575 GCA_049519555.1 Acetobacteraceae bacterium
ATCCACCCGGCGCCGTAGCCCAGCATCCACTGGCGGTTCGTCACCAGGAGCCGGGCCGAGGCGAGAGGGTGCCGGAGCGACAGCGAGACCATGGTGTTGGCCGCTGCCTGACGCCCCGCCCGCGGACCAAAGTACTGTCTGCACCAACCGTGCGCCGAGCGACTGCCCGGAGCATGACCGGATCAGTCCCCGCTCGGCTCGGCTGCCTTGGCCCATTCGTTCAGCAAGGTGAAGCCGATACCGAGCAGCACCGGGCCGAGGAAAATGCCCAGTACTCCGAAGGCCAGCACCCCGCCAAGCACGCCAAGGATGGTCAGCAAGAACGGCAAATGGGCGCCGCGGGTGATGAACCAGGGCCGAATAACACTGTCGGCGCCGGAAACTGCGATAACCCCGTAGGCCGCGAGGAAAATTCCCCATCCGAGGTGGCCGGCGCCGAGCAACCAAAGTGCCGCCGGGATCCAGACCACCGGCGCGCCAACCGGCAAAACCGCCACCAGGCCCGCGAGCCCGCCCAGAAGCAGTGGCCTGGGCACACCGGACAGCCATAGCCCAAACGCGGTCAAAATGCCTTGCACGACAGCGGTGCCAACAATGCCGTACACCACGCCGCGAACCGTGGCTCCCGTCACCTCGGCCAGCCGATCTGCCTGATCTCCGGCAACCCGCTGCAACACCAGCCGCAGCCGCACCGCAATCGGGTCGCCATAGACGTAGAAAAAGAACGCCACGAACAGTGCCAGCAGGAACATGACGACCCCGTTGGCGATGCCGAGCACCACGCTTAGTCCGCCCTCCAGAACAATTCCCAGGAACGGCCGCAATGCCTCGAGCAACGCGCCAATGTCCGCCGCCCAATGATTCCAGAGACTGGCCAACGTCGGACCCAGCAGAGGAACGTCCTCAAGCCAGGTCGGCGACATCGGTAGGCCGCCGCGCAGCGCATCGAGGATCGCATGTCGGAGCTGCGTCACGTCATCGCTGCCGCCCGGCGCCGCGAGCGCGATCGGCAAGACCAGAATCACCGCGGTCAGGCCAATCATGACCAGGGCCGCAGCCCCGCGCCCCAGGTGCAGACGGGCACGGATCCACTCATGCACCGGCCAGGTGGTGAACACCAGAATCCCGGCCCATAGCAGCGCGGACAAAAACGGATACAGCACTGCGACGCAGCCCACGACCACGCCGCCGATCAGCAACGCCATGAGGACGCGCTGCTCGATCACCGCGCAACCTGTCGCTGGCTGGTCAACCCGCCGACGGACCTGTAGTTTCCGCACGCGTTCGATCGGAGGTCCATCATGCCGCGTCTGGCCGCGAATCTTTCGATGATGTTCAATGAGGTCCCGTTCCTGGAACGGTTTAGCGCTGCGCGCAAGGCGGGGTTCGAAGGCGTCGAATTCCTGTTTCCATACGAATTCCCGGCCGCCGAACTGCGCAGCCGCATGGTCGGCGAGGGCCTGACCCAGGTTCTGTTCAACATGCCCCCCGGCGATTGGGCCAATGGGGAGCGCGGACTGGCGGCGCTGCCTGGCCGTCAGCCGGAATTCCGGGAGGGGGTGAAGCGCGCGCTCGATTACGCCGCCACATTGGAATGCCGCCGCGTGCATTGCATGGCGGGAATTGTGCCGGCCGGCGTCTCTCCGACCACTGCCGCCGCAGTCTACGCGTCCAACCTGTCGTGGGCTGCCGAGCAGGCCCGCCCCGCAGGCGTGAAGCTGATGATCGAACCGATCAACCACCGCGATATGCCGGGGTATTTTCTTAACACGCAGGCACAGGGTGCAGCGTTCGTAGAGGCCATCGGCGAGGACCGCCTCGGGCTGCAATTCGACGTCTACCACGTGCAGATCACCGAGGGTGACATCACGAAGCGCATGGAACGGTTCATGCCGGTCATCGATCACATGCAGATCGCCGATGTGCCTGCACGCAATGAGCCGGGCACCGGGGAAATCGGCTGGGAGTTCGTGTTCCGGCGGATCGACGAGCTTGGCTATATGGGTTGGGTTGGCTGTGAATACCGGCCGGCAGGCGATACGGCGGCCGGACTGGGCTGGCGGCAGAGGTTCGGGGTGTAGCGGAACAGGCCCGCCGCCCTGCGCGCTAAGCTTGACGGAGCATACGCAATTCACGCATAGATTGCCCGCGCATCACGGGCCAGCAGTCTGACGATGTCCACACTGAATTCGTGGAGATTATCATGCCGCCGCGTGTCGAGCAGGCTAAGGTGCCCTGGCATCTTCTGGATCTTGAGCTTGGGGCAGGCGATGTTGCTGATGCCCGGCTTTCGAACGGTGCGACCGAGATCGAAGCGATGTTCTACCTGCATCTCACTGAAAGGGTGGCCATTCCTGGGCGGTTGGACATCCAAGGCGCAGGACCGAACACGCTGGGTGTGGCGAATCTGCGTGACCTGGCGTGATCGTTAATGGAGTTGCTGGATGTCGACAAACTCCGAATTGAAGGCGCGGCTCGCACGTCTGGGGCCGGTCCGGGACGCCGACCCGCCCCCCTCGTTTTCAGGCGAGTTGGTTACCTTGGTGTTGCGGTTGATCGGCCCGCTCGATGAGCCAATTTCTGTCGCCCAGCGGCTGCGCGCCGCGGGATTGACGTTGCGCGCGGCGCACGCGGTGATCAATCGGCTGGCAGAGACGCGATTGGCGATTTGCCGGATCGCGGAAGGCGCCAATATCCCCGCACTTGCCGCTGATCTTGTCGTCTTGAACGTGCACACTTATCGCCGGCGCCAGCTTGATCCCGGGCTGATCGCTGAGGTGCGCGCACGCCATGGATTGTCGCAACGAGAGTTCGCCGAGGTACTTGGTATCGACATCGACACTTTGCAGAACTGGGAGCAGGGCCGGAACAAACCGGACTCGGCAGCACTTAACCTGGTGATGCTGTACGACAAGGCGCCGGAGTTGATCGAACAGGCCGCATTCGAGGTCGTTGCCTGAGCGAATTGCCCCGGTCGATGCGTCGGGGGGCAGCCTTGCCGGCGCGGCCCACCTGGAGCAGCGCCTATCCCGCCGCGGTTCGTGCTTCCACCCGATTGTCCGCCGGCGCGCCGCTGAGACCATAAACCCCGCGCTCTCCTGCCAGGGGCGCGAAGCGAGCCGTGATACCCAGTACCGTTTCGGCCCCACCGAGATACAACATGCCGTCCGGCGGCATTTGTGCCGCCATCGCCTCCAGCACTCGGGTCTTTGTCACCTGATCAAAATAAATCAACACGTTGCGGCAGAATACGATGTCGAACCGGCCCAGAGACCGCAGATCGCCAAGCAGATTGAACTCGCGAAACTGCGCCATGTCGCGGATCTCGGGGACGATGCGCCAGTGCGGTTCTTCCTTTTTGAAGTATTTCATCAAATACTGCACCGGCAGGCCGCGCTGCACCTCAAACTGGGTGTATTGCCCGTCGCGCGCGCGGGTCAGCGGCCCTCGCGCGATGTCCGTGCCGATGATTTCAATCTTGCGACTACCGACCACCGCTTTGCACTCAGCCAGGATCATGGCTACCGAATAGGCCTCCTGACCGGTCGATGACGCGGCCGACCAGATGCGCAACGTGGCCCCGGCTGGGCGAGCAGCGATCAGCCGCGGCAAAGCCTGCGCGCGGAAATGTTGGAATGGCTTGTCGTCACGAAAGAAGAAGCTTTCGTTGGTGGTCATCGCCTCGACCACTTCGCGCGCCAGCGGATCGGCACCGGGCCGTCCCAACCGATCCGCCAGCGCGTTGAGGTCGGCCAACTGCTCCCGCCGCAACAACGTGACGAGGCGGGTTTCCAGCAGATAAATCTTGTCCTGGCCGATAATCAGACCAGATCGCGCCTTCAGCAGATCGGCGAGCACCGTGAATGCAGCAGACGTCAGAGGTGCGCTCATTTCGCGGGCACGCGCAACATTTCAAGCAATTTCTGGGCGATCCGCGGCAACGGCAATACAGCGTGGCACAATCCGGCCTGCGCGATCGCGCCGGGCATGCCCCACACAACACTGGTCGCCTCATCCTGAGCGATTGCCGCGCCGCCCGCTTCCACCACGCGACGCGTTCCTGCCAGGCCATCGTGCCCCATGCCGGTGAGCATCGTGACCAGCACCCGGCCATCGCAAGCACCGGCAGCCGAACGCAGCATCGGATCGACAGCGGGCCGGCAAAAATTCTCCGGCGGGTCGCTCGACAACCGGGCACGAGCCACGGCGCCGCCCATCGGAGCGCGTTGACCGTTCGGCTGACCAACCAGGCGGCCGCCAGCCGGGGTACCATCGCGTTCGATGATCAGATGCTTATCACCCGGCGCAAGATAAATTTGGCCCGGCAACAGGGCCTCACCATCTTTGGCTTCTGCGCAGGGCAAACCGCCCAACCGCGTGATATGCTCGGCGAGGATCGGGGTGAAGGTCGCCGGCATATGCTGGGTCAGCACAATTGGAACGTTCACCGACCGACCCAATGCCTGAATGAGGGTGAACAAAGCCTGTGGGCCACCGGTGGAACTGCCGATTGCCAATAGTTTTGGCGGCAGCATCGGCGCCGGACGGGTCATGCACGACGCTGCCGGACGCACCGGTAATGTCGCGCGATTGCGCAACCGCGCGAGACCCTTCACCTTGCTGATGATCTCGGATTTGAAACGCTCATCGCTGGTGGCGCCGATGGTTGACGGCTTTGGCACATAGTCCGCCGCGCCCATCCGCAACGCACGCATGGCGATGTCGGCACCGCGAGTGGTCAAAGTCGAGGCCATGATGACCTTCAGACCGGGATCGGTCTGCAGAAGCAACGGCAAAGCGGTCATTCCGTCCAGCACCGGCATCTCGATGTCCAGCACGAGCACGTCGACCTTGGTTCGTTTCAGCTCCTCGATTGCCATGCGGCCGTTACTGACCTTGGAAACCACCTGAATGCCCGGATCCGCCTCCAGCATGCGGCTGATCGCGCCGCGAATGGTTGCCGAATCGTCGCAAATCATCACCCTGGCGGGTGCGCCGGCGGCTGCGGGCTGGGCCCGAACCAGGCCACTCACAACAAACCGGCCTGGCCGAGCTTGCCCAGAAGAATGTCCTCGTCGAACGGCTTCATGATGTATTCTTGCGCGCCGTTCATAATGGCCATTTCGATATGTGCCATGTCGTTTTCGGTCGTGCAGAAGATTACCGTCGGGTTATCTGGTCCGAACTCGTCACGCAGCGCGCGCAAGAAAGTGATGCCGTCCATCACCGGCATGTTCCAGTCCAGTAGCACGAAGTCGGGCATACCGGCGCGACAGGCCTCGAGCGCCTTTTGCCCATCCTCAGCTTCGGCTACCGTGCAACCGTTTGCTTCCAGGATGCGACGGGCAACCTTGCGCACGACGCGGCTGTCATCGACGACAAGGCAGCTCCGGCCCATGTCTACCTCAACCCTGGATCGCGTAATCGAGCAGGCGGCCGACGTCCAGAATTACCAGAAGTCGCCCGTCCAATCGATAGATCCCATTGCTGAACATGGCCCAATTGCGTTCCAGCGTCGGCGGATTCCGCTCAAACAGGGTGGCGTCCAAACTCATGACTTCCGAGACCTGGTCGACCAGCAGCGCATAAAGTTCGCCGGCCTGTTCGGCGACCACGGACATGCGTTTCTGACCTGGCTCCTGCGGCGGCAGGCTTAGCCGGCGTCGAAGGTCGATCGCGGTGACGATGCGGCCGCGCAAATTCAGGCTGCCGGCGATATCAGGCGGCGCGAGCGGAATGCGCGTAATTGGTTGCTCCGCCAGAATGTCACGCACGCCCAGTACTGGAATCCCGCAGAGTTGGCCTGCGACGGTGAGGGTCACGTAGACCTGCTCCTCACCGGCGACCTGATCTGTTCGTTCCAATAAATCAACAGTCATCTTAATCTCCTGGGTTGCCTTTTGTCATCGGGAGACGTGTGGGGCGGGCACGATGTCATGAAGGAACCATTTCAGTCAGGCATTGACGTAGTGACTCGATGATCTGGTCGCGTTGGATCTTCGCAACATAATCGGTGAAGCCGGCGTCACGGCCGGCCTCAACCTGGCCAGGGTCGGCATGGCTGGACAGTGCGATCATCGGCAGGCTGGCCCATGTGCCGGAGGCGCGCACGGCGCGAGCGAAGGCCAGTCCGTCCATGTCCGGCATCTCGATGTCGGATACGATCGCACTGAACATCCGTCCGGATTCACGAAGGCGAAGGGCCTCAGCGGCGCTGGCGGCGGCGGACACTTTGAAGCCTGCCGCGGTCAATGATGGCACCAGCAGGTTACGGAAGAAGGCGCTGTCCTCGACCACCAGGATGTGATGGCCTGGTGTGCTGGCACTTTTGGCGTTGGCGCTGAACCAGTCCCGCCACGCCAGGGTCAGCCAATAACCAGTATCCAGCACGTCCGTCGCCTGGCCCGCAATCACCGCTGTACCAAGCGTCCCCGAACGGGCGGAGCCAAGTTCGATGTCAAGCCGGTCTTCAACCACATCGATGATCTCGTCGACCATCAGGCCCATGGAATGATCGCCATCGGCGAATACCAGCAATGACTGCGAAGGCGTAGTGTTGTCCTCATGGTTCGTCAACGAAACCAGCGGCATCAGCTTGCCCCGGTACTGCGTGACCGGAGAGCCGGACGACATTTCGATCTTGTCGCGGGCGATATTCTCCAGCCGCGCAACGAGGTTGAGCGGCACTGCCATGCGCTCGGCGCCATTCACGCGGAACAGCAACAGCGCCATGCGGTCGGCCGATCCGGTGTTCTCGACCGTTTCCTGTTTCGCTGACTTATCGCTGCCACCGGCGCCGACGCCAGTGGCGCGTGCGATACCCGCCGGGTCCAGGATCATGATCACCGAGCCGTCGCCAAGAATGGTGTTACCGCTGAACATCGTGATGTGGCGAAGGATCGGCGCCACCGGTTTGACAACGATTTCCTCGGTGTCGAACACCCGATCAACGATGATGCCCAGAAGGCTGCTGCCAACCTGAGTGACGACGATATGCGCGCCACTGGTCCCGGTCTCCGAGGCGCCCAGTCCCAGCAGGTCGCCGAGAGAGACGAGCGGCAGCAAGCGATCGCGCAGGCGCAGGACCGGTGTGTCGTTGATCAATTCGATCACGCTCTCACCAGTGGTACCCGGGGAGTTGTCACCGGCACGCCGCGCCCGCACCAGCTCGACGACGCTGATTTGTGGAATGGCGAACCGTTCCGCTACCGATTCGACGATCAAGGCCGACACGATCGCCAGTGTCAGCGGGATCTTGATCATGAAGGTGGTGCCCTGGCCGGCCGTGCTTTTCAGATCGACGGTGCCACCGATCTTTTCGATATTGGTCTTCACCACGTCCATACCGACACCGCGGCCAGACACGGCAGTGACATTGGTGGCGGTGGAGAAACCGGCGCGGAAGATGAAGCGCTGAATTTGCGCCTCCGACATGACCGCGAGTTCAGCCTCGGTGGCGAGCCCATTGGCCAGGACTTTGGCGCGGATCTTGTCGGCAGGCAGGCCGCGGCCGTCGTCGGCAACCTCGATGATGATATGGCCGCCCTCATGGTAAGCATTCAACGTGATGCGCCCGGTCTCAGACTTACCGGCAGCGCGCCGTTCGGCGGAACTTTCCAGCCCGTGATCGCCGCTATTGCGCACCATGTGCGTCAACGGATCCTTGATCAGTTCCAGCACCTGGCGGTCGAGTTCGGTATCCGCCCCCAACATGACGAGTTCGATTTTCTTATTGAGGTCGTGTGCAAGATCACGCACCAGCCTCGGCAACTTGTTCCAGGCGTTGCCCACCGGCTGCATGCGGGTCTTCATGACCCCTTCCTGCAATTCCGACGTGATGTGCGACAGCCGCTGCAGCGGCGCTGTGAAACCACTGTTTTCCTGCATTCTGGCGAGTTGCAGAAGCTGGTTGCGGGTCAGCACCAGTTCGGACACCAAGGTCATCAAATCTTCCAACACATCCACGGTGACGCGGATGGTCTGCGCGACATTCGGACCCGTGCCGGCTGCCCCTGCCGGATCCGATGCTGCGGCGGCGGCGGCCGCAACAGCCGGTGCCGCAGCAGTGGGTTTCGGCTGGGCAACCGGAGCAGGCGCCGCGGCGGTCGCAGGCGCAGCAGGTGGCTCCAACGGCGCAGGCTTTTCGGGGGCAACTGCTGCAACCGGGACTGGAGCCGGGGGCAGCGTGATTGCCGGGGGCGGCGACGGGCTGGCTGCCGCCTGCAGAGGCGAAGGTGGCGCGGCTTGCGCCGGTGCCGGGGCGACTGGTGCGGCAGGAGGTGGACTGGCTGGCACGGCCGGGCTTTCCACCTGGGCCGGCGGTTTGCCGGACGCGGTCGCGTTCAGCGCCTCGATCAGGCCGCTGTCGTCGCCGGCCGGCTCGGCCCCGGATTTGGACAGATCGGCGAGGATTGCCTTGATGCGATCAAGTGCTGCCAGAATCTGGCTGACCATATCCGGCGAGGCGGACAAGGTGCCGTCGCGCAGCTGGCCAAGAATGTTCTCTGCCGAATGAGCAACCCGCTCCAGTCGCGGTAAACCCAGAAATCCGCAGGTGCCCTTGATGGTGTGAACCATGCGGAAAATCAGCCCGAGGGTGGCTGCGTCGTCCGGGGTACGCTCCAACGCCAGCAGGGCAACGTCGAGTTCGGCCAGGTTCTCGTTGGTTTCGGTCAGAAAATCGGCAAGCAAGTCGTCCATTGCGGCCCCCGCGGCGGTGAAGCTGTCTGTTGGGGCCGGAGTAGTGAACCGAGATCACGAATAAAGTGTAAACCTCCGGGCGGTTCCGGAATTTATTTTCGATGGCATGCGGCCGCAGTCATTCACTTGTATGTCACGATAAACGCAGTGGATGCCTGGCCGCAGAATTGCAGTCCGGCAGGCGATGCCGCCGCAGGAATGGCGGGTTACCCCGGGCTCAGCCGCAACGCTTCGATGCCTGACGTTGGTCCCAGCACTGGTGACAGTCGCAACCCTCCGCTCTGTGCGAACAGCGCCGTCAGCGGCATTTGCACCGACAGGGCACTGGTAAGGGCGGCGAGCGCGGCGGCCTCATCGCGCATACAGTCAGTAAATCCTGGCGGCCAGGCGGCGCCCGGCCCAACAATCCGAACCAGCAGATCGGTCGGCTCACCGAGCAAAACAATCGTGCCGCCCCTCGGTAAACAGTCGCAGGCAAGTATGATCAGGTTCAGCACGGCCCGTCCAACCAGCGGCGCGAACTCACATTCTGGCGGGAGAGCGCTGGTGTCGAGCCGGACGCGCCGCGCCGCCAGCGCCTGGGTCACGAGTTTGACCAGCGCGGACAAGGTGATCGCATCGCTTTCCGGCCCCCAGGCGGTGCGCATCAGGCGCAAACGCTGGGTCAACGCATTCGCCGCTGACGCAGCGAACGCCAGGACCTCATTGTCCCGGCCCGCGTCCTCCGTCACCATGTCGAGTGCGTTGCCAACGGTGCCGATCAGCCCACCGAGATCGTGGCACAAACGGGCACAAATCAGTTCCACGAGGCGTATGGTGTCGCCTGGTTGCGCCATCAGCGTACCTGCCCCTGTTGTCCTAGGACCTTTGCATTGCGTCCGTCGACCCCACTTTACATGATGACACCGACCCGAAAAGGCACCCTCCTCCGAGGCACCTACCCCCGGGGGCGTTGCCAAGGCATCTCGTGTATCGGCTGATGGGATTGCCCGAGTGATATGAGAAGGAGTATTAACACTGTCATGATCGACCCGTTTGGCCGCCCCATCACCTACCTGCGGGTCTCAGTGACCGATCGCTGCGACCTGCGCTGTGTGTATTGCATGGCGGAAGACATGACGTTCCTGCCGAAGCGCGAATTATTGACGCTGGAGGAACTCGATCGCCTGTCCGGCGCGTTCATTCGCCTGGGCACGACGAAGATCCGCATTACCGGCGGCGAGCCGCTGGTCCGCCGCGATATCATCCGTTTGTTCCAGTCTCTGGGCTCGCGCCTGGGTTCCGGCTTGAATGAACTGACGGTCACCACCAACGGCACCCAGCTCGCGAAGCACGCCGAGGGGCTGTATGCAGCCGGTGTGCGGCGGATCAACGTGTCGTTGGACAGTCTCGATCCCGCCCGGTTCACCCGACTGACCCGCTGGGGCAAAATCGAGCAGACGCTGGACGGGATTTTCGCCGCCAAGGCGGCCGGCCTCGCGATCAAAATCAACGCGGTGGCGATGAAGGGCGTGAACGAGGACGAATTCGACGCCATGCTGGCCTGGTGCGGCGAGCACGGCTTCGACCTCTGCCTGATCGAGACCATGCCAATGGGCGAAATCAGCGAGGACCGCTCGGAGCAGTATCTGCCGCTGTCGATTGTGCGCAGCCGGCTGCGCAAGACCTGGACGCTGGAGGACACCGATTATCGCACCGGCGGACCGGCGCGGTATTTCAACGTCAAGGAAACCGGCCGGCGCATCGGGTTCATTACGCCAATGACGCATAATTTCTGCGAGAGCTGCAACCGGGTGCGGCTGACCTGCACCGGCACGTTGTATATGTGCCTGGGTCAGGATGATTCAGCGGAATTCCGGCCGTTGCTGCGCGCCG
>JBEKQQ010000180.1:0-10480 GCA_049519555.1 Acetobacteraceae bacterium
CTCCAGTTCATAATCACGCTGCAGGTTCAGCCAAAACTCCGGCGTCGTGCCAAAATAGCGCCCCAGGCGAAGCGCGGTGTCGCCGGTGATCGCGCGGCGTTCGCTGATGATCGCCTGGATGCGCGTCACCGGCACATGAAGGTCTTTCGCGAGGCGATACGCGGTCAGCCCAAGCGGCTTCATGAATTCCTCACGTAATTGCTCACCCGGATGGATGGGCGGAAGGTCACGCATGCTGATCATCTCCGATGGTAATCCACGATCTCGACATCTACTGGCCCGGTCTCCGTCCAGGTGAAGCAAATCCGCCATTGGTCGTTGATGCGGATGCTGTGCTGCCTGGCGCGGTCGCCCCTCAGCAGTTCCAGGCGGTTGCCCGGCGGGGCAGCGAGGTCGTCTAACACGTCCGCATTGTGCAACTGTCGCAGCTTGCGCTGAGCAGCGCGTTGGACATCCGCTCCAATCCGTCGGGAGAAGCGGCCATGAAACAAGGCCTCGGCGTCCCGATCGGCGAACTAGCGGATCATTGGGTCCCCGCTATGCACGCATGGCGTTATGAACGTCAAGCGTTCATACGGCCCTGGCGCACTCTCGCGTGACTCTTTGCCCAGGCTTCGCTACCTGTAGCGCTTTCGCTTCATCCGGAACCCGACCGCATACCATGGCCAGCAGCAACGACATCCGCGCCACCTTCCTCGATTACTTCGCCCGCAACGGGCATGAGGTGGTCGACAGCTCGCCTTTGGTGCCGCGCAACGATCCGACATTGATGTTCACCAATGCCGGCATGGTGCAGTTCAAGAACGTGTTCACCGGGCAGGAGCATCGGCCATATGTCCGTGCCACCACGGCGCAGAAATGCGTGCGCGCCGGCGGCAAGCACAACGACCTCGACAATGTCGGCTACACCGCCCGCCACCACACGTTCTTCGAGATGCTGGGTAATTTCAGTTTCGGCGATTACTTCAAGGAGGCGGCGATCCCGTACGCCTGGGAGCTGCTGACCAAAGATTTCGGCGTCGATAAATCCCGACTGCTGATCACCGTGTTCAGTGAGGACGACGATGCCGCCGCGATCTGGAAGAAAGTCGCCGGCCTGCCGGACGAGCGCATCATCCGGATCGCCACCTCCGACAATTTCTGGCGCATGGGCGACACCGGCCCGTGCGGTCCCTGCAGCGAAATCTTCTACGACCACGGCCCGGACATTCCCGGCGGGCCGCCCGGGTCACCGGATGAGGATGGCGATCGGTTCATCGAGATCTGGAACCTCGTGTTCATGCAGTTTCTGGAAGACCCGCCCGGGACTCGCGCGCCATTGCCCCGGCCATCGATCGATACCGGCATGGGGCTGGAACGCTTCGCCGCCATCATGCAGGGCAAGCATGACAACTACGACACCGACACGTTTCGTGCGCTGATCCTGGCCAGCGCCGAGGCGACCGGGCAGGACCCGGACGGCCCGTTCCGCGCCAGTCATCGGGTCATCGCCGACCATCTGCGCAGTTCCGCCTTCCTGATCGCCGACGGCGTGCTGCCGTCGAATGAGGGCCGCGGCTATGTGCTCCGCCGCATCATGCGGCGCGCAATGCGCCACGCCACCATGATGGGCGCGCGGGAACCGGTGATGTACCGGTTGGTTCCTGCCCTGGTGCGCCAAATGGGTGCTGCCTATCCCGAACTGGTCCGCGCCGAGCCGCTGATCGTCGAAACGCTGTTGCTGGAGGAAACTCGCTTCAAGCATTTGCTGGAACGCGGCCTGCATTTGCTGGCCGAGGAACTTTCTCGGATTGGCGACGGCCAACCGCTGCCGGGGGCGGTCGCGTTCCGGCTTTATGACACGTACGGCTTCCCGCTGGACCTCACGCAAGACGCGCTACGTGAGCAGAACAGGACAGTCGACCTGGCCGGCTTCGACTCTGCCATGGCCGAACAACGCACCCGAGCCCGTGCCGCCTGGGCTGGCTCCGGCGAGGCGGCGACCGAACGCGTCTGGTTCGAGCTCAAGGAGAGCGTCGGTGCCACCGAGTTCCTTGGCTACAGCACCGAGGCGTCCGAAGGCGTAGTGCTCGCCATCATTGCCGGCGGCGTCCCGGTGCGGGAGGCCGGCCCAGGGACCGAGGTTGCACTGGTGCTGAACCAGACGCCGTTTTATGGCGAGAGCGGGGGGCAGGTCGGCGATACCGGATTGATCGCCGGCCTGGACGGGTTGCGCATCCGGATAACTGATACGCAAAAGAAACTCTCCGACGTGTTCGTGCATCTGGGTGTGGTCGAGGCCGGTATTGTCCGGGTCGATGCCGCGGTCGTGGCCACCGTGGATCATGCGCGGCGGACCGGGATCCGGGCGCACCACTCGGCGACGCATCTGCTGCATGAGGCGTTGCGGCGAGAACTCGGCACCCATGTGACGCAAAAAGGCAGCCTGAATGCGCCCGACCGGCTGCGCTTCGACGTCAGCCAGCCACGCCCGATTACGGCGGCCGAGCTGACCCGGGTCGAGGCCGTGGTGAACGCTCGCATCCGGGAGAACTCCGAGGTCACCACCCGCCTGATGACCCCGGAGGCAGCGGTGGAAACCGGCGCTATGGCGCTGTTCGGGGAGAAATACGGCGAAGAGGTCCGGGTGGTCTCGATGGGTTCGCCGGAGGGCAACAAGCCCGCCTGGTCGATCGAACTCTGCGGCGGCACGCATGTGCGGCGGACCGGGGATATCGGTTATTTCAAGATCGTTTCGGAGGCGGCGGTGGCCGCCGGGGTGCGCCGGATCGAGGCAGTGACCGGTGCTGCCGCGGAAGCCTTGGTGCTGGATACCCAAAGCCGGCTGAACGAGGTCGCCGGCGCGTTGCGTGCCGCGCCCGCCGACGTGCCTGAACGCGTCGCTGCCATGATGGATGAGCGCCGGCGACTGGAAGCGACGATTGCCGATCTGCGGCGGCAATTGGTGACCGGCGGGTCCTCTGGTGGGGTCGAGCAGGTGAACGGGATCCCGTTATCCGCCCGGGATATGGGGGAAACGCCGGCGCGCGATCTGAAGGGCCTCGCGGAGGCAATCGGCAAACAGATGGGTTCGGGCGTGGTGGCGCTGGTGTCGTCGGCCGAGGGCAAGGCGAGCATCGTGGTCGGGGTGTCGCCCGACCTGGTGGGCCGGGTGAACGCGGTGGACCTGGTGCGCAAGGCGGCCCTGGCGGTGGGCGGCAAAGGTGGCGGCGGCCGGCCGGAGATGGCCCAGGCGGGCGGACCGGAGGGGGGGAAGACGCAGGAGGCGCTGGCGGCGGTGCGGGCGGCGTTGGAGTAGGGCGAGGAATCGGACTCGCGGAATTGACCGGAGGGAAACGGGAGCCCAGGTCGCTCCAAGACGAGGCATTAACGGTGCGCAGTTGGTTTCCGGCAGGCCGGTCGAGTATCCGCTCGCGATCGAACAATACGGCAGAGTCACGATTGATCGGGTCAATGAGACTGCAGCGCTGGCCGGCCCGAACTGAAATTTCGTCCTGAGATATGTGATGTCGGTCATGAGGGCGGCGCCGCACCGGAATTGAGCGGCCTAATCTCCCGCGGCCGCAATGTCACTGAAACTTCTACCTGTTGCCCGAGCCGCCCGAGGATCGCGATCAACCGGTCAATCGTAAACCGGCTAAAATTCGCCTGTCGTATCCTCGAAAATTCACTGTGTGAAACGCCGGTCCGAGCCTCCGCCTGGCGCGTTGACAAACCATCTTCGTCGAGAATCTTCATAATCTGTGTGCCGACCAGGGCCTTGGCCTGGAGTACATCGGCGTCCGGATATCCAAAGTCCCGGAACACATTGCCGCTGCCGCGGACGACGTCGATTGGTTCATCGTTCATCGCATTATCTCCTCTAACCGCCTGAGGCGGTCTCGTACCAGGTCGATTTCCAGTTTGGGCGTCGCGATTCCAGACTTCGATTTCTTCTGGAATACATGGATCACCCAAACGTCTGCACTGATCCGCAACGCGTAAACCACGCGAAACGCATTCCCCGATGCCTCAACGCGAGTTCCAAGACTCCTGGCCCGAGACCGGCCAGCGGTTTGGCGATGTATGGATGGCCGCCCTCTGCTACCGCGGTCAGCGCGTCAAGCAGGTGATCCCGCGCCTGGCTGCTTTGACCCATTGGATCGGCCGCGTGCTTCTTTCCACACAATCATTGGTGACAAATTTGTCAACGAATGTCAAGCATCGCCGCGCCCGGATCGCTCGCAGGCCAACGCGCGAGCGTATTCGCGATGATCGATGCCAGTTGCGGCGCGATTCCGAACTTCTCCACGTTGAACGCGAGCTTCACGCCGTCCTCGGGATTTCTCCGGGCGGCTGCCATCCAGTCACATACCATCTCGACAAGGTCGAACAGGTCCATCCCGGCCACGCCTGTATTGCCGTAGTGCTCGGGATGGTGGGAATTATGGCGGTAGTGATGCTCCAGCGCCGGCGCAACCCGATCCACGACCGCCTCAAATTCCGCTGAGCCATAGGCGACACCCTGCAGCAGCGGCAAAGCCATATCCAGCGAGGGTTTTTCGGCGTCCGAAGACTTGCTGGCATCATGCAGGCGGCCGCGGCGGAGCATCTCCACGACAAACATGCCGATATTGTCTCTTACGTCGTGAATGTGCGCGAGCGTATCAGCCCGGCTGTCATAAGTTTCATTCATGGCGAAAGCGTCTCCTTCGCATCTCGCTTTGGCCCGCTCCGATGGCGGCCGGGTTTGTCATGGGTAGGCTGGATGGGAAAGCGAGGGAACCAGGTTGCGCGGCGCGACCTGTGGGACAAGTGCCAGGCCTCAAACTCAATTGGCTGGGTGATTGGTGTGTCAGCGGCTTGCCCACATTGAGTGAAATCGGTCTGCCAGCCATATTTCTTCATCCACTTTGCAGTGTTGACGTGGCCAGCATTGCTGCCGATCCGGGAATCCGCATGTCGCGCGACGAAAACCTACGATGGGCAGAACAACAATCGGCCGGCCGGTTCGAGCGCATCGACGGCGTGGTTGTGGCGATGGTGCCGGAACGAGCCAATCATGCCGATCGCAAAGCGCTGGTCTGGCTTGTTCTGCGTCAAGCTATCGCCGCCGCTCGGCTACCCTGTCACGCCTATCCGGATGGAATGACCGTCAAGGTCGACGATAACGACTTCGAACCGGATGCAGTGGTGCACTGCGGAGAGCCACTGCCGGGTGATGCGATCGCCGTTCCCGAACCCTTGATCGTCGCGGAAGTCCTGTCGCCCAGTACACGAGGTTACGATCTGACCCACAAACTCGTTGCCTATTTTCGTGTGCCGTCGGTACAACATCATTTGGTATTCTGGGCCGACCCGCCGCAGATACTTCATCACAGGCGCCAGGATGATGGTCACGGGATCGAGACCCGCGTGCTGACATCGGGCGAAATCACGCCTGACCCACCGGGTATCACTGATCTCGGTGGCAGCTGTTTATGCGGAGTGATTGAGACACCCAAAGCGGGCTTTGCCTTTGACAACGCGCCTGTGCGCGGACCGCGTCGCGGTACGTGTAACGGACCAGCTCCGGGTCAGTTACCGCTTGATTTCCCGACCTTCTCCACTGCCGCAAAATCCACCGCGGTCAGAAACTGTTTCAACGTGTCCTCCGGCTGGCCCTTGCCCTCGACCCGCACCAGTACCCGGTCGCCAATGAAACTGGTGAACGCGCCGTCTTCCTGCATGTAAAGCGTCCGGTGCCCGTTGACGATTTCCGTCCGCACGCCGGTCATGGCTGCCAATCCGCTGGACGCCAGCGCCGACATCGCCTGCAGCAACGGCGAGTCCGCCAGGATCGATACCGTCACCTCGGCGTCGCCCTTGTGGTATTTCCGCGACGCTCCGGTGCCGCCGCCGGCCATGGCGACCCCGGCAGAGATGGTCTCCACCTTGTCCGCCGTCCATCCTTCGAGTGCGGCAGGCAACAGCGAGCCATAAACGTCCGCCCGCATCTGCCGCAACAAATTGAGTGCCGCCTGCAGACCTGCGATCGCTGTCGGAAAATCCTTCTTGCCATAGGCGGTCAACGCTTCTTGAATTTGGTCGGTCACATCATCGGCGTGCGCCGGTAACAGCGGAGCTGCCGCAACCAGCAACGACACCAGCAAAACCCGCATGTTCACCAGTCGCGTCCCCTGCAATCCCCTGCCAATCTGGCACAAATCGAGGATCACGAAAGTTTCATTTTAGTTGATCGGCGACTTTTGCCAGTCCGGCACTGGCACAGGCCTCATCTTTCTCGCCGCCCGGTGCGCCGCCGACGCCAATGCCGCCCAATATTTCATTGCCAGACTTGATCGGCACACCGCCGGCCAGAGCAAACACGCCGGTAAGGTCCTTTAACCCCGCCGCAGCTGGGTTGGCGGTCAGTGTAGCGAAGGCCGCACTCGTCATGCCGAATGTTGCCGTGGTGAATGCCTTCCGCCGTGACGATTCCGCGGTGTGCGGACCCGCGGTCGGATCGCGAATGAACGCCAGCAGGTTGCCACCGCGATCGACCACGGCGGCGGAGACTTTGTAGCCATTCTTCTGGCATTCCGCCAACGCCGCCATCACCATCGTATTGGCCGCCGCCGCCGTCAGCAAATGGCTTTGCATGACCGCCTGTGCCGAAACTTGCGCCGTGCACGCGAGCCAGCCGGCAACAGTGCCGATTAAGAGACGAACCAGCATCCGACAAATCCCACCGGACTATCGCGCTACCGCCTGATATGCGGCGATGCAGGCGACATCGACGATCTGGCTGACCGAGGCATCCATCGGCACGATCTGCACTGGTCGTTCCATGCCGATCAGCAACGGTCCGATCGTTGTTCCCCCACCGAGATGATGCATGATACGCGTCAGGATGTGCGCCGAATGCAGGCCAGGCATCACCAGCACGTTGGCATCCCCGGTCAACCGGCAGAACGGATACAGCGCACGAATCGACGCTTCGAGCGCCACGTCCGGACTCATTTCGCCATCGTATTCGAAATCGACCTTGCGTCCGTCCAGGATCTTTACTGCATCCAGCATTGGCGCCACCCGGTCATGTGCCGGATCGCCGAACGTGGAATGCGACAGCAGCGCCACTCTCGGCTCGTGCCCCATCAGCTCGGCGGCAGCAGCAGCGCCGACGACGATGTCCGCCAATTGCTCGGCATCGGGTCGAAAATGCACTTGTGAATCGGCAATGAAAATGGTGCGTCCGTGCGGTCCAAACAGCAGAGTCAGGCCGAAATTAATATGACCCGGTTTCGGTCCAATGACGTGCCCCACATCGTCCAGACACACCGAGGTGGAGCGCGTCAGACCGGTGACCATGGCGTCGGCGTCGCCGGTCGCCACCATGCAGGCGGCGAAGACGTTGCGGTCCTGATTGACCATCCGCTGCACGTCGCGCCGCAGATAGCCCTTCCGTTGCAACCTGTCATACAGAAAGTCGACATATTTCGGGTTCGCACCGGACAGCCTGGCGTTGTGGATCTCGATCCCGTCGGTTTTGCCAAGGCCGAGACTGGCGAGCGTGGCCAGCACGCGATCCTCACGTCCGATCAGCACCGGCCTGCCATAGCCCGCGTTGCGATAGGCGACGGCGGCGCGGACCACTTTTTCCTCCTCGCCTTCGGCAAACACTACGCGGCTGGGTTGGCTGCGTACCCGTTCCATAATCGCATCCAGTGCGCCGGCGGTCGGATCGAGCCGGCCGGACAGGTCTCGTGCGTAACGTTTCAGATCGATGATCGGCCGGCGCGCCACGCCGGAATCCACGGCGGCACGCGCCACGGCGGGTGGCACCCGGGTAATCAACCGCGGATCGAATGCATTCGGGATGATGTATTCCGGGCCGAAGGTCAGCCGCCGCCCGGCAGAGGCGGAATGCACCTCATCCGGCACGTCCTCGCGTGCCAGCTGCGCCAGAGCCTCGGCGGCGGCAATCTTCATCTTGTCGTTGATTGTGCTGGCACGCACATCCAGAGCACCGCGGAAGATATATGGGAAGCCGAGAACGTTGTTGACCTGATTGGGATAATCGCTGCGGCCGGTGGCGATGATGGCATTCGGGCTGGCGGCGCGCGCTTCCTCGGGGGTGATTTCCGGATCGGGATTGGCCATGGCGAAGATGATCGGTTTCGCTGCCATCTGGCGCACCATGTCCTGGGTCATCGCGCCCTTGACCGAGAGACCGAAAAAGATGTCGGCGCCTTCCAGCGCCTCGCTCAAGGTGCGGGCCTTGGTTTGTGCCGCATGCGCCGATTTCCACTGGTTCATGCCGTCGGTGCGGCCCTGATACACAACCCCTTTGGTATCGCACAGCACCACGTGCTCGGGCCGCATGCCCATGGCCTTCAGCAGTTCGACACAGGCGATGGCGGCGGCGCCGGCCCCGTTCACCACCAGCGTTGCGTCACGCAGTTCGCGATTGGTCAGATGGCAGGCGTTGATGAGACCGGCAGCAGCAACGATGGCCGTGCCGTGCTGATCGTCATGGAACACCGGGATATCCATGCACTCGCGCAACCGTTGTTCAATGACGAAACATTCCGGCGCTTTGATGTCTTCCAGATTGATGCCGCCGAAGCCACGCAGGAATCTCACGGCGTTAACGAATTCATCGACGTCCTCAGTGCCGAGTTCGAGATCGATACCGTCGATGTCGGCGAAGCGCTTGAACAGCGCGATCTTGCCCTCCATCACCGGTTTCGATGCGATTGCGCCAAGATTACCCAGACCGAGGACGGCGGTCCCGTTGGAGATCACGGCAACCATGTTGCCTTTGGCGGTGTAGTCGTAGGCCAGCGACTCATCGCGGGCGATGTGCAGACACGGTTCGGCGACGCCGGGCGAATAGGCCAGCGACAGGTCGCGTGCCGTTACGATCGGCTTGGTGACGCGGATCTCCAGCTTGCCCGGCCGGCCGCTGGCATGCATGGCCAGGGCCTCCTCGGCCGAGACGTGCGCGGTTCTGGTGTCTATGCCGCCGTCAGCCATGGCGTTCCTCCTCGGAATTTTCTGGATCAGCCATCATGGTCGAGGAACCGCAGGACTGGAAGGCCCCTCAACCGTGGCGTGTGGGTCAGGCGAAGAACGCCAGCAACTGTTCCAGCAGCGCCGCGGGCTGTTCCTCGGGCATCCAGTGGCCGCAGTTCTCGATCACGCCGCCGCGCACGTCCGTGGCCATGCGGCGCAACGATTCGACCACCTCCATGCGGCGACCCCAGGCGCTGTTGCCGCCCAGTGCCAGCACTGGCATGGGTAGTTTGAAGTTGGCGCTGATCGCCTGGTTGTCGGCGATATCCTGAGGGATCGCCCGGTAATAGCCGAAGCCCGCCCGTAGCGCGCCCGGCTGCCGGTAGACGCGCAGATACTCGGCGATATCGGCGTCCGGGATGACGTCAGGCCGATGCCCGTAGTTGCGATAGAACCAGCCGAAATAAATGTCTTCGCGGCCGGTTACCAGCGCCTCCGGCAGATCGAGAGTTTGGTGGAACGCGTGATGCCAGCGCCGCCCGCCCTGGCTGATGTTGGGGCTGCCGTCGCCGGGAATGGTCACATCCAGGATTGCCAGTTTGCGCACGGCCTTCGGGTGCGCGGCGGCAATTGCATAGGCGGTGGGCCCGCCCCAGTCGTGGCCAACCAGGAATATTTCGCCGATGTTCAATCGTTGCAGCAGCCGCCAGACATCGTTGCCCACGGTCTTTTTGTCATAACCGGTCAGCGGCCGAGACGAGTCACCCAGTCCGCGCAGGTCGGGAGCAATGACACGGTATTTAGCAGCGAGACCGGGCAGGACATGGCGCCACTCGTAACAGCTCTGCGGCCAGCCATGCAGCAGCACAACGGGAAACCCCTGGCCCATGGTGACATAGTGCAGGCGTACGTCGCCCAGATCGGTGTGATGATGTGCGATCCCGTCCATCAGTCCCTCCTATGGCCTTGTGTGATTGACACGGGCGAGGCCGGCTCGCATAGGCGGTGGGTCACAACCTTCCTGGATCGAGACGCCGCCATGCTCGACAGTGCCACCATCGACGCGCTCGCCCGTGCCTATCATGTCGCCGAAAAGGAGCGGAAGCGTACGCGTGCACCCAGCGTATTGCATCCGGGTTTTACCACCGAGGATGCCTATGCCGTGCAACGCGCCTGGGTCACAATCAAGCGTGGTGAAGGCAACGTCGTTAAAGGTCATAAGATTGGCCTGACCTCGCGCGCGATGCAGCGGGCGTCGGCAATCAATGAGCCGGACTATGGCTCGCTGATGGCCGACATGTTTTACGAAACGGGTCAGGAAATTCCGATGAGCCGGTTCATCCAGCCCAGGCTGGAATGCGAACTGGGATTTGTGATGGGTAAGCGATTGAAGGGACCGAATTGCACGATATTCGACGTGCTGAACGCGGTGGATTATGTGGTCCCTGCGGCAGAGATCGTCGATGGCCGGACCTACCGGGTCGATCCGGAGACAAACCAGCCG
>JBEKQQ010000181.1:0-18172 GCA_049519555.1 Acetobacteraceae bacterium
CGCGCGGCGACGATGTGGACCGCATCGTGGGTTTGGAGCTGGGCGCCGACGACTACCTGCCCAAGCCGTTCAACCCGCGCGAACTGGCGGCGCGCATCCGGGCCATACTGCGGCGCTATGAACCGCGCCCCGCGGCGACCTCGGGCCGGCTGGAAGTGAACGGCGTGACGCTCGACCCGGGCACGCGAGAGGTCTTCGCCGGCGGGACCCCGGTCGAGCTGACCACCTTCGAATTCGATATTCTGGAGATGCTGATGCGGTCCGCGGGCCGCGTGCTTTCGCGCGATAAGCTGATGGAGAGCTTCTACCATCGCAAGGCGACGCCTTTTGACCGTTCCATCGACATGCACATCAGCCATCTGCGCAAGAAGCTGGAAAATGGCGACGCCCTGATCAAGACGATTCGCGGGGTGGGCTACCAGTTTAGCCGCACGCCGGAGGACGCCGGCGCCGAATGAAATCGCTATTCGCCAAAATCCTGCTGTGGTTCTGGTTCACGCTGGCCATCACGGTGGTTGGGTCGGCGTTCATCTCGGCGCTGAGCGTCAACGAAAACGCTTCCGACGAGCGGGCTCCGGTGGCGCGGCTGGTTACATTCCAGCTCGAAGAGGCCCGTTCGGCATACGAAATAGGCGGGCGGCCGGGGTTACAGGCGTTCCTGGATACGCTGCACCAGGTGTACGATGCCCGGGGCATTCTGACCGACGAGAACGGCCACGATTTGCTGACCAACGAAGACCGCTCCGACCTGGTGCGGGGCGCGCGGCACCCCTCTTTCTACCAGCTTTTCCGCACCGGCAATGCCACGGTGGCACGCGCCGCCGATGACGGCCGCTACTGGTTCTTCTACATCGTGCCGCGCGGGCGAGTGGGGTCCTGGTTTCTGCTGCCGGAGCACGCTTTCGTGATGGCGGCGGGGGTGCTGCTGTGCTACTGGCTGGCGTTGTACCTGACCAGCCCGGTGCGAAAGCTCGAAAAGGCGGTGGAACGGTTCGGGCGCGGCGACCTTTCGGCGCGGGTCGGCTCGAACCGCCGCGACGAACTGGGCCAACTGGCGCGCACGTTCGACCGCATGGCGGGACGGATCGAGACCCTGCTGACGGCCGAGCGCAGGCTGTTGCTGGACATTTCTCACGAGCTGCGGTCGCCGCTGGCGCGCCTGGGTGTCGCGGTGGAGCTGGCGCGCTCGGGCGACGATCCCAACTCCGCCCTGAACCGCATTCAAAGGGAATCCGACCGGCTGAACGCGCTGGTGGGCCAGCTCCTTCAGGTGACGCGGGCGGAAGGGGATCCCTCTTCGCTGCACCGCGCCCCGTTGCGCCTGGATGAGCTGGTGCAGCAAATGGTGGACGATTCCTCGATTGAAGCGGCGGCGCACGGCTGCGAGCTGAGATACGAGAAGCGCGAGCCGGTGATGGTGGCCGGCGATCCGGAGTTGCTGCGCCGCGCGGTGGAGAACGTGATCCGCAACGCCATCCGCTACGCGCCACGCGAAACGGCGGTGGAAATCTCGCTGGCGCGCAACAACGGCATGGCCGTGGTGGGCGTGCGGGACCAGGGCTCGGGCGTGCCGGAAGAGGCCTTGCCGCGGCTGTTCGACGCGTTCTACCGGGTGGAAGGCGACCGCGACCGCGCTAGCGGCGGGATCGGGCTGGGCCTCTCGATCGCCCGCCGCGCCATCGAGCTGCACCGAGGCAGCATTCGCGCCAGGAACGCGCAGCCGGGGCTGGAAGTGGAAATGGAGCTGCCGGTGGCGTAGGTGCTTTCTCTCACTCATCTTGCGAAACCCGAACAGAACGTGTACCGTCAGGAGGAATATGGCACTTCGCAGAGTTAAACGCGCGCTTCTGAGTGTTTCCTTTCTATCCCTTTCATGGATAGTCGTGGCTCCGGTCCGGGCGCAATCCCCGCAGCCGGCGCCATTCATTCCCAATCAGTACATTCTGCTTCTGGAAGATGCACCGGTCGCGGCGCGATTTGCATCGCGGGAGCAGATGCGAACGGCGGCGGCGGTGGCGTACCGGCAACAGGTCGAGACGAAGCAGGCGGCCGTGCTGAAGGAGCTTGCGGCCCGCAATATCCGGGTCTTGGGTTCGGTTTCGGTGCTGGTGAATGCCATTTTCGTGAGCGCTCCGGCGAGCCGGGTGGCGGAACAGCGCGCCGCGCAAATCCTGTCGCAGACCCGCGAACTGCGCGATTACAGCCAGCGCTTTGCCTTCGTCCTGCACGACATCAAGAATGTCTCCGGACAGTTGTCGATGCTGCTCGCCAATGCCGAGGTCCACGCCGACAATCCGGAGTTCCAGCGCGACATGCTGGCGACGGTGCGGGCCTCGGTCGGCAAGATCACACGATTGCTGTCACGGTTGCAGGCCGACCGGCAGGAGCGCAGCCACGCTCTGATCGATCCGGTGGAGCGGCTGAAGGACATCATCGCAACCACATTGGATGCCGGGCCCGCCGGCGTCGCCATAGTTGGCCTCAGCCCAGACACCGCGCGGACCAGTCAACTGGGCGGTGTGGCAATCGACGCTGAGGCGTTCGACGCGGTCGCCGCGCATTTGCTGAACAATGCCATCGAGGCCTCGCCCCCCGGTCAGCAGGTGCGCGTCGAGGTCCGGCGGGAAGCCCTGAGCGTGGTCATCGACATCATCGATGCAGGATCGGGCATGACTCCGGAATTCATTCGCGATGAGCTGTTCCGGCCGTTTGCGTCCACGAGGCGCGACGGTCACGGCATCGGCGCGTATCAGGCGCGGGAATTGTTGCGTGAGGCGGGCGGCGATCTTCTCGTGCTAAGCCGGGTGGGATCGGGTACAACCATGCGGCTGCTGCTGCCCATGGTGCAGGCTGCAGCAGCCGACACGCCGCAATACGCGGCCTGAACGGATCAGGCGATGGCCAAACCCAAGCTGCTCATCGTTGAAGACGACGAAGGGTTGTGTTCCCAATACCGGTGGGCGTTTCCGGCCTGCGACGTACTGTTGTCGCACACCCGCCAGCAGGCGATCGGGCTCGTGAAGCGCGACAATCCCCCTGTCGCGATCGTCGACCTCGGTCTGCCACCGGACCCGGACGGCGTCAGCGAAGGCTTTGCAACGATCGATGAGGTGTTGCGGATCGCGCCGCGGACAAAAATTGTCGTCGCCACCGGCAACGGCGCCCGCAAGCACGCTCTGATGGCGGTCGGTCTGGGTGCCTACGATTTTTGCGAAAAGACCGTCGAAATTGAGGTGCTGCGTACCATCGTCGATCGTGGTCTGAACCTGTACCGGCTGGAGGAGGAAAATCGACGCCTCGCCAATGTGCCGGTTCGCTCGCCCATTGGACGGATCGTCACCGCCAGTGTGGCGATGCTGAAGCTCTGCCGGGACGTCGAAAAACTCGCCACAACCCATGTGCCGGTGCTGCTTCTGGGCGAAAGCGGTACCGGGAAGGAGGCTTTGGCGGCCGCCCTGCATGAACTCGGCCCGCGCGCAAAGCATCCGTTTGTTGCCATTAATTGCGGAGCGATTCCGGAAAACCTGCTGGAGAGCGAGCTGTTCGGCCACGAGCGCGGGGCCTTCACCGGCGCGGTGAAGCAGATCATCGGCAAGATCGAGAGTGCAAATAAGGGCACGTTGTTCCTGGACGAAATCGGCGATCTGCCGCATCCGTTGCAGGTCAAGCTGCTGCGCTTCCTGCAGGACCAGATCGTCGAACGGATCGGTGGACGGCAGAAGATCCAGGTCGATGTGCGGGTGGTCTCCGCAACCAACGCCAATCTGGACGAAAAGATCGCCCAGGGTTCATTTCGCGGCGACTTGTTTTACCGGATGAATGCGGTGACGGTGCGGATCCCGCCATTGCGGGAGCGCGACGGTGATGTCTCGCTATTGGCGAATTTCTTCCTCAACCGTTTCAATCACGAGTTCAATCGCAATATCCGCGGCTTTACTGAGGCCGCGACGATGGCATTGGATGCGCATGGCTGGCCGGGCAACGTCCGCGAGTTGGAAAACCGCATGAAACGTGCGGTAGTTATGGCTGAGAGCCGGATGATCGATGTCACCGACCTCGAACTCACCCCGGCTGAGGAAGCGATGCCGGACCTCGATCTGCGCGCCGCCCGATTGCGCGCCGAGCGGGAGGTGTTGCGAGCCGCCCTGGCACGCAGCAACAACACACTGGCGACGGCGGCACGATTGCTCGGGGTCAGCCGGCCGACGCTCTATGGTCTCATGGAAGTGCATGGGATCGAAATCGAAGGGATGAAATCCCTGAGCGTGACAGCGGACTCCGGGACGGCCAGACCCGACGCCGCAAAATCTGTATGATATTGAGGAAAAGGGCCATGCAGTTGTTCGTCAACGGCGAGCAGGCGTTCGTTACGGCCGGTCAAGGGTCCGCGGTGGCCAGGCGGGTGCTCATCATGACGGGGACTGACCCCGTGCGCGCCGAAACAGCGCAGCTTATATCGTGCCATCGCCACCTCACCGTCATGGGCCGGCTCGTCCGAGCCATCTGGCGCGGCATGGTGTGGGTTCCGGTGGCTCGGACGAGCCGGGCCATGACGATGGCACGCTGTCGCGATGCGCAACAGTCACACGGCATCCGCCTGCGGCCACGCGAGCCCGCAATTCTGGCCGCGATCTTACTGTGCCTGGCACTGGCTGGCGTGCCATCGGTCGCACATGCCGACTACGTCTCCAACGCCCGCGACTCGCTGAAAAATGGTGATCTCAAATCAGCCCAGATCGATCTGCGCAACGCCGTCCGCAGCGATCCGCAGAACGCCGAAGCGCATTATCTGCTTGGCCGGGTCTCGTTCGAGCTTGGCGACGCCGTTGCTGCCGAACGTGAGGCGGAAGCGGCGCGAGACCGAGGCTATGACCCGCACCAGGCTGTCCCGTTGCTCACGCAGAGCATGCTGGCTCAAGGCAAATATCAGAATTTATTGGATGAGTTGAAGCCGGACGGGAAAGACGCGACGATCGATGCCGACATTCTGGTGGCGCGCGGTTACGCGTTGATTGGTCTGAAGAAGCCGGATGACGCGCAGAAATCCTTCGCCGAGGCGCAGCGCGCCGCGCCCAACGCGGTCGAACCGCTGCTGGCCGACGCGCGGCTGTCGGTGGCGCGGGCCGATCTGAATGGTGCCGAGGCAAAGATTGACCAGGCAATCGCGGTGCAACCGAAATCTGTGCAGGCGTTGCTGGCGAAGGCGCAGTTGCTGCGGCTCAAGAATGACGGGCCCGGGGCGATGGCGGTGCTGGACGACCTGATAGCAACCCAACCGGACGCCATGCAGGCGCATTTGGATCGGGCCAGCCTGGCATTGGCGATGGCAAAGAACGATCTGGCGCGCGCGGATATCGAGGCTGTGCTCAAGGGCACGCCCGGCAACGTGCAGGCGATCTACCTCGCCGCGGTGATGGAGGCGCAGGCCGGCCATTTTTCGGTTGCCGATAAGTACCTGGAGCGCATCGCCGGGTACATCCCGCGCCTCCAGCGTGCGTTTTATTTGCAGGCGGTGGTGAAGGAGCAACTTGGTCAATACGAGCAGGCGGAGGATTCGGCTCGCAAATACCTCGCCCGGTTCCCCAACGATATCGCCGGATACAAAGTGCTTGCGCGGGTGCAGTTCGCCAAGAAACGGCCCGACCAGGTCATCGACACGCTGGTCAAGGTCGCCGAGTCCGGCAAGGGCGACGCCGAGACCTACGATCTGTTGGGCCGTGCCTATGCCGCCACCAACCGCGACCAGGACGCGGTGGCGGCCTTCCAAAAGGCGCAGGCAATGGCGCCGAACGATGTCGGATTGCAGACCCGCCTTGCATCGGCGCGAATGGGCATGGGCGACGTCGACGCGGCGATGGGTGACCTCGAACACACGTTGCAGCTCGAACCCAAGGCCCCTGCGGTCGGTGAGGCACTGTTCTTCGCCGCGCTCGCCAGCGGCGATATGGACAAGGCCGCCGACGCGTTGGCCAAAGTCAAAGCGTTGCAAGGCGACAATGCAGTGACCGGCAATCTCGAAGGGCTGCTGCACCTGGCGAAGACCGAGCTGCCGCAGGCGCAGGCCACGTTCACCGCGTTGACCCAGAAATATCCCGATTTCGCGCCGGCCAAGGTCAATCTCGCACGGGTCGACGCCATGTTGGGTGACCAGCCCAAAGCCGAAGCCCTACTGGCGGAGGTTCTGGCGAAGGCTCCGACGGCCGAGCCGGCGCTGACCATGGCGGTGTTTTACAAAATGCAGAGTGGCCACATGCCTGAGGCGATCGACCTCATGCTGAAGGCACATGCGGCGGCCCCGGCCACGCCCGGCATCACCGCGAATCTTGGCGAGTTGTATATTCGCGCGGGACAGCCGCAAAAGGCGCTCGACCTCGCGCTGGCCGAAAAGCCCCCGACGGCGAATTCGGTCGAAATCGAGAGCCTTAAAGCCGCTGCCTATCTGGCACTTGGTCAAAAGAAAGAGGCGCGCGACGCCTACACCGATTTACTGAAGCAGGACGCCAACGTGCTTGGCGCCCGCCGCCAATTGGTCGCGCTGCTGATCGAGGCCGGGGATTTCGAATCCGCGCGTTCGGTGTTGACTGCCGGGATCGCCATCGCCCCCAGAAACTACCAGCTTTATCAGGATCTTGCCATGATAGATCTGAAGTCGACCGGAGTCGAAGCGGCGCTCGCGACTGCCGATCGGCTGATCAGTCAGGACCGTGATTTCGCTGACCTGCGGGCGCTGAAGGGCGACTTGTATTTGGCCGCGAACCGGCCCGGTGACGCGGTCGATGCCTATCAAAAGGAGTTCCAGGCCAATCCCTCCGGCCTGCTGGTCACCCGGCTCGCCGGAGCCGAGATTCGGGCCGGCCGCGTCGACGATGCGACCAACCTGTTGATCGAATGGGTCGCGCAGCACAATGACGACTTCGGCGTCCAGCGGCAGCTGTCGGAGATCATGCTCGGGGCCGCACGGTATCCTGAAGCGGCACATTATCTGGAACAGTTGCTGAAGCAGAAGCCGTATGACGCCATCGCGCTGAACAACCTCGCCTGGATCTATCAGCAGCAGGGCGATGCGCGAGCGTTGGCGACGGCGCGGCGGGCTTATGTGCTGTCACCCAATGCGCAGACGGCGGATACGTTGGGCTGGATCCTGGTGACCACCGGCGACGCGGCCAATGGCGTGGCGCTGCTGCGCCAGGCGGAAACCGAGGCGTCGAATGATCCGCGTGTGGTGTACCATTACGCCGTCGCGTTGAAGGACACCGGCGATAAAAACGAGGCGATCAAGCAGCTGACCGTCATCGTCGGCATGAAAGGTCCGGAGAAGGAAAAGGCCGATGCGCAAAAGTTGCTGACCGACCTGAAAGGGTCCTGAACGTTGGGGGACCGGGTTGATATTGGGCCGAAATAAGCAAGCCAAGAGATTCAAACACAGATACACACAGATAACCACAGATATGCACAGATATTCTCTTGGCACCGGTGGGTGTGAGACTGAACCGACCTGCGCGTTGGCCCGAGCAGGTCCCTCAGGATGCTATCTGTGCATATCTGTGGCTATCTGTGTGCATCTGTGTTAAAATCTTTAGGCGGCCGCGCCACCGGTACTGTTCCGGTCATGGTGTGGTCAGCTGCCACGATTGGGTGGCAATGATCCCCTGATGCCCATTCGGTTGCTGACCTTCTCGACGTTGTTCCCCAACAATGCGCGGCCCAATCACGGCGTGTTCGTGGAGAACCGCCTGCGCCACCTGGTCGCGAGTGGTGCGGTGAGCAGCGACGTTGTCGCCCCTGTCCCATGGTTCCCGAGCGCGCATCCATGGTTCGGCGATTGGATTGTGCGACACCCGCGTTTTCCGGTGCTTCCCAGGTTCGGCATGTCGCTGGCGCCAGTGCTGCTGTACCGCGCAATGCTGCCGATGGTGCGGCGGTTGATCGCAGAAGGTCCCGGGTTTGATGCGATCGATGCGCATTACCTTTACCCCGACGGTGTGGCTGCGGTCTGGTTGGGGCAGCATTTTGGCCTTCCGGTGGTGCTGACAGCGCGAGGCACCGATGTCAGCCTGATTCCGCAATTCGCGCGGCCTCGGCGATTGATTTTGCAGGCGATTGCCGGGGCCGCCGCGGTGATCGCGGTGAGCGCCGCGTTGCGTCAGGCACTGATCGAGATCGGTGCGCCTGAGGCGAAAATCTCCGTGTTGCGCAACGGTGTTGACACCACGGTCTTCCGGCCGCCCGCTGATCGCCCCGCCGCCCGCGCGGAGCTGGGTTTCGTCAGGCCAACGCTGATTTCCGTCGGCCTGCTGATCGAACGCAAAGGCCATCACCGAACCATCGAGGCGATGACGCAATTGCCAGACTTCGACCTGGTCATCATAGGCGAAGGGCCGGAGCGCGACCGGTTGAACGCTTTGGTCTTGCGCTCTGGCCTTGGCGATCGGGTGCGGCTGGCTGGTCCCCGTCCGCATGCCGAACTGCCGCTGTGGTACGGCGCCGCCGACGCGTCTGTCCTGTCGTCGTCTCGCGAAGGTTGGGCCAATGTGCTGCTCGAATCCATGGCTTGCGGCACGCCGGTGGTCGCCAGCCCGATCTGGGGCAACCCCGAGGTGGTGCGTTCCCCGGCCGCCGGCGTAATCACCCGCGAGAATTCGGCTGACGGCATCGCCGAGGCCGTGCGCCGGCTGTTCGCCTCGCCGCCTTCCCGCGAGGCAACCTGGGCCTATGCCGAACCGTTCAGTTGGGACGAGACGACCGCCGGCCAACTGGCGGTGTTTCGCCGGGTGATCGCGGAGCGGGGCGGCTGATGCGGGGTAACTGACTGCGGGGTGGCTGACTGGCAATCGTTGCCGGCTTCGGTAGAGTCGCGCCGAAGGAGCAGTCATGCACGTCGCCACCTCGTCCGCGTTCAAGGAGAACGCACACCGCGCTCTGGCCGATACCGGCCTGCAACGGGCCCTGGCCCGCAGCGGCTCGAGCTTTATTGCCCGCCGTGCCGCCGCAGTGGCTGCTCTGCCGGAGTTTGAGCAACTGCGTGACACCGCCCGCGACATCAAGAACCACACATTGGGAAACCTGGATTTCTACCTGGAGGCATACGAGGCGAAGGTTCTGGCAGCCGGCGGCCAGGTGCACTGGTGCGCCGATGCCGAGGCGGCACGGACCGCCGTGCTGGAGATTTGCGAGAATGCCGGGGCGCGCACCGTCACCAAAGGCAAGTCGATGATCGGCGAAGAAATCGCCATCAACGAACACCTGGAACGGCACGGGATCGAACCGGTGGAGACCGATCTCGGCGAATACATCATCCAGCTGCGTCACGAATTGCCAAGCCATATTATTGCTCCGGCGTTTCATTTGAACATGGAGGATTGGGAGGAGGCATTCCGCAAATCTCACACCGATTTGCCGGCTGATCGCGTGTTCGCCGAGCGCCGCGACATCCTGACGGAGGCCAGGGGGAAATTGCGGTCGCGGTTTCTGGCCGCCGACGTCGGCATTACCGGGGCGAATTTCCTGATTGCCGAGACTGGCAGCAGTGTGATCGTCACCAATGAGGGCAACGGCGATCTGACGCAGACCCTGCCTCGGGTGCACATCGTGCTGGCAAGCATTGAGAAAATCGTGCCGACGATTGAAGACTGTATGTCGCTGCTGCGGGTGTTGGCCCGCTCGGCGACCGGGCAGGATTTTTCAGTCTACACCACGTTCTCGACCGGCGCGCGGAGAGCAGGCGACCTGGATGGGCCCGAGGAATATCACGTGGTGCTGCTGGACAATGGCCGGTCCGCCATGATCGGCTCTGAATTCCAGGACATGTTGCGCTGTATCCGTTGCGCAGCGTGCATGAACCACTGTCCGGTTTATGGTGCGGTGGGTGGTCACGCTTATGGCTGGGTTTATCCGGGTCCAATGGGTGCAGTGCTGACGCCGGGTCTGATCGGCGTAGAGCAGGCCGGACATTTGCCGAATGCCTCGACCTTCTGCGGTAAATGCGAAAGCGTCTGTCCGGTGCGCATTCCGTTGCCGAAACTGATGCGGCATTGGCGAGAGCGGGAATTCGAACGCCATTTAACCCCGGCTGCGGTGCGTTGGAATTTGCGACTGTGGGGGTTCGTGGCACGGCGGCCGTTGCTGTATCGTATGGTTACCCGTGCAGCCGTTTTGGGGCTGGGTTGGTTAGGCCGCAAGCGCGGCCGATTTTCGCGCATGCCATTTGCCGGAGGTTGGACCGAGGTGCGCGATCTGCCGGCGCCCGAAGGCGACACGTTTTTCGCGCGTTACGCGCGAGAACAGCGGTCGCGGCCACTGTCGTGAGCAAGGATGGCATTCTGGCGGCGATCCGTCGCGGCTTACGTCGTGGCGCCCTGCCCGAGGATCAGGCGGCAATGTTGTGCGGCCGGCTGGACCGTCATCCCAGGCAATTGATCCCGGCGCGTAGCCGGCTGCCGCACGGCGAGCAGGTCGATTTGTTTGTCAGCAATGTGGAAAAAGAGTTCGGCTCGGTTGCGCGCGTCGTCAGCGCCGACGCGGTGCCGGGCGCGGTCGCCGATTATCTCGCCGCGCAGAACCTGGCCGGCAAGCTGGTCATGGCGCCGCATCCGGAGTTGCGGGCGATCGACTGGTCGTCTCGGCCGTTGCTGGAAATTCGCGAGGGCCGCGCCGAGGGCTCCGACATGGTCAGCGTGCAACATGGCTTTGCTGCGATCGCCGAGACGGGTACGCTGATGTTTCCCTCCGCCGCGGAACGGCCGACGACGCTGAACATATTGACCGATACCGAGATCGTCGTGCTGCGCGCGTCCCGCGTTGTCGGCGCTTATGAGGAGGCGTGGGACTTATTGCGGTCCGAGATCGGTGCAATGCCGCGCAATGTGATGCTGGTTACGGGACCGTCACGCTCGGCGGACATCGAGCAGGCACTGGAACTTGGCGCGCATGGTCCGCGACGATTGCATGTGGTGCTAATTGAGGATGCAGGGAGTTGCGAAGGTCCGACATGAGGGCACCCGCCGCAATGGCACGGTCGCACATCGTCGTTGCGAGCGAAGCGATCTCCATGCTCAGAGATTGTTTAGCGTCCCTCGCAATGACAGGGGGAAGGCTTCCATTACCGAAACGGTGCCGGTGTCGCCTCCCGGAACGGTGTGCCGGATTCGGCCAGTTCACGCAACAGGCGCGACGGCGCCCAGCGTTCGCCATATTGCTGGTGCCAGCTGGCGATTTGCGCGTAGACGTTCTTAACCCCAATCCCGTCAGCCCAGTACATGAGCCCGCCGCGATAGCGCGGGAAACCAAAACCGTGCAGCCACATCACGTCGATGTCGCTCGCGCGGTAAGCCTTGCCCTCCTCCAGGATGCGGCAGGCTTCGTTAACCGATGAGAACAACAGCCGATGTAAGATCTCGGTGTCGGTGAACGACTTCTGCGGCACACCGAGTTCGGCTGCAACGGATTTGATAATGGCAGCGACTTCGGGATCGGGATGCGGCGTGCGGTCGCCCTTTTCGTACTTATACCAACCGGCGCCGGTCTTCTGCCCGTAGCGTCCGAGTTCCACAAGCTTATCAGCAATCGGCAGCTTGCGATAATTAGGATTCTCCGCCGCCCGTCGCCGCCGTCCGGCGGCACCGATATCGAGACCGGCGAGGTCGCCGACCGCGAATGGGCCCATCGGATAACCGAAATCGACCATCACCTTGTCGACCTGTTCCGGCAGGCAACCTTCCTCCAGCAAGATGACCATCTCAGCATTGAACGGCGCGCGCGAGCGGTTGGCGACGAAACCATCCGTATTGCCCGCCATCGCCGGGATCTTGCCGATCTGCTTCCCCAACGCCATGGCGGTGATCAGGGTTTCCGGAGATGATTTCGATCCGCGCACGACCTCGAACAGTTTCATGACGTTTGCCGGCGAGAAGAAATGCGTGCCAGCCACATTCTGTGGCCGTTTTGTCACCGCGGCGATCTGGTCGACGTCCAGCGCCGAGGTGTTGGAGAACAGCAATGCCCCCGGCTTCATCACTTCATCCAGCTTCGCGAAGATCGGCTTTTTGACGTCCATTTCCTCGAACACCGCTTCGATGACGACGTCGCAGTCCTTGATGTCGTCGTACCCTGCGACTGGGTGGATGCGGGCGAGGCGGCGGTGCATCTCATCGTCTTTCAGGCTGCCGCGCCTGACCGAGGTTGCATAATTCGACCGGATCCGTTCCATGCCGCGATCGAGCGCTTCCTGCGTCGCATCTATGATCTTCACGTCATAACCGAAATCCGCAAACGACATGGCTATGCCGCCGCCCATGGTACCAGCCCCGACCACCGCCGCATTGTTCAGGTTGCGCGGTTTCGTGCCGGACGGCATATCAGGCAACTTCGCTGCCTCGCGTTCGGCGAAAAACGCGTAACGCAGCGCCTTGGCCTCGTCGGCGTTGACGAGTTCCTGGAACAGTTCGCTTTCGCGTTGCATGCCCTGATCGAACGGCAACGTCGCGGCGGCCTCGACCGCAGCGATGCAATTATACGGCGCCTTTTGGTTGCGCGCCCGGCGCGCGATCGATTTGCGCATTGCCTCGAACACTTCAGGCCCGGCGTGGCATTCTTTATCTCGAACGCGCGGCAATGGGCGGATGCCGGCGATCTTGCGTGCATAGGCTACGGCGCTTCGGCGCAGATCGGCGCCGTCGGGCAGCACTTCGTCCAGAATGCCCAGAGTCTTTGCTTCCGGAGCCGGAACGTGACGGCCGGAGACAATCATCTCAAGTGCGGTTTGCACGCCGGTCAGGCGCGGCAGACGCTGTGTACCGCCGCCGCCGGGCAAAATGCCAATCAGTACTTCCGGCAATCCGACTTTTGCCGACGGAACCGCGATGCGATAATGGCAACCCATCGCGTTTTCCAGCCCGCCGCCGAGAGCGTAACCGTGGATCGCGGCGACCACCGGTTTCGGCGACCGGTCCATGACATCATAGGTCCGCTCGCCGACTGGCATACGCTTACGGTTGGCGTCGAAGCCGCGGATATCCGCACCGGCAATAAAGCTGCGGCCATCGCCCATCAGCACCATCGCCAAGACCTCCGGATCGGCATTCCCCGCATTGAGGCATTCGATGATGCCCTCTGCCACTCCTGGGCCTAACGCGTTGACCGGCGGATAATTAACGATGATGACGCCGATATCGCCGTCTTTCTCCAGACGGACCACAGGTTGATCGGGCATGACGGTTCCTCTGCTTGTCGGGTGTCACGATAGCGCCTGCGTGACGGTCAGAAAATCCCCGCCGCCAGGCCGGCTGCCAAAGTCGCACCGAGTTCCGAGCAGCGGCGGAGATCGTCCGGGCCAATGGTCTTTGGCGCCAAAATCACTTCAGGTGTTTGTGCGTGAGTGCAAACAATCAACGGCGGCGCGATTGCGCGCAGTCGCCAGCCGGTTGCAATGCGCACGATCTGCCGGGCCGCGTTTTCCCCGTCGCTGCCGGCACATATCAGCGTTGCATATGGCCGTCCGTTGATCTTCTCCAACACCGCATAATAGGTCCGATCGAAGAACTCCTTCATCGCACCGGCGATCGCTGCAAGATTTTCCGGTGTTGCAAAAATATACCCATCTGCGCCCAGTACATCATCCGCCCGTGCATCCTGTGCATGTAACAATCGCACGGTAACATCCGGGTCGGAGGCAGCGTGCGCCACCGCCTCCGCCATTTGTCGTGCGCCGCCGGTCGCTGAGTGCCAGACGATCAGCAGAGTCTTCACAGAGCCGCTTCGGCCACCACTCGCATGGCCTCGATGCTGGCGCCTTTCAGCACCATCGTTCCAAGATGCCCGGACTTCGCAGCATCCTTCCACGCCGCCAACCGGTCGCGAATCCGATCCGCCGGGCCGCACAGCGAAATCTCATCAATCAGCTTGTCGGGAACCGCTGCGGCAGCCTCATTCTTTTTGCCGTCGAGATAGTAGTCCTGGATGGTTTTCGCCTCGCCCGGAAATCCAAGCTTGATGGCAACATCGTTATAGTAATTTTTCGCTCGCGCGCCCATGCCGCCAATGTACAGTGCCAGCTCCGGCCGGATCTGATCGCGGCAGGCGGCCACGTCGGGCCCAATCTTCACTCGCACATAAGGCGCGACATCGAAGCCGTCCATCGTCTCCGCTCGGCCCGCCTTGCGTTTTCCGGCCAGGATCGGGTCCGAAACGACGTTCGGTTGTTCCGGAGAGTAAAAGATCGGCAGCACGCCATCCGCACATTCGCCTGCCGTGCGCAGCCCCGCCGGAGTGATCGACGCGAGATAGAACTTCAGTGCCGGATCGCCATGTGTGATGCTGCGCAGCGGCTTGCCAAGTCCAGTGGCATCAGGGCCGGCGTAGGGAATTTCGTATTCCTCGCCTTTGAAGACAAGTGGACCTTTGCGTTCAAGAATGAGCCGCATGATGGCGATATATTCCTTGGTCCGCGTCATCGGCTTGCCGAACCGCGTGCCATGCCAGCCCTCGATCACCTGCGGTCCCGACACGCCCAGTCCGCAAAGGAAACGACCGCCGGAGAGGTGTTGCAAGGTCATCGCGGTCATCGCCGCCATCGCCGGGGTGCGCGCAGGAATTTGCATGATCCCGGTGCCGACGTGCAGTTTCGTTGTGTTGGCCAGCATCCAGGTGGCGGGCGTGACGGCGTCGGTGCCATATGCTTCGCCAGTCCAGGCCTGTGAAAAGCCCAGTCGCTCGGCTTCCTTGACGCGTTCGATGTCGAGTTTGGGGTGAGCGCCGGACATGTCGACGGTGATGCCAAGTCGCATGGGATCCTCCTGGTTTTCGGACCCCAGCGTGCCGGGAAGTGGCGCTGGGTCAAGCCCTGGGCCAACCGCCGGTCATCAACGCTTCGTTCATGAAGGTGGTCGCATATGGAAATGCCGGCAGGAGTGACCCTGCCGGCACAACCAGGAGGTTGAGATGCACGGAACGTATCTCGCCCTCGTGCTGAAGATATTGGCAATCCTTGAACTAATAATCAAGGCCATTGTCATTGTTCTGAGGCCGTAGGGCAAGGGGCCGGTTCGTTCGCGAGCCGGCCTACCTCGGGCGCCCACCCTCAACGATTCGTTCATGGTTCCGGGTCAATATGAAAATGCCGGCGGGAATCAGCCCGCCGGCATAACGTGGAGGTTGAGATGCCTACAACTCATCTCGCCCTGCTGAAGATACTGGCGATTCTTGAGTTAATAATCAAGACCCTCGTCGTCATTCTTTCGCAATAGGGCAACGGGCCGGCTCGTTCGCGGGCCGGCCCACCTACACGCGCTTTAATTGCATACGAAAGTATGCAGTCAGAGTTTCCCTAACACCCCATCGCGGAACCGCCGCATCGTATCCAAGGTGTCGTCCAAACGCCGCCTGAACAGTCGAACATCGATGGCCGCGACGCCGAGTTCCTGCAATGCCTTGATGTCCTCGACCCAATCCGCGTCGCCGCCGGTGAACATCTCCGCCTCACCGTCGATCGTCGCGCGAGGTTTGCCACCAGGTCCGGCCAGCACGCGCAATGCAACCTCGATCTCGGCCGGATTGCGTCCGGCCTTCTCGACATAGCCATGGAAGCGTTGCAGCTGTTTCCTGAAGCGGCTGACCGTGTTCATGGGGAATTGTGGATTGGTCCCAACCGGATACCAGCCGTGCGCGTACCGCGCCGTACGTCGCAGCGCGGGCCCGCTCTCGCCGCCGACCCAGATGGGGATCGGCGATTGCGCCGGCTTCGGATTGAACGTCACATCATCGAACTTCACGTACCGGCCGTCGAACTTTGGGAATTCCGCAGTCCACAATTCCTGACACGCCGCCATCCATTCGTCGGTGACGGGGCCTCGGTCATCGAACGGCGCGGCACCGATTGCTTCGAACTCCTCGCGGCACCAGCCGACGCCGATGCCCAGTGTCAGTCTCCCCTTTGACAAGTAGTCGATCGTGGACAGCAATTTCGCAGTCAACACGGCCGGCCGATGCGGCACCACCATCACCGACAGTACGAAGCGTAGTTTCTTCGTCAATGCCGCAATGAACGCCGTGGCGCCGAGTTGGTCCAGCCACGCCGCCTGGGTGCCGGCAGGAAACTCTCCTGTGTCGGTATAGGGATATTTTGACTCCAGGTTGCGCGGCACCATGATGTGATCGCTGACCGTCACGTAATCAAAACCGAGCGCTTCGCCCTCGGTGATGATACTGACGAAACTGTCCGGTTCGATCAGTGGCCCGGAGGTCGGCGCGTTGAATCCGATCTGCATGATCAGCGCACCTTCGCGACGACGTCGTCACGGAACCGGCGCATCTTATCGACGGTCTCTCCCAGTGTCGGGCCAAACAGACCGCAATCGAACGAAGTCACGCCGGCGTCTTGCAGAGCCTTGATATCGCCCACGAAATCGGCTGCACCTCCGGTGAACAATTTGCGTTGCCCGTCCACCGTGCCTTTCGGCTGCGCCTCGGCGTTGGAGGATATCCGATAGGCCAGTCCAACCGCGTTCGGGTCGCGACCGGCCTTTTCGGTCATGCCGCGCAGCTTCGCCACGCCGGCCTTGAACCGATCCAGCGTGTCGAGCGGAAATTGTGGATTGGTGCCGATCGGATACCACGCGTCGCCGTATTTCGCCGTCCGCCGGAGCGCCGGATTGCTCTCGCCACCGATCCAGATCGGGATCGACTTTTGCACCGGCTTTGGTGGGAACAGCACATCCTTGAATTGCACGTATTTGCCATCGAATTTCGGATTGTCGCTGGTCCAGAGTTCCTTGCAGACCATCATGAATTCATCTGTCACTGCGCCGCGTTCGGCGAACGGCAGGGCGCCGATGGCGATGAACTCCTCCTCGCACCAGCCGGCGCCGATTCCCAAGGTCAACCGTCCTTTCGACAAATAGTCGATGGTGGCGAGGATTTTCGCGGTCAGCACGGCGGGCCGATGCGGCACCACCATCACTGACGTGACAATCCGAATCTTTGACGTTGATGCCGCAATGAACGTTGCCGTGGTCAGTTGCTCCAACCGCTCGGCCGCCGCGCCCGACGGAAATTCCCCGGAATCCGAGTACGGGTAGCGCGAGGCGATGCTGGTCGGGATCATCACATGATCGCTCACCGTCACATAGTCGTAGCCCAACATTTCCGCCTCCTGGGCGATGCGGACGATGCTATCTGGGCTGATCAGGGGACCACTCGTGGGTGCGCTGCAACCGATCTGCATAGGTTCCTCCATTTTCCCAAAGTGCCTGGGGTTGATTGCCTGTCTGGCCGCGATAGCACACGATGCGGTCGCCAGTGGCAACCAGGGGAGCAAACGGCGTGGAATTCGGCATCCATATCGGCACGCGCGGCTGCATGGCTGATCGCACCAACATGATGGCGGTCGCCAGCGCCGCCGAGGCCAAGGACTACGGCATCATCGGCGTGCCGGACCACCTGATCATTCCGGAGACACCGGACGCGACCTATCCCTACATGGCCAGCGGCTTGCACCCCGCGGCCGAGCATGGCCAGTGCTTCGATGCCATCGCCACGCTGGCGTTCCTCGCCGGCTGCACAAGCCGGATCAGGCTGCTGGCGTCGATTGCGGTGGTGCCGTACCGGCCCGCGATATTGGCGGCCAAATTGTTCCAGACCGCGGACGTTCTCTCCGGCGGCCGGATCATCGCCGGTGTCGGCGCCGGTTGGATGAAGGCCGAGTTCGACATTCTCGGTTCGCCGCCGTTCGCCGAACGTGGCGCGGTCACCGACGAATATATCCAGGCCTGGAAAATCCTGTGGACCGAGGACCGCCCTTCAATGCACGGCAAGTATGTGCAGTTCGAGAATGTGCTGTTCGAGCCGAAGCCGGTATCGAAGCCGCATCCGCCGATCTGGGTGGGCGGCGAAAGCCCACCGTCGATTCGGCGCGCGGCGCGTCTTGGCGACGCCTGGTATCCCAGCCTGCGCAGTCAGAAATTCCCGCTCCACACGCCCGCCCTGCTGAAGGCCGGCATCGAGCGGCTGCACCGCGAGGCCGAGAAACTGGGCCGTGACCCTGCCTCGATCGACATCGCCGCGACCGTTGGCTCGCCGACCTGGCAGGAGCAGACAGAGGCGGGCGGCCAGCGGCGCCTGTTCACCGGCTCGACTGATGCTATGTTGGAGGACGCCGCCGGTTTTGCCTCGGTTGGCGTCA
>JBEKQQ010000182.1:0-10382 GCA_049519555.1 Acetobacteraceae bacterium
CTAGTACCCCGAGTCATTCATAACGATGGGTACAACCGCTTCAGCCTGACACGGGCGTCCGCGGTGGTGAATTGCCAATCTGCCTTGGCGTGCTTTTTGTTGCGTTCAGCCTGCCATGCGGCGACTTCGTCAGTCAGTATTTGCTTGTCGGGGATGCGCCGATCCAGACACTGCCTGGACAGCACGCTCAGTTCGGATTCCGCGAGGTCCAGCCAACTTCCGTGTTTGGGCGTGTAGTGCCACTCGAACCGTTCGACCAGCCGTCGTGCCTCGGACGCCGGAAAGGCCTCGTACAGCGACGCTGGCTTGTGGGTATTGAGGTTGTCCTGAACGAGAATGATCTGGGCCGCGCCTGGAAAGTACTCGTCGGACAATTGCTTAAGGAGCCGTGCGTAATCCAGCGCGGTATGGCGGTCTGTGACCTCGACATGCCGCCAGCCTTCCAAGGGAGCGAACAGCATGAACAAATTGGCGGTGCCGTTGCGCTCATACTCATAATCATGCCGTGCGGGCCGTCCCGGCTTCGCCGCGATCGGCAGGCGTGTCTCGGCGATCAGTTGTTTCGATGTCTCGTCCAGGCACACGACGGGGTAGTCTGGATCATGGGGCCGATGGTACACTTCCAGAATATCTTCCATGGCGGCAACGAACGCGGAACTGGCGTCGGGTGGAATGACCCATTGTTTTTTTAGATGCGGTTTGAGGATATTTTTTTTAGCGTCCGCCCGATCGTGTTGTCGCTGGCGCGTTCAACGATGCGCAGTTCCACGACCTTGTCTTCCAGCAGCACCAGCGTCCATCGCGCCCGCCCCTTTGGCGGCGGAGAACAGGCCAAAGTGATCAGTTTTGCCTCGGCTGTTCCGTCGAAAATGCGGCGCCGGGCCGAGTTTGGCGAATGCTTGCGCGTAAGCACCGCCTCGAAGCCTTCCTCGACCAACCGCTGGCGCGTCCGGAAGACGGTCGACAGGCTGGTGTCCAGAGCGGCCACGATCCGGCCGTCGCTCCAACCATCGCCTTCCTCGGAGATATCGGCCTTGAGCAGAATCCGCGCCTTGAGAACCTGAGATGCTGGGCGCTTGCCCTTGTGGATCAGGGATTCAAGCGTCCCACGCTCTTCCCGACTTAATCGGACGACGTACTTTTTGACCGCGACCTCTGGCATGACCCGATTCCCGACGACGTGATGATGACGTTGTCAGAGAGTCACAGATTATTGTCAGAATCAACGACGTAGGGTACTAGTACCTCGGCACAGTGATTATGACCGGTTGAATGTGCCCCGGCTGCAACACGGGCAGGTCGGAGCGATCGACCGTAACGGCGATGCTCCGCGGCCCCCCCGGGCGCCGTGAGATCAATCCGCCTCGTTCCAGCGTCAGTAGCATCTGATGGACCGAAGGCGGGGTCACCCGGAAAAATCGTTGTATATCCGCCTGTGCCGGCGGACGCCCGTTCACCAGCGTGTAAGCGTAAATAAACGCGAGATATTGGCCCTGCCTGGGCGTGAAAACCGGGCGAGAATCACCGGCGGCTCGATTCATCGTTGCCCTCAACAACAGGGGACATGCGATGAACATACGCTACCGGGTGGAACTGAGCGAGGCAGAACGAGCACAACTCACGGCGCCATTGAGCGGCGGGAAGCATGCGGCGCGTAAACTCAAACGGGCGCAAATCCTGCTGGCCGCCGATTCCGGAGTCAGCGACGACGTGATCGCGAACAGTGTCTCGGTTGGCGGCTCCACGGCTTATCGGACGAAACGTCGCTTCGTGGAAGGCAACCTGGAGCTCGCTCTGGGCGAGCAAGCGCGCCCCGGAGCGGCGGGCAAACTGTCGGGCAAGGAGACGGCGTTGCTGGTGGCGACGGCGTGCTCCCATCCGCCCGAGGGCCGCAGGCGCTGCACCCTGGACCTGTTGGCCGGCGCGATGGTCAGGCTGACGGAGCATGAAGGTCTGTCGAGCGAGACGGTGCGCCGGCGGCTGGCCGAGGACGACCAGAAGCCCTGGCGTCGGGACATGTGGTGCATTCCACAAGTGGACGGCACCTACGTCGCCCGGATGGAGGATGTCCTCGATCTCCATGCCGAGGAAGCCGATCCAAAGCGGCCGGTGGTTTGTTTTGATGAAAGCCCGACCCAACTGATCGGCGAGGTACGCGAGCCGATCCCGGTGGCACCTGGTCAGCCCGAGCGTTACGATTGCGAATATCGGCGTAATGGCACAGCCAATTTGGGCGTATTGCTCGACGTGCACAATCCCTGGCGTCATGTGAAGGTAACAGACCAGAGAACCGCGCGAGACTTCGCCAAATGCATGCGCGATCTGGTCGATACTCATTATCCTGGTGCCGAATCCTGGTGCCGATCAGATCCGCGTGCTGATGGACAACCTTTCCACCCACACCGCCGGGGCTTTGTACGAAACATTCGCCGCGCCCGAGGCACACCGCATGCTTCAGCGCCTGGAGTTCCATTACACACCGAAACATGCGAGTTGGCTCAACATGGTGGAGATCGGGATCGGTGTGTTGCGTGGTCAATGCCTGGATCGACGCATCGGCGAACGCGAGGTCCTCGTATCCGAGATCGATGCATGGCAGCGACAGCGCAACGCGGCTGGCGCACGCATCAAATGGAAATTCACAACCCAGAAGCCCCGGAACAAGCTGGCACGCGCTTACCCCGACATCGTCAAAGAGTCATAATCACTGTGTCGAGGTACTAGGCATCCCGCTATCGCCTCCAGCCACCACAAACTTTTTGACTGATCCCGAGAACCTCCAGCCTGCCGACCCCGACGTCGTCGCCGAGTCGATGTCCCATGGGCTGCGTTACCGATGGTGGGAGAAGGCGGGTGCACCACGCCGACAAGATAAATGGCGCGGGTGAGCCGACCTGCTGGTCCGGTATCTCATGGCCGGCCGGCATCGATGTCATCGTGAAGAGGGGCGGAGCGGTGGCACCGACGACGTCGAACATGCCAACCGGCCACAGACCGTGATTGCCGCCAGTCCCTGCGCCCACCGATGGCGACCACGCATCGTGCTGGTCGAGGCCTTGATTGTTCCATCGCCTGGTGACAGGAGTGGCTTTCAACAATCGAGAAAAATCTCAAGGGGGAAATCCGATGGAGCATGGACTTATCGCATGGTTAGTGATCGGCGCGGTCGCCGGATGGCTGGCCGGCAAAATCGTTGAAGGTGCCGGCTTTGGCTTGGTCATTGACATCGTCGTCGGCATTGTCGGCGCCGTGATTGGCGGCTGGCTTGCCGGTGCTCTGGGTTTTCAGTTCGGTAGCGGTTTGATCAGCTCCATCGTCGTGGCCGTCATCGGCGCGGTGGTCCTGCTGTTCGCCTTACGCCTCATCAAACGGGCATTATAACCGCCCAGGCGTCGGATCCGGCTGGCTTCGTCACCCTCGGCCAGATGACCGACCGGCTGCCCGTGACCGTTTGCCGGTTACGTCTTGAAAAAGTTGAGTATAATTTCGAGCGATTTTCTGTCAACCATTGCTCGCCTCTGCCGGGTGGATCCGGCCGCGACGCCCTTTCCGGTCCTGGCCGCGGCCTCGGACCTGGTTCATTTCAATGGAATTGTCGGTCACGCGCTCTCAAAGCGGCGCGCCATGGACCATTATTTATCCATTCTGAGGGTTGGAAGGCGATCGTCGTCATAGATTCACCAACACGTGCTGCCTGTGCCGTCACGCGTTATGATCACCGACGTTGGTGATGCTCGGACCACGCGAGACCCGACCATGAATGAGCCGGAACAGGCGCGCAGTGCTGTGCGAATTCTTGGTCCGCATTCCGGTCTCCGTTGATGTGACGTCCGCCGGGACGAAACCGACCACGGCAACGTGATCGATCTCATGGCCGTACTGAAGCGCAACCTCGGCGAGGAACCGGACACGGCGGTAAAAACCAGCGCGCCTCCGAGAACGGATGCCCCCAAAAAGGCGGCTCCAAAAAATGAATCAGGCCGCCCGCCGACGCGAAAGCGCGCCTGAACCGTCCGCTGGCCAGCGCTTCAGCCGGACACGTAGACCTTCCTCCAGACAAACTTCACAATGGATCGTATCCGCGCTCGCGGGATGGCCGATCTCAGCATCCGTGAAGCCGCATCCCGGACAATCAAAGTGCCAGAAGGTAGCAAGGGCGGTTTTTTTGATCAGCATGAAAAATACCTCCGCGGCCAACCAACCTCGCTAAATCGAGTCGCGTCCACCGCTATACGAACGTTCGACATGGGCGTAAAACCCGGGAACGGCACCCGCGCCGTTGACGTGGATCAACGCCGCCGGAACTCTGACCCGGGCCAGGCGTACGACAATGCTCTGTCCGAACAGATCACCCCCCTGTATGAACCAGGAGGCCAGAGAACCGAGGAGTAGTTACGGAGTTGAATGATGCCGCCATTCTTCATCAAACTCTGATAAAACGTTCGGTCGTGGACGTGTCAGCGATGCTGCAATCCGTGCTGTGCATAGTCATTGTGATGGCACTTGCCGGTTGCGGCTTCAGCAGCTCCACCACCGGGAACGCCCATGGCGATCCTGAACTCCAGGCGGAAGAGCCCACATGCTACCGGGAGGCAAAGTCGGAGTACGAAGCCGCCGGGGCCAGTCAAAGTCCCAACGCAGCGTTGCTGAATATCGGAGCGGCATTGGTCTTTAAAGATAACGCTTTCGAGAAATGCGCGCCAGCGGCGGATGGAAAAAATAAGATCAACTGAATTATGAGGAAATGCCGGGTAAGAAAAGTCATTTCGAGAGATTGACCGATTGTGCAGGACGAACCACTCGAAGGCAGGAGATCGACATGCCGTCCCTGAAATATTTGATTCTGGGCATGGTTGTGAGGTTGATGGCGCTGCCAGGTCTCGCATGGAGCACGGGAGATCGAGCTGCGTTCGAGATGGAAATTGGCCAAATATCGCAGGGACGGTCCCGGCCAAATTCCATCGCGTTCCACGTTACTTAAACCTGATACATACTGTCAGATGAAGCAGTAACCAGGCGGCGGCTCTTCCATTGGCAGCACTCCGAATCCCTGCGATCGGCAGATGATACAATTGCGCAGGATGCGGCGATGTACGCCACGCTCCAGGTTTCTGTGTCCCGATCATAAGCGTCACACATCTGGCCCTGAAACAGACAATCCCGATACGTGATGCATAAGAACGCAACACCGGCAACGTGAACGGCCTGGTACGGCCGACATGTTTTCACACAGCCTCCACCCGCGGGAAGTCTGAGCAGCCATGGCCACACTCGGCCGAACGTCCGCATTCGAACGACGGCCAAGCCGCTTGCAACGACCGAGGCGGACGCATCCCAGGCAAACCGATCGTGGCACGACGTTCCTCGACGCTGACGCCGAGGTTCTCATGAGATGTTATACCTCCGTGCCTTCAGCGAGCGCGAGCGCATCCCCAACGTCGGCGCCCAAGTACCGAACGGTACCCTCGATTTTTGTGCGGCCGAGCAGCATCTGCGCGCCGCGCTGGTCGCCTGCCTGCTTGTAGATGATCGAAGCCTTGGTTCGCCGTAGAGAATGTGTTCCGTCGTCCTCAGGCCGCAGTCCGATCCAGGTCACCCACTCATCAACGAGCCGAGCATATTGCCGGGTGCTGATATGATCGGTGTGTTCGATCCGGCTCGGAAAAGCGAACTCGTCAATCGTTCCGCCTGGGCGTTCGAGCCAAACCAGAACGCTGTCGCGGGCGGGTTCGAGGAGCACGAACTGAACCGGCCGACCTGTCTCCTGCTGGGCGACGATCGCACGCGAGCGAATTTGACCGCCGTTGACAAGGTAGCCGATCCTGACTTTGACGACTTCACATCCTCGCAGCTTGCTGTCGATCGCGAGATCGAACATCGCCCGGTCACGTAGCCGCCATTCCCGATCGAGCCAGAACCGAATGGCCTGGACCTGCTGTGGCTTCAACGCACGTTTGGCGAAGACCATTCGGCCCACGTTCCACGGGCGTCGCTCTTTGGCCGCCGGCCCATACTCTGAGTGTCCCGCTGCCTTCTCCTCTTCCGGCCACCATTAACCGGCGACATTACACTTTCCATACCCAACATTTTGGGGTAGGTGCGGACGCGCCAGGTGCGCTTCGATGATTGGGGGCTTGACGCCAGGCTGCGAGCATTAAGCGGACCGGCGCCACGTGACCCTCAGAAAGCCGTTGAAGCGGTTTGGGCGCTTGTCTCGGGATTCCCTCGGGACATAGCCAGAAGGCGTCCCTTGATGGTTCTTCAGTGCGTGATTGACGAAAGCGTTGAAAATCCTTTGTTTGTGATGGGGGGATATTTTGCCGCCGCCGAGACATGGGCGGCGTTTACGGCGGACTGGTGCGCCGAGCTGGCCCGACAACCTAAAATCGATTACGTGAAGATGAGGGAGGCGGCTAGCCGATCCGGCTGCTTTGACATATTCAGCGAACCTGAAAGAGACGCCCGGCTAGACCGCTTTGTCGAAATTCTGAACAAGCATCTTGGATATGGTTTTGCGATTGGCCTCGACGAAAAGGTGTATTGCGATGTATTTAGGGGAAAGTATGCGGTAACCATGGACGCCCCATACTTTTTTCTGGGAACTTTCTGTTTGAAAACGATGTGGGAACTACAGCGATATAAGTTGAGGAGCACTGATAAAGTCGACTTTATATTCGACGACTATAGTAATCCGCAGAAAGCAGAGATATTAAGTTTCTGGGACGACTGGTCAGTCAGAGCCCCCAGATGGATGAGAAACCGCATGGGTTCCTCTCCAATATGGCGGGACGAAAAGGAATGGCTCCCCTTGCAAGCCGCCGATGTCTTGGTCTGGGTGGCAAGACGACTTGCTGTCGACCAGCTGCGCCCTTCCAGAACGCCGCGCCCCTCATCGGTTTTGCCCTCCCTGCTGAGCGGCTTAAAACCTCCGATTCTCCAATTTATAACCAAATCTGACATCGAGAAATTTGATGCATTTTTGCAATCGAGGTACTCGCGATCGGGTATTCCTGTATCTTATGAGGGAAAGAAAGACCGCAGCAAACGGCTAGCTCGTCAACGGAGCGACGACTTATCATGATCAGCGCTCTTCGTCGCGGTTCGGGAGTTATGAGGGCGGTTGCTTCCCAGTACGGCGAGAACGGGGAACCGCCGGCGTGGGCGACTTTTGGACATCAATCCGATGGAACGCCCCGTCCATCGCGTCCGGGTCGTTCTCGTCCACTCCCAGTTCCCGCGCGACCTCGACGAAGCGGCGATATTCTTCGGGGTCGTCGCCTCCATGGGGTCGCGGTTTTCGTGTCATAGCACAGCACCGGTTGGAGGCCTGATCTTGTCCCATTGGTCTGCAATGGAGGCGCAGGCCGCCGACGCCGCGGCGGCTGCCGGTCCGACGCAAATTTCGGGATCCCCGTCGGTATCAAAGCACCATTCCAGAACCGCGCGTGCATTGTCGACGTCGGCAGGATGCGTCGGTTCGCGTCCCGGTCGTCTGCGTTTTCTTCAAGTGGTCTTTGATGATATTCGGCATGCCTCCAAGCCAATGGTTGCACTTCGCCGGCATCGGTCAGTTTCTCCAAGCCATAGGCGCACATCGTCTCGAGCAACCGAAAATTCGCGACGGCCCCGGCGTAGTCTGCGGTCACCAGCGACTTTCCGATCAGATTCGCGACGCCCTCAGCGGCTTCCTTCGCGGGGAGGCTCCACTTTTTGTCGTGCGGTTGGGCTCTTCCGCCATCCGACACAAACCGGGTAAAGCGTGCTCACTCAGGCACGTCGGCGGGAAGCGAGCCGGAAAACCGTATCCCATCCGCATTGAATGCTGATTTTAACCGGCTGAACACCGCCGCACGTACCTTGAACTGCTGGCCAGGCCTGGTGCGGACGATGATCCCGACACGAATCCCGTCGACACCCATTGCGATCACGCCGATCGATAGTGGTGCAGAAATGACTGCGCTGGCGAGCGACAGGTCCTGCATCACTTCGGCGGAGACCCGTTCGATCGCTCGCTCCACCCGCTCGAGATCAGCCTCGTGCACGACGGTCAGTTGCAACAATTCATTGACCCAGTCGCGCGAATAATTGGTGATCGCCTTCAGATCGCCGAACGGCACGGTGTGCAGCTGTCCCTTAAAGTGCCGCAGCTTGACCGAGCGGAGCGAGAACGTTTCGACGGTGCCGCTGATCCCACCACTCTCGATCAATTCGCCCACGCGGAACGCGTCGTCGAGCAAGAAGAACACCCCTGACAGCACATCGCGCACCAGCGTCTGGGCGCCGAACCCAACCGCGATCCCGACGACGCCGGCACCGGCCAACAGCGGCCCGATCTGCAGCCCCATCGCCGCCAGCGCACTCAATGAGGCGATGATCAGCACGAAGATGAACAGGAAGTTCCGCAGTACCGGCAGCAGGGTGCGGATGCGCGCACGCCTTCGCAGTCCCTCATCGTCGAGATCGTCGATCGGCAACACCGTGCCGGTCAGCCGCAGATCGATCACCGCACGCAACACCAGCCACAGCAGATCGGCGCCCAACAGGATCACCAGCGCCTCGAATGTGCCCCGCCCGAGCCGGGTCATCGCCGTCTCGCTGCTCGCGACCGCGGCCATATCAATCTGCCAGATTTCGATAAGCGCGAAAGCGGCGGCGACCACCACCAGCGCCTGCATGCAGCGATCTGCGATGCCGCTCACCGCCGAGACATCCTCACCCTGCAGCAGCCACTGGCCGCGGGTAACTCGCGCGGCGGCATTGCGCAACACATACAGACCGACCGGCACCGCGCCGACCACCAGCAGCGACAAGGCGACCTTGGTGGCCTGGGTCAGGAACAGTAGCCAGACCAGCAGCAGGGCGAACGACACCAGCACCCGGAACGCCGCCCGCCGCGGACTGAGCAGGTCCGGCGTCTCGCTGTCGCGCGGCATCCAAACGATCGCGATGCCGCACAGCGCGAGCGCTAGCAGCAGGATCTGACGCAGCAGTTCCAGACTCTCGGGCGGCAGGCCGAGCCCGCGCAAAACCACAATCGTCTGCCAGCCCAAGGCGCCGATCGCGGTCAGCGCCCCTATCCAGCGATGCCAGAACCACGCGCGGCGGGTCGTCAGCGGCACCAGGCGCAGCCGCTCGGCGCCGGGCGCCATGAAAAAGCGTGACACGGTATGGCTGAGCCGGATCACCAGCGTCGCCCAGAGATAGCCCAGGATCATCGAACCGCTCGAGGCCGGCCAACTGAACAACAGGAATGTGCCCATGCTGCCCGCTGCAAAGGTGCCGAGCAGCAGGACGCCAAAGGCGAGACGCTCGACCAGCACCGCCAACCGCTGCCCCAGCGTTGCCACGTTGAGCCGGTTGAAATGTGCCGACCACGGGCGCGCGGCGAACAAGAACAATCGCTGTGCAGCGAAGCCGCCGGCGACGAAGGCGACCAGGTAGATGAGCATGTGGAGCGTGTCTGACGCCGGCATGGTCGCGCTGACCCGGCCCCAGCAGGCGCGCAGCCCATCCGGCAGCGCACGAAGCTGGGTGCCGAGATCGATGATCCGCTGGCGGGTATCGCCCAGTACACGGTTGAGCATGAAGCCCATCGAACCGGTCATGGCCGCCGGCGGCGGCGGCGCGGTGGGCTGGGCCATCAGCCGCTCGCGAACGGCCGGATCGCCCAGAAGGTCAAGCAGCGTCGCACCCTGTGGTGTGTCGAGCAGCGCCCGCGCCTGCGCAGCGCGTTCCGCCACATCCCCGGCCTCCGCCGGGCCGGACGCCGCTTGCGCCCAAGGCGGGCCGAGCAGTAGTGCGGCCAGCAGAAGGCACGCGGCACATATTGGTCCTGATACAAACCCGATCGCGACGACCCCCCAACGCCCCATCAGATGCTACTCGTGTTGGCGTTGCGGTTTCCCGCTACGCTGTGAGCGCCCTCGCCGGCACCAGTGCCGCCTGCACGCTGAGAGGCGTGGGCAGAACACGGTATGGGGTGCACCGCCTATCGGTGCAACAGCATCACTTTCACGCAGCGAATGTTACGGCGCCTCACGCCTGGCCAAACAACCTCTCGCACAGGGTGCGCCTGACCTCCGTGCTGTAGCTTGGCCCATTCGCCAGCCACGTCAGCACCTCAGCATCCAGACGAACGGCAATCGCCAATCCATCGCTGTGGCGTGACGGCCGCGTACAGCAGTCGTCCAGGCCGCCCTCCACGTCATCCAGCAGAACGATCTCGGACCGCGTCGCCCGGGCGGACCTCGGCGAGGAGGTTGGACGACCGAGGCCGGGAGAAGGAAGCACGCCCATGTTTGCTATGCATGATTCATGCAACAGGGAAGCCATTATGGTCCCACGACCAATCCCGTTGCCGACGATCCGCCATGTCTCAAACT
>JBEKQQ010000183.1:0-10564 GCA_049519555.1 Acetobacteraceae bacterium
CACGGACTTGGACGTGTCGATGGCGATGCGCTTATATTGGGTCATGGACGGCTCCGGTCTTGGTTGCTTACAGCCCCAATTCTGGCACAGCGATGCCGTGGGGCCGTCCACCCCAACAGCCCTCATCAGCCGGCCTCGGCAAACCGCGCCCTCGACGACATCGCGCCTTCCCCTGCCAGGAGTGCGTCAGATGGGGTAATCGGTTGCCAGCCGCATTCTTCGCCAGGCCGGCAACCGACCATCTATCGAACGAGCGAATCCTCGCACAGGGTTGTTGGTCTCGATTGCCGGATTGGTAAACTCGGTGCCTCAGGCCGATAAGTGCGCCCCCTCGCTTTGGACGCGCGAGACGTGCGGCGGATCGTCCACGACGCCAGGGATGGTCATCGGGCGCTGCCATACCCGGCGACTTGCCCCACGCGCCGCCTCCGGCGGTAGCCTGCGGCCAGTCTTGACCGCCGCTCCGCGCGGGGCAAAGTAGAATTGCAGGCCGGGACGGAGAAACGGCACTGAACCAAGCAGAGAAACGAATATTGCAGGGGGTTTGATGCTTAGCACCGCTTCATCGTCGTTCATCGACGCTGCCAAGGAGTTGGCACCGCAAATCCAGGCATTCGCAGATGAAATCGAACAGTCGCGACGCCTTCCTCCGTCTTTGGTGGCTGCAATGGCGCAGGCGGGATTATTTCGCCTTTGGATTCCGCGTGCACTCGGCGGGGAAGAAACCGATCCGTTGACGTTTGTCCGTGTCATCGAAGAAATATCGAAAGCCGACGGCGCCGCGGGTTGGTGTGTGGCGCTCTGCGGCGGGAACAACATATTTGGCGGATATCTACCGGAGGACGCGGCGCGAGAAATTTATGGCGGCGACCCGGACGTCAGAACGGCGGGGGCGTTTCGGCCAACCGGCGATGCAATAGTCGTCGATGGTGGCTACCGCGTCACCGGTCAGTGGCCGCTTGCGAGCGGTTGCCAACATTCCAACTGGATTGTGGGTGGCTGCCGAATCCTGGATGGCGATCAGCCGCGCCTCAGGCCCGATGGCACGCCGATCACGCGCATCCTGTTCTTCCCCGCCGCAGAGTGCGAAATCCTCGACACGTGGCACAGTATCGGGCTGCGCGGCACAGGCAGCCACGACTTCGCCGTCGCCGATGTTTTCGTTCCCGTCACTCATTCGCTATCGTTGCGGGAGCCACCCGTTGAGCCGGGTCCGCTTTATGCCTTACCGACGATCGCGCTGTTCAGCACTGGGTTGGCCGCGGTGGCGCTTGGCATCGCCCGTCATGCCATTGACATTTTGACGACGCTCGCGGGAACGAAGATGGCCAGCCGTTCGCGCCAGTCGCTGCGGGACGACAGCACTTTGCAGGCAAACCTTGGGCGCGCGGAAGCCTTGCTGCGCTCAGGTCGTGCCTTTGTTCACGACGTTCTTGGCGAGGCGTGGGAAGTGGCTAACGCGGGTCGAACCGTCACCCTCGCGCAGCGCGGCGCACTGTGGTTGGCATCCACGCATGCGGCGAACACGGCCAAAGAGGCAACCGAGTTGGTGTTCAGCGCCGGCGGCTCGGCCTCACCCTACACGAGCAGCGGGCTCGAACGTTGCGTGCGCGATATCCACGCGGTTGGTCAGCACCTCCTGGTGGCGGCCCCCAATTACCAAATGGTTGGCCAGGCGCTCCTCGGCGTGGATGTGCGAGCGACGCCGCTATTATCTCTGGACGATCGTAGCGTCGGGTGACGGAAGCGCCCTGGGACTGCCGAGGTCGATACCGTCGCCGGCCGTCAGACGGAGTTGATTGACCCTCTCCGATTACAGAAGGGGGGCGTTGCCGAAGACCCTCTGCAAGACCTTATCGCCCACCCGGATATTCAACCGCGCGGCGGTTCCTGCTGCGACTTCCAGGGTCGCCCGGACCGGACCGCGACTGTCGATGACTGCAAGGCTCTCCGGCACGGCGTTCTCCGCGATCGAACGGATCGTGCCGTCCGGGTTGATGAAAATCATGTCGAGCGAAGCGATCGTATTGCGCATCCACATGCGCGACTCGCGCGCGACACCCCAATCGAACAGCATGCCTCCGTCCGCTGGCACGGTTGGCCGGAACATCTCGCCGACGGTTTGCTGCTGCATCGTCAGCGCCATTTCGACGCTGAAGACGTGCTGGGACCCGTCGCGGGTGACGATGACCAGCTTCTCCTTCGGCAGCTCGGGCTGCGGCCCGGTTGGTTCGTCGCTCTGGGCCAGGGCGGTCGCGGGCACGGCAGCGAACAGGGCGAGCAAACCACGGCGTTGCACGATGCAGATCCCCCGGCGGTCGGCCGTGCCGTATCACGAAGCCAAACCTGGTGGCCAGACCCGGCTACGCGGAAGCCCGGGGGTGGAGCGTCACATCGGACCAGCGAATCAGCGCCACCGAATGGGGGCCGGAAGGGCGTGGTTCATGATGGAGAACGCTAATCGACCGACTTTTTCAATGAGGATGGCAAGTGTAGGCGGATTTCCGGAATTCATGAAAACTTGCCCTCTTTTCTTCTGATTCATGTCATCATTTATCCTCCACCGGGCGGGATTGACCCGCACATCTACGTATCCTCCCCCTGTTTTCGCCGAATGATTGACATTGGTTAATTACTCTGGTTAACAAGGTTCAATAAAGTGGCACTGCTCACACCCGAATGCTCGATATGTGGCCGGTTCCTTCAATGGAGAACTGCGTGGAGGCTTCCCGTGAAGTTTTCTTGGGAATTGACTGAAGACGGAGCACAGTACGCGACGATCATAGCCCAAAGTACCGGCGTTGTGCTTCGGCTTGTCATTGAGAAGATTCCGGATTCCGAGTTCTGGGACTGGGTAGTATGGCAAGACGAAGCCACGAGCAGCACGACGCAAGGCGGGAAGGAGCAATCTCTGCCGGCCGCCATAACTGCCGCCGAGAATGCCGCGAAGAACTCGATGCCCGGCAATCGAAACCAGTCGGGCTGACGAAACCCATACATCTTGTTAGCCTTCCGTGCCGGAAAAGTGCCTCGTCATTCTTCTGCTCCATACCGGGCGCAGCGGTATCATTCTCTGAGCCCGTCCGATTGACTGCTCGTCCTGATCGAACCGGGGAGCCGGCGATGGGAGATCTCCTGGGACTTACGTCTTCTTTGACCTTTGACATACTTCGGCCCGCGTTCAAAGGAAGCCAGTGGTAATGCGCATTGCCCCTTCTCCGCGCCGTCCCGGGTTCCTCGCTCCTGATGTGCTCGCCGGTATAAGCCATGGCTCACATGTTTGCGCCTTCTACGAGACGAAGGACGACCTGATCGATCTTGTGCTCCCCTTCTTCGCAACCGGGCGGGAGCGCGACGAATTGTGCGTTTGGGTGATGCCTGCCTCGGTACCTGCGGACGAAGCAAGAAATCGTGCAAGGGAGGCCGCCGTCGAGCTCGGGATCGAGTTATACCCAGCACACGACATCTATCAGACGGACGGTCGTTTCGCGCGCGATCAGGCCATGCACTTCTGGGACCAGATCATGCAGCGGGCTCCCGTGATGAACCGTTCCGGAACGCGCGGTTCAGGCGACGCATTTTGGCTTGAGCGCAACGACTGGCACAGTTTTCTCGAGTACGAAGCCTACCTCAACAACACATTCATTGCCAATAAACCGCTCGCGCTGCTTTGCACGTACCCGATTTCACTCACCAAAATTGGTGACCTTTTTGACGTGGTCCGTGCCCATCAGTTCGCAATCGCAAAGCGCCGGAACAGATGGGAGGTCCTCGCGGCGCCCGCCGTGGCCCCCGACACGCAGGTTGAGCTGGTGGATGCAGCCGCCCGTGTCGCATCGCTGACCCGGCGCGAGCGACAGGTGCTGGAAGCGATCATCGACGGCCGCCCCAATAAGGTGATCGCCAATGATCTGGGGCTCAATGTCCGAACGATCGAAGCGCATCGCACTCGTCTGATGCATCGCCTTGGCGTTCGCACCATGATGGAGGCGGTAAGGTTGGGTACCTTGGCGAGGCTTGTCGCGCAGACACCGCTATCTCCGACCAGGTAGCCGACCTTGAGCACAGCGTCGAGGTCGCGGCTGCCCTTCGCTGCTTCCGGCCCAGAGCGTCGGCCAGCCAAATCTTACCCATGCTGGCTTTGGCGGAGGGAGATTCACCTGGTCCGCATCTCCGCCACCTTGGCGAACATTGGCGACAGCCGACCTTGAACCGCTAAGGCTCTCCCATTCTCCGCTCAGTGTATGTTCACCCAACGCGGCAGCAGAAACTGGCCAGACCTGATAGCGTAATCTTACGAAATGGTCAGCGCTTCGTAAATCTTTCATTATGGCGACAGCCAGGAGCGCGGCTGCGACCGCCCTCTGCGCAGCGACAGTAACGAAATGAACCGCGCAACGGCACGCCTCATCGCGCGCAGGTTGGGCGGTCGGACAACTGCTGAGGTGCCATGCCGCCGAACGACATGACTTCCGTGAGCTTGCGCCTGATCGGCCAAATGCAAGCGTGGTCGGGCGAGAATGAAAATCTATTGCCGCAGGGCCGCAAGACGCGCGCATTGCTTGCGGTCCTTGTCCTCTCCGGAGCGACGCCGGTTTTGCGATCCCAGGTTGCGACGTTGCTCTGGAGTCGACGCGGGGAACACGAGGCACGTGCCTCGTTGCGGCAGGAGCTTCTGAAGTTGCTCGTGGCACTCTCGCCCGCAAAGACCGAGATCGTGCTGGTCACACGGGATCATCTTACGCTGAAAGCCAGTGCGGTGTGGACCGACGTTGACGATGTCATCGGAGCGACGACTGATCAACCTGAGGCATTATCGTTGCTGGACAGAGATTTGCTCGAATGCCTGGACGGAATCGATCCGGGCTTTGACATCTGGCTGAGGGACAAGCGGCAGGCGTTGCGCGACCGAGCCCGGAGCGTGGCCGAGGCGTCGCTGCATGAGCAAGCGGAACCCGACACCACAATTTTGGCGGCAAAGCGCCTGTTGCAAATAGACCGCGCGCACGAAGGCGCCTGGCGGGCACTGATGGCTGCCTATGCCGAAAAGGGTGAGCGAGGTATGGCAATTCACGCCTATGACCAATGTCGCGCGATCCTTGCCTGCCTTTTCGACACGGTCCCGTCGGATGAGACCCAGCAATTGCTGATCGCAATTCGTGGTCCGGCGGTCAACCGAAGTGGGAAGCATTAGCGGAATATCCACGAGGTCCCGAACGTGCCGGCGACCGCTTGCTCCAGTGACGTTTCTATCGGAGATCAACACCGCGTGCCGCAGAAAGTTCTGATGTGACAAGTTGGAGCGAGGGCGTACTTCGACACCAGTGCCACCAGAGATCCTCAGAGTCTCAGAGTCGGTCTGCGAACAATCCAAGTGAGATGAACAGGTTATCGATGACGCGGCGCTCAGTCCCTGGGCGGAACGTTGCGAACCCATCTGCGTTCATCCGCGTTCATCGGCGGTTCTGTTTTTCTTGGCGCCCTGGGAAAAAGAAAGATTTCAACCGCCGATGGACGCCGATGAACGCAGATGGTCCCCGAGCGCGACCCTCTTCCGGGAAAATCCTTTCAGGTTTGAATTTGCCGTTGTTTGTCAACGTGATGATCCGGGACGGACACTCACACCTGACATCTACCATATAATCGCGCCGCCCGCCTTCCGCACGCCCAGGCCGGGTCAACATGGGCAGCCGCGGTCTCGCAATGCCGACCAACCCAAAAGCCTACCCCCGCTGCGGCATGGCCTGCGGAATGACAGTCGTTACAATCGACGCATCCAGCGCCTCATAATCGTGATACCCGATCGTCGCGTAAAGTTCAGCCCGCGTCTGCATCCGATCAACCATGCCTTGCGTGCCGTCGTCCCGTTTGAGCGCCGCGTAAAGCTGCGCCTGCGCCTTGTTGGCAATGCGCAGGCTGCTGACCGGCCAGATCACCATTTTGTAGCCCATGGCCTCGAACTCGGCCCCGGTGAAGAACGGCGTCCGTCCGAACTCGGTCATATTCGCCAGCAACGGCACGTTCGGTAACCGGCGCGCCACCTCGCGGAACATATCCGCGGTAACCAGCGCCTCGGGGAAGATTGCGTCGGCGCCGGCCTCCAGAAACAGTTTGGCGCGGGCGACGGCACCGTCGATCCCCTCGCTCGCCGCGGCGTCGGTGCGGGCAACGATGTACAGATGCCGGCGCGCCCGCCGAGCGGCAGCGATCTTGGCTGCCATGTCATGCGGATCGGCCAGTTTTTTGTCGTTCAGATGGCCGCATTTCTTCGGCAATAACTGGTCTTCGATGTGCACCGCCGCCGCGCCGGCGTCCTCGAACGAGCGCACCATGTGCATGACGTTCAGCGCCTCGCCGTATCCGGTGTCGCCGTCAACCAGCAGCGGCAAGCCAGTGGCGCGGGCGATCTGGCGCACGAAGAAACCCACCTCGTCGACCGTGATCATGCCCAGGTCGGGGATGCCCATGGAGGCGGTCATGGCGGCACCGGAGAGGTAAAGTGCATCGAAGCCAGCAGCCCTCGCCTGCAACCCAGCCTGACCGTTATGCGCCCCTGGCATTCGCAGAATACCCGGACGAGCCAGCAATTCACGGAAGCGCTGCCCCGCCGGGGTCGTGGGCAGGTCGTCGGCAACGAGATAGGTCATGGATCAACTCCGAGAACGGTGCGTCACCCGGATAATCCATTCACGCCGGTCAGGAAACGCCCACCGCGGTACTGAGTTCGCCGTTGGCCGGCACCATGCGGGCCGATGAACCCCAATACCAGCAGTGGCTGAGACATTTTTCGGCCTGCCTGCACCAGGTTGCCACTATCGCCCGGGTACGAGCCGGCGTGCGTTGCGCGATACCACACCATTTGCGGGCAGCGGAGTACGCCCCTCAACGCAAGGGCTGACGGCTCGCGGCTGCCGCGACGCCAACGAAAAATCGCGGAACCCGGTCCAAAGTTAACCGAATATTTGCCCCGATGCCATTGAATGGCGACCTCCACCCTGGACGAGGCCCCGATGGACCAATCCCACCGACCTGAACGGGATCTCGTCCTCAACACCACAAACCGGTGGGATGTCACCTCCTTCGCGGATGTACTGGCCGCGGCGGAACAAATCGGCACCAACAAGGGCGACCGTCAGGTTATCGACCTGTATCGCACATGGATCGCATTGCACGGCTCGGGTGGACGCCATTCGCACGCTGCCTGGTTCAACCTCGGCGCCGAGTGGAACCATGCCGGCGAGCCGGAGAACGCTATCCTTGCCTATCGCGCTGCGCTTGCCTTACGCCCCGACTTCACTCCAGCCGCGATCAACCTCGGTTTGTTGCTCGAACAACACGGCGATCCGCAGATGGCACTCGCCTGTTGGGCCGATGCGATGCAGAAGGACACTGCACGTATCGCCCTCCTCAACCAACGCGCCCGGCTGCTGGAACAGCTCGGTCAACTGGCCGACGCCGAAGCCGCAATGCAGGCCAGCCTGACGATCCAGCACGACCAACCAGACGTCATCCAGCACTGGTTACATGTCCGCCAGCGTATGTGCGCGTGGCCGATCCTAAGTGATGCAATCCGTGGCCTCTCACCCGACGATTTGATGGCGAGCTGTGGACCGCTCGCGGCACTGGCGCTAACCGACCAGGTGGCCGTGCAAGCACGCATCGCCAGCGCCTGGATTGAACGGAAAATCCGACCCGCACCCGAGCATCTCGCGCCCCGGCAAGGCTACCGCCATGACCGCATCCGAGTCGGCTACATGTCGTCGGATTTCTGCCGTCACGCCATGAGTTATCTCATTGCCGAATTGTTCGAGCGGCATGACCGGTCGCGGTTCGAAGTGCACGGCTATTGCACAAGCCCGGAGGACGGCAGCGATATCCGCCGGCGCGTAATCGAGTCGTTCGACCACTTCACGATCATCAAGGACATGACCGATGAGCACGCGGCGCGCACCATCCGCGCCGATGAGATCGACATCCTGATCGACCTCAACGGTCTGACCACCGGCACCCGCATGGCGATCCTGCGCTGGCGTCCGGCACCCATTCAGGCGACCTATCTCGGCTTCATCGGCCCGGTGCCAATGCCCGAACTCGACTTCCTGCTGTGCGACGAGTTCGTCATCCCACCAGCGTTTGCAGCACAGTATCAGCCGCAGCCGCTTTACGTGGGGCCAAACTACCAGGCCAATGACCGAAAGCGAGTGATTGGAGGACCGGTTTCACGGTCGATGGTGGGTCTGCCGGAGGGTCGTTTCGTATTCTGCTGTTTCTCCAACCATTACAAAATCACCGAGACGATGTTCGGTGCCTGGATGGCGATCCTGCAACGCGTACCGGGATCGGTGCTTTGGCTGGCCTCCGACAACGCCTGGTCCCGCAATAATTTGCGCACCCGCGCCAGCCTGGCTGGCGTCGATCCGGCGCGCATTCTGTTCGCCGAGCGGGTCGATCCGGCCGAGTACATGGCACGGCTCGCTTTGCCCGATATGTTCCTCGATACGTTCCCGTATAATGCCGGTACCATTGCCAGCGATGCGATCCGAATGGGTTTGCCGCTGATTACGTTGAGCGGTGAGTCGTTCGCCTCCCGCATGGCCGCCCGCTTGTTGCAGGCGATCGGCGCTACCGCCGGTATTGGCGAAACAGTCGAGCACTATATCGAGATCGCGGTTGCCTGTGCCACCCAGCCCGTTCTGTTCGCGGGATACCGGACTTTGTTTACCGAAGCCAACTGGGCTGCGACCATCGGCGATATCGCCACGTTTACATACCATTACGAAGAATCATTGACGCAGATCGAACGCGCGCTTCGAACCCAGTATACGTCGCAGGCAGAGCCGATCGCCGACGTCATTCAGGGCCCGGTCCACACCGCAGCAGCCGTCGTCTAACAGCACCATGGCCGATCTTCCCGAGCAAAATTCCGGCACCCTTATCGGTGGCCAATACCTGGTGGACGTCACGCGGCGACTGCCAGATGCAGGTGGCGGCGTTATGGCATTCGCTGCCAGCAGTCTCCGCACCAGTGCCTTCCCGCTCATGGCACTCCGTGTGGATCGCCACGCACCGGCCCGCCCCCGCACACTGCACAACCTTGTCACCAGGGTGGAGGGACTGCTGACCCCCTTGGCCCATGGCATTGGCCCGCCGATCGACGGTCAGGCAGCATGGTTCGTAATTTGCCAGGCACCGGCGGGCTCGCCGGTCTCAAGCGGTCTTCGGCCGTGGCCGGAAACCACTTTGATTGAATTCGTCATGCGACCGATCGCCGCGGTGTTGGAGCAGCTTCAGGCGCGCGGCATCACCCACCGCGGAATACGCCCCAACAACGTCTTCCAAATCCAACCAAATCGTCCAGTTACTCTGGGCGCTGCCTGGTCTGCCCCAGCCGCCATGCACCAACCGGCAGTTTGCGAGACCGCCTATACCGCTCTCTGTCATCCGGCAGCACGTGGTGAAGGCCGCACCGCCGACGATGTGTACGCACTTGGCGTCTTGCTTGTAACGTTGGCCCTGGGCCGCCCGGCGATGGACGGTGCCGACGACAGAACCATCATGTATCGCAAGCTTGAACTCGGTGATTTCGTTGCAATCACCGGTGGTGAGCGCCTGCCGCCGATTCTGTATGACCTCACGCGCGGCATGCTCGCCGAAGACCCGGACCATCGGCCACCTCCCGCCCTGCTGCGCGATCCGAGCGGTGCACGGGGCCGGCGCGTGGCCGCCCGTCCGGCGTCCCGTGCGCAACGCTCTTTCAAAATTGGTGCAATAACGGTCTGGAACAACCGGACCCTGGCGCTGGCGATGGCGCTAGACCCAGCCGAGGCCCTGATCGCGATCCAGGGCGGAACGCTGATGTATTGGCTCCGCCGAGGCCTGGGTGATTCCGGCCTCGCCGTGAAGCTGGAAGAATTGGTTCGTCAGAACGCCCAGGATACGTTGACGGACAAGGAAACGGCCCTGTCGCTGCTGACAATGCGGGCCATCACTGACGCAGATCTCTTAATGCCGCTGTGCTGGCGGGGCCTCGCAATCTTCCCGGACGGGCTTGGCCCGGTGCTGGCGGCCGCCTTGGAGAACGAGCCCGGGTTGCAGCGCAATCTCCACGACATTGTGAACAGCGAGGTTCAAGGCATTTGGGCGGCCATGCGGGAAGAGCGGGCACCTTCCGGGCCACAGCGCCTTGAGGCAAGGCAGCGGCGTGCGGTGTTGCAGATCAAGGGACCAGCTGGCGGGTTGCCGCGCCTGACCTACACGCTCAATCCCATCATTCCGTGCGCCAGCGCTGGATCACCAGTCTCACGGATTTGGCGCCGGCGCTCGATGCCATCGCGACGACGACACCGGATGCCGATCTGCTGGAACCGCGGATTGCTGCCTTCATCGGCGCCCGCTCGGAACGCTTGCTGGATGGTGAGGTGCAAGCGCTCGGGCACGAGGGCGAGGCAGCCGATCGCGTGCTCGCCACGCTGAAGCTGCTGACCGAACTACAAAATCGCTTTCATCCAGCGGTAATGAAAGGCGTGACTGCGTGGATCGCTGCCCGTTCCCAATCTTTGGTCGA
>JBEKQQ010000184.1:0-10249 GCA_049519555.1 Acetobacteraceae bacterium
CGCCTGGCTCGATTTGCCCGCCTGGCTCGATTTGCCCGCCTGGCTCGATTTGCCCGCCTGGCTCGATTTGCCCGCCTGGCTCGATTTGCGCGGTGCTGATCAGCAAATCGCGTGGCCCGTCGCGGACGCCGCCCATGGCCTCGACCGCGTTGATGATCAGGTTGAGAATCACCTGTTGCAGTTGGACCCGATCGCCGTGAACGGGCGGCAGGTCGGCCGCAAGGTGGGTCTGCACCGAGACGTGGTGCTTTATCGCTTCGCCGCGGGTGAGCTCAATCACCTCGCGGATCGCCTCGTTCATATCCATCCAGTCGTTCCGCGGCGGTGTCTTTTTGATGAGCTCGCGGATGCGGCCGATGACGTCGCCGGCGCGAATGCCGTTCCTGACGATGCGAGCGAGCGCCTGCCGCGCCTCCTCCGGATGCGGTGGTTGACGATCCAACCAGAGTTGCGCCGCCTCGGCGTTGGTAACCATCGCCGCAATCGGCTGGTTCACTTCATGGGCGATCGAGGCGGTGAGCTGCCCCATTGTTGCGACACGGTTGGCATGCGCCAGCTCGGTCTGCATTTCGCGGTGGCGCCGCTCGCTCTCGCGCGCATCGGCGTCCGCCCGCTTGCGCTCAGTCAGATCGAGCACGAATGAGACACCCTGGTTCCCGCTTTGGTCGAAACTCGCGGCGCCGAGCAGCACCGGCAAACGGCTGCCGTCTTTGCGAAAATATTCCTTTTCGTACGGCTGGACGATCCCGGTCGTCCTGAGTTCGGGAGTCCAAAACTCTTCATGATGCGTGCGCCATTCCGGCGGCGTCAGATCGGTCCAGCTCAATTTCCCCGCAACGAGATCCTCACGATCGTGTCCCACCATGCGGAGAAACGCGTCGTTGGCCTCGAGGATCTGCCCGTCGGATTCCCAGATGAAAATCCCGATGATGTTGGCATCGACCAGTCGCCGGATCTTTGCTTCGCGTTCAATGCCGTCGCGGTACAGGCGGGAGTTCTCGAGCGCGACCGCCGCCTGCGAGGCAAGCAGCGTCAGCACCGCGATGCGGGCCGGCGCAAAAGCCCGCGCCGTCAGGTTGTTTTCCAGGTAGAGGACACCGATGAGCCTGGCCTGATTGATCAACGGCAGGCATAGGATTGAACGCGCCTGGCGCTGGCGGATGTATGGGTCCGCGGCGAACGAGGGCTCGCTGACAGCTTCATCGAGCACGACGCTCTCCTGCGTGCGCAAGACGTAGTGGAGCACAGTTTCCGGCAACTCGGCGGCGGTCACCGGCGCATCGCGGAGTGCCACGAGGACCGTGTCGCTGGCGGTCGTCGCTTCCGCCCCGATCCGCTGTTCGGCCCCGCGCGCCAGGACCAACAGGCCGCGTTCCGCAGCCGCATGGGCGATCGCCGTGCGCATCAGCGTGTCGATCAGTTTCTCCAGCACCATCTCGCTCGAGACGGTCTGCGACATCCTGATCACGGTCGCGAGATCGAGACTTTCGACCGGCGTCGCGATCGTATTGGTCGGGCTGGGCGCGGACTCTTCCATCCTGAGGTGCGGATACATCGCCTCGAGTTGGCGCACCTTGCCGTCGGCGCCCCAACGCAGGTAGCCATAGCGGGCGTTGCGCAAATACAGATCGGCGATCTGGTTGAACCCGCGCGCCCGATAGAACTCGGACGCGCGCTCATAGGCAATTGCCTCATTGTGGACGAAGCCGTTGGCGTGCGCCGAATGGATGGCCTGCTCGTAAAGGCGCTCGGCGTCCAGCTCGCGACCCTCGAGACGCGCAAGCTCGGCGCCGACCAACGCGGCGCGATTTTCGAAATTCTCGGGGCAGTTCTGCGACCATGTCTTATGTTGCCGGTAATGCACAGCGACGGCATCGATGTGCTGCTGTCGCTTGCCGTCCGGCGCCGCGTTGCAAGCGGCGGCCCGCGCCAGCGCGCCATAAAAGTGATATTCCGCTTCCTCAACGTGCGCAGCTGTGGTCCAAAGCAGCCGTTGCACTTGCGATACGGCGTCCATGGCCGCCACATAATCACCGGCAATAAAGCGCGCCTGCAATTTCCGGATCCAGTACCAACCCGCAGCGATCGCCAGGACCGGGTTGCTGGACAAAGCCTGTTCGATATGACGCTCATTGAACTGCCCGTGGTCCAGGCTACCAAATGTCGGCGTCAGGCCGCGCAGCATGCGAATGACCGCGAGTTGCGTGGCGATGAAGTCAATGACAAGGCCGAACCGCGCCTTCTCGGCGAACGCGAGGCCCCGTTCAGCTTCTGCTTGCACTTCAGGCAGCGGTTCGCCCGCGAACAGCAGGTCCGAGTTCAGGTTCTCGCACGTGTAGGCGCCATACGTGAGGTCGCCGATCCGGCTCGCCGCGTCGAACGCGCGGCGCATCAGATCGCGGCTGACGCGTATATGTTTCGTCCAGCGCACGACATAAATCGCGAAGTTCAGATACGTGCCCGCCTCGAAGCGTTTCAGCGCGCGCCGCTCGACAAGATCGTAGCCGAGTTGGCCGAAGCGAAATCCGGCCTGGTAATCGCCAAACAGCGGTCCGGCGACCCTGGCGAGCATGACATAGGCAACACACGACGCGTCGCAGTTGCCACGTTCGAGGCTGAGACTGGCCGCTTTGCAGCTCGCCAGGCAAACCAGGTTCGCATCGGTGTGCGAGGCCGGCGGCACCAGCTTGCTCAGAACGTCGACGATCGCCAGGGATGCCGGGTCGTCCATTAACGGCAAATCGATGAGATCCTCGATTGTCCGGCTGCCAAGCAGTGACCAGATGCGCTCGTATTCACGGCGCACGTCCTCCTCGGTCGGATGCGGTGACCATGCGATGCCGACATGCCGGAGATAGTCGAGACAAACCGCGACCGCGCGGCCGCTTTGATCGAGAGTCGTGCAAACATCCATGTGCAGGCACGCAACGATGGCCTGGTCGACGGTTGTCGTGGCGCGATCTGTCAGGCCGGCCAATCGCTCTTCTGCAACCGATAAATCGCCGGTTAAAAATTCGCATTCGGCCCGGTTCAGTTCCAGAGCGAAGATCAACGCGCGCTGGCGCTCCCACGCATCTTCCGCCAACAGCGTCGCACCGAGTTTGAGATAGGTGAGGGCCGAGGCATACGCGGTAGAGGCCTTGGCTCGCCTGCCGGCGATCAGGTTAAGTTCCGCCAGCTGTTCACGCTCGACGCCGGAAGTGATCTGGGCTGCGCCGCGGTTCATTTGATTGACGATTTCGAAGATTGCCGCTTCCCGTTTTTCGGGAGGCGTCTGCGCTGCCAGCAGCCTGCCAATCCGGAGATGCACCTTGGCGCGCAACGTTTCCGGGGTCAGCGAATAGGCCGCCTCCTGGACCCGGTCGTGCACAAATATGTAAGATCTCTCCAGGCGTTCGACCAGTTCCTGACGGACCGCCGGCCATAGCGCCACGTGAAGCTGCTCCTCGGTCATCTGGAGCACGATCGACAACATGGTCGTTTCGGCTGTGCTGCCGAGATAGGCCATCTGCTGCAACGTCTGCTGCGTTTCTTCCGGCAGGCGGCTTAGCTTCCCGGCCATGAGGTCCACGACATTGTCGGTGTAGCTCTTGCCGTGAATGCGCTCGAGATCCCAGCGCCAGCGTGCCGCGTCGTGATCGAACGCAAGCAAACCTTCTTCCGCGAGCGTGTGAAGAAACTGGATCACGAAGAATGGGTTGCCTTCGGTCTTTTCCTGTACCAGCTGCGCCAGTGGTGCGGATCGTTCGGGGCCACAATGCAGCGCATCCGCAATCAACAGCCCGAGGTCGTCACGGGCGAGCGGCTCCAGGCGGATCTCCTGCACCTGTACTCCAGCCTGGCGGATCGCATCGAGCTTGCGCATCAACGGATGCGTGGCATCGACCTCGTTGTCGCGATAGGCGCCGATCAACATCAGGTGTTGCAACTCCGACCGGGTCAGCAAATCCTCCAGCAAATCGAGCGTCGCCGCGTCGAGCCATTGCAGATCGTCAAAGAACAGCGCCAGCGGATGTTCCGGGTGGGCAAAGACGCCGATAAAACGTTGAAATACCAGCTGGAACCGGCTCTGCGCCTGCCGCGGCTCGAGCTCCGGAACCGGCGGCTGCTCGCCGATGATGAGCTTCAGTTCAGGGATCAGGTCGGTCATGAGCCGTGCATTCGGCTCCAGCGCCTGCAGAAACGCGCCACGCCAGGCCGTCAGTTCGGCGTCGCTCCTGGCGAGTAGCGGGCGCACCAGACCTTGAAATGCCTGCGCCAAGGTCGAATAGGGAATGTCGCGCTTGTACTGGTCGAACTTGCCCGACGCGAAGAGCCCATGCAGCGGTACCAGCGCTTTGTGCAGTTCATTGACGACAGCGGACTTGCCGATGCCGGAATATCCCGAGACCAGCACCAACTCCGGCGCACCGCCCTGAACGATACGCTCGAAGCCGGCGAGCAGGATCGCGACCTCGTGCGCTCGCCCGTAAAGCGTCTCGGGGATCAGCAGCCGGTCGGGCGTGTCGTTCAGGCCCAGAGCGAAGTCGTCGATGCGGTGCTGACACTCCCAGTCGGCAAGGCAGCGCTGCAGGTCGCGCTCAAGCCCGGAAGCGCTCTGGTAGCGTTCCTCGGCTGCCTTGGCGAGCAGTTTTATCACGATATTTGAGATGGCGGCCGGGACAGTCTGGACCCGATCGGCTGGCGGCGCCGGCTTCCTCGCGACATGGCAATGGACCCATTCCATTGCGTCCGACGCAGTGAACGGCGTTGTGCCCGTCAGCATCTCATAGAAGACGACGCCGAGCGAATAGAGGTCACTGCGCGAATCGATCGAGCGATTCATCCGCCCGGTTTGTTCCGGCGCCATGTAGGCGAGCGTGCCGGCGATGGTTTCGGGCGGCGCGATTGTCTGGCGTTCACGCGGCAACCGCGTCGCGATGCCGAAGCCGGTAAGCCTCGCCGCACCGTCGGCGCAGTTCACCAGGATATTGCCGGGTTTCTGGTCCTTGTGGACGAGGCCGGCCTGGTGGGCTTTGCGCAGAGCCGCCGCGACGCCGATTGCAAGGCGCAAGAAGACGCCGATTTTCATCGGCTGGCCAAGCAGGCGCGCCAGCGGTTCGCCGCCGGGGTCCTCGAGCACCAGCATGGCGCGGCCATCTTCGCGTACTAACTCCAGCGGCCGCGCGGCCCAGACGCCATCGAGCTCGTTCCTGAGCTCATATTCGTGCGCCAGCCGTTCCAGCGCCAGGGGTGGCGGGCGATCCGCGGCGAGCAGAACCGCCAGGACAGGCTTGCGCTCACCCGCCGCCCCCAGCCGCGATCCGCGACATAGAACGCGTTCGCCATCGCCCCATAAAACCTGCAGGCTCTGATCCATCGGCGCTCCACCATGCGGAGGGGATCGCGTACCGGCCTCTGTCATCGGTCTGGTGGTAGCCATCTCCATCGCCATGGTGACAGAGACGTCCGGTCCGATTGCGACCGCCGTGACTCACGGGTTAGAGTAACGTAAACCGGCCGCAAGGATTACGAAACCCCCGCCTTCCGGGCCGGTGAGGCGGTAGCGGAACGATCGCATAAGACCGCTCCATCGCGCACCGCCTGGGTGGGGTGATCGGTGTCGCCAGTTGCATGCCGTCGGCGGAGGTGGACTTAACCAACGTGTGTCGCTCAAAGGCCGCAACCTGAGGCGCGATCTTGTTGGGCCATCCCGCCGATCGGTCGGATTTCGCGAGCGGGGAGCAATCTCGCTGTGGCTTTCTCGCTGCGGCTTTCTGCAAACGCGCAATGGCGGTTTCGCCATTCGGCGCGACGATGACGGGAGGGGCCAATGCGAAACAGCGAATATATGACACCCTGCCGCATTGTGGTCCGCGCCGGATGCGCGATCGCGCTGGTAGGCGTTTGCGCCGGTCTCGTGTCAGCCGCCGCGCATGCCGGGCAAAAGCAGTTTCTGATCGGCATTGTCGAGTTGCAACTTACCAATCCGTTCTTCGGCACGCTCGAAAAGTCCGCCGTCGATACGGCGAAGCGGAATGGGCTCGAGGTCATGACCGCCGAGGCCAGCACTGCCGGCGACTCGGCGACGCAGATCAACGCGATCGAGAACATGATCAATCATGGCGTAAAAGGCATCACGCTCGATCCAGCCAACGCGACCGCGCTGGTGCCGATCGCCAGGCGAGCGCGCGATGCCGGCATCGTCGTCGTAACGACGAACACCTCACTCGCCCCGATGACGGCGGCCGACGCCGCTTACGAGACCGATAACCTGCAAGCGGGCGTCCTCATTGGCCAGTGGGCCAAGGCGACCGTGGGCGCGAAACCCGTGCATATCGCAATGCTCGACTATGACCTCTCGGACAAGACGTCGAAGGCTCGGCACGACGGCTTCCTGAAAGGCTTCGGCGTCGCCGAGGGCGATCCGCGAATCGCCGGCTCCGCCCTCACCATGGGCAACGCGGAAACCGGCCAGACTGCGATGGAGAACCTGCTCTCCGCACATCCGGACATCAATGTGATTTACACGATCAACGAGCCGGCGGCGCAGGGCGCCTTCTTTGCGATCAAGCAGGCGAGGCGCGACGTGCTGGTGACTTCAATCGACGGCAGTTGCTCGGGCGTGCGCAGCGTCGCGGACGGAACGATCGGCGCGACCGTCATGCAATTCCCCATCCGAATGGGCGAGATGGCCGTCGAGGCGGTCATCAAGGCGGTTGACGACGGCGTAAAGCCGAGCGGGTTCCATAACACCGGGACGGTGCTGATCACCGACCATCCGGTCGCTGGCGTCGCCTCGAAGGACTCCAAATGGGGACTGGAGAACTGCTGGGGCAAGTGACGATGCAGAACCCCGAACTGACGGTGGCGACTGGGCACCAGCCGGACCCGAAAGAAGCAGCCGTGGCTGCCGCGGCGGCTCCTTCCGCTTCACCGCGACGGCCGAGACTGAGCCTCTTCGCCTATCCAACGACCGGACCGCTCGTCGCCCTGATTGTCATAGTCGTCGTGTTTACGCTCACGACATCGACCTTCATGAATGCCGGCAACCTGTCCCTGATCGCGCAACAATCGGTGGTGATCGGCACATTGGCTCTGGGCCAGACGCTGATCATCCTGGTGTCCGGCATCGATCTCGCGGATGGCGCGATCATGGTGCTCGGAACCGTCGTCGCCGGCAGCATCGCCGCGCATGGCGATGCTGTCCTGGCGATGGCTCTTGGCTTTGTGGCCTGCGTCGTCGTGGCCTCGATCAACGGGCTGATTGTTGCGCGGTTGCGCTTGCCGCCGTTCATTGCCACGCTTGGCATGTTCACGATCATAGCGGCGGCCGCGCGGCTTTACAGCCAGTCGCAGAGCTTTCCCGTCACCTCCGGCCTGCTTGCCGTGCTCGGATCCGGACCAGAGTTTGGCACGGTCACGCTGACCTACGGCACCATGGTCTGGGCTGCATTGACCCTGGTGCTCGGCTACGCATTGAACGAGACCGCCTGGGGGGTGCACGTTTACGCGATCGGCATTTCGCCCATCGCGGCGAGACTGAACGGCGTCAATGTCACGCGCGTCGTCTTCAGCGTCTACACGCTGGCCGGGGTGTTCTATGCATTCGCCGCCTGGCAGGCCTTGGGCCGCACGCCCATCGCCGATCCGAGCGGCTATCAGACCGCCAATCTCGACAGCATCACCGCCGTTGTGATCGGCGGCACCAGCCTGTTTGGCGGACGTGGCGGCGTGGCCGGAAGCTTTATCGGCACGCTCATCGTCGTCGCGCTCAAGAATGGCCTGACGCAGGCGGGCATCGATTCGCTCTATCAGGAGATCGCAACCGGCGCGCTGGTGATGCTGGCCGTTGGCGCGGATCAATATCTGCGCCGGGGACACCATCCGGGACAAGGGTACTGGGCGTGACGCCGGTGTTCGCCGCCGATCCCGGTCTCGCGATATCCGGTCTCGCGATGGCCGGTCCCGCGATGTCCGGTCCCGCGATGTCCGGTCGCGCGATGTCCGGTCGCGCGATGTCCGGTCCCGCGATGTCCGGTATCGCGATGCCCGGCCTCGCGATGCCCGGCCTCGCGATGCCCGGCCTCGCGATGCCCGGCCTCGCAATGCAGGCGATCGGCCTCACCAAACATTACGGCCAGGTCGTCGCCATGGAAGGCGCCGATTTCGAACTCGCCAGGGGCGAGATTCTGGCTGTGGTCGGCGACAATGGCGCAGGCAAGTCGACCTTGATCAAAGCGCTGGCGGGCGCGCTTATTCCGGACTCCGGCCAGATCTATATTGACGGTGAGCCGGTGCGGTTTTCGTCGCCGCTCGATGCGCGCCTGGTCGGCATTGAAACTGTCTACCAGGAGCTCGCCGTCGCGGACCAACTTGATATCACACAGAATATGTTTCTTGGCCGGGAGGTGCGAAAGCCGGGCGTCCTTGGTTGCGTCCTGCGGCAGCTCGACAAGAAGCGCATGCGCCAGCAGGCCGCCGAACAGATGCACAATCTCGGCATCCGGGTGCAATCGATCCGTCAGGCAATCGAAACGCTGTCAGGCGGCCAGCGTCAGGCGGTGGCAGTGGCGCGCGCTGCAGCCTGGGGTCGCAAGGTCGTGATCCTCGACGAGCCAACCGCCGCTCTGGGCGTTCGCGAGACCCATCAGGTGCTCGACCTCATTCGCCGGGTGCGCGAACGCGGCCTTTCCGTGGTGCTGATCAGCCATTCGATGCCGGAGGTTTTCGCCATCGCCGATCGCATTCACATTCATCGGTTGGGGCGGCGCGCCGTCATTGTCAGCCCGAAGACGACCGTGATGAGCGACGTCGTTGCGGTGATGACAGGTGCATTGCCGTCGGACGCGGTGATGTCCGCGGCGCTTGCGCCCGCCATCCTGTGACGTAAAAATGCCGTCGACGATATCACCCGGGCATCGTCTCGTGCGTCGGCCCATGGCGCGCTGGCGGCGGCAGGCGCGGTCTGATCGCAGCCCATGCCGCGGCGGCGGTATCGCTTGCACAACCCAGCCGGTCGCGCTGATATTACGGCAGCGTGATCTCAGTACTGGCCATGACGTGACTTTTTGTTGGCGTCGCAAACACGAAACGATCCCGGGCTGGAACCACGGGACTGGAACCTCGGGACTGGAACCACGCGACCCGTGCCGCCGTTGACTTTCAGTGAGACCGGCGCCGGCCGGTGCGGTCTGGCTAACACATTGATTTGACCTGCAACTTATTGCGAGAGCGTTGGGGTCAGCCGTTCAGAGGTTTTGCTGATGTCGATATTCGACAAATTCTCGCTGCGGGGTAAGGTCGCAATCGTCACCGGTGGCAATCGGGGCATCGGCCAGGCCATTGCGCTCGGGTTCGCCGAGGCCGGGGCGGCGGTCGCCATTGTTGCGCGCGACGAAAAGAAGAACGCGGAAGCGCTGGCCGATCTGCGCGGCATGGGCGCCAAGGCGATTGCGGTAACGGCGAATGTCGCCGAACGGAGCGATCTCGAGGCCATGCTGGCGACCGTCACGGATGAGCTGGGACCGGTCGACGTGCTCGTGAATAACGCCGGCATCGGCTTTCACGCCGAGGCGCTGACGTTGGGCGACGCGGATTGGCGGCGCATTTTCGACACCAATCTTGACGCGGTTTGGATGGCGAGCCAAATCGTCGGCCGTCAAATGGCGGCGCGCAAGACAGGCTCGATCATCAATAGCGGATCGATCTCCGGATTTATTGTCAATCGCCCGCAATGGCACGCGGCTTATGGCATCTCGAAAGCGGCGGTTCACCATCTGACAAAATCCCTCGCCGCCGAGTGGGCGAGCAAGGGCGTGCGTGTCAACGCCATCGCTCCGGGTTACGTGAAGACCGAAATCGCCAACACGGAATACGAAGATTACCGGCATTATTGGCGCGACGAAGTTCCCATGCAGCGCTATGCGACCCCGGACGAGATCGCGCCCATCGCGCTTTTGCTCGCCAGCGACGCCGGTTCGTTCATCACGGGCTCCGTCTTTGTCGTCGATGGAGGCTATACGCTCTGGTAGGGGCTGGCGTGGCGTCAGAGGCTCGGCCGTTCGAATGGCGGTCGCGGACGTGGGAACCAGGCTTGAACCGGTGAACACGGACCACATCTTTGCTGGGTTCGGCATCACCAGGTTCGAGGGATGAGGCTCGCCATTAGCCGATCGATTATCGAGGCCCACTTGGGTGTTCTGTGGGCCGCGCCCAATCAGCCGCATGGCAGCATCTTCCAGTTCACCATGCCCCCGGGTCACCATGC
>JBEKQQ010000185.1:0-10164 GCA_049519555.1 Acetobacteraceae bacterium
TCACCGTCTTTATCGGCACTCAGCTGCGCGGCGCGCCCGGCGCGTTGGTCTGTTTTGCCGGCCTGACCACACCGCCGCTGATCATCGCCATCATCCTGAGCACGGCCTATTTCTGGATGCGCGGCATGCCGGGCGAGGTCTCGGTGAGTATCGCGTTGTCCGGCATGGGGGCAGTCGCCATCGGCCTCAACCTTGGAACCGGTATAAGGCTGGCCCGCCACGGCATAAGGCGAGTGGTGCCGGCACTGATCACGGCGATCGTGGCGTTGTCAGTTGGTGTGGCAGGACTGCCGCTGCTCCGGGTATTGGCGGTCATGATCCCGATCAGCCTGTTGGCTGCCGCCCTCTTAACCCCCGCACCGGACACCCGTCCTGGGCCTGAACTCAGGTGATTGCAACGCTACTGCAACTGTTTGCGTTGTTCGCCCTGCTGTCGATGGTGGCATTCGGCGGCGGCGCCAATGTCATCCCCGACATTCAGCGCGCAGCGGTGCAAACCTACCAATGGATGACTGCCAAGGAGTTCCTGGACCTGTTCGCGATTTCTCGCACAGGCCCAGGACCGGGGTCGATGATCGCGGCGATGGTTGGCCTGAGGGCGGCAGGACTGGCCGGCGCCCTGGTTGCGTTCGTCGCGATGTTCGGCCCGTCCAGTGTCGTCGTGCATTGCGTTGCCCGGTTCTGGAACCGCGCCGCCCGCAGACCCTGGCGTGCCGTGGTGGAACGCGCTCTGGCGCCGGTCGGCATCGGCATGACGTTCGCCACCGGCCTGGCACTCGTTCGCGGCAACGAACACGAAATACTGTTCTACGCAATTACTGCAGTCAGCACAGTGGTGTTCGCCTTCACCGAGATCCATCCGCTGCTGTTGTTGGCGAGCGGTGCCGCGATCCTGTTGTTGGCCGGCGGTTGAGGCGGTGATGCCAGCGGGCTCACAATCCGACGAGCAAACCGAACAGTTGTTGAGCCTTCTGGTCGACCCGGTGTGGTATCGCGCCCGCCATCGTGACGTGGCGGCGAGCGGCATCGACCCCTTGCGCCACTTCATCGCGACCGGTCTGCACGAACGGCGCGATCCGAACCGCTGGTTCGATGGCGCGTGGTATGTGCGGCAATATGCCGACGTTGCCGCCTCGGGGGCGCATCCGTTGTTGCACTATATGTCCGAGGGGGCGAAGCAGCGCCGCGATCCGCATCCTCGTTTCGATGCAGCATGGTATTCCGAGCAGCACCCGGAGGCCGCCGGCAACCCGTTGTTGTTTCACCTGCGGGTTGGCGCGCAACGCGGCTGGCTGACCGAGCGTCCGGTGGCGATCGAGGACTGGCTGCCGTCGAACCAGGCGCCGTTCGTGTTGCCGGCTGCGGTTGCTGTCGATGTCGTGGTGCCGGTCTATCGCGGACTGGATGTTACGCGACGGTGCCTGAAGTCGGTGTTAGCCGATATCGAGCGGCCAGGCGGCCAGATCATCGTCGTCGACGACCGCTCGCCCGAGCCGAAGTTGAGTGCCTGGCTTGATCGGCTGGCGGCAGCGGGCACGATCACTTTGTTGCGGAACAAGCGCAATCTGGGGTTCGTTGCTTCGGTCAATCGCGGTGTGCGACTTGCCGGCGACCATGATGTCGCTTTGTTGAACAGCGACACCGAGGTGCCGGGCGGTTGGTTGCGCCGGTTGCAGGCGCAGGCCTATGCCGGGGATAGGATCGCCAGCGTTTCGCCACTGTCCAACAACGCAACGATTTGTAGTTTTCTCGGTTACGAGGGTGGTCCGATGCCGTCCGGCGTGACCTTGGCCGGCATCGATGCCGCCTGTCGCACGGTAAATGCCGGTCGTTTCGCAGATGCCCCGACGACGGTCGGATTCTGCATGTATATCAGGCGTGCCGCCCTCGATGCAGTCGGTTTGTTCGATGCCGAGACCTTCGGCAAAGGTTACGGCGAAGAAAACGATTTCTGTCTGCGCACTTCGGCCTTGGGTTGGCGCCACCATATCGCCTGCGATACCTTCGTGCAGCACGCAGGCGCTGCGAGCTTTGGTGCAGACGCCAACACCGGGATCAGCCGTGCCTACGCGATCCTGACCGAGCGCTTCCCCGATTACGCCTTGCGTATAGCCCAGTTTGTGGATGCGGGCGATACTGAGCCGTTTCGTTTCGCCGTCACGATGGCGTTGTTCCGAAAGTCGGGACTGCCGACGATCCTGGTGCTGTCGCATCAGCTCGACGGCGGCGTGCGGCGGCATGTGCATGACACCGTGCAACGCGATGCCGGACGCGCCAATTATCTGGTGCTGGAACCGGCCTCCCGAGGCGTCGTGCTGACCGTGCCTTTGCTTCCTGGACTTCCGAAGCTCGTCCTCGCCGCGGAACGGTGGCGCGATGTCGCGGCGGTGGCACGTTCGGCCGGGGTTACACGTGTGCATATCCATCATCTGATGGGGTTGGACCTCGACGCGCGGGCGTTGATTTTCGAACTTGCGGTGAAATTCGACGTCACGCTGCACGATTATTTCGCGATCTGCCCGCAGGTGACGTTACTGCCATGGGAGGCTGGTCTTTACTGTGGCGAACCGGGTCCGGCGGGCTGCGACGCCTGCATCGCGCAACGGCCGTCGCACGGCGCCACCGATATTTTGTCCTGGCGCCTGCTGTGGGCGTGGCAATTCCATGAGGCAGACCGGATATTCGTGCCAAGCCTGGATGCGCTGGAACGTTTGCAGCGGCATGGGCTAGGGGAACGCGCGGTGCTGGCACCGCATGAAGCCGTAACGCGTGGTCGATGGCCGATTTCCAGGCCGGGCCGACCAGGCAAACGCTTGCGGGTCGCGGTACTGGGTATGCTGGCCACCCACAAGGGTGCCCATTTGGTTGCCTCGGTGGCGATGGCGGCAGATCCGGCCACGCTGGAAATTCAGGTGATCGGCGATGTGGACGACGGCTTCCCCGCCGCCGCGCGGACCCGGATCACCATCCACGGCCGGTACCAGGAGGGCGAGCTGCCGGCCCTGCTGGCGAAATACCGCCCGCACCTGATATGGTTCCCCGCACCCTGGCCGGAGACCTACAGTTTTACCCTCTCCGCCGCGATCGAGGCCGGACTGCCGATCGTGGCCAGCGAGATCGGTGCATTTACCGAACGTCTCGCCGGCCGCCCGCTGACCTGGCAGATCCCGCCAACCCTCGATCCGGCGACGTGGCTGACGCTGTTCGATCGTATCGCAGTAACGATCCGGACGGCGAAGGCCCATGGGCGCGATGGGCCGATACGCCCAGGGACGGAGGGTCCGACGGCACCGGCCAGCAGTCGCTCGCGCCGGCGCGGACCGGTCGATCTGCGCCGCTCCGGGTTGACGGCGGTACTGGTCATTCCCGAGGCGTATGACCAGACGAACCCCGGATCCTACACACCCTGTGCCCATATCAGGCTGTTGCGGCCGTTGGATCATCCGGTGACCGGAAGCGGCCTGGCGAGCACCGTCGCCGACACCGCCAGTGCGTCCCGCTACCACGCCGACGTCATCATAACCCAGCGCCATGCGGTGCCGTCCATTGCCGCGGCCGAAGCCCTGGTGGACCACGCCAGGCGGACCGGTGCCGCACTGATTTTCGACCTTGACGACGATCTGCTGAGCATCCCGCCTGAGCATCCCGAAGCAGCCGACCTGGTTCCGAAAGCCGCAGTCGTGGAGTTTTTGGTTCGCCAGGCCGACAGCGTGCGGACGTCGACTTCGGCATTGGCGGCACGGATCGCACCGCTCGCCCGTGAGGTACTGGTGGCTGGCAATGCATTGGACGAGCGGATCTGGCTGCCAGGACCGCGGGAGCCGGTTGATCGTTACGGTGGTGTCGGTATCCTGTGCATGGGCACCATGACCCACGACGCCGACTTCGCGCTGCTGCTGCCTGCGCTGACCGAAATCCATCAACGGTTCGGCGATCAGCTCCGGTTCGATCTGATCGGGTTTGTTTCGGGAGGCGAAGTGCCGGGCTGGATCAGGCGGCTGGCGCCGACCCCGCACGCCGGACGGTCCTACGCCGGCTTTGTCCACTGGCTCCGATCGGCCGGGAGATGGGACATCGGCCTCGCACCGCTGGCCGATACCCCGTTCAACACCTGCAAGTCTGCCATCAAAGTGCTCGATCATGCCGCGTTGGGTCTCGCGTCGCTGGCGTCAGACGTCACAGCGTACCAGGGATCCCTCGCTGACGGACCAGGAGGCATTCTGGTGCCGAACAGCACGGTCGCGTGGTACGAGGCGTTGAGCCGGCTGATCCGCGATGCCGCATGGCGCCGCCAGTTGGCGGCCGGCGGTCTCGCGCAGTTGCTCGCCTCAGGCACTTTGGAATGCCAGGCCGACGCATGGCCTGAACCGATGCGCCGGAAGCCCGGTTAAATCATTCCGCCGCGGCCTTTACCGTGCCGCCCAGTCCGGGCGAGGCCAACATGCGTTGCACTTTGGCATCGTCAAATTGCAACACATCCCGCAGCACTTCTTCGTTATGCTCACCCAACAATGGCGAGCGTTTCACTTCGCTCACATGTTCCGACATTTTGATCGGATTGCCGACCGTCAGGAACTTGCCGCGGGTCGGATGATCGACCTCAACCACTGTGCCGGTGGCACGCAATGACGGTTCCTCGGCGATCTCCTTCATCGACAGGATCGGGCCGCAGGGGATATCGTATTTGTTCAGGATATCCATGGCCTCGAACTTGGTTTTGGTCATGGTCCAGGCTTCGATGGTGTCCCAGATCTGCCGCAACCGGGGCAACCGCGCCGGCGGCTTTGCATAATTCGGATCGGTCTTCCATTCCGGTTTGCCAATCACATCGCAAATCGCTTCCCATACCGGCGCCTGTGCAATGAAGTAAATATACGCGTTGGGATCGGTCTCCCAGCCTTTACACTTAAGAATCCAACCCGGCTGCCCACCACCCGACGCATTACCGGACCGTGGCACCGCCTCGCCGAACGTGCCGTCCGGATATTGCGGAAATTCAGTCAGCGGCCCGTGCGCGAGGCGTTGCTGATCGCGCAGCTTCACCCGGCACAGGTTCAGCACCCCGTCCTGCATCGCCACGTCGACCTTCTGCCCCCGCCCGGTTGCGTAACGATGATGCAACGCGCAAACAATGCCCAACGCCAGATGCAACCCGGTGCCGGAATCGCCTATCTGCGCGCCGGTCACCAATGGCGGCCCATCGTCGAACCCGGTGGTAGACGCCGAACCACCAGCGCATTGCGCAACATTCTCATATACCTTGCAGTCGGCGTAGGGTCCGGGTCCGAAACCTTTGATCGAGGCCAGGATCATCCGCGGGTTCAGCGCCTGAATCCGCTCCCACGTGAAGCCCATGCGGTCCAATGCGCCGGGCGCAAAATTCTCCACCATCACGTCGCAGGACTTCACCAGCTCTTCCAGCACGTGCTTGCCGTCAGCATTGCGCGCATCGATGGTGATCGAGCGTTTGTTATGATTCAACATCGTGAAATACAGGCTGTCGACATCGGGAATGTCGCGCAACTGACCACGTGTGATGTCACCGGTGCCAGGCCGCTCCACCTTGATCACATCGGCGCCGAACCAGGCCAGCAGTTGCGTGCAGGTCGGCCCCGACTGCACATGAGTAAAATCGAGAATTCTGATACCATCGAGCGCCTTCGACATCTTACGCTGCTCCTTTCTTCGACAATGCACTTTTCGGATTGAGATTGCCGATATTGCCGCTCTCGCTGCCCGCCGCCGGGTCGATCACGGCATTGATCAGCGTCGGCCGGCCGGAGTCCATGGCAACGTCGACGGCACGTTTCAGGTCGTCCGGCGTGGTCACGTTGACGCCAACCCCGCCAAACCCCTCAATCATGGTGTCGTAACGAGCGCCCCTGACGAACGCGGTCGTGGCCGGATCGGCACCGCCACCCGGATTGACACCGTCTCCACGGTAAATACCGTCATTGTTGAATACGACGATGCAAACCGGCAGGTTGTAGCGGCAGATTGTCTCCACTTCCATGCCGGAGAAGCCGAACGCACTGTCGCCTTCGATGGCCAGCACCGGCTTGCCGGTCTCGACCGTTGCGGCAATGGCGAACCCCATGCCGATGCCCATCACCCCCCAGGTGCCGACATCGAGACGTTTACGCGGCTGATACATGTCGATCACGCCGCGCGCCTGGTCGAGCGTGTTCGCACCCTCATTCACCAGGATCGCGTCCGGCCGCTCCTTGATCACATCGCGCAGCACGCGCAACGCGGTGTGGTAATCCATCGGCATCGAGTTCTTGCCAAGCCGCGTCGCCATCCTGGCGATGTTGGATTCCTTCTTTTCCCGGATCGACCCGGTCCAGGCCGCAGGTGGCGGCGTCCAATCGTCGCCCATACCGCGCAGCAAAGCCGCCACGCAGGAGCCGATGTCACCCACCAGCGGCGCGGCAATCTCCACATTGCTGTCCATCTCGCGCGGATCGATGTCGATATGGATGAACTTCTTGCTGCCCGGCGGTCCCCACTGCCGGCCCTTGCCATGACTGAGCAACCAGTTGAGCCGAGCGCCGATCAGCATCACGACATCGCTTTCCAACAGCACCGTCGAGCGTGCAGCGGCGGCGCATTGCGGATGCAGGTCGGGCAGCAGCCCCTTGGCCATGCTCATCGGGATGTAGGGAATGCCGCTCTTCTCAACCAACGCGCGGATGTCGTCGTCGGCCTGTGCATACGCCGCGCCCTTGCCCAGAATGATCAGTGGCCGGGAAGCGCCGCGCAGCACATCCAAGGCCCGCTCGACCGCGGAAGGCGCCGGGATCTGTGCCGGAGCCGGATCGATCACTTTCATCAACGAGCGCCGACCGGCCTCGGCCTCCATCACCTGGCCAAAAAGTTTCGCTGGCAGATCGAGATACACCCCGCCCGGCCGGCCCGACACCGCAGCGCGGATCGCCCGCGCCACGCCAATGCCGATATCCGCCGCATGCAGCACGCGGTACGCCGCCTTGCACAGCGGCCGCGCAATGGCGAGTTGATCCATCTCCTCATAGTCGCCCTGCTGCAGGTCGACGATCTCGCGCTCCGATGAGCCGCTGATCAGGATCATCGGAAAGCAGTTCGTCGTCGCATTGGCCAGCGCCACCAGCCCATTGAGAAATCCCGGCGCCGAGACCGTCAGGCACACACCCGGTGACTTCGTCAGCCACCCCGCAATTGCCGCCGCATTGCCGGCGTTCTGCTCGTGCCGGAACGAGATCACCCGTATCCCTTCGGCCTGCGCCAGACGGCCAAGATCCGTGATCGGGATCCCCGGAACGTTATAAATCGTTTTGATGCCGTTCAGCTTCAGCGCGTCGATGACGAGATGAAACCCGTCGGTCAGTTCGGCTTCGGCTGCCTCGGCAGTTTGCGCCAGTGTTGCGGACATCAGACCCTCCGGTGGCGTTCTGCCGTTGTTGTGGACATGAACTGGGTTCCTCCTGGAAACGCTCTTAAGCGTATTGTCGCCGAGCCTCGGCCGTTGGTTCGGCCTGGTTCGGCTCAGCCGGCCTGGCGTCAAGAAAATCGCCATGCCGTTCGACATGCGCGGCAAGCCCCATGGTGTGCTCCCGCACCAGACGTTCGGCGCGAGAGGCGTCGCGTGCCTCCAACGCAGCGATAATGGCGCGATGGTCGGCTACCGAGCGCCGCGCCCGGTTGTCCTGCGTCATGGTGACCGCGCGCACTGCCCGCATATGGATGAACAACGTGTCGGTCAGGCTGGCCATCAGTTCGATCCCGCCCATTCGAATGATCGCTTTGTGAAATGCCATGTTGGCGTCGGAGTATTCGCTGATCTGCCCGCTCGGGTCCCCGTCGTTTCGGCCATCGTCGAACGCGGCCAGCACCTGACGCAACCCGGCAATTTCCTCGCTGCCTGCGCGAGTGGCGGCAAGACGTGCGGCCATGCTCTCGATCGCAGCCCAGACGGTGATCATCTCGACGATCTCGCGCTTCGACTTGCGCACCACGAAAATACCGCGGCGAGGCACCGATCGGACAAATCCCTCTTGTTCCAGTACCGACAGCGCCTCCCGGATCGGGGTGCGGCTAACGCCGAGATCCTGACACAACTGACGTTCGTCGAGCCGGATTTCCTCCGCCTGGCCATAAATATCCATCCGCATGATCGCCGCCCTGATCGCCTCACACGCCTGGGCACGCAGGCCAATGCTGGCGTGCAGCGGTGCAATGGCCAGTTTCCTGACAGGCTCCGGGCTCGATGGGCTCATGGCTGGACGAATTCTCTCCGCGGGGGGCAAGGGCCCGCGGTATTAAGAATACTGTATACCAGCCTGGTCAAGCCCGTCGTTTGCGACCCTGTCCCGCGACCGGTGCTTGCATCGAGCCCGCGCAGGATAAGCGTTTGCATTGCTCCGTCCCGACGGTTCAGGTTATGCAGTGTCAGGGGCGCAAACCCGCGTGTGTGGCTGCGAGGAAAATTGGCCCCATGCCCATCATAGCGACCCCATCGCGCGACCAGGCAACCAGGCCTGCGCCACAGCAACAGCGCGGGCGATCCAAACGCCGGTCGTCGGGCGGCGCGCGGAACCTGCAAGCCGAACATGTCCATAACCGGTCTGCCGGCCGAGACAAAATCGATCCGCTGCAATGGCTGGCGTTCACTGCCATCGGGCTGATCAGCGTCACCTTGATCGCGCTGATCTGGACCCTGAGTACGCGCGCCATTGGTGAGGAGGCGATGGATCTCCGGGCTCGTACCGATCAGCAAATCAGGTCGGTGGCCTTCGTTCTGGCGCGCGAAATCCAGGATGAGCTGCAGTTGGTCGATCAGAGCCTCGCGATCATTCAGAATGCCTGGGTTAAGGACGCCGGCGCGGTCGATCTCGCTGCGTGGCGCAAGCAGTCGCTGGCGCTGACCGAGGTTGCCAACGATATCTTCATCGCCAACGAGCATGGCATCATCATTCAGGGCACACTGCCGCAGTCGATCGGCCAAGGATTTGGGTCGGCCTACGTGACCTATCCGAACGGCAGTCTGGAGACCTTCGATCCGGATGGCACGACCAACCCTAACGGCAAACTGCCCGGCGCGGGCGGGGTCCAGGCGCGACAGTTCCTGACATATATCGTGCGCCCCCTGGCGAAGCCGGCCGGCTGGATGATCGGTGCATCCTATCGGTCCGAAGGCATCACCAAACTGCTCGCCGGTGCCAGACTGGGGCAAAGCGGACTTATCGCACTTGTCGCTCTCAAACGCGGCGGTCTGCAGGCGATCTCCGGACCGTCAGCGCAATTCGCCAACATGGACATCGCCGCGTCCGAACTGATCGACCAGATGCGCAAAAACGACGTCGGCATCTGGGCTGGTGTTTCGCCGATCGACAATATCTCCCGCGTCTTTGCTTATCAGCACATTCCGAACCGCGACATGAGCGTCCTGGTCGGTGTCTCGCGGGCTGCCGCGAACGAGCCGTTGGTAGGACTCGCGACGACGGCGCGTGGGCTTGCCGCGTTGGGATCGTTGGTCGTGCTGACCATTGCCGGGATTTTGCTGTGGACGATCGCAACGACTGGCGCCGCCAGACAGCGCCGACGAGCCCAGGAGCGCAGCGAAATCGATGTTATGAATGCGCGCCAGGAACTGGCGGTGGCGCGGGCTCGGGCCCTGTTGAGCGAACCGGAAGCCAGCGCGCTGATTGGCAGCGCGACGGACGGGGTCGCCCGCCTCGATGCGGCGTTGCGATTGCAGATGTGGAACGAGCGCTTCGCCGAACGTGCCGGCGTGGGGTTGGATGGCGGCACACCGGCCGAGGATCTGTTTCGGCGTCAGGCAGCGGCCGGATTATTGGGCGATGCGGCGGGGTCGGAACCGGCGATTGCGACCCGGCTTACGCTGTTGCACGCCACGACTGGATCGGCCGAGCCGCTGACGCAAACCGGACGCGATGGCGAGCCGCTCAGACTGTCCGTTCGCGGCGTGTCAGATGGTGGTCATTTGCTTTTGCTGACCAGGGTGGGCACCTCTGGGCTCGGGGCAGTGCCGGAGCCGGGCGACGCCGCGGCAGTGCAGGAAACGACGGATTGGTAGATCGGTGGTGGCAGATCGGGTTGGCTTTGTGGCAGGCGCCGCACCAGGCCGTGAGGTTGCGCCGGAACCGTCCGGTTGGGGCCCGGCCG
>JBEKQQ010000186.1:0-9959 GCA_049519555.1 Acetobacteraceae bacterium
CCTCTTCGCTCATGGCGATCAAAGCGTGGCCGGTTTCCTGGCAGAAGGCTTTGAAGTCGGCGATGGCGGCCCGGTCGGTGGCCAGTACACGCAGCCTTTCCCCCGGCGCCATCGAACGGAGCGAGCGGTTGGCACGCAGCACCGGCAACGGGCAGCTCATGCCTTTTACGTCGAGCAAGGTTTCGCTCATGCGCATATTGTGGGGATCGGCCCGAAATCGGGCAAGGGTGGTTACGTAAGGAAGCGGCAGGCCCCACTCGCTACGTCCCGGGTTCATTGGCCCTGGCATGGGCGGTGACCAGCGAAGTGTATCAGAACCGGGCGAACAGCCCCGGATCAGCCGGGATGATTCGCTGCGGATCCGGCCGCAGCCCAGAGGCCGCCGGGATGGCGAAAAGTTCGAAAAGTTCGAAGCCCGGGCATTCCGGCAACGTCATCCGGGTGAGCGCACCTTGCTTCACCTCGAAAATCCGCAGACGTTCCTGCAGAACCTGGCGCAATCCACGTTCACCGTCACGTTCCGGATTTTTGCGGGAGATCGTTCGGTCGGGTCCGCCGGCCACCAGCAACGTGTCCTCACCTGACATCAGGGCACCGCGCAAAAATCCCTGCAATTGCACGATCCGGCTGTCGCCGCCGGGTTTGAAAAACCGCAGCCGCGCGTTGGCGCTGTCCAACACAGCGTAGCCGTCACGATAGTGGATCAGCGAATGCGGCCCCGCCAGACCCTCCACGACCACCTTCCGCTCGCGCGCGCTGAATACCCCGCCACCCTGGGCTTTTGGCACGAAATACGAGAGATTGTGACAACACAGCCATAGATCGTCGCGCGTGCATAACACGTCACAAACCCAGGCACGTGGATCGAAACGAACATGCGGCACGGTTTCGCCGGTCGTCAGGCTGTGCCGGAACACACAGCCGTTGCGTGCCGAAACAATCAACAGCGTGTCGCCCATGACATGCAGCGAATGCAAGTCGTTGAACCCCTCGTGCGTGATCGTCTCGACCACGTTCAAAGTCATGTCCAGTACGAGGATGCGCGACGCAGGCGACTGCACCGCGAGGTAAATGCGACCGTTGTGGTGGGCGATGCCGGTGAGTCCGGCAGCGTCCGCCATATGGGTGGACAAATCGGCGACATATTGCTGGCCGCCCAGACTGAACCAGAGCGGGTACCCACAGGCTTCGCCAACGGTGTTGCAAATGGTCGCGCAAAGCACGCTGCTCGCCGCGCCGCTTATGTGCGGAAAGTCGCCCCACCGATCGCGAACCAGGCGCGGCAGGACCCGGGGGCTTCATCAGGCATGCACGTCACATGCCGCGAACCTGGACCAAACCCGGCCATTCGGGCAACCTTTTCATCGTATCGTGCCGTACCCACCTGCTCCGCCAGCCACACGGCCCCACCAGCCAAAAGGGTGTAGTTCATGTCCCAGTACCGTATCGGCATCGATCTGGGCGGCACCAAGATCGAGATCATCCTGCTCGGCCCCGATGGCAGCGAACTGCTGCGGGAGCGCATCGAGACGCCGTCCGGTTACGACGCCACGCTGTCCGGCATCTCTGACCTGGTGCAAGCCGCCGAGACCCGTATCGGTGTGACCGCGTCGGTCGGCATCGGTATTCCCGGGGTCATCAGCCCAGCGACCGGTTTCGTGAAAAACGCCAACTCGATCGCCCTCAACGGTCATACGTTCGATCGTGACATCAGTCAGGCTCTGGGCCGTCCGGTCCGGGTCGAGAACGATGCCAACTGCTTTGCCCTTAGCGAGGCCTCGGACGGCGCCGGCGCCGGCCAGCCGGTCGTGTTTGGCGTTATTCTTGGCACCGGCGTTGGAGGCGGCATCGTCGTACACGGCAGCGTCATCCAAGGGCCACACCGGGTCGCCGGCGAATGGGGCCACAATCCCCTGCCCTGGCCCCATCCGGATGAGTTACCCGGCCGGGAATGCTGGTGCGGCAAACATGGTTGCCTGGAAACCTGGGTTGCCGGTCCCTCGCTGGCCCGCGATTGCGACGGCGAGGCGGCGCACGATGCGTCCGGCATTCCGGCTCGTGCCGCCGCCGGCGAAACCAAAGCGCAAGCAGCGTTGGCGCGTCACGCCGACCGCCTGGCGCGCGGTCTGGGGCAGATCGTGAATTTGCTCGATCCCGACGTCATCGTGCTCGGCGGCGGATTGTCGAACATGGCGCATCTTTACGCGGATGTGCCGCCGTTGTTGCGGCACTACGTGTTCAGCGACGTGATCGAAACCCCGATCGTGCAAGCGAAACATGGCGATTCGTCGGGGGTGCGCGGCGCTGCGTGGCTCTGGCCGGCCGGCTGAGCATGCCGGCGCTGTGCCGCGACTGTTGCTCGATCCTTTCCGACACAGCGTCGGCCTGCCCGCATTGTCGTCCCGGTCGGGTCGTTGCGCATCCCGAGTTGTTCCGCCTGACCATCGCGCATGTCGATTGTGATGCGTTTTACGCCAGCGTGGAAAAGCGCGACCGGCCTGACCTTGCGTCGCGTCCGGTGATTGTTGGCGGCGGCGTGCGAGGCGTCGTGTCCGCCGCCTGCTACGTCGCGCGCATGTACGGCGTGAAGAGTGCGATGCCGATGTTCAAGGCGTTGAAAGCCTGTCCCGACGCCGTGGTGATCCGGCCGGACTTCGAAAAGTACACCAAGGCCTCCCGCGCCGTGCGAACTTTGATGAACGAGCTGACCCCGCTGGTGGTGCCGCTGTCGATCGATGAGGCAGTGATGGATCTGGCTGGCACCGAGACGCTGCACGGCGCGCCACCTGCCGTGGTGCTGGCCCGATTCGCGCGACGGGTCGAACAAGAGGTCGGGATCACTGTCTCGATCGGGCTCGCGGCGAATCGGCTCATGGGCAAGATTGCCGCGGGCCGTAACAAGCCGCGCGGGTTCGCAGTGATTGGCGCGGATGAGGCACGCAGCTTTCTGGCGAACGAGCCCGTCCGGTTGCTGCCCGGCATCGGTCCGGCTCTGGCACGCCGGCTGGGCACACTGGGAATCACTCGCCTGGGCCAATTGCAGATCCTCAACGATCGCGACGCGATGCTGCGTCTGGGCGAGGACGGGCCTGCATTGGTGCGCCGTGCCCGCGGCGAGGATGCGCGCGCCGTCCACACTGGACACGAAACAAAATCCGTCAGTGCCGAAACTACCTTTGCGACCGATCTGACGTCCCTTGCCGACCTGGAACGGCATTTATGGCGACTGGCCGAGAAACTGGCGCGACGACTGAAAACCCAGGATCTCGCCGCGGCCGGGATCGTGCTGAAATTGAAAACCACGAGTTTTGCATCCCGGACTCGCGCGACGCGGTTGCCGGCACCGACAGTACTGCCCGACCGATTGTTCGGCGCTGCACGCGAGCTGCTGGCTCGCGAGGCGACCGGTACAGCGTTTCGCCTGATCGGCATTGGGGCCAATCCGCTGGCACCGCGGGAAGCGGCGGATCACGGCGATCTGGCGGACACTGAAACGCCGCGAATGGCAGCGGTGCAGGCAGCGATCGACGCGTTACGCGAGCGGTTTGGCGAGAACTCGGTCATCAAGGGGCGGGCGTTTCGGGCAGCGCGGTAATATATTATTTTACCGTAACCAAGTCGGCAACGACTGCTTTGATCACCGCGGCATCCGGTCCGCCATGGCACCAATCATGGCGTCGCAGATTACCGCCTGTGGCAATGGCGCCAGGCGTTCTGCAACGGGTGGATGGCGGTGCACAATCAGTCCATCGCGTTGTGCAACGGCACTGCCGGTCAGCAGGATGACGCGGCCACCGCGACCGAGAACCTGGTCCACGGCACGCGCCGCAATCGCCTCGTAGTCCGGCGCAAGAACGATCGCGACATAACCGGGATGGATCGCCTTGACCCAACCATGCGCATAGTCGGCGCAATCGATCGCTGCCGCCATGACCCGCGGCACTTCGCGCAGCACAAGCGCACTCTTGTAAGCGGTACTGAATGATGCGCCGCTGGCCAGCAGGTCGACGTGCGTGGCACCGCCCATGGCGGCGACCAGTGGCTCGCTGTTCTGCGTTGCGTTCGCAAGATATTCGCATGCCCACTGTGCGATCTTACGCATTGGCCCGAACACCGCCTGCCGCTGTGCGCCGGCAAGCTCAGCCGCTATCAGGTTGAGTACCGCCAAGGTACAGAGGTAGCTCTTGCTGGCGATTTGCGTTTCGGATCCAGCCCGGAGCGGGACGACGACGGCGCAACGACCCTCCAGCGTGCTCTCCGGCTGATTGACCAATGCAACCGTGCGCGTGCCGACGGTGGCCCCGTCTACCAGATCCAGCACCTCTCTGGTGGCACCGGATTTGGAGATCGCTACGACCATGGTGTCCGCGGTCACCAGCGCTGCCCGACTCTGCGCCAGCCGGTGCGCCGTCTGGGCTGTGGCGAGGATCCCGTTGCCGATGAGTTGATCGAGGACTGCGAATGGTGCGCAATACGAACTCCCCATCCCGGCGAACGCCAGCCGGCGATAGCCACCGTCGCGAAACAAGCGCCCGACCGCGCCCAGAGCCGCGCCACCCTCGCTGCTATAGCAGTCGAGCAGATCCCGTAGCGCCTCGCCCTCGGTGATGGCTTCACCCAGGAATGCATTCATTGCTTCGCGCCCCGCTTGTCTGGCCTGCCATGGATCTCCCGGTTGGGGGATCTCCCGGCTGGGGGATCTCCCGGTTGGGGCGGCGCGTGCCGCCATCACGTCTGGAGCCGATGGCGCGTCAGCGGAGGCCGGTCAGAAATCATGACCGACGATCACGCCCAAACTCTCTGGCAGAATTACGGCGGCAGAAATCAGACGAACGCCTTGGCGGCGCGCAGCGACCGTCAGCTTGCGCTCATCTCTCGGCCGCGCTTGAGGGCTGGGTGGACCGCCTTGTTCATGATGTGCAGGTCGCTGCCGATTACATGCGCGCTCGTCCCGACAATCAGCGGGTCTGCACCAGTAATGATGCTCCGATCCTTTTCATCGTACGGGATCAGGTTCAGAAAATGCTGCATCGCATTGAGGCGGGCGCGCTTCTTGTCGTCGGACTTGACGATCGTCCAGGGCGCGTCCGCGGTGTCGGTATAGAAGAACATCGCCTCTTTGGCTTCGGTGTAATCGTCCCATTTGTCCAGCGAGGCACGGTCGATCGGCGAAAGTTTCCATTGCTTGAGTGGGTCGACCTCGCGCGCGGCAAAGCGCCGGCGCTGTTCCTCACGACTGACCGAGAACCAGAATTTGATCATGGTGATCCCGGAACGGGCGAACATACGCTCGACTTCCGGGCATTGCCGCATGAACTCGAGATAGTCATTGGGCGTGCAGAAGCCCATGACGCGCTCAACGCCGGCGCGGTTGTACCAGGATCGATCGAACAGCACGATTTCTCCAGCGGCGGGGAGCGGGGCGATATAGCGTTGGAAGTACCACTGCGTTCGCTCTCGCTCAGTCGGCTTCTGTAACGCGACAACCCGGGCGGTTCGCGGATTCATGTGTTCGGTGAAACGCTTGATCGTGCCGCCCTTACCCGCCGCGTCACGCCCCTCGAACAGCACGACGATGCGCTGCCCGGTTTTCTCTACCCAACGCTGCGCCTTGAGCAACTCGCGTTGCAGTTCGAGCATGTGCTCCTCATAGGCTTTTGCCCGCATCGGGGTCTTGTACGGATACTCGCCAGACTCGAAGAGCCGGCGGATCGCGGTAGGATCGTGCCGCAACGCCGCGACGATCCGCGTCGCGTTGGGCGAGGCGTCAGGTTCGTTTGCGACAATTGTGGGCAGGTCGACGAGCACGGCGGTTTGGCCGTTCGCTGCCGGATCCTCCGCGCCGTTCGATGTTTCGATCAACCGTTTGACCATGATTCACGTCCGCGCCATTATCAGCGGACACGTGTATCATGTCAAAAGAATTCTACCTGTAGTTGTAAGACATGATCGACCCGAGGCCGGAGCTGGTCAGGCTTTCACCGTCCCGCAATGCTTCGCCGCTTTCAGTTCCCGCTCAATCGCCTCCACCAGGTCGGGATTGGCGCGCCTGATCTGGTGCGCCCGCAACGTCGCCGCAAGGTTCGCCGGGCGGTGCATTTCCCACGCCTCGAGGAACAATAAATCCGATCGAACCCTGGGATCGTGAGTTTCCTGCAGGGCCAGGGAGACAGCACGCGTTATCGGCTGGCGCTGCAGAAAATCATCCATTGTTCCCTCACCCATTCCTTGATCCGTTCGACCAAATAGGAAGTGGGACGGCGCATCACCACCCTGTCGCGATGACAAGGGGGTGAATTAACGCGATATAAGGAATCTCAATACCGGTACAAGTCATGTTTGAACGGTCCTTGATCATTGACGCCAATGTACTCAGCCTGTTTTTCCGTCAATTTGGTCAGTTTCGCGCCAACCTTCGCGAGGTGCAGTGCAGCAACTTTTTCATCAAGTTGCTTGGGCAACGTATAGACCGTTTTTTCATACTTTCCTGCCGGCGCATTGAACAATTCGATTTGCGCCAGCACTTGGTTGCTGAAGCTGGCGCTCATGACAAAGCTCGGATGTCCGGTCGCATTGCCCAGGTTGACCAGCCTGCCCTCGGAGAGGAGGATGAGGCGTTTGTTGTCAGGGAATACGACCTCATCGACCTGCGGCTTGACGTTTTCCCATTTGTAATTGCGCAATGCGTCGATTTGAATTTCCGAGTCGAAATGGCCAATATTGCACACGATTGCGCGGTGCTTCATTGCGCGCATGTGGTCGATGGTAATCACGTCGACATTGCCGGTGGCAGTGACGAAAATATCGCCCATCGAAGCCGCGTCGGCCATGGTGACGACCTGGTAGCCCTCCATCGCAGCCTGCAACGCGCAGATCGGATCCACCTCCGTCACCATCACCCGGCAACCGGCGTTTCGCAGCGACGCGGCCGAGCCTTTGCCGACATCGCCGAACCCGTTCACCACCGCGACCTTGCCGGCCATCATGACATCGGTGCCGCGGCGGATACCATCCACGAGTGATTCGCGACACCCGTAAAGGTTGTCGAACTTCGACTTGGTCACGCTGTCGTTCACGTTGATGGCAGGTGTCAGCAGGGTGCCGGCTTTGGCCATGTCCCATAAACGGTGCACGCCGGTCGTGGTTTCCTCGGAAATGCCACGTACATCCTTCAACATATCCGGGTATTTGTTGTGCATCAGCAGCGTCAGGTCGCCGCCGTCATCCAGGATCATGTTCGGCGTCCAGATTTCACCATTCCCCTGGGCTGGCCCGCGCACCGTCTGTTCGATGCACCACCAGAATTCTTCGTCGTTCATGCCCTTCCACGCGAACACCGGGATGCCCGCGGCAGCAACTCCGGACGCTGCGTGATCCTGGGTTGAGAAAATGTTGCATGACGACCAGCGCACCGTGGCGCCGAGTTTGGTCAGCGTCTCAATCAGAACCGCGGTCTGAATGGTCATATGCAGGCAGCCGGCAATGCGGGCGCCCGTCAGCGGCTTGCTGGTGCCGAATTCCTCGCGGATGGCCATCAGGCCGGGCATCTCATCCTCGGCCATGCTGATTTCCTTGCGGCCCCAATCAGCGAGCGAGATATCCTTAACCTTGAAATCCTGGGTTGTGGTAGCGGTGGCCATTCTTGTCGCTCCTGATTGATGCAGGGGTCATATAAAGATATCAGCATGTCTGCAAGCAAGATCGGCAGACACTCCGTCGTCATCCACGCCACAGCAGCAAACTCAAGGTGGGTCGGATTCGGCGCAACCGCTGCGCCGGCGGAACAGGCATAGTTCCGGCTCGCCTGGACGTGCGTCGTCGGGGAAGCAACTGACCGGAGTGAAACCCGCGGGCCGGTGCGCAGCCTCGGCGATCACATGCGAATACGGGCTGCGCAGCTGCGATACCGGGCCGCCCTGCCACTCCACCGTGAAGCGCAATGGGAATGGGGCACCTTTCAGGCGGACCTCCGGGATATAAGGGTCGAACATCAGCGGCACGTCACGGTTCAAATAGGTGTAGCCGCCACTCTGCCAGGATGGGATGTCGCGCACCTGAAGCCCGCACAAATCCGGCTCTCGGTGCGCCGCGAGGAAGGCCTCCACCATGCCGCGTTGGAACGACCAACGCCCACCCAACGGCCCGGTGCCGATGTAGCATGACAGCAGCGCGCTGAGCGCCAGAAACACCGGGCCTCCCACCGTCACGGTGCGCGGACCGAATCGAACCGCCAGCTGCCGCAGCAGGTAGCTTGCCCCGAGCCCAATCAGGATCGGCATGGCGGCGATCGTCAGATAAATGAACCGCACCTCTTTGTGCGGCACCAGGCTGTGGGTGAGCAGCGTTACCAGCGCAGCGATCCCGAGGGCAGGAAACCGGATCGCCCCCACTACCGCGAGCCCAAGCAACAACGGCAGCGGTACCAGCGCGACCGTCAGATATTCCAAATAGTAGGCCGCACCCTGTGTGCCGATTGCGGTCGCGATCCCTTGCAGCGAATTCCGGAAAAAGTTCAGCCAGATCGACTGGAACGCTCCACCCCAGGTGATCGCATCGAGCACGCCGGAGAATGGCAACAGTACCGACGTCATGCCAAGAAACACCCATTGCCAGTGCCTCGCCTGGCGACGGAATTGCCACATCGCCGCCAGCAGTAGCGCGGGTGCGTATTGATACCGCAGACAGATTGCGGCACCGAACAATGCGCCGACCCAGAAGCCGCGCCGGGTCGTGCTCTTGCCCACCACGCCGAGAAACAGCGCAGCGATCGCACAATGGGCGGCGAGCACCTCGGTCATCACCGCGGGAGCAAAATAGATCAGGTCGAACCAGATGGCGCAGAAGCCGCCGGTCACAATCGCGCCCATGCGGCCGCTATCGCGCTCACCCGCACGGAAGCCGATCAGCACGATTACCATCGACAGCACGATGCACGCTGTGCGGACGAGGTCGACATACAGCATGGGATTGTCGCTGAACCATGCGGTCGCCTGCATCGCCAGGGCGATCAATCCCGGCAACAGCCAGGAGCGAACGCCGTCATCGAACTCCCACGGCACGATGCCCGAGCCGAAGGCCAGCCGGTGGCCTTGCTCGAAATATTGGATGGTTTCGTCGAAGAACAGCACGTGCGTCTGGGTCAGGCAGGTGCCGAGCCGTAAGGCGAAGCCAAGCAGCAAAATCGCCGGCAGGGCAAGCGCCCCTACTTTGGGTGCGACCCGAAACCCCGGCGTTGTGACAAACGGGATGGCTTCGCTCGAGGACACGCGCACTCCGACGCAAACGCGCGCTTATGCCGTCGGCAAGTTTACCGCCCGGTTGCGAATATGGCTGGAGTCACGCGTCGCGGCCCAACGGCAACGGCTGCTCGCCCAACATATCCTTAGCGATAATGGCGCGGGCTTCGTCGAGGTCGAGATGGTGCGTTTCGATCATGTCGGCCGTCTCGGCCAGGATCGCATCAACGTCCTGCATCAATTTCAGGCGCTTGAACAGGTCGGGCCGGGTCAGGCCCATGCTCTCGCCGACCAGTTCGAGGAAATTGACCACTTCGAACGGCCAGTCGCGCTCGTGGCTGCAAAGTTCACGATGGCAGGCATGGTAGATCCCGGCGAGCGTGGTGACGCCGGCCTGCTCCGCATCCTCCAGCTGTTGGCGGTGCACCGAGCGTTTGAACTCCGGCAGTGGCGCCAGCATGTTGCAGTGGTAGCCCAGACGCGGCTGCCGCAAGTCCACAAAATCGAGACCGGGGATCGCCCGCAGGATCGCCTGAGCCGATTCCGTAACGCCTCCAACGCCCGGGTGCTCGTGCAAACCGACGCGTTTGTGGACCGGGTGGACCATCAGCGGGCGCAGGTCGTCCAGCCGCTCGGCCAGAAACCGCACGATTGGTTTCATGTCGAACGGATCGTCTGATTTGCCCGGGGCAACCACTTCGGACAGTTGGATCTGGCAGGTCG
>JBEKQQ010000187.1:0-9580 GCA_049519555.1 Acetobacteraceae bacterium
GGCGTCGTCGACCAGGATGCCATGCAGCGACCCATCCGGTGAGCGGGTGCGGACATAGACCACGAGCTTGTCGGAAATCGAGGTGAACACCCCTTCCTGCAACAGGAACGCGGCAACCTTGTTACGGATTTCCCACTGAAACTCCCGAAACGACGCGAGCGTGTCAGGCACTACGGAAAGGTTGAGCCAGTAGCCGGCGACGGTCGCAAACAACGCCAACGCCAGGGCCGGTCGTGCCAACGCAAACGGCGAGAGACCGGCGGCGCGCATGACGGTCACCTCTCGATCGCCGGCCAAACGTTGATAGATGAACTGGATCACCACAAAGGTGGTAATCGGTAGAATGACGGCGATAAAGCTGGGGATCAGCAGCCCGGTCAGCCGCATGAACACGAGCAAAGAGAGGCCGCGATTTACTACCAGTTCGACAAATCGCAGCGACTGCGTGAGCCAGATCAACGCGGTCAGCCCAGAGGTCACCGCGATCAGCGCCCCAAAGAGCTGACGGAAAATATACCGGTCGAGCCTTGTGGGCAGGAGTACGGAACGCATGGGCAGTTTCTGCGGCACGCGACGGACCGATGCAACCCGGGCCGGGGAACTGAGAGGCAGCGCCGGGGTTTCACCCCGTACCCCGATCAAGGGGCGCTGCCCGTTGGAACCCTGCCAAGGGCAGTGGCCCTTGGAACCACTCATTTTGGTGGGTGCTCTGAGAGGGGCCAACCGTGCCGTTTCGAGGTCCGCGTCAGACCCTCTCAGTGCACCCACCCATGGACGGATTGCAAAGGCCATCGCCTTTGCTGGAGGTCCAGGAGGATCGGGCAGCGAAGAGCGCACCGATGCCTCCTGGCGGGTTCCAGGGCGGAGCCCTGGCGCTGCCCTACACCGCCGCGGCCACCGGTTTGCCATGTCTGACGCCGGGCTGCCGCCCTTGCGCGACGTCATTGCGGCGCATGGGTTGGATGCGCGTCATTCTTTGGGCCAGCATTTCCTGTTGGATGGCAATCTGACGGCACGCATCGTGCGGGCGGCCGGCGATCTGACCGGGCGCAACGTGATCGAGGTCGGGCCTGGCCCGGGCGGTCTGACCCGGGCCTTGCTGGCCAGCGGCGCAGCCCAGGTGGTCGCGATCGAACTGGACCAACGGGCGGTGGCGGCGATGGCCGAACTGGCTGCTGCCCTGCAGGACACTGGAAATCCCCGGCAATTGACGATCATCGAGGCCGATGCATTGCAGGTCGATTTGCCCAACCTTGTGCCAACGCCACGGCAGATCGTTGCCAATCTGCCGTATAACGTCGCCTCCCCCCTGTTGGTGCGGTGGCTGCGTCAGGCCTGCGCGTTCGAGCAAATGACCCTAATGTTCCAGCGCGAAGTGGCCGAGCGAATCGTGGCGCCGCCGGGAACCGCAGCCTATGGGCGGCTATCGGTGCTCGCCGGGTGGATTTGCCAGAGCCATATCGCGCTGCGGCTACCGCCCGCTGCCTTTGTGCCGCCGCCCAAGGTCTGGTCTGCGGTTGTCGTGCTGCGGCCACACGTTGTACAGCCGGAACCCGCGTTGTTCGCCGCCATGGAACGGCTGACCGCCGCCGCATTTGGCCAACGCCGCAAGATGCTGCGCGGCGCGCTCCGGCAGCTTGGCGGCGAGGCGTTGTTGGCTCGGGCCGGGATCGCGCCAGAACGGCGCGCCGAGACGCTCAGCGTTGCGGAGTTCGACCGACTCGCACGATTGCTGTGAACCGGGTGCGCCTTCGGTCACGGCCCGGACGTTGCGCCGGGCCAGCGCAAAGGCCATGCAGCCTCTCAACAACGACTGGAATCGCGCTACACTGCGCGCGACGGCCGGTTGGCCGCGCAACGCGCCGCCAGAGCGCAACAGAGGGAAACGCAACGTCATGCAAATTACTCGCCGGACCATCCTTGGCGCCGCTGCGGTTGCCGCCATCGCACCGGTCGGCAGAACCCGCGCGCAGGCTCGTCCGGTCATCCGCATCGGAGTGATCAACGATCAGTCCGGACCGTATCGCGATGTGAACGGCCCCACCAGCATCGCCTGCACAAAACAAGCGGTGCAGGAATTTGCTGCCGGGAGTTTCGACGTGGAAGTGCTGTCCGCCGATCATCAGAACAAACCCGATCTCGGCGCGGCGATTACCAAACAATGGATCGATCAGGACGGCGTGGATTTTATCCAGGATGGCGCTTCGTCGGCCGCCGCACTGGCGATCAGTTCAATTTGCAAGGATCGCAATAAGGTGTTCATTCCGACCAGCACGGCGACCTCGGACCTGACCGGCAAGGCCTGCACGCCCAATACCATTCATTGGGTTTACGATACGTACATGGAAGCGCGGTCGACCGGTGGTGCCATGGTGAGGGCCGGCGGCGACAGCTGGTTTTTCATTACGCCAAATTATGCCGCCGGCATCGCGTTCCAACGCGACACCACGCGCTTCGTCGAGTCCAACGGCGGTAAAATTCTCGGCAGCCGGCTGTATCCGTTTCCGGATACCTCAGATTTCTCAGCGCCGTTACTGGAGGCAAAGACGTCGGGCGCGAAAATTCTCGGCATCGCCGGCGCCGGCAGCGACCTGATCAACATCGTCAAGCAGGCGCATGAATTCGCTGTGCAAAAGACCATGAATCTGGCTGCGTTGATCGCCTATTCCACCGACGTGCACTCGATGGGGTTGGACATCGCGCAAGGGCTGCGCCTGTCGGAGACGTATTACTGGGATCTCAACGATCGCACCCGGTCGTTTCAAAATCGGATCAAGGACAAAGTGACGCTTTGGCCGAACATGTCGCAGGCCGGCAATTACTCTTGCACGCTGCATTACCTGAAGGCGGTGACGGCGATGGGCGCGGCTGCGGCGAAGGCGGATGGGGCAGCGACCGTCGTTCGGATGAAGGCGATGCCCACCGATGACGACTGTTTCGGACCAGGACGGATCCGCGAGGACGGGCGGAAGATCCATCCGGTCTATCTGTTTGAAGTAAAGCAACCGTCCGAAAGCAAGCATGAATGGGATCTGTACAAACTGGTCGCGACGACCCCAGCCGATGAAGCATGGCGGCCGTTGGCGGAAGATGGCTGTCCGCTGGTCAAGGCGTGAGCGCGGCGAAGGCGGATGCGGCGATCTGGGCTGGAACAGGCGCCGGGCGGTGGACGTCAACAGTTCAGGCCGGTGGTTGTGATGCGAAAAAAAGGATGGTGTGTTGACCGTTAATTCAACCGTAGCTCGGGGCCACGCGGGGGAGCACGGCTGAGAAAAGGAGGCATGAGCAAATGGTCAGTGACTCGTTTCGGGCGATGTGGTCGCCACGCCTTCTCAGCATTCTTCGCATCGTCGTGGGGCTGCTGTTCATGGAACACGGGCTCAGCAAGTATTTCGCCTTCCCCGTGGCGCCGTCGTTTCACGTCGCTGGCATCTTGTGGGCGGCGGGAGCGATCGAGATTGTGGCCGGGGCACTGGTGGCAATCGGGTTGTTCACCCGGCTGGCGGCGTTCATCGCCTCGGGTGAAATGGCGGTCGGCTATTTCATGGCCCACTTCCCGAAGAGCTTTTTCCCTTTGGTGAACGGCGGGGATGCCGCAGTGCTATTTTGCTTCATCTTCCTGTTTTTTGCACTCGAAGGTGGCGGTCCCTGGGGGATCGATGGGGCACGGTCGCGGACCTGACCAGGCTGCCACCGCGCCCATGACATTCGCGTGCCGACCAGGCCCCAAAGGGTGAACCTCTGGTCCTCTGGCCCCCTTTGGATGACTCCTTGCATTGCCGCGGAACCCGTAGATCGAACCTGCCATCCGGCCAGGTCAAACTGCTTGACCGGCACCGTAGATTTTAACCAGGAGATTCCGAGGACCAGAGGATTTGGATCGACCGCGGGCTTGAAGCGATGAGCGGTCTGCCGCAACTTCGTCCGGATACCGGTCCGGATCGACGAGTCGACGGACGAACACCGCCGCCGCCACCGGACCACCAGGAGACACGCCATGGCCGAGCACTACGATCTGCTGATCCGCAACGGAACCTGCGTCCTGCCCTGGGGTCAGGAAGTTACCAATGTTGGCGTTCGCGCCGGTCGGATCGTCGCTCTGGGCGTGCCGGCCACGGCAAGCGCGACGGACGTGATCGACGCGAGCGGCCTGCACGTGTTGCCGGGCCTGATCGATCCGCACGTGCATCTGCGCGACCCTGGCGACAAGACCGTGGAATCGATCCCGACCGGCACCAAAGCCGCGGTGCTCGGTGGTCTCGCCGCAGTATTCGACATGCCGAACACCAGCCCATCGATCGTCGACGCCGAATCCATGACCTGGAAGCAGAACTACGCGGAACAGGTCGCCTGGTGCGACATGGGGCTGTACATTGGCGGCACCAAGACCAACATCCCCGAACTTGCGAAACTCGAGCTTTTTCGCGGGGTCTGCGGCATCAAGATCTTTGCCGGCAGCTCCACCGGCGATTTGATGGTCGAGGATGACGAGCATCTGGAAAAAGTCATGCGTTCCGGACGACGCCGCATTGCCTATCACAGTGAGGACGAGTACCGCCTGCAGGCCCGTAAACCACTGTATAAATCGGGCGATCCCTACTCCTATCACATGGAGTGGCGCGATGAGGAATGCGCTTTCCTCGGCACCAGGCGGCTGATGGCGCTGGCGCGGAAAACCGGCCGGCCAGCGCATATTCTGCACGTCTCGACGGCCGAAGAACTCGACTATCTGAAAGATTATCGAGATATCTGCACATGCGAAATGCTGGTCAACCACCTGACGCAGGTGGCCCCGGACTGTTACGAGCGGCTCAAGGGTTTCGGCGTGATGAACCCGCCGATCCGCGGCCCGCGGCACATGGAGGCGGCCTGGAAGGCAGTGAACGACGGCACGATCGATACCATTGGCTCGGACCACGCGCCGCACGCACGCGACAAAAAACTCCTGCCCTGGCCGGATTGCCCCGCCGGACTGACCGGTGTGCAGACACTGGTGCCGGTGATGCTGAACCACGTGAATGGCGGCCGGCTGTCGCTCAATCGCATGGTCGATCTGATGTGCGCGGGACCTGCACGGGTCTACGGCGTCGTTGGCAAGGGCCGGATGGCGGCCGGCTATGACGCCGACTTCACCCTGGTGGACCTGCAACACCGGCGGCGCATCGAGGAGTCGTGGATCGTCTCACCTTGCGGTTGGACGCCGTTCGCGGGGATGGACATCACCGGTTGGCCGGTCTCCACGATCGTGCGCGGCACGGTAGTTATGCGTGACGATACCGTCCTGGGCTCACCTGGCGGCAGGCTGGTGAAGTTCGTGGGGTAATACCAGGCGCACCCCTCCGTCATCATTGCCCGTTCTCGCGGTGTCTCGAATCCCTGCAATCGCCGGCTCAGCGCAAACCTGCTCGGAGACACCGGTAGGGCCCCGGTTTGCCGACCAGGACAACCCGGGGCCAGGTTTCAGCCCTGGGTCTGCGCCTGTTCGCGCAAGCGGCGCGCGCGGTCGAGAACCTTGTTCTCGATATCGGCCTGAACCACGGGATCGACCGGCGCATCGACCCAGCGACCGCCCTCATTGACCTGGCGGAACACGCTGACCCGAATGCCATCGCTGCGCAGTTCTCGCCCGAGGATATAGGCGGTCGCCTTGAACCGTTCGCCGCTGGCATCCGCCGGGCTGTACCAATCGGTGATGATGACTCCGCCAAACGGATCGGCCGAGGTCAAAGGCAGAAAGCTAAGCGTATCCAGCGCGCCACGCCACAGGAACGCGTTGACGCCGATGCCCGCGCCGGTACCGGAGGTGTCACTTTGCTTGCTGCCCCCCACAGTCAAAGCGCCGCTATCCGAGCCACCCACCCGGCTCGCCGTCGTATCACCGGGGCTGCCAAGGCCCGAGAAGTTCGGTGGTGTCGAGTTTGGCTGCGCATACGAGCAGGCGACGAGCGCGATGGCTCCAATCAACGGCGCAGCCCAGGGTCGGAATGAACGTGGAAAAACGCGAATCATGTTGTGTCACCAGATTGAGTTTCGCAGCGTGGGACAGCCATTTAGCCTGCTCTCGGGGCGACGCCAAGGGCACGAAAAAAGACGGCGGGGTTGCCCCCGCCGTCGGTCAGGCTCGTTCCGGTGAAAGTCTTACCAGCTGAGGATCGTCGCGAAGGTCAGACCCTGGGCGTGGATGTCGTTTCCGGCCCGCGTCGTCGCGGCGTTTGCACCATTGGTATAGAAGTCAAAGCCACCCTGATGCTTCTGAACATAGAGGTACTCGGCAGCCAGGTTGATGCCGGGAGCTAGCTTGTAGCCCACCATGTAGGTGAAGGCGAACTCATGCCGCTGCGAAATATGAGTGTACTGCGCAGCACCCTGCCAGTCGACGAACGCGACGTTCGTGCCGGTCACCCAGGGGCCATTCGAATAGCCAACACCGATCAGCGTGCCCACCGTGTTCACGCCGCCGCTCGGAGTCAGGCCATTGTTCCCAGGATTGAACCGGCCGTCGGTAAAGTTAGCGTTGACCGCAATCCCCTGGAAGCCGAGGGCCGCGGCGACGTCGAAGAAGCTCTGCCCATCATATTTCAGCGTGTTCCCGGAAGTTGTGAGGGACGGTAGGCCGGGGCCGGCCTGGAGACCACCGTTCGGAACCGAAGTAATACTTTCCCCCGCCGAATGGGTGTACAGAGCAAAGGCTTTCACATCCAGGCCGGAGAAGCTGCCCTGGTAGCGCACGCCAGCCGACACCCGGTTATACGGCCGCGATGCGTCCGCGCCTCCCGTCACGTTGTCGCAGTTTGCGCTTTCAACCGCGCAGGTGCCGGTCTGATACGGCGAACTGGTCGAACCGTTGCCGAAGGAGTTGGCAGTCGATGGCGAGAAGTCGGCAGCGAAGTCGAACCCGAAGAAGCTCGGGCTCATATACGAAATTCGCTGCTGGCTATATTCGATGCCGTTGCCCGACAACCATGCCCATGACAGCAGGAAGTTGTTGGGCTGATACGCTTCCGTATCGCCATCCAGGATGCCGGCAGTCAGGTTCCAGGTGCCGACGGTGAACACGCCGGTCGCATCGAACAGGCCAACCACACCGTCATCCTGGCCGATACGGATGATACCGAGTTGATCCGAACCGAAGTAGGTGAAGGCGCGACGAGTGAACAACGTTTCAGCCGAGGAATAGCCGCTGCCGCTCGCGAAGCTTCCGGTCGAACCGTTCTGCGATACCGACGCGTTGAACACGTTGGCAGACATGATGTTCTGGCGGATTTCGGCGGATGCACCATAACGGAGGCCGTTCGTCGCCACACCGTCAAAGCCCGGATACAACCGCAGATACGAACCGATCCCGATCGGGTTCGACTTGTAACGCACGCCCGAAGAGCCCGCACCCGAGCTGACATTGCCCAGAGAACTCCAGGACAGATCGACGTCGGCGTACACACGGCCGTTCAGGTGAATGACCACGGTGCCGGGGTCGGGAAGTTTTGCCCCACCCGGTTGCGCCGTGCCGTTGGCATTGATGTTGGTGTTGGCACCATAGAAGTTGGTCCACGGCAGTGCCACCGTCCCCTGGCTTTGGTATGTCGGTGTCTGTGCCCAGGCACCTCCGGCGGTCCCCAGTATGGCCGCGCTGGCCAGCAAAATCTTTCGCATCGTGTCCCTCCTGCATGCGCCGGGTTGGTCGGCCCGACACCGATTGCAACCCTGTTTCGATGACCCTGAGTTCTGATCTCTCGGTTGCGACAAGAGACGATGATCACGAGTCACTCGGGCCTGGGATTTACTATGCAGGGTCGGGCATTTCCTAAGAAGTGGTTAAATACGGTTTGTGGTACTTACATAACGTTGTATGATAAAAATGCAACAGTATTTGTATATGGCAAAGCTTTACTGTTAGCGCCAGCGCACCTAAGCGCCGGCAACTCCAAAGCGCGGCAATGCGACTTCGGAATTACTCTATGGCAGCCTCCAATTCCGGATGAGTAGCGGACCCGGCTGATCTCGCCGGTGTCCCGGTCACGCTCGCCCCGGCCCAGACCCCACTACGGGCCTGGCTGGACATCACGTCGCGCAGCAGACGGCTGACTTCCGTGACGAACGGAGCCGGCGCGACACTGCTGCGACAGGCGATCGCATGAACTGTGAGCAGCGGATCGTGGTCGATCGGCAGGAACGACAGCGTCCCACGAGCGACCTCCTCACGCACCGCCACGAAAGGCAGGACCGTGTGGCCAGAGCCATCGCGCACCATCTCCTTGATGAGCGCGACACCGTCCACCTGCTGGACCTGATTGAGGACGATGCCGCGCCGGAACGCCGCATTGTCCACCAACCGCCTGATCCAATGCCGCGGGTGCGGCAGGATCAGCTTCAGCTCGCCAAGCTGGCGGACCCGAACCGACTCGGCTCCGTCGAGTCGGATCGTCCGCACACCGGACACCAGGCCGAGCCGCTCGGTCACCACCGGCTCGATCGTGAGTTCGTCCAGCGCCGGAGGATCCTGCAACACCGCGACGTCGACTCGGCGATCCAGCACCCATTCTTCCAACGACGCGCTGGTGCCTTCCCGGATGGCCAAGGTCACGTGCGGCCACCGCTCCCGGCACGCTTCGAGCAGCCTGGGAACCAACAATGGCGCGGACTCCGGCGGCAGCGCCACCGAGATCGTGCCGATGGTCCGTTCCGGCGCCGCCGCCGTCTCGAGCGGTGCGTTGAGCAAGCCCAGAATGACGTCCAGCCGTTCCATGAGGCATGAACCGGCCTGCGTGAGCGTCACGCCACGCCCGTGCCGGATCAGCAGCTGGGTGCCGAGTTCCTGCTCGAGCTTCTGCACCTGATGGGAAACGTTTGGCTGGCCGATGTTCAGCTCACGCGCCGCGCGGCCAAAATTCCCGGTGCGAGCGACGCTGTGGAAATAGCGCAGTTCCCGTAATTCCAGTGTGCGACCGGCCAGTCCGCCCAACGACACGCCCTGGGGGGATAGGCCGCGTGGAGCGGCGCCAGGCTCCAAATCTCCCTTCATTGTGGGGAAATTCCGATTGGTTCCGCCGCTGAAACTCCCGGAAAACCACTCTCACAATGAGGCCGCCGAACGCAGACAAGGGCGCAGGGCCGGCCACGTTGGCCGCCCATGTGAGCGTACTGCCACTGCTGCTGTGAAGCTCGGATAGGCGCCCCCTCTGTTAGCTCACAGAGAGCGGTATTTCGCCCGTCTCAGACAGTCGGAATTCACGCGAATATAACGTCAGGATTAACCAGAATTTAATGTAAGGTTTAACGATTATTTAATGTAAGGAAAATCCTTACATTGACAGGGTATTCCGAAACGCCGGACTCGGCGGCGGAGGCACCCCGAGGAACAATGTTGCGGGCGCCGGTGTCACTACCGTCAAATGACATGACGCGGAGTAACGTCGTCTCGACGAACCAACACGGTCACCGGTGGAAATGTATGGCGCAGTCCTGGCGCAACAGCGTGAGTGAATTCGCATTTTGGGCACTATTACACTTTACATCCCCAGGGTTAGCGGCTATAAGATCGGTCAAGGAGTTAGCCGCCATGAAGAACCACCTGTCCGCCGAG
>JBEKQQ010000188.1:0-9618 GCA_049519555.1 Acetobacteraceae bacterium
TGCCGGCGGACGGCGTTGCCAAGCGCGATGACCGCCTGCTCATGCGCCGCCGCCACATCGGAAATGCCACGAGACTCGAAGTAGCTGGTCATCGCCGCAAGCCGGTCGCGCACGGTCTCACTGTACAGACTAACCGTCGAACCGATGATGTTGGAATGGAACTGCTCCCGTTTGGTCACCAGCGTGCCCAGAAGCGCGGTACCGAATGCGCCGCCCAGATTGCGCGCCATGTTGTAAATGCCGGACGCCGCCGCCGACTCGAACTGCGCGACGCCGACCATGGCGATACCGGTCATGGGTCCCAGCACCAGCGCCTGACCCGCGGCCCGTATCACGTTTGGGACGAAGAACTGATCGCCAGCATAATTGGCTGACATATGCACGTTCATCAGGAAGCTGCCGCCGAACACGCTCAGTCCGACGATGACGATGTGGCGGACGTCGAAGCGGCCCATTAGCATCGGCACGAACGGGATGATCAGCAACTGCGGCAGACCGGTCCACGCCATCACCGAGCCGATCTGCTCGGCGTTGTAGCCTTGCGCCTGGCCAAGATATTGCGGCAGCAAATACACCGAACCATACAGCGCAAACCCAACCAGCGCACCCGCCAACGTGCCAAGCCCGAAGTTGCGCCGCGCCAGCAGGCGCAAATTGACCGCGGGGTATTTAACGGTCAGTTCGATCCAGACGAACAACGCCAGCGAGACCACGGCCACGACGGTCAGTCGGACAATGAACGGCGAGCCAAACCAGTCGTCCTTGTTGCCTTCCTCCAGCACGGTCTGCAAGGCGCCGAGGCCGATCGCCATCGCGGCGATGCCAACCCAGTCGCCTTGCTTCAGCAGACCCAATTGCATCGGCTGCCGTTCCAATGTTGCGAACAGCGTCGCCACCATGATCAATCCGGGCACGAGATTGATGAAGAAGATGTATTGCCAGCCGTAGTTCTCGGTGAGGTAGCCACCGATGGTCGGCCCGATCGCCGGAGCAAAGGTCGCCGTGATGGCAAACAAGGCCATGCCGATCGGCCGCTGCGCAACCGGCAGTTTGGTCAGGATCAGCGTGAACGCCATCGGGATCAGCACGCCGCCGGTGAAGCCCTGGATGGCGCGCAGAGCGATCATCTGCTGCAGATTGCCCGCGAAGGCACAGGCCACGGAAAACGTCAGGAACAAGATCGCGTTGGTCAGCAGGAAGCGCCGGAACGAAAACACCCGGCTGAGATAATCCGTCAGCGGAATGACGATGATCTCGCCGATCAGATACGCCGTCGAGATCCAGGCGCCGTTATCCACACCGGTGCCGATACCGCCTTCGATATCCAGCAGCGAGGCATTGGTGATCTGGATATTCAGCACCGCCATGAAGGCGCCCAGAAGACCGGCCATCACCATGATCCAGGTCTTCAGGCTGACGGACCGGTCCGGCGCACTGGCGCCAAACGAAATCGTTGATGCAGACATGGCTTTTGCCCTCCGGCAACTGACAGCGAGGTCAGTTTGCGACGACGTGGTACTCGCCTGCCGGCGCCTGGGTATCGATGGTCGGCGTGACCGACATGCCGGGCCGCAACCGACCGGCCAGCGGATCGCCGGCATCGAGCGTGATCTTCACCGGAATGCGCTGCACGATTTTGGTGAAGTTGCCGGTCGCATTGTCAGGCGGCAGCAAGGCAAACTCCTGGCCGCTCGCCGGAGCGATACTGTCGACGTGACCTTTGACCATGGTGCCTGGGAAGGTATCGACGTCGATCGCCACCGGTTGGCCCGCGTGCACGTCGGTCAGCTGCGTCTCCTTGAAATTGGCGACGATGTAGACGCCGTGCACCGGCACTACCGCCATCAGTTGCGTTCCCGCCTGGACATATTGGCCAGGGCGTAGGGTGCGATTGCCGACCACCCCATCCACCGGCGCAACGATCGTGGCGTAGCTGAGGTTGAGTACCGCCTGATCCTGCACGGCGCGATCATGCGCGAGCACTGCCCCGGCTTTGGCGAGTTGCGCCCGCAGCATTTCCATCCGCCGCTCGGCCGCCGTCACCGCTGCCGTATCCCTCTGCAACGTCGACTGGGCGATCTGCAGCTTAGACACCGCCTGCTGCTCGTTCTGCACGCTGCCGGCGCCAGTCCGGGCGAGGCTGCTGTAGCGGTCATTGTCCTGCTGCGTAAACGTCAGGTTGGCACGATCCACCTCGACCGTGGAGCGGGCCTGGGCGATCACCGCCTGTTGCATATCGAGACTGGCCTCGACATTGGCGACATCGGCCTGCGCGGCGGTGACATCGGCTTTGGCCTGCTCGACTGCAACAGCGTAGTCACGATCGTCGATCCGGGCCAGCGGCTGGCCGGCTTTCACCGGCTGGTTGTCGGTCACCAGGACGTCCTGCAAATAGCCGGAGACTTTTGGCGCGATGACGGTGGTGTCGGCCTGCACATAGGCGTCGTCGGTCGACACGTCGAAGCGTCCCACCGTCCAGTAGTTCCAGCCGAGCTGGCCGGCCACGGCGAGGCCGATGATCGCGGCGCCGGCCAACAACACCGGCCGCCAGGGCAACTTGCGAGCCGATGCGGCGGGAACGCGTATGGCACCCGGCACGTCGCGCGAGGTGATCTTGTCCTCGACCGCGACGTCCAGGGTTTTGGCGCTATGGGTCATGGCTTGGGCTCCGGCGTTTTTTGTCGTGACACGCAAGTAAGCCTGCCGGGCAGCGTCGTTAATCAGGGATTCGCGGACAACATTTGTGTGAATTCAGCACAGATGTCAGACCAGCCATACGGTCTCGTGCTCGCCCCAGACCCGTTCGTCGGCGAGGCGGGCGCCAACGGCGGCAAACCGCTCGACCAGAAAGTCGATCACCACGCGCGTTCTGGGCGGCAAATGGCGGCGAGAGGGGTAGACCAGAAACGCCTTGGTGCGGTCGGTCGGGTAATCCGGCAGCAGGCGATACAGCCTGGCGCCGAGGATATCGTCGAGCACCTGCGGTTCCGGCAGCAGGGCAATGCCGTGGCCGGAGAGGGCGGCCTGACGCACCACCTCGGCGTTGTTGGCGCTGAAGCTGCTGGTTACCTCGATATTGTGCGGCCCGCCGGGGCCGTTGAACCGCCAGGTCGCGTTGGCGGGTTCGCCATCCTGAGCGATGCATCGATGCATGGTCAGCGCGGCAGGGTCGGACGGCGCGCCGTGCCGTTCCAGATAGGCGGGTGAGGCGACCAGCGCCCGGCCGAACTCGCCGACCGAACGGGCGACCAGCGAGGCATCGGTCGGTTGACCCAGTCGCATGGCGAGATCCAGGCGGTCCTCGATCAGGTCGCCGAATTGCTCGCGCACGACGAAGTCTACGGACAGGCCAGGGTAGCGGGTCAGCAGGTCGATCAGGCCCGGCGTAAGCAGGCGGGCGGCACCGTGGGTCAGACCGACGCGGACCCGGCCGGTCGGGGCGGTGCGTTGATTGCCAATGGTATCCTCGAGGTCGGTGGTGGCCTCGATGATGCTGCGGGCGTGCGCGAGCAGGTCCTGGCCGTCCTCGGTCAGGCTCAGATGACGCGTGGTGCGGTGGAACAGCCGGACCCGGAAATGCTCTTCCAGTTGCCCGATCAGGCGGGTGACCGCCGAGGGCGTGGAGTTGCTCTCCCGCGCGACGGCGGAAAACGAGCCAGTTTCGGTGATGCGAACGAAGGTGCCGAGGGCGCGAAGCAGGTCCATGGTCGATGCTATTTAGGCAAAGATGGCGGGTTGGGAAGAGCGATTAGGGCGGAAAAAAGGCAAGGCGAACCCACGATCGCGCAGATTGTCATGCAACCGTAAGATTTCTGCAATCGCTCTGTCACCCACGGCTGATAGCCCACGGGCCGTTCGGGGACAGGGGACATACATGCAAAAACTGCTTGCCGCGGCGGCCGTCGCCGCGCTTGGATTTGTCACGCCCGCTTTGGCGGCGTCCGACTGTCCCAATGACGGGGTAGTGCGGTTTGGCGTCGAACCGTTCGATACCGCCGCCAAGCTGGTCCCGATCTACGACCACATCGGCAAGCTGCTCGGCGACAAACTTGGCTGCGAGGTCAAGGTCTTCGTAACCACCAACTACAATGCTGAAATCGAGGCGATGCGCGCCGGCAAGCTGGAGGTCGGCGAGTTCGGGCCGCTTGGCTACGTGCTGGCGCATCAGGTGGCCAAAGCCCAGGCGGTGGCGGCGTTTGGGACGAAGGAGGGTAAGCCGGATACCTATTGGGCCAGCCTGGTGACCTGGCCGGGCTCCGGCATCAAGACGGTGGCGGACATCCGCGGGCATTCTTTTGCGTTTTCCGATCCAGCCTCGACCTCGGGGCATTTGTTCCCGGCCTATGGGCTGCGCAAGGCGGGCCTGGACCCGGACAAGGACATCAAGCCGATCTATGCCGGCAGTCACACCTCGTCCTTTGAGGCGCTGTATAACCACAAAGTCGATGCCGGCGAACTGAACAGCGAGCAACTGCAGTCGGCCATGCAGCGCGGCCATTATAAAGACGGTGACGTGGTGTTCCTGTGGAAGTCGGACCCGATCCCGACCGACCCGATCACGGTGCGCGGCGATCTGCCGCCCGCGTTCAAGGCACGCCTGACCGAGGTGTTGCAAACGCTCGACCTGAGTTCGCTGCCAGAGGCGGACCGCAAGATCATGGGATTGAGCGGCACGCGCTTCGTGCCACAGACCGACGGCGCGTACAATGGGATCCGCGATCTGGTGAAAACGCTGCACATTGATCTCGACAAGCTGAGCTGATCCAATGCCGCCGCTGTTGGCGGTCCGTGGCCTGTCGCTGCGCTATCCGGACGGGAAGCAGGCGCTGCACGGCGTGGATCTGGAGGTGCGGCCTGGCGCGCTGACCGTCGTGCTCGGCGGCAACGGCTGCGGCAAAACGACATTACTGCGCTGTATCAATCGGGCGCTGACCCCGACCGCCGGAGAAGTGTGGCTGAATGGCACCGAACTGACCGCGCTGTCCGGCGACGCGTTGCGCCGGGCTCGGCTGGATATCGCGATGATCTGGCAGCAGGCGAATTTGATCCGCCGCCGGGGCGTGGCCGCCAATGTTGCCGCGGGGGCGTTGGGCCGGCACCAGACCTGGTGGACCGCGCTTGGCGGTCTCCCGGCCGACGAGCTCCGCGCCGCCCAGTCGTATCTGGGAGGCGTGGGGCTGGCGCATCTCGCCGGGCAACGGGCTGGCACTCTGTCGGGTGGGCAGGCGCAACGGGTGGCGATTGCCCGGGCGTTGGCGCAGCGGCCGCGGCTGCTGCTGGCGGATGAACCGGTGGCCAGCCTGGATCCCGAGGCAGCGCACGGTATCATGCGCCTGCTGCGGTTGCTGGCGCACCGCGATGGGCTGGCGGTGCTGTGCGTGCTGCATCAGGTGGATCTGGCGTTCGATTACGCCGACCGGATTGTGGGCATGCGCGCCGGCCGGCTGGCGTTCGATGTGACCCCTGCCGCATTGCCGCGCGAGCAGGTGCGCGACCTCTATCTGGCTGACGCGGCATGAGCGGCGAGGCCTTGCCGGCATTGCCCCTCCGCTCCTGGGCTGGCGCGGTTGGGGTGGCGCTGCGTTGTGTTGTTGCGGTGCTTGGCCTGGCGATCGTGGTGCAGGCGCTGATAGTGGTGCAGGCACGGCCGCAGGACCTGATTACCGGCATCCACGGCATGGCGGATATCATTCGCCGGGCGATGCCGCCGGATTTCTCCCGGTTTCCGGATATGCTGTGGCCGGCGTTGGAAACCGTCGATATCGCGATCTTCGGCACCGTGGCCGGGGTGTTCATGGCGGTGCCGCTGGCGGTGTTGGCAGCGGCGAATGTTACGCCGTCTCGGGTGGTGTACTATTTGTCGCGCGCGATCATCGGGGTGGCTCGGTCGGTGCCGGATCTGGTGTGGGCGCTGCTGTTCGTAACAGCGGTAGGGCTGGGACCGTTTCCGGGGGCGCTGGCGCTGTCGGTGCATTCGGTGGGCATGCTGGGAAGGCTGTGCGCCGAAACGATCGAGAACATGGATATGGCGCCGATCGATGCGTTGTCGCTGACCGGAGCGAACCGGTTGCAGGTGTTCACACATGGTGTGGTGCCGACGGTGTTGCCGGCGTTTCTGGGGATTGCATTGTACCGGCTGGACGAGAACATCCGGTCCTCGTTGGTGCTGGGCTTTGTCGGCGCCGGCGGGATCGGGTTCCAGTTGCTGACGGCGATGAATTTGTTCGATTACCGGGTGGTGTCGCTGTTGTTGCTGATGACTTTCGTGATCGTGATTGCAGCGGAACGGCTGTCGGCGGTGTTGCGGGCGCGATTGGCGTGAGCGCGGTTCTGCGGTGATCAGGGGCAGGTCGACAGATCGACGTCGATTACGGTCTGTTCGTTGCTTTTTGTAAGGCAACCGTTGCGTCAGATGCCGTCGTAGACGATGCCCTCTGAGGTTACGAGGCGACCAGGCAACGGCATCGTTCGGATCAAACTCCGGGCGGCAGAACCTCGGAGACGGCATCGATGAACCGCCCCGCATTGCTCATTGCGGCGGTCGCCTGGTCAGCTGAAATCGGCATCGCGGCGGAGCCAACCGACTAATCGGTGATCGTCTTGAACCGGTAAGCGGCGCCGAGGAAGATGATCAAATTGCGGCCAATGCGCGGCTCCCGTCTTGCCAGCCGGGTAAATTCGCTGCGTACGCCGCGATGGGTTTTCGCCGCCATGCCGGTATGCTCAAAGATGTAAGCTTCGGCGGCATGGAACACGGCGAGATAGGCTTCGCGCGCGGCGACGTGTGGCAGCGGCAAGGTCGCAATTTTTGTCGCGTCGGCAAGGGTGGCATGCGCTTTGCCGAGATAGTCAGCGGTCTCCGGCTTCATAAGTCGACGCCGTCTTTGCGCAATTCGTGCATGAAGCCGGTTCGTTCGCGATACGCGCCAGCCGGGAAGGGGGTTGCGGAGATGACTGCGCCCGTGTCGGACAAGATGTCCGTACTGACCTCCGCCAGATGGGCGCTTTCCTCGGGAAAGTTGCCAGGGTGCCTGATAAAGACGGCGACGTCATAGTCGGAGCCCGGGCGGTGATTGCCGCGCGCGCGTGAGCCATACAGGACCGCTCGTTCGAGGCGGTTGCCATAGGTTCGGGCCAGAACTGCCCGCAAGCGGGCCAGGATTGGGTCGTCGGAGGTTTGGTTGGCCATGACACGTCCCGCCCCATGGCACCATCTCACTTGCCCTGCGACGTGTGGTGGCAGACCAAATGGTCCTCGGCCCTCCGGCGGCAACCTGTGCGGTGGCCGGCCCGGAGAATGGATTTGGGCGAGAGCGCCACAGATGCGGCAATCTGCATCATTTTGTTGCATTGCATCATAATGCGGCGTTAAGCTCGCCGAACGGTTTTCGAAGGAGCGCGGTGATGCCCGAATCTGACCACAGTGAAAATGAGGTCGCCAAAATCGCGGCACACGTTGACCGGAAGTCCGATCGTCCCGTCCAGCCGATGGACGATGAAGAAAAGGTTCTGGCCGGCAAGCCGGATGCGAACATGCCAGCGCTGTTGACCAAGGACGTACTGGGCGGGTGACCTCGCGGGCGGCGACGCGGACGCATTTGGCGGTTGCAACCGTGTTGCCTGGCGATTTTGGATGCCCGGCGAGTTCAACGGCTTAGCGCTGATGCGTGAACTTTGACGGGCGCGCCGCGCCGGTCCCCCGGTCGAGGATGTGCGCCCATGTCGCGTGAGACGGAATGCGAGGGCGGGAGAATTGCGCGGCTCCGGGCACGTGGGTTCCCGTCGAACTTGCAGTGAACCGGAGGACGCGGAGATGGAGGCTCACTACACGCGATTGTTCACCGACGATCAGGGCGAATCCTGCTTCGAAGACGTGGCGATGGAATTGCGGCAGGCAATGTCGGTCGCGGGCATCGAAGCACTGCCGTCGGCACCGTTTCTCGCGAGCGAGGGAACGTTTTGGGTCGGTTCGACAACGAGCTGGAAGGGCGATGCGCTGCATACGTCGCCTCGGCGCTTCATCCTGGTGGGGGTTACGGGCGAATATGCGGTGACGACAAGTAGGGGTGACACGCGACGGTTCGGGCCGGGGAGCGTTTTGCTTGCCGAGGATACGACCGGGAAGGGCCACTCCACCAGGACCGTGAGTGATGGGTTCGCGTTCTGCGTCGCACTGCCGATGGAAGGTTCTGGCTGATGAGCGCTTTGGCCCACGGATCGCTGGATATGTCGATTGGTGCCGCAGAAGATTCCGAATAAGGATGGGATTGACTTTCAGGCTTCAGAAGTCCTTGACTACAGCATGGGTTTTTGATGTCCCAGGACCTACCCTTTAACAGACAGTCCCGGCTGCTGACGCAATGAAGACCTTAAAGCCTTAAGCGTCAGGCCGCCGAATTCGCATCATCTGCCAGATGGCCGGGCTGTTCGATCGTACCGAAGTTCTCCATCCAATCGATCATCACACGGAACGCAAGGCCCATATTGCCGACTTGAACGTGGTTTTGCGCCTGCTCCGCGCGCGTGAACAGGCGTGCGGTCAGTGAGCGGACATGCGTCAGAGTGGCGATCTGGTCGGGCAGCTGGTGCACCGGGATGTAGTGATCCTCGGCGCCTGCCAGCAGAAGTACGTCCTGCGTCAGCCGGGACGAGATGCTGGCGGTCTCGTGTTTCTGATAATGCCTCATCACCGCATATGGCGTCCGAAGTCCGGTGTTGTGCATCATCAATTGCACCATCCAGTCCAGCAGCAGGCTCTTGGCCATGGCGTCGGCGAAGAACCTGTCGACCGCTGCCTCGTCGCCAGTGCCGATCCAGCCGAGGAGTTCCTTTTGTACCGCCGGCGGCAGTGGGCGTACGGCGCATTCGAGCCCGTCGGTGCAAATGTCATAGCTGATCACTCGGTGCACCCTTGGCTCGAAGGCGGCGGCGCGAATGGCCAGCCCGCCGCCGAGGGAGAAGCCCATCAAGGTGACGGCGTCGAGACGGAAGAAGTCCAGCACCGCTTTGACTGGCTTCTCCCACTCAGGGGTCATGGTCAGGTGCGCCAATTCGAGCGCGGCTCCCTGGCCGGGCCCCTCGAACATGATCGTGTCGTATCCGGCATCGCGAAACAACAGCGCGGCGGGCAACCATTCCTCGATGTAGCTGTCGAAACCGCCGAATACGACGAGCGTGCCTTTGGGCCGTGCAGGGGTGAGGCGATAGGCGGGCAGCCAGCCGGACCCAAATGGAATGCGGCTGCACGCCGACGACGGGATGTGGAAATGACCGAGAATCAGATCGACAAAGCGCTGGCGCGTGGGCAGCTTGCGTGGGTCGCTCGAGCGCAAGAAGAACTCGGCAAGACGCAGATAATACGCGCCTTTGAGCACCTCGTGTCGGGCGAGCGCTGCTTCTCCCAGCCCGAGTATGATCTTCGTGAACGTCGGATAATCGGCTGTCGTCGCCGACCCAGCCATAGAAACGGTTCAGTTGAAAATTGATGCTGACGTTGGGGTGCAACTCGTGATAGCCGATCGGAAACGAGATCGCGGGACGCTCTGAAGTCGCTGGGTCTACGCCATTCGGGACGAGGCTTGTGTCGGGTTGAACAGTATTGGTGGGCCCGGCCGCCGG
>JBEKQQ010000189.1:0-9389 GCA_049519555.1 Acetobacteraceae bacterium
CCGGCAACTCGCGAGCGGCTGTTCGAGGCCTTCTATACCACCAAGTCCACCGGCCTGGGGATGGGCCTGTCGATTTGCCGCTCGATCATCGAAGCTCACGGGGGACGATTGTGGGCGGAGGCGAATGAGCCACGGGGCACAATCTTTCAGTTCCTGACGCCGACGCAGCCATAGAAGGCGCGCGTCGGCCGGGGCCGCAAATCCCAACATCCGCCTGGCAACATCGACATCACCCGCCTATTTCCCGCCTATTGATGACCGGTTTCGAGCATCGGCCAATTGGGCGGGAGCGACCGACGTGGGTGCGAAGTTGACGCCGCTGGGTCTGACCGATGAATTCATTGGCGGGCCCATGGCACGGCCCATACCCCAGCCGCACCACGATCGAATCACCGCCCCACGGCGCTCCCGGCTCTACCAGGAACCGGAGTTGGCCATGCTGGTCCAGGGTTCGGCAGGCGGCAGCGCGCCGCCGGCCTGCAGCAGCTCGATGGAGATGCCGTCCGGCGTGCGGATGAAGGCCATGCGGCCGTCGCGCGGCGGGCGGTTGATCGTCACGCCGCGGGCGGCAAAGGCGTTGCAGGTGTCGTAGATGTTGTCCACGGCGTAGGCGAGATGCCCGAAATTGCGGCCGCCGGCGTAAGGCTCGGGATCCCAGTTGTAGGTGAGTTCCAAGGCAGCCGCCTCGTCGCCGGGAGCGGCGAGGAATACGTTGGTGTAGCGGCCCTTCTCGTCCGGACGGCGGCGGATCTCGCGCAGACCGAGCACTTCGAAGAATGCGACGCTGTCCTCCAGCGAACTAACGCGGATCATGGTGTGCAGATATTTGGTCATGGCGTGTCCTTCAGGTCAGGGGTTGGCGGGTTCGTGGTGGCGCAGCGGATGGGTCGAGGTGGGTGACGGGGATGACCGCCACGATTGCCCAAATTGGCCGACATCACAATGCAAAAACTGCTTTGGAAGATAAGCGAGATCTGGGTCTTGAAGGTCTCGTCGAGACGAGCAGCAACGCGGTCGTCACCCCGTATTTTGTGATCTCGTGAGGACGTGGCATTCCCCTGGCTCCCTCCCGCCGTGCTTCGCCGCTTGTGCCAATCCTTAGAGCCCATGATCAAGTCCTCGACGCTGACGCCGAGGACTTGATCATGGACCGCGCCGAGCAGCGAAGTAGCGCATTGCCGTTACGGTTCGACGTTTTCACATATCGTCGACCCGACGTTTTCACACCGCGTCGACCCGACGCCGACGTTCGACTATGATGCTTGCACCGACGGCAAATGACGGACCGCGAACCGATGATCACGCGACTGGTGGTTCAGCTGGCGATCTCGCTCGCGGCGATCGCGGCCACCCTCTTCCTTGCCGCCGGCGACTGGGGCTGGCCGCAAGGTTGGGTGTTCCTGGGAGAGGTTGCGGTATCCACCTTCGCCGTAAACCTCTGGCTGGCGCGACACGATCCGGCGCTTCTCGCGTCACGCCTCTCCGCGCCGATGCAGCGTGATCAACAGCCCTGGGACCGCACCTTCATGGTGTTGGGCCTGATCGTGTTCATCAGCTGGCTGGTTCTGTGCGCCTTGGACGCTCGTCGTTTCGGGTGGTCGCGCGTTCCACTTTACGCGCAGGCAATCGGCGCCGTTTTGATTGCGCTTTGCATGATCGTCGTTTGGCAGGTGTATCGCTTCAACAGTTTCGCCGCGCCGCAGGTGCGCGTGCAGATCGAGCGGCAGCAACGCGCCATCACCGACGGGCCCTACCGCGTCGTTCGCCATCCGATGTACGCCGGCGCGCTCCTGATGTTCGTGGGTACGCCCCTGCTACTGGGCTCCTGGTGGGGCTTGTTGTTCGTTCCGCTCGGCGGCGTTGGCATTGCTGTTCGGGCGGTGGGCGAGGAACGCATGCTGCGCCGGGAGCTGGCGGGTTACGAGGAGTACACCCGCCACGTCAGGTTCAGGATGTTGCCCGGCCTTTGGTAAGGCAGGCCTGTCTTCTACGGCAGAATGCCAGGGATCGTGGTAACCGGAATAATGCCATACCGATCGCTGTTCCATTTCGATACCAGACCATCTAATACCAACCGGCGAAAAGATTGACCCTCTGTCAACCGCGTTTCGTCATGGCCCAGCCGGTGCCATTCAAGCGCCGTGCGACGCGATCAAAGACGTGCGGCGGCGAAATACTTCGGTGCGATCCATCCCGGTGATCGCGCGACCGTGAAACTAATGGGCTACCGGGACCTGCTTCGCGGCCATGTCGCCAGTATCGCGCGTGGTATCACGGTCGCCAACGCGACGCGCGGGCAGTCAGGGCTGGCCGACGTGAACCCGATCTTCACCTGGGTGCGGTTGGCACAACGCGTGCCCGTACGCATTGATCTCGACCACATCCCTGATGGCGTGCGTCTCGTTGCGGGGCAGACCGCCAGCGTGCAGATCGTTCCGCAGACGGACGATCGTACAGCCGACCAATAGCAACAGCAGAATTCCGCCGTTCAGGTCATGGCCAGCCCCTGCGAAGGCGGGACCGGGCCATGACGTCAAGGCGACTGCCGGTCCATCGCCGTGCGGCGCAGGCCGGGCGACAAAAGCGGCCGTGCGCAGGCTATCGCCGTTGCCGTGGAAATATACGATGGTGAGCGGTGTGCTGGTCGCCGGCGCGTACCAGGCTTTGAGATCGAGGCCATCCTCGGTTCGCACGGACAATTCCTTCATCGCAGCGGGTGCATGAGCCGCCTGCAGGGAAATATAGGTCGAGCTGGGGAAGTATAGAAAATGCCGCTGGAAAACACACAGCGCCAACAGGGCCACGATATAAATAAGCGGTATCAGCAATAATGAATTTCTGAGTGTCTTACGTAACGCAGTCTTCGGCATCGTCGGCCTCCAGCTATGGTTCGACCATCCGTTTCGCTCTCAGCAAATTTTTGCCGGCGCGATCGAGCGGGCTCCGAGCCGCGTGGCAATGTCGATCAAGAGACCTCCAGCCGCCGCTCCGACGTACGTAAGGATTATCCGATAGGACTGTTGCCAACGTAGGCCAAAAATCGTATAACGGATCAAAATTGTGTCTCCGAGGCGGAGCTTCATGCCCAGGACCCCGAAAGCAATCGTTGGCATCGTCATCCCGGCGGCGGTCCTCCTTTGCGTCGCGGGTGCCGCTATCGGAGCGGAAGTCAGCAATGAGCCGCAATCGCCCGAAGCCCTCGGTTTCAAGCATTACTACAAATGCCCGAACGACGCGGACGTGCTTCGCATCGGCGATACGGTTACACCGCAAGCCTGTCTTCAGGCGTGCGAGAATCAGCCACGCGCCGCCGGATGCTGGTGGCTGGATGGAACCGGTGGCTTCCCGCGGCAATGCCGCGTTTGCAAAACGCTCACGCCGAGGAAGAAAGTTTGGCCCAACGACTGGGCCACGCCGATTGAAGCCGACTCTTTGATCTCGCTTCTGGGCCAGGAGGGTGCCGCGCGGCGCGTCACCGGTGTCGCGGCAATTTGCAATTCCAACTCGGTTTCCCGAGGCGAAGGCCCTGTAGCGGCCCGACAGCAACCGCCGTGAGACCGGCAAATGAGGCTGAGCCCGCTTGCGGAGGTGCTCAGGTCTCGTTGCGTGGCGCGGCGCAGGCCCTATCATGACGCATAACACGACGGAAGCTGGGAACGGGTCATGAAAGAAAACAGCATACGGCGAGCGGTGCGCGAAGGACGGGCGGCTCTGGGCACCGGGCTCAAGGAGTTCGCCTCGCGCGGGGTTCCCTGGATCATCGAGGCGGCCGGCTTCGATTACTGCGCGATCGACCACGAGCACGGTGCGTTCGACATGGAGACGATCGCTGATCTGGCGAGCTGGTTCCAGGCCACGAACGTCTCGGCCATCGTTCGGCTCCACAAGTCGTTCGCGCATCTCATCCCCGGCATTCTGGACCAGGGCATCATGGGCATTCAGGTCTCCGAGGTGGAAACCGCCGAGGAGGCGCGCGCGATCGTCCGGCTGGCGAAGTATCCGCCGATCGGGAACCGGGGCATCTCCGGCCAGGGGCCGCACACGGGATACAAGAGCCACGGCGCCCGCCACGCCACCGAATATGCGCCATGGGCCAACGAGAACATCATCCTATGCCCGTCGATTGAGTCGCTCGAGGGCCTGGAGAATGTCGAGACGATCGCGGCAGTCGAGGGCATCGACATGATCGCGTACGGGCATTCGGACCTGAGCGCGCAGCTTGGGGTTCACCTCGACCTCGAGCACCCGACCTTCAAAGCGGCGGTGCGACGGATCGCAGCGGCGTGCAATGCCCATGGCAAGCTCGCTCGGGGATCGGCGGAGACCGAGGCACAGATCGAGGAATACTGGCAGCTTGGATGCAAGGTGCTGAACCTGCCGGGCAACGATGTGAGCACGTATCTCGACGGAATGAAGGCGCGCGCGGGCCGAGCCCATGCGCGGTTGAAGTCGATTGGGGTGCCGATACCCTGAGGTGTGGCGCGGAAGAGCTTCGCAAATCGCCATACTCGATGAGATAGACGAAAAAGATCGCTCTGGCACCGAAGGTTGGCGTCACACATTCGGGCCTCGAAGGTCAACCCTGACCCCAAAATCCGCCAAGGTCATCGTTCCATTCCCTTGGGTTTCAGGGGCGCCTCCGATCGCCGAAACGCGTCCCATCGGGGCGGACCTCGATGGGACGCAAGGGACCGCCTGGGGTCGCAAGTCACCTCACAAAACGGAGTGCGATGGAGGCGGGTGCGAGGCTGCCGCGGCATAACTGAATGTGGCGGAGCCCCGGAAGTTCTGCATAAAGGCGCGCGGGCATGTGCAGGGTCTTGGTGGAGGGGGTTGGATTTGAACCAACGTAGGCGCTAGCCAACGGATTTACAGTCCGTCCCCTTTAACCACTCGGGCACCCCTCCAGCGGGAGGCGCCGATTAACGCCAATCCCCGTCCGCCGTCAATCTTGGCGTGTCACCAGGCCAGACGAGTGCAGCGGCCAGCGAAGCAAAGCAAGGCAAGCCACGAAATTTGTAACACAGATACACACAGATCTACACAGATAGGCACAGATTTCATCGTGGATCGTCTGGCGTGGACCAATCGGTCGATCGAATGGGCCAACCGCCCGCATTATCAAAAATCATCTGTCCATCTGTGTTTATCTGTGTGCATCTGTGTTCAGAATTCTTCCTTTCCGGGCGCAACGCCAACCCAGCCATCACTCGCTCACCGCGTCACCCGCCGCAGCGGCCCGACCAACCCCAACGCCAGCCCCGACACCACCGCCATCGCCAAAAACGCATACCCGCCCATCCGCGCATACAGAAACCCGGTCAGCAGCATCATCAACCCATTCGGCACCCCCTGCCCCAGTGCCGAATGCAACGCCTGGGCCGTGGCCGCTCGCTCCGGCGGCACACTCCGGCTCAGCAGCATCATCGCCGCGAGGTGCTGCATCGCGAACGTCGCAGCATGCAACAATTGCAACACCGCCAGCACCGGCAAAGGCGGCGCCAGCGCCATCCCACCCCAGCGCACCACACCCGCCGCCGCAGCGCACGCCGTCAGCCCCGCCGGCCCCAGCCGCTCCACCAGCCGCCGGCCGCGCAGGAACAACGCGATCTCCGCAATGATCCCCTCGGCGAACAGCAGCCCGATCGTGCCGTCGCCAATCCCCTGCGAGCGCCAGTAGATCGCCGCGAACCCGTAATACGCCGCGTGCGAGCCCTGGATCAGCGCCGTGCAGGCCACCGTCAGCCGAAACGGCTGCAGACGGAACAAAGCCCAGCCGCCGAGCACGTGAGGTGCCGCAGGTGGTGTCACGGCCTCCGGCAGCAGCCGAGCGAACAAGGCGGCCAGCCCATAGCCCAGAGCCTGGATCCACGGCACCAGGTTGGCGCCCAGCAGCGCCAGCCCCTGCCCGACCGCGGCCGTCATCACCATGTAGGAGATCGAGCCGGCCGCCCGCACCGGCCCATATTCCAGCTTCCCCTCGCGCGCCAACGCCAGCGCCAGCGAGTCGGCCAACGGCCCCAGCGCCGAGGCCGCGATCCCCTGCATCGCCGCCACCAGCAGGATCGGCAGGAACAAGTGCAGCGGCAGGTAGCTCAGGCTCATCGTCATGGCGATGACCGCCGCGGTGGTCATCACCGGCCGGCGGCGCCCGACCCGGTCTGCCATAGTGCCCCAGCCCGGCCCCGACATCACCCGGAACAGCGAGGCGAAGCCAAGCACCTGGCCGATCGACGCCGCACTCAGCCCGCGATCGGCGAACCACAACGGCATGAACGCACTGGCGGCGGTCACCGCGAAAACTGCCGCCATGAACTGGCCAACCCGAAACCCCGGGGTCATCACCGGTGGTTTCAGCTGCCGTGATGCGCCGCGGCGACAGTCCGCACGGCTCGCGCCATCGCGGCGATGCCGTTGCCGCGGTTGGTGGACAACGCCTCCAGCAAGCCAAGTTCCTTCAGGAACACCGGATCGGTGTCCAGAATTTCCTCCGGCGGGCGGCCAGAGTAGACCCGCAACAACAACGCGATCAGGCCAGCAACGATCACGGCGTCCGACACGCCGGCGAAGAACAACCGGCCGTCGCGTTCGATGGCCTCCATCCAGACCTTGCTCTGACAACCCGGCACGCGATGGGCGTCGTCCTGCCAGGAGGCGGGGAATGGCGGCAGCTTGCGGCCCATTTCGATGATGAACTGATAGCGGTCCATCCAGTCATCGAACATGTCCAGGTCCTCGGCGATCGCGGCGATGGCCGCTTTCGCCGAGGATTCCTCCGGCAGCAGGAACGGGTCGGCGGTCATTTAAAGTTTCAACAGCCGCCTTGCGTTGCCGTTGGCAATCTTGGCACGGTCCTCAGCGCTGAGCGGGATGCGGTGCAGCCACTCGGTCGCCGGCTTGTTCGGTGCGAACGGCCAGTCGACGGAAAACAGAATGTGGTCGACGCCCACTTCCTGCATGCACAGCAACAACGCCGGGTCGGACCAGAAGCCGCTGGTCGTGACGTAGTAATGTTCGCTGAAGATGTCGCGGAACCCGCCCGAGCCGATCTGGTCGCGCGCGAAGGCAAAGTTGATGCGCCATTGCAGGAACGGCAGGCCCTCGCCCAGATGACCGAACAGGACTTTCAAATTGGGATATTTGTCGAACACGCCGGACAGCGCGAGGCGCACGCCCTGGGTCGCGGTTTCCACCGTAAAACCCCAGGCGGCTCGCAGAATGCCCGGGAACTTTTCCACGTATTCCTTGTAATATGCTTCGATCACCGCGGGGCTTGGCGCTGACGGGTGAAAATAGATCGGCACATCCAGTGCGGCGGCACGTTCGTAGATCGGCCAGAAGAACGGTTCGTCGTTGAAACGTCCGTTGGTCAGGCCGTGGATCATGGCGCCCTTGAAGCCGAGTTTGGTCACTGCGCGTTCCAGTTCGTCGGCGGCAGCTTTCGGGTCCGGGGTGGGAATGGTGGCAAAGCCGGCGAACCGGGTCGGGTGCTGCCCGACCGCGGCGTGCAATCGGTCGTTGACGATGCGCGCCATGCGGATCGCGCTCTCGGCGTCCAGCTTCTGCACCGACGGGGCGGAGTGGGAGATGACCTGGAAGTCGATCCCTGCCTCATCCATTTCCTGCAACCGGGCGCCGGCGAAACTTTCCAGCTTGCCGACCAGCGCGGGCGCCCGGTTGGCGTCGAGCGGGCCGTACAACGCGCCCAGTTCGGGGTCCTGAAAATGCTCTTCGAGGGCGATGACATAAGGACGTTCGGCCATGATGGAATTCTCCCCGGTTGCGGCCTGGGTTGTGGCATGCGTGGCCGGGGGATGTCACGTCTGAGACGCCGGTTGGACCAAAGCGATGCCTCAGCGACACCGCCCAGGCCGATGACCGGTCGACCAGTCATCTCGTCGGCGTGTCAGGCAGGAGCACCCGCGGTGATCCAACTGGTGACCATCTGCAACCTGGCCGGGGTGGCGTTGCGGCCGTTCGGCTCGGCATCGCCTCTGGTAGCTTCGCCTTCGCGGCTGGTCCGTGCCGCCGCCCGGAGTGCCGCGCCACGTTACCGGACGCCTGCTGCAACGATTGAGCCGATTGTGCATGGGCCCTGTGCGATTTCCAGGACAGGGACGATCCCGTGGCTTCAGGATGGCGGCAGTGGACCAGAAAATATATCCACAATCGCGGGTGCTCGGTCCTCCGGACTCGAAACGAATTAAATCGGCAATGCGGCCGCTTTCATACGCTCCATGCTGAAGCGGCTGCTGACATTGCGCAGTGGAACCGACGCGATAAGCTTGCGATAAAACGCATCGTACTGGGCGATGTCACGCACGACGACATGCAGCAGGTAATCGACGTCGCCCGACATCCGCCATGCGTCGACAATTTCCGGGGCCTCGTCGATCACCGTGGCAAAGCGCGAAAGCCACTCACTGGAGTGATCGGCGGTCTCGATCTCCACGAAAACCGAGACCGGAAGGCCGACTTTCGCCGGGTCGAGCAGGGCGACGCGGCGCAGAATGATGCCGTCGTGCTCCATGCGGCGGATGCGCTTCCAGCACGGTGTTGGGGTGAGGCCGACCCGGCCGGCAATCTCGGCGAGTGAAAGCGATGCGTCACCGGTGATCAACCGAAGGATTTCGCGGTCGAAGCGGTCAAGGTCCTTGTCGGTGGCCATGGTGAGAATGGGTCAGCCTTGTGGTAGAATTTTCTCCACCAGCTCTACCACGGTCCTCGTAGAGAAGAAAATACCTATAATTGCGTTGGACGTGGCGCTTGCTTTTGGCCGGTCCGCCGCGCTGCACGGCGGTCGGGGTGCCGGCCGCGACCATCCGGAACCGGAGCCTGCCGTGTCGGAGGTATCGTTCCGTAGCGATTTTGCGTACCAGTCCGGTTCATGGTGCCCATCATCGTTCGGAGAAGCGGACGCCAATGAAGCATTCGACGTGGCTTGCTCTGCCCGCAATTGCCGCCCTGTTGGCGTGGGCGATCCCGCGCGTTTGTTACGCCGAGCAAGTCGTCGCCATCGGCGGGAAATGCCTGGATGTTCCACACGGCAACCCCACCAACGGTACCGGCCTCGAGATCTGGCAGTGTGGTCAATCTTCGCCTAACCAGCGCTGGAGCTTCGTTGGTGAAACAATTGTCGGGATCGGCGGCAAATGTCTGGATGTGGAGGCCGGACGCACAGAAGACGGCACACGCGTGCAAGTGTGGAATTGCAACGGAGGAGCCAATCAGCACTGGAAGTTCGTTGATGGCCAGTTGGTCGGCCTGGGCCACAAATGCATGGATGTCACCGGCGGCAGCACCGACAACGGTACACCCGTTGTACTGTGGCATTGCACTGGAAGTGCCAATCAGAAGTTTGTATTGCTTCCGTCCATTACGACTCCGTG
>JBEKQQ010000190.1:0-14002 GCA_049519555.1 Acetobacteraceae bacterium
AAACAGGAATTGGAGTCGATGGCCGGGTTCTGGCCGGATATCGAGAAATCCCGTGCTGAAGCGCGCCGCCTGCTGAAGGAAGCCGGCGCCGAGAACCTGAGTTTCGAATTGCTCAACCGCAACGTCGATCAGCCCTATAAGTTCGTCGGCATCTGGCTGGTCGATGAATGGAGCAAGATCGGCGTTCACGCCACCCAGAAAGTGGTGCCGACCGGCCCCTGGTTTGCTGCGATGCGCAGCGGTGACTTCGACGTTGTCGTGGAAGCGAACTGCAACAGCATCGTCAACCCGGTGCTCGATACCCAGAAATATCTGCCGCACGACGAGTTCGTTGAGAACTACGGTTACTATAAGGACCCGGTCGAAGCGGACATCTACGACAAGATGCTGCACGAGATCGACCCGGTGAAACAGCGTGTTCTGATGCGTGCCTATGAAAAGCAGATTGTCGACGTCGAGGCGCACGAATTCCCAATGCTCTGGTGGGAGCGAATCGTCGTTGCCCGATCCTACGTCAAAGGCTGGAAGATCGGACCAAGCCATTACATCAACCAGGACCTCGCGGATATCTGGCTGGATCAGTGAACTCGCTGGCTTTGGCGTCCGAAACGGGGTAAGGCGGTTCGCTGACAGAGGAAACTGGTTCGGCAGATGTATCAATACATCCTGAAGCGTGTGCTGTTGACGATCCCGACGCTGTTCGGGGCGGCAGCGCTTGTCTTCCTGCTGATGCGCCTTATTCCCGGCGATATCTGCATGATCCGACTGGGTGGCGGCGGTGCGACCTTCGATCCCAAGGCGCTCGCCGCCTGCCATGCCGAGATCGGCATTGATCGCCCATTGATCGTGCAATTCCTGGAATTTGTCTGGGGCGCCATGCGGCTGGATTTCGGCACCTCGATGTGGTCCGGCAAGCCGGTGATCGTTGAAATCGGCGCGCGATTGCCGGTCTCGCTGGAAATCGCGCTGCTTGCCACTGTCGTAGCGGTGTCGATCGCGATCCCGCTTGGTACGATTTCGGCACTGAAACAGAACAGCTGGCTCGACGTTGCCGTGCGGATTTTCGCTATTGGCGGCATCGCCACGCCCTCGTTCTGGATTGGGATTCTTTCAATTTTGCTCGTGCTCGACGTCAGCAACGCGATACGGGGCTCGCCCTGGATGCCGCCGATCGATTACGTGCCACTGTGGCAAAATCCGATCGCCAATCTGTCGATGGTGGCACTGCCGGCGATTACCGTCGGCTACCGCTACGCCGCGGTCAGTATGCGTATGACCCGCTCGGCGATGCTGGAGGTGATGAAGGAAGACTATATCCGTACCGCTCGCGCCAAGGGTCTGATCAACAAGCTGATCATCAACCGCCACGCGTTGAAGAATGCGCTGCTGCCGATCGTCACCCTGATAGGCATCGAGTTTGCGTTCCTGATCGGCGGCCTCGTGGTCACTGAGCAAGTGTTCAACATCAACGGCGTCGGCCGGCTGTTTGTGCAGGCGGTGCAGAACCAGGACTATACGCTCACGCAGGCGCTGGTCATGCTGACGGTGGCAGTGTTCGTGTTCACCAATCTCGCGGTCGACCTGCTTTACGGCTGGCTCGACCCGCGCATTCGCTTCAACTGATCGGGGCGCGCCAAGGGGATAATCATGTCCGTCACCGTCTTTGATCCCGATGCCCTCGATCTCCGGCCCTCGCTCTGGTCGCGCGCTCTGCGCTTCTGCCGCCGTCAGCCATTGGGCACATTCGGCCTCGCATTGGTGCTGATTATCGCCGTCACCGGCATCTTCGCCGAGATCCTCGCGCCCTATAACCCGACCGCCAACGACTTCGGTGCGATGACCGAAGCGCCGTCGATCAACCACTGGCTTGGCACCGACCAGTTCGGCCGCGATCTTCTTTCGCGGATCATTTATGGCGCCCGCACCGCGCTCATCGTCGGTCTGTCGTCGGCGTTCGTCGGCGGAACCCTTGGTTTGGTTCTGGGTGTCGGCAGTGCGTATTTCGGCGGGTTAATCGACATGCTGATGCAGCGGCTGTTCGACATCGTGATGGCGTTCCCGTTGATCATCATGGCGTTGGCCATTGTGTCGATCTTCGGCACCGGCGTGCAGAATGTCATCATCGCCATCACCATCCCGCTGATCCCGCGCTGTGCCCGCGTCGTGCGTTCGGCGGCGCTGGTCATTCGCGAGGTGCCGTATGTCGACGCCGCCCGCGCCTGCGGCTTCAGTGCGCCGCGCATTATCCTGCGCCATATGGTGCCCAACGTCATGGCGCCGTTCCTGATCATGGTCACCGCCTTCGTCGGTCAGGCGATCCTGGCTGAGGCGTCGCTGTCCTACCTCGGCCTGGGCGTGCAGGAGCCGGTGGCGGCCTGGGGGCTGATGCTGCAAGGCGGAGCCGAAGAATATGCCTCCACGGCGCCCTGGATTGCGATTTTCCCGGGTGTGGCGATCATGCTGGCCGTGCTCGGCATCAACCTGTTTGGCGACGCCTTGCGCGACACCCTGGACCCGAAGCTCCGCGACAGGTAAACCCCGCGGCACACCGATCCCAGGTTGTGTCGCATGTCAGAAGCCCAGGATAGCAGTCGCGATTTCGTTCGGGACATTGTGCAGTCCGATTTGGACGCCGGACGGGTGCGCGAGGTGGTGACCCGGTTTCCGCCGGAACCGAACGGTTACCTGCACATTGGCCACGCCAAGTCGATCTGCCTGAATTTCGGCGTCGCGGCCGAGTTCAACGGACACTGCAACCTGCGATTCGACGACACCAACCCGGTGAAGGAGGAGCAGGAGTTCATCGACTCGATCCAGCACGATGTGCACTGGCTGGGGTTCGACTGGGGCAGGCATCTGTACTATGCCTCGGATTATTTCGAGCAGCTTTACGAGTGGGCTGAGCATCTGATCCGTGTCGGCAAAGCCTATATCGACGATACCCCACCGGAGGCGATGCGCGCCCGGCGCGGTACATTGACTGAGCCTGGCCAGAACAGCCCCGACCGTTATCGCTCGATCGAGGAAAACCTCGATTTGTTCCGGCGCATGCGGGCGGGAGAATTTCCCAACGGTGCCCGCGTGCTGCGCGCCAAGATCGACATGACGTCGGGCAACATGAACATGCGCGATCCGGTGCTTTATCGGATCCTGCATGCGAACCACCCGCGCACCGGCGACAAATGGTGCATCTATCCGACCTACGATTTTGCCCATGGCCAGTCGGATGCGATTGAGCATGTCACCCACTCGATCTGCACCCTGGAGTTCGAAGATCATCGGCCGCTGTACGACTGGCTGATCGAAAACCTGCCGGTCCCATCCCGGCCGAGACAATACGAATTCGCCCGGCTGAACATCAGCTATACGGTGCTGTCGAAGCGGATTTTGACGCGGCTGGTGTCGGAAAAGCACGTCAGCGGTTGGGACGATCCGCGGATGCCGACCTTGGCGGGGATCCGTCGGCGGGGCGTCCCAGCCGCCGCGATCCGCGAATTCGTGCGGCGGATCGGCGTGGCGCGGGCGTACAGCATTGTCGACGTCGCACAATTGGATGCGGCAATCCGGGAAGTGCTGAACCCGTCCGCGCCGCGGCGCATGGCGGTGTTGCGACCGCTGAAACTGATCATCGAGAACTATCCCGAGGGTCAGACCGAAACGTTGCAAGCAATCAACCATCCGGACGACCCGTCTGCCGGTACAAGACCGATTACCTTCGGTCGGGAAATCTATATCGAGCAAGACGACTTCATGGAGGACCCGCCGAAGAAGTTTTTCCGGTTGGCCCCGGGTCGCGAGGTGCGGCTGCGGTATGGGTTCTTTGTCACCTGCAACGAAATCGTGCGCGGACCGTCCGGGCAGATCACCGCACTTCGTTGCACCTACGATCCGGCGAGCAAGGGCGGCAATTCACCCGATGGCCGCAAAGTGCAGGCGACCCTGCACTGGGTCGCGGCGGCCGATGCGGTCGTGGCAGAAGTGCGGCTGTACGAGCAGCTGTTCGACCGCCCCGACCCCGGAGCGGAGGGCGACGTGATGGCCGACCTGAACCCGTCGTCGATGGAAGTTTTGTCTGATTGTCTGGTGGAACCGGCATTGGCATCTGCTCCTGAGGGGGAAGCGGTGCAATTCGAACGTCTGGGCTATTTCTGCCGCGACCGAGACAGCACGCCCACCCGCCCAATCTTCAATCGCACCGTCGGGCTCCGAGACACCGCCAAAGCGCAATTAGACGGGAGGGCTCAAGGTCGGGCTAACGCGGAAGTGTTGAGACGGTCGGCGCCCGCACGTAACGCCGACATGCCTTCTCGATAACGTCTTGAGGCGTGCACCCTTCTTACCCTGTCCCTTCGGATCGAGATTGCCGCGCTCCGTCCGCAGAGGCCGCAGAATTGTCCATTGACACAAGGTTCGTGCTCGTACATTCGTGCGTCATGTATCGCGCATCTCGCCTGACCACCGCCGACCGCCGACGCCGCCGTATCACGACGGGGGTGCCTGGTCTGCGTACGCCTTAGGCGAAATCACGGATCAATCACAAAGGCCCCCGTCGGCAGCGACGGGGGCCTTTGTGTTTTCAGGGTCTCCGCCGCTCCAGCACCAACAAGGAGCAAATCATGACCCTCGACCCGATCGTCAATCCGTTCGATGCCGTGATGGACATCACAGCGCGTCCACCTATTGTCTTTGTTTCCGGCCGCGGTTCGTGGCTGACCGACAGCGACGGCAATTCCTTTCTCGATTTTATTCAAGGTTGGGCAGTGAACTGTCTCGGTCATTCGCCGCAACCAATTATCCAGGCATTGGCAAAGCAGGCCGCCGAACTGATCAACAGTCCGGCATTTTACAACGATCAGATGATCCGGCTGTCCGGGCTGTTGGCGCGGCATAGCGGGCTGCACCGGGTGTTCCTCGCCAACAGCGGGGCCGAGGCGAACGAAGGAGCGATCAAGCTCGCGCGCAAGTGGGGCGCAAAACATCGGGACGGCGCTTACGAAATCATCACCATGGATCATGGGTTCCATGGCCGTACGCTCGCCACTATGGCGGCGTCAGGCAAGCCGCAATGGGAGCAGTTGTATGCGCCGAAAGTGGCAGGCTTTGTCAAAGTACCACTCAACGATCTGGATGCAGTCGCAGCGGCTATTACGTCAAAGACAGTCGCCGTCATGCTGGAGCCGATCCAGGGCGAGGCCGGGGTCTTCGAGGCTACCACACCGTTCCTGCGCGGCCTGCGTGAGCTGACCCGGGAGCGGGGTTTGCTTCTGATACTTGATGAAATTCAGACCGGCATCGGCCGCACCGGGCGCTTGTTTGGTTTCGAGCACGCCGCGATCACGCCCGACATCATGACGCTGGCAAAAGGCCTCGGCGGCGGCGTGCCGTTGGCCGCGCTGGTCGCCCATCGTGATGTTTGTTGCTTCGAATATGGCGATCAGGGCGGCACGTTTTGCGGCAATCCGCTGATGGCCGCAGCCGGATGCGCAGTTATCGAGGAAGTGACGAAGCCAGGTTTCCTGGCCCGTGTTGTGCAGGCAGGCGACCACCTGGCCAACCGACTGTCGGCCCTTTCGCACAAGCATGGTCTCGGTGAAGTGCGCGGTCTTGGTTTGTTGCTTGCCCTCGACCTCAGGCAGGACATCGCGACAGAAGTCGTTGATCTGGCGCGGGCGCGTGGTTTGCTGATCAACGGCCCGCGCCCGGATTCGCTCCGTTTCATGCCGGCGCTGACTGTCACTAACGACGAAATCGACAGGATGATCGAGATTCTCGACGGCGTGCTGTCGGTCAACGGAGCAAACCCATGAGCCTGCAAGGACAATGTCTGTGTGGCGCCATCGCCTACGAGGTGGTGCAACTCGACTGCGTGATCGTGCATTGCCATTACCGACCCTGCCGCAAGGCTCACGCCAGCGCCTTTGCCTCCACCGCGCGCGTCGACCGCGAGCATTTTCGTTGGCGTTGGGGCGAGGAACAGGTTTGCGCTTACGAATCCTCTCCCGGCAAGCTACGCCGATTTTGTGGTAAATGCGGTTCCCATGTCGTCGCCGAACGGTCAGGCGTGCCGTACGTCATACTGCGTGTGGCGACGCTGGACGACGATCCGGCAATGAAACCGGCAATGCATATCTGGACGTCGCATGACGTGCCCTGGCTTGATCCTGGGGATGCGGTGCCCCACTACGAAACGGTACCCTGATTATTTCGCGGGGGGATCATGCCTCGGCGGTTTCCGCGAAATGGATCAGTTCGGTGCCTTCCTCGACCATATCGCCGACGATGTAACGGATCACCTCGACCGTTGCATCGCGCGGCGCGGTCAGGGTGATTTCCATCTTCATTGCTTCCAGCACGATCAGTGCTGCGCCTTTGTTCACCATGTCACCGGCCTGCACCAAAACATGGGTGATCCGGGCGGGGATCGGCGCCACAACTCGGTCATCGCCCGCACCTTGCGCTCCTGCCGGCACGAGCGGATCAACCAGTTCGAACAGGTGATTGCGGCCGCGATGGATGACCGTCAATTCCGCACCCTGACGCACCACGTGCGTGCGATGGGTAACGCCGTCCAGACTGATCCCATCCGTTTCAACCCGCGCGACCATGGAGTTATCGGCGAGCAGCAACCGGTATGCCCCGCGGTCCAGATAAACCGCACGGATCGTCGCCACCGTCTCGCCGGTCTGCAACAAAACCTCCTGATCTCCTTCGCCATTCAGGCGAAATGAATCCGCGAGATCCCAGGGATCGGTGGGCGCAAAGATTCGCCGCCCGTCCAATATCGCGAGCGCGGCAGCCGCCAGCACTGCGGGCTCGGGCGCATCAGCCGCGGGTTCGGCGTGAATATGCCGGCCAATGAACCCGGTATCCAGATCAGCCGCCAGAAATGCCGAGCTCCCGGCAATTGCCTGCAACAAACCGAGATTGGTCGTGACGCCGACGATCTCATAAGCAGCCAGCGCTGCCGCCAGACGCAGCACGGCAGCGTCACGATCCGTTCCCCAAACGATCAACTTGGCAATCATTGGATCGTAAAAAGGGGTGATGGCATCGCCCTGGCGCACACCGGTATCAACCCGTACCTCCGGTGTTTCGACCGGCGAGCGCAGATGCACCAGCGTACCGATCGACGGCAGATAATCCCGCTCCGGATCTTCGGCGTAAATCCGTGCCTCGATCGAGTGGCCGCGGATCGCGATTTCGTCCTGCGCCAGTGGCAACCTCTCCCCGGCAGCGACGCGCAACTGCCATTCCACGAGGTCGAGGCCGGTGATCATTTCAGTAACCGGATGTTCGACCTGCAACCTTGTGTTCATTTCCATGAACCAGAATTGCCCCGGTTCGGCAATGAATTCAACGGTTCCGGCCCCGACATAACCGACTGCGCGAGCCGCGGCCAACGCTGCCTCACTCATCCGCCGGCGCCGTTCCGGTTCCATACCGGGTGCTGGCGCTTCCTCCAGCACTTTCTGATGCCGGCGTTGGATCGAACAGTCACGCTCAAACAACGACACCGCCTGACCGTGCGTATCGGCGAACACCTGAATTTCGATATGCCGAGGCCGGGTCAGATATTTTTCCACCAGGACCTGATCGTCGCCGAACGACGCCAGTGCCTCGCGCTTCGCCCCGCCAACTGCTGCTTCCAGTTCGCCAGAGCGTTCGACAATCCGCATACCCTTGCCGCCGCCGCCCGCTGAGGCTTTGATAAGCACCGGATAGCCAATCCGCTCCGCCGCCGCCGCCAACGTGGGAAGATCCTGCGCTTCGCCATGATATCCCGGCACCAGCGGCACCCCGGCCCGTTCCATCAACGTCTTGGCTGCGGACTTGGAGCCCATGGCGCGGATCGCTGCAGCCGGCGGCCCGATGAACACGATGTCCGCTGCGGCGCAGGCCTCGGCGAACCCAGCATTTTCTGAGAGGAAGCCATAGCCTGGATGGATTGCCTCAGCGCCGGTCCGGCGGGCGACCTCAAGGATCCTTTCGCCAACAAGATAACTTTCCCGTGCCGGCCCGGGGCCGATCGGCCACGCTTCATCCGCAAGACTTACGTGCTGCGCTCGTGCATCGGCCTCAGAATAAATTGCAACGGTCGCGATGCCGAGCCGCCGTGCGGTGGCGATGACCCGACAGGCGATTTCACCACGATTGGCGATCAGAATTTTGCGGAACATCGAGGTCCTCTTCAAGTACTGTCATTGCGAGCGAAGCGAAGCTCTCCGCACAAGGAAATTGCTTCGCTTCGCTCGCAAAGACAGGGGCCATTCACATCCGGAACAAGCCAAACCGCGTCGGTTCGATCGGCGCGTTCAAACTCGCTGACAGGCTCAAGCCCAGTACTCGTCGTGTGTCCACCGGATCGATAATCCCGTCATCCCATAGCCGGGCCGTCGCGTAGTACGGATGTCCTTGCACTTCGTATTGTTCGCGAATTGGGGCCTTGAACGCTTCCTCTTCCGCCACAGGCCAGCTTTGGCCGCGAGCTTCCATGTTGTCGCGACGCACGGTGGCCAGGACGCTGGCCGCCTGCTCGCCGCCCATGACGCTGATTCTGGCATTCGGCCACATCCACAGGAAGCGCGGCGCATAGGCCCGTCCGCACATGCCGTAGTTTCCAGCGCCAAACGATCCGCCAATAATCACGGTGAACTTTGGTACCGCGGCGGTGGCCACCGCGGTCACCATTTTGGCGCCGTCCTTGGCGATCCCGCCGACCTCGTATTTGCGACCGACCATAAAACCCGTGATGTTTTGCAGAAACACCAGCGGGATGCCGCGTTGCGCGCAAAGCTCGATGAAATGCGCGCCTTTTTGTGCGCTCTCGCTGAACAGGATGCCGTTATTGGCGACTATGCCGACCGGCATGCCCCAGATATGCGCGAAGCCGGTGACCAACGTCGCGCCGTACAGCCGCTTGAACTCATCGAATTCACTGCCGTCGACGATGCGGGCGATAATTTCCCTGATCTCAAACGGCCGCCGCCGGTCGGCCTCGACGATGCCATACATGTCGCGCGGGTCGTAGCGCGGCGGCACCGGTTCGCGCACCGCCAACGACGCCGGCTTCACCGTATTCAGATGCGACACGATGCCGCGAGCGATACCCAACGCATGCGCGTCGTTCTCCGCGTAATGATCGGCGACGCCGGAAACGCGGCAATGCACGTCGGCACCGCCGAGGTCCTCTGCCGAAACGATTTCGCCGGTGGCAGCTTTGACCAAAGGCGGCCCGGCGAGAAAAATCGTGCCCTGGCCACGCACGATCACCGCTTCGTCGGACATCGCCGGCACATAGGCGCCGCCGGCCGTGCAGGAACCCATCACCACCGCGATCTGAGCTATTCCCGCCGCCGACATGTTCGCCTGGTTGTAGAAGATACGGCCGAAATGGTCGCGATCCGGAAATACCTCATCCTGGTTGGGCAGGTTAGCGCCGCCGGAATCGACCAGATAAATGCACGGCAACCGGTTTTGCGCCGCGATTTCCTGCGCGCGCAGGTGTTTCTTGACGGTCAAAGGGTAATAGGTGCCGCCTTTCACCGTGGCATCGTTAACCACGATCATGCACTCGCGCCCTGATACGCGGCCGATGCCGGTGATGATCCCGGCGGACGGCACCTCATCGCCATACATGCCGTTTGCCGCGAGTTGCCCGATCTCCAGGAACGGCGAACCCGGGTCGAGCAGCGCCTGAACCCGATCCCGCGGCAGTAATTTCCCGCGCGAAACGTGGCGATCGCGTGACGCTTTGCCGCCGCCCAGACACACGGTTTCGGCCAGCGACCGCACATCGGCGACGAGGCCTTCCAGCACTGCAGAGTTGGTCTGGAAACCGGCAGCGCGCCGATCGATGACGCTTTCAATGATGGGCATCGTCAGTTGGTCTCGGCGAATAGTTCGCGGCCGATCAGCATGCGGCGGATTTCACTCGTTCCGGCACCGATTTCATACAGCTTGGCGTCGCGCAACAACCGGCCGGTGGGATAATCATTGATGTAACCGTTGCCGCCGAGTGCCTGGATCGCTTCCAGGGCCATCCAGGTGGCTTTTTCGGCGGCATACAGGATTGCCCCGGCGGCATCCTTCCGGTTGGTCTGACCGCGATCGCAGGCTTTCGCGACAGCGTAAACGTAGGCTCGCGTTGCGTTCATCGTCGTGTACATATCGGCGAGTTTGCCTTGCATAAGCTGAAACTCGCCGATCGCCTGACCGAATTGCCGCCGCTCATGCACATAGGGCAGCACGACATCCATGCAGGCGCGCATGATGCCCAGAGGACCCGCGGCGAGCACGGCGCGTTCATAATCCAGCCCGCTCATCAACACGTTGACGCCGCGGCCGACCGAGCCAAGCACGTTTTCCTCGGGCACCTCGCAGTCCTGGAACACCAGCTCGCAGGTGTTCGAACCACGCATGCCGAGTTTGTCGAGTTTTGGGGAGGTAGAAAATCCGAGGAAGCCGCGTTCCACCAGAAACGCTGTGATCCCGCGCGGCCCGGCCTCCGGATCGGTCTTCGCATACACCACCAGGACGTCAGCATTGGGTCCGTTGGTGATCCACATCTTGGTGCCGTTCAGAACATAGCGGTCGCCGCGCTGGTCGGCGCGCAGCCGCATCGACACGACATCCGACCCTGCGCCGGGCTCGGACATCGCCAAAGCGCCGACGTGCTCGCCGGAAATCAGCTTCGGCAGATAACGGCGCTTCTGGTCCTCGTTGCCGTTGCGAAAAATCTGGTTCACGCAGAGGTTGGAATGCGCGCCATAGGACAGGCCGACGGCAGCGGAGGCCCGGCTGACCTCCTCCATCGCCACCACGTGCTCCAGGTATCCCATGCCGGCGCCGCCATATTCCGGCGCAACGGTGACGCCCAGAAGTCCGACGGCGCCGAGTTTTGGCCACAAGTCCGCCGGGAACTCGTTCGCGGCATCGATCGCGGCAGCGCGCGGCGCGATTTCGTCAGCGGCGAACGATTCGACCGCATCCCGCAGCATATCGGCAGCCTCGCCGAGGTCGAAGTCCAGGCCGCGCATCTGGTTGCTCATGCGATCGGTGTCCTTTGTTCCGACATCCCGCACCAATACGCATCGGAATGCGGCGTCTGTCCATCGGGACCACGCCAGTTGTGCAGACCGTCGAAATCGCCCTTCCGTCATCTGAAGGGTTTTGTTGAGATTTGCCGTTCCATAATGCTAAGCCCACGCCGACAGGACCGCCGGTATTAAGGAGATGCAACGGATATGAAAATTTTATTAACCGGTGGCTGTGGTTTTATCGGTTCTGCAGTGATCCGGCATCTGATCCGGCATACCGGTCACGTCGTGGTCAATGTCGACAAAATGACCTACGCCGCCTCCGAAGAGGCGCTGGAGGAAACCCGGCATCACCAACGTCACATCCTGGTCCGCGCCGACATCGCCGATGCTGCCGCCATGCGCCAGGCGTTCGAGACCCACGATCCCGACGTCGTCATGCATCTGGCCGCCGAGAGCCACGTCGACCGCTCGATCGACGGCCCGGCCGATTTCGTCCGCACCAACGTGGTCGGCACCTTCACTTTGCTGGAGGCGGCCCGCCGGCACTACACTGGCTTCGATGCCGCCCGGAAATCTGCGTTCCGGTTCCATCATGTCTCCACCGATGAGGTGTTCGGCGCGCTGGATCACGGCGATGCGCCGTTCACCGAGACCACGCCGTACGATCCGCGCAGTCCGTATTCCTCGACCAAGGCGGCGTCCGACCATTTGGTCCGCGCCTGGAACCACACTTACGGCCTGCCAACCATGGTCTCCAACACCTGCAACAATTACGGACCCTGGCAATTCCCGGAGAAACTGATTCCCCTCGTGACGCTGAACGCGTTGTCGGGCCAGACGCTGCCGGTTTATGGCGACGGTTCCAACATCCGCGACTGGATCTTCGTCGATGACCACGCGTCAGCTCTGGTCCGGGTGATCGAAGCCGGACAACCGGGTGCCACCTATGCGATCGGCGGCCGGCAGCCACGCTCGAACCTAGAAGTGGTCAAGACGATCTGCGCCCACCTCGACCACCGTGTCCCGGACCCTGCGGGCGCGCGTGAGCGGCTGATCCGTTTCGTTAGCGACCGGCCCGGCCACGACTTCCGCTACGAAATCGACCCGTCCCGGACCGAGGCGGCGCTTGGGTGGAAAGCCCCGCACGATTTCGAAACCGGCATTGCCCGCACCGTAGACTGGTATCTGGAAAACCGCAGCTGGTGGGAGGGCGTACGAGCCGCCCGCTACGCCGGTCAGCGGCTGGGGACCCAAGGTTCAGGAATGGCGGCATGAAGGGCATTCTCCTCGCCGGCGGCTCCGGCACGCGGCTGCATCCGATGACGTTGGCGGCGTCAAAGCAGCTGCTGCCGGTCTACGACAAGCCGATGGTCTACTACCCGCTGTCGACCCTGATGTTGGCGGGCATCCGCGACATCATGATCATCTCCACGCCCGAGGACCTGCCGCAGTTCCGACGCCTTCTGGGCGACGGCAGCCGTTTTGGCGTGCGATTCGCTTACGCCGTGCAGCCCAGGCCGGACGGGATCGCGCAGGCATTTCTTATCGCCAGCGACTGGATCGGTGGAGCGCCCTGCGCACTGGCGCTTGGCGACAACATCATTCACGCCGATCACCTGTCGCGGTTGCTGCAACAGGCGGCCGCAGCCGACGCCGGAGCCACGGTCTTCGCTTACCAGGTGCGCGATCCCGAGCGTTATGGTGTTGTTAGCTTCGACGCCACAGGCCGCGCCATTGAGCTGGTCGAAAAACCCGCCATCCCCGCATCCAACTGGGCCGTCACCGGCCTGTATTTCTATGATTGCCAGGTGACCGACATCGCACGCTCGATCCGGCCCTCGGCGCGGGGCGAACTCGAGATCACCGACCTCAACAAAGTTTATCTCAATGCAGGCACCTTGCGGGTGGATCGGCTGTCGCGCGGTTGTGCCTGGCTGGATGCCGGCACGCCCGACAGCCTTTTGCAGGCGGCTACCTTCGTACAAACCATCCAGTCCCGCACCGGCAACCTTGTCGGCTGCCCGGAAGAGGTCGCGTTTCGGATGGGCTACATCTCGGCTGAGGCACTGCGTGCGCAGGCGGGCCATCTCGGCAAAACCGATCTTGGCCGTGCCCTGATGGAGCTGGCGGAAGGAGAACACGATTGAACGTTGAACATCTGGCAATTCCCGATGTGCTTCTGCTGACGCCGCGACGCTTCCACGATCCACGCGGATTCTTTTCCGAGACCTGGAGTCAGACCCGTTTCGCCGAAATCGGCGTCCCTGGGCCGTTCGTGCAGGACAATCACGCCGTGTCGAACGCAAAAGGCGTGCTGCGAGGATTGCACTGCCAAATCGGCAAAAGCGCGCAAGGCAAGTTGGTCCGCGTCACCAAAGGATCGATCTGGGATGTGGTGGTCGACATAAGGTACGGCTCGCCCACCTATGGCCATCAAGCCGGCGCGATACTGAGCGCCGAAAACTGGTGCCAGCTTTGGGTGCCGGCGGGCTTCCTGCACGGTTATTGCACGCTGACCGACGACACCGAGGTGATCTACAAAGTCACCGCTCCCTACGACCAGGCCGCCGAGCGCGGCGTCATCTGGAATGATCCCGACCTGGCCGTGGCCTGGCCGATCCAGGAGCAGGCCGCTATCCTTTCCGATAAGGACCGGGTCCTGCCGCGGCTCAGGGAATGCGAGCCGTGGTTCAGGCATCCATGACCGATAGTCCGTCAGCAAAAGCAAGACCTGCGCCATGACCGGACCAATCCTGGTCACGGGTGGAACGGGACAACTCGCAGCGTCCCTCGCCGCCCTGGGCGGCGAGCGCGTTAAGCGCGTCGGGCGGCCCGAATTCGATTTCGACCGACCAGAAACGATTGAGGCCGTGTTTAGTGCGGCCGCGCCCAGTCTGGTTGTCAACGCAGCCGCTTACACCGCGGTCGATGCGGCGGAAACCGACGCTGCGGCCGCCTTCCGC
>JBEKQQ010000191.1:0-9272 GCA_049519555.1 Acetobacteraceae bacterium
CGCCAGCAGCGCGGTCGCCCCGGCGGCGATCAGCGCGAACAGGCAGGCAGTCAGGAACACGTGCCGCGGCGCCATCCCGCGGGCCAACAGGAAGCCGCCGAGCGGTGCCGCGGCAATGCCACCCAGGCGCCCGATGCCAAGCGCCCAGCCGCGATGCCGCTGGTTCGCATGCGCGCCGGGTAGAGCGCGCCGCACGCCGCATTGGCACCGGTCTGGCTGCCGATGATCGTCATACCGGAGAGAAATACGACCGCCAGCAGCATCAGGTAGGGCATCGCGGCCAACGCGATCAGTAGGATGAAAACGACACCCGCCGCATAATGCAGCGCCAGCGCCCGTTGCGGCCCGAAGCGGTCGATGAGATGGCCAAGGTATAGCACGGCGGCGATCGCGCCGAGCTCGTGCAGGCTGGTCGCGAACACCGCCTGGGCGGGCGTGAGGCCGGTCAAATGCAGGATCTCCGGTAGCCAGAACACGAACAGATAAAGATTGATGAGGCTGCAAAAGAAAATGATCCACAGCAGTATCGTTGTCAGCGCGAATCCTTCGCCGAACAGCATCCTGACCGGATTACTCCGCGCCAGATCGAGCCCGGCCGCGGCCTCTTGCCCAGGCGCGATGTCCAGGCGCTGTAGCAGTTCCCGCTGGCGTGGCGACAGGTTCGCGGCACGGACGAGGAAGCGCGGCGACTCCGGCAGCCACAGCGCCATGACCACGATCAGCACCAGCGGAAACACACCGCCGACGATGAAGATGACCGGCCAGCCGAAGCTCAGATGCAACAGTAAAGCGACGATCTGCCCGCCGAGAAAGCCGCCGAGCGGCGCCCCGGTGAAGGTGACCATGATCATCGTCGCCCTAAGCCGGCGCGGCGTATAGTCTCCGGTTAGCGCGGTCGTCCCGGTAAAGCCGCCGGCGATCCCGAGCCCGGTGAAGAAGCGTAGTACGGATAACACTCCCAGCCCCGGGGAGAACGCGGAAAGCAGAGACGCAATCCCAAAGATCGCGACGCTACCCAGCAACAAGGGCGTGCGCCCGAACCGGTCGCCGATCGGCCCGGACGCCAGGGCGCCCACCATGACGCCGAGATTGGACCACAGGAAGGCCAAAGCGAACGCGGATGGTGCGACCTGCCACTCGTGGGTGAGCGACGGCACCGCCCAGCCGATCGATCCCACGTCGTAACCGTCGCACATCTGAATAAGCGTGCAGATGGCCACGACGCGGATTTGCAAACCGCCGAGTGACTGGTTTTCCAGCGCGTGTTCGATCGCCGACGTTTGCGCCATGGTTCTCTCCTTGCGTGCCACTGGGCCGAAGGTTTCAAAAAGCCGGATCTCTGTGCGAGAAGCCCGGGCGATGATTCCACCTACAAGCTGGAGCCGTGCACCAGCGGGCTATCCACGGTGTGATCCGCTTGGCCGTCGTAAGCGTCCTCCTGCGCAATATCCTTACCGGTGTAATCCGGCAGCATGGAGGTCGTGATGATGCTGACGATCGCACAGGCAGAGATGTACAGCGCGACCGAGTAGCCGGAGTGCGTGGCGGCCAACAGCGCGGTGGCGATGATCGGCGCCGGCCCGCCGGCGACAACCGACGCGAGGTGATACCCGAGCGAGGCGCCGCTGTAGCGCAGCCGTGGGCTGAAGCACTCCGCGATCAGAGCGGCCTGTGGTCCGTACATCATGTCGTGCGGGATGAACGACAGGATGATGGCGATGAAGATCATCGCCGGGACCGCGGTGTTCAGCAAAGCGAAGTAGACGAAGGAGAACAGGCCCATCGTCACCGCGCCAATCAGATACATCCGCTTGCGGCCGATCAGGTCGGAGATGTGACCGGCCAGCGGGATGGTCACCGCTGACAGGCCGGTCGCGATCAACAGCGCGATCAACAGCAGATTGCGCGAGGTGTGCAACACCGTCGTGCCGTAGGTAAAGATGAACCCGGCGAAGACGTAGAACGGGGCTTGCTCGGCCATCCGGCACAGCGCGGTCAGCACGATCTTCCCCGGTTGGCGTTTGATCACCTCGATGACCGGTGCCCTGGCCACTCTCTCTTCCTCGAGGACCCGGCGGAACACTGGCGTCTCCATGATGCCCAGCCTGATGTATATGCCGACCGCGACCATGACGATGCTCAGCCAGAACGGCACGCGCCAGCCCCAGTTCATGAACTGATCGCCGGAGACCCAACTGAACGCCAGCACCGCCATGTTGGCGAAGAATAGCCCGGCGGGCCCGCCCCACTGCGGCCAGGAGGTAATGAAGCCGCGATGCTTATTGGTTTTGGCCCATTCCATGGCGATCAGCGTCGCGCCGCCCCACTCGCCACCGATGCCCATGCCCTGGATGAAGCGCAGGACGATCAGGATGACAGCGCCCCAGACCCCAACCGTGGCATAACCCGGAACAAAACCAACCGCGAAGGTTGAAAGCCCGGTCAGCAACAAAGTTGCGATCAGCGTGACCTTGCGGCCGATCCGGTCGCCGTAATGGCCGAACACCGCCGCCCCGACCGGCCGCGACACAAAGCCGACCGCGTAGATGCCGAAAGCTTCCAACGTTCCGACCAAGGGATCCGAGCCAGGGAAGAACAGGGCAGCGAAAACCAGCGGCGCGACCTGCACGTAGAGCAGAAAATCGTAGGCCTCGATGATCGTCCCGACGGTGCCGGCAACGACAGCGCGGCGTAGCTGAGCGTCATGTTCGATAGCGGAGAGGCCCGATCCGGTCGTTTCAATTGCCGTCATCTGCTTCCTCCCTCTGCGTGTTGTTTGGTCCACTCAGGCTGGCGGCCCGCGGCTACCGTTAGCGACATCGATGCGATCGGCCGGCCATGCCGTGGCGGCTTACTGACGCGAGTTGAGTGCGCCGTGCCATGGTCGAGAACCATTGCCTTGCCGTGCGTCTCGACACCCAGGAACAGGAACGAAAGCCCGACCAGCGCCATGCAACCGGCGAGGAACAGGAAAGCGGGAAGCACCGCCGCTGCGGTCTGTTCCGGTGAAACGAGATGGCTGGTGCCGGCGATCAGCGCGAGGCTCAACGGCCCGATGATTTTGCCGAAGCCGTTCGCTGTCTGACCGAGGCCGGAGGAGCGCGCGCCGAGATTTACGCCGTAGCTTTCGACGGTGTAGGGCGCGAGGTTGGAAAATCCACCCTCGATACAGAAGGTCGAGAGGCACAGCATCACGACCATGAGCGGTACGCCACTGACGAATGCCGCATTGTAATAACCGGCCAGGACCAGCGCGGCGGTGCCTCCAAAGCCCCAGATGACGCCCAGCAGGCGCCGCCCGAGCAACGGTGCGATCAACGTGACAACGATCTTGCCGGTCACCCCGGCGGCCGAAACGAGGACGAACCAGGCCGCTGCCTTGGGTACCGGCACGTTGAGCAGCAGCGCGATGATGGTTGGCCCCCACAGGTAAACGCCGTACCCGGCGGTCGAGGAGCCGCCCCAGATCAGTATCGTCTCCCAGAACATGCGTGGCTGCGACCACAGGTCAGCCAGGTTACCGCGCGGTTGCACGATTGGCGCCACGGTTGGCAATGGTACGCGCGCCAACGGCAGTCCGAGGTGCCGCGCCACCTCGGCGCGGGCTTCGGCGAACCTTCCTTTCGCGGCCAGCCAGCGGACCGATTCCGGCGCGAACAGCCACACCAGTACACCTATGATCAGCGCGATGAAGCCCAACAGAGCGACGCGGCGCCAACCGTATGGCCCCATGATCGCCGCGGAGACCGCCGGAGCGAGGAAACCGCCGGCTGACGCGAAGACGACATAGAAGCTCGTCGCCATGGTGCGGTAACGAGTCGGCGTAAGCTCCACCACAACCGTCAACGACGGAGTCACCGCCGCGGTCAGGCCGAGGCCTACGAAGAACCGCAGGATCGCGAACAGCACCCACGCCCCTTCCGGGATAAACGCGATCAGCCCCGAGCTAATCGCGCAAACGAAGGTGCCGATGACCATTTGCTGCTTGCGGCCCCAGGCATCGGCGAAGGCGCCGAACACCACGGCACCGACGATCGCTCCGACACCGCCGCTGTACAGGATCACCGCCGATTGGCCGTAGGTCAGGTGCCACTCCCGCGCGACCGCGGCCAGGAGGTAGCCGACCACGAGGAAATCGAAAAAATCGAACACGAAAACGGCCGACATCAGGATGAAGATGGTCCAGTAACGGCGATTGAGCGGCGCGTTGTCGAACAACGCCAGCAGGTCATCGGTTGTCTGACTCATCTGCTACTCCCGTGGGTTCGGCGTTTTTCTGTGCTCTGAACCTGGATCTCCGGATGACGATTTTGGGTGGCAACTGCCAGTCTACCCCCCTGAGGAGCGTTTGCCCGGCGCGGCGCGGACGAGCCGCGGCGAGACTCATGCGATCTTTCAGTATTGCCGATGCGGCGGGTGGCGTCTTTGCGGCAAATGAATCATCTACCGCAACACCGACGGCCGGAGCCGCTCAGATTTCCGCGGAGGCGAGACCGTCGGCCATCGATCACATCACAACTTTGCAGTCGATTGAGCCGGCGTGCTCAGCCAACCTGGGATGACCGCACCGTCGGGCGGGGGCTGTCACGCTGCGATCACACAGGCCAGCCGCACCCGCCAGCGCTTACCCGCCGGGTAGCAGTTCCCGATGCGCAGGCGTCAAACGTCCGACGCGGACTTGTCGGTCAACACACGGTCCAGCACAGCTTCCTGCCATGCAGTGCCTCCAGCCCGGCCTGGATCGCGAGAAGGGTGGCGCCGTCCGTGCGCAATGCACGGACGTGACTGATCACCGCCTGTTCAGCCTCATCAGGCACAAGGCCGCCATCCTCGCCCACACGAAACCCGAAAGGCACAATGCCACCCAGGTAACGGTTGCGCTGCCGCTGGTCGCGCTTCACCGGGGTCACCCGCTCACGAATGCGGTCCCGTTCAGCCTCGGCAACGGTGGACAGAATGGTGAACACCAGCTTGCTGATCCCGTTGCCAGTTACGCCCGCCATGTCGATCATGTGCAGGATGACGTTGCGGACTTTCAGTTTGGCGAGCACGTCCGGTGCATCCAAGGCGGACCGGAACATGCGATCCAGCTTTGGCGTGATCACCACGTCGCCCGGCTTCAGGATCGCCAGCAACGCAGCGCCCTCTGCCCGGTCCGAAAGGGGACCGACCCGGACATGCCGCGCTCGATGAACATCCTGTCGGCGTTCAGCCCGAGCATCAGCGCGTAGCCCGTGATGGTCCGCTGTTGTACGTCGAGGCTCTCGCCTTCCTCAGCCTGCCGGGAGGTGCTGACGCGCGTGTATCCGTACGCTGCCATGACGGCCATCCGTTCGCTTGTCCGCTCGCAGGTTCAGTCACAGTTCTGTCCGCCTGCTAAAGCAAGCAGACAAGCAGCCCACTACGGATATCTGCCCAGGCATGGTTGCCAAACGCAGCGACGCAGCGGCCGGTGGCACTGACCAGCGCCGGAAACCGGCTGCCTATACTCTCTCATGCACGCGCAGTGGCGAGTCAGCGCGCGCCAGCGCCACCACCACCACGTGCTCCAGGCCGCTCGCCTCGACCCCGATCGCGGTCACGCCATGCAGCGCGGCGAGCTGCTCCAGCACGGGCTGCGTCGCGTTGGCACCCAGCAGCAGACGCAGATTTTATTAGGATCTAACCATCCAGTGGGGGACGCGAACAAACGAAACGCCTACGTGGCTTTGGAGACGTTTCTTCTCTCGAATGGTACCCGTGTCCTGGCAAGCGACGTTAAAATGTCTTCGTGACTCTCGTGATGTCGACCGGGGAGATCGTCGACGACGAGCCGACAAGTTGGTTGCGTCCGAATGTCGCCTCAGCCTCAAAATCCGGGCCGGCTGGCCGCGCGCCGTCCAGCCTGACGGGGTGACGGTATTCAGACGCTTTCGTATTCGGCGGAAATCTCCTTGTTTGTGTAGTCCGTCAGCAAAGCAGTCGCGACGATACCGATGATCGCGCACATCAAGATATAAATCGCGATCGGCAGACTTGAATGATACCGGGCGAACAGGGCCGTCGCGATGAACGGCGCCGGCCCACCGGCGATAACCGACGCAAGCTGATAGCCAAGCGATGCGCCACTGTATCGAAGGCGTGGCGAGAACGACTCCGCGATCAGTGCAGCCTCAGGCCCATACAGAGTCATCACCGGCACCCCCGAGATGGCGATCGCAATGAAAATCACCGTCGGCACTAATGTGTCGAGCATGGCAAAGTATACGAAGGCGAAAATCCCCATTATCACGCACCCGGTCATGTACATCCTCTTCCGGCCGATTACGTCCGAAAGGTACCCGGCGCAGGTGACCCAGAGGAACCCGAGTACGGTCGAGGCGATGACACCCCACAGCAGGAAATCACGCGATTGTCCCAGCACGCTGGTGCCATAGGTGAAGATGAAGGCGCCAAACACATAGCCTGGCGCCTGCTCCGGCAGCCGCAGCAGCGCGGTAAGCAGAATTTGTTTCGGTTGACGACGCAGCACTTCGAGGACCGGTACGCTTTCGATGCGCTCTTCCTCGAGGATCTTCTGGAACACGGGAGTTTCAAGAATCCCAAGCCGGATCCACAGACCGACGCCAACCATGACGATGCTGATGAGGAAGGGGATGCGCCATCCCCAGACCAGGAATTGGTCGCCCGACAACCAGCTGAACAGCAGGACCGCCGAGTTGGCCAGGAAGAACCCGGCGGGAGCGCCAAATTGCGGCCAGGAGGCGATGAAGCCGCGATGCTTGTTGGTCTGCGCCCATTCCATCGCGAGTAACACCGACCCGCCCCATTCCCCGCCAACCCCAATGCCCTGGATCAGACGGATAAGGGTTAAGAGAACGGCGCCCCAAATGCCGATGGTGTCATAACCCGGCACGACTCCCACAGCTATCGTCGCGAACCCCGTTATCACCAGGGTGGCGATCAACGTCGCCTTGCGGCCGATGCGGTCCCCGTAGTGGCCGAATATCGCCGCCCCGATTGGCCTCCCGACAAACCCGATGAAGAACACGCCAAATGCCTGGAGAACGCCAATTAATGGAGACGACCCAGGGAAGAACACCTTTCCGAACACCAGTCCGGTGACGGTGCCATACAGCAGGAAGTCGTACCACTCGATCGTGGTGCCAACCGTGCTGGCCAACAGCGCGCGTCGTAACTGCCGGTTATGTTCTGCTTCGGACAGACCACTCGTGGTGGCGGAGAGCGTGGCCATTCTCGTTCCTCCCGTTGAAGCGGACAGGTACAGATGGCCTTTTGTTATGTTGCTCCCGCGTGACGGCAAAGCCGGAGCAACTGCTTCCGACGTTCTTCAGCCAACAGTACCAACGGTGGGACAGTCGCACAGACCCCTACCGTTGACAACTCAGCGCGTGACGCCGCCAGTTGGCAAGCCTCGCGACCGGCGACATCATCGCAGATGAGCCAGAAACCAGTCGCGGGCGGGATCAAACGATTGAGCGCGTATTTCGGAATCGCTCCCGTTCTGTCATCCCTCGCGCCAGGACGATCTGGCGGGTCGGACCGAGGCCGGCCTATGATCCGGTTCCTGGCGGAGGGTTGCCGGGCGACACACGTCACCGGCCCCATTTCCTTGTGCGGTCATCGCTTCCCGGCTCTACCGTGAGACCACCTTACACGACACCTGAAAATTTCCTTGTTCAAATATCCAGATAGCACGAATGGCTGACCTCTCGCCCCTCGCGCTAACGCCGAGGCCGCATCGGCAAGGATGTCGATGGCACGGTCGCGGAGCGGGCCAACCGGTCGCATTGCACCATGACCTATCATTCCATCTGAAACAACTCGTAAGACCCTGCCATCGTCAAAGTGATGATCGACCGACGACGCGATAAGAAAGAATCCTGAAACCAGGAAGGGCCGATGTATGAATGCATCGCCGCGATTAATTGAGATTGGCCGGCAGGGTAAATGCTACGAGCCGGCTGCGTCCCCGGAGCCCGGGCGTCGCGCCGTCGGGCGCCGTTTATGGCTTATTTGCGCCCTGCTCATCGCGGCAACATTCGCGACTGCGGCCGTGGTGATCTGGCAGCTTCGCCAAAAGTGCGTGTGCGGCTGTATGAAAACCACGCCACCCTCACAGTAAAAACCAAGAAGGAGGGACCGGCGCGCACCGAATTCGAGTACGAAATTCCCGTCAAGGATGCAGAAGAACTCATCACCGTCCATTGTGCCGAAAACACACTCACGAAAACCCGATGCTACGTCCCGCACCAGGGGTTCACCTGGGAAGTCGACGTTTACGAGGGCATTCTCAGCGGGGTGATCCTGGCGGAAATCGAACTCGAACGAGCCGATGTCGACGTGCCGTTGTCCGACTGGATCGGCCCAGAGGTAACCGGCGATCCCTCCTAGAAGAAAATTAACATGCAGAAAGCGCGCCTGGATCTTCTTGATCCACCACAGTAGCGCGGCCCTACCGAAAGCGCGGCGATATCTATTCGGAACATCCGCTCGATAAGAACAGCTTATCAGGACAAGGTTGGAGGCGGAGGCCTTGGACGGATGCTTGACTCTGGCACATCTGACACCCAGGCCGATGCTCCTGGACAGCCCGGCATCGGCCCAACCTGGGCAAGCAGCGCGAAGGATGCCATCGGATGCCCGCTGGGCTCGCCGCGCCTTTGGTTCACCCTCGGTCACGGCATCGTTAATGAAGCCTATTATCCCAGAGTGTCGATAGCTAATTAACTTGTCCGGTTTTGGTAGCACATCATATGGCCGCTCGTTCCCGTTTCGTCCGCCGGAGGAGCGGTGTCTCCGGTGGAGATTTCCTGGTGAGACTGTCGGGACCATTTCCCGGAGCCGACCTGCCCCGTGAGCGTGCGTCGCGCGGAGGGGCGGTCAAGGATGGCCTCGTCTTGGGCGAGGCCGCCGCGGAGCGGCGCGAAGCGTCCTTGACGGTCCCGAGCACGGCGCGATCCTCCCGGCCGGACGGGACGGAACGTGTGTTTTTGCCGCTCTTCGTGGTCGGCACATCAACCTCAGCACCCTTATTGTCGTAACGGCCCAGGCAACGCCGGCCGTGGAAGATCGCCAGACCACCGTTCGGATACTGGTGCACCTTCACGGTCGCCTTGACGAAGTGCGGGCGCAGCGGACTTTCGGGTATTTGCAGCTTGCGATTCTCAAACGATACGCAATTGTCGTTACCAACGATGCGTTCTTCCTGGACGCACAGAGTTTCGGCAAGGTCCACACCGGCCGCCGCGACGAACGCGCTGCCTTCCTGT
>JBEKQQ010000192.1:0-9268 GCA_049519555.1 Acetobacteraceae bacterium
CGGGCTATGCCGCCTTTCGTTCCGCCTACGACGCCGGACGAGGCAGCCTGGTCTGGCGTCGCGGCGTCGCCGATCTGGAAACTCCGGTCGCGGCTTATTTGAAGCTGGCGCACGGGCGGCCAAACGCATTCCTGCTGGAGAGCGTCGAGGGCGGCACCACCCGCGGCCGATATTCGGTGATCGGCATGGCGCCTGACCTGATCTGGCGCTGTCAGGATGGCCGCGCCGCCATCAATCGCTCCGCCCATTCGGCCCCGCACGCCTTCGTGCCGGAGGCGCGGCCGCCGTTGGAAAGCCTGCGGGCGCTGATCAACGAAACAAGGCTGGATGTGCCGCCGAGCCTGCCGCCGATGGCGGGCGGTCTGGTGGGTTATCTCGGTTACGACATGGTCCGGCAAATGGAAAAGCTGCCGGACAAGAATGTCGACGTCATCGGCGTGCCGGAAGGGCTGATGACGCGGCCTTCGCTGTTCGCAATTTTCGACAATGTTAATGACGAGCTGACCTTGGTTGCGCCGGTGTACCCGTCGCCCGAGGTGTCCGCCGATGCAGCCTGGGAGGCGGCTCAGGGCCGCCTGGACGACGCCGAGGCGGCATTGGAACGGCCGCTGCCGCGCCAGCCGCCGCCGGTGATGCTGCCCGATCCGCCGGCGCCGGCGTCGAATTTTACCCGGCAGGACTTCCTCGCCGCGGTGGCACGATGCAAGGATTACGTCATGGCGGGTGACGCATTCCAGATCGTCATTAGCCAACGGTTTGCCGTGCCCTTCGTACTGCCGCCGTTCGCGCTCTATCGCTCGTTGCGGCGCGTCAATCCAGCGCCATTCATGGTTTATCTCGACTTCGGCACATTTTCAGTGGTCGCCTCCTCGCCCGAGGTGTTGGTGCGGCTGCGTGACGGCACGGTGACGATAAGGCCGCTGGCGGGCACCAAACGGCGCGGGATCACGCGCGAAGAGGACCTCGCCCTGGAACAAGAACTGCTGGCCGATCCCAAGGAACGCGCCGAACATTTGATGCTGCTCGATCTTGGCCGCAACGATGTCGGGCGGGTGTCGGCGCTTGGCACAGTGAAGGTCACCGAACAGTTCGTGATCGAACGATTCAGCCATGTCATGCATATCTCCTCCAACGTGGAAGGCCGGCTGGCCGAGGGTCTGGACGCCCTGGATGCGCTGATCGGCGGATTTCCCGCGGGCACCCTGTCCGGTGCGCCGAAAGTCCGCGCCATGGAGATCATCGAGGAGCTGGAGCCGGACCGGCGCGGGATTTACGCCGGCTGCATCGGCTATTTTGCCGCGAACGGGACGATGGATACCTGTATCGGGCTGCGCACTGCACTGGTGAAGGACGGCACGATGTATGTCCAGGCGGGCGCAGGGATCGTCGCGGACTCGGATCCGGACTCGGAGTTCGAGGAATGCCGGCAGAAAGCCCGCGCTCTGGTACGCGCAGCCGAAGAGGCGGTGCGGTTTGCCGCCGGCAAAGGTGGAGGTAATAACGCCGGGTGATTGCTGGCCGAACGCGTGATGAGCATCTGTTTGGGCCAGGTCCGAAACGCATCCTCGCGCTGGATGGCGGCGGGGTCCGTGGCATTATCAGCCTCGCTTACCTTGAACGCCTGGAATCGATCCTGCGGCAACGGTTCGGCCCGGAAACGGTTCTCGCCGACTACTTCGACCTGATTGGCGGTGCCTCGACCGGGGCCATCATCGCCACCGGGCTTGCTCTGGGGCTGCCGGTGAAGCGGTTGATTGCAACTTTTCTTGGCCTCGCCGACAAAGGCTTTCGCAGGTCGTCGCGCTTCGCGTTTCTGGCGCCAAAATTCCAGGCCGGGGCGCTGGTGGAGCAAATCCGTGCCCATGTGGGCGATACGACATTGGGTTCGGCCCAGGTGAAGACCGGACTGGCGATTATCGCCAAACGGATCGACACCGGCAGCCTATGGGTGTTTCACAACAATCCGCGTGGCCGCTGGTTCGACGTTGCCGGTCGCGATCCGCATGCCGCGCCGAACAAGGATCTCAAACTGACGCAATTGTTACGGGCCAGCACCGCGGCGCCGTCGTATTTTGCGCCGGAACCGATCGAGATCGCACACGGCGTATCCGGCACCTTCATTGACGGCGCCGTTTCTCCGCACGGCAATCCTGGCCTTTTTTTGTTCTTGCTGGCAACACTCGGCGGGTATGGCTTCCGCTGGCCCACTGGCGCCGAGCAATTGCTGCTGGCGTCAGTCGGCACCGGCCATCATCCGATGACTCCTTCGCGTATGCCAGCGAAACACGCGCCGCCGCTGCTACTCGCAGCCCTGGCGCTGAAGTCGGTGATGGACGACTGCAACTGGCTCAACCAGACGATGTTGCAATACCTTGGACAGTCGCCCGCTCCCTGGCGCATCGACGGCGAAATCGGCGATCTGACCGGCGATCAACTGGGCGTGGCGCCCGCGTTCCATTATCTTCGCTACGACATGGTGTATTCGTCGCACTGGTTCGACGGAGAAATTGGCGTGCGGCTGGAGCAGCGTGAACTGGACGGGTTGACCCGGTTCGACGAGCCGGCAATTTCGCCGCGGCTGCTGGAACTGGCGCGGCTTGCCGCACGTAAGCAAATCGCCGAGGCGCATCTGCCGGCAGAGTTCGACATGGGCTGACCGGATTTCGTTGGTTGCGGCCTCCCAATCGAAGCCCGCCCGCCTATCTGTTCAAACAATGCAAGCACATGACGTCCTGACCCAAACGCCTGCCGGTTTGTATTGCCCCGCCGGCGATTTCTTTATCGACCCGGTGCGGGCCTGCCCACGTGCCCTGATTACCCATGGCCACGCCGATCATGCCCGCTCCGGCCACGGTGCAGTGCTGGCGACGCGGGAGACGCTGGCGATCATGGAACTGCGCTACGGCGCCGATTTCACCACTTCGCGACAGGTGGTGCGTTACAGCGAGCCAGTGCGTATTGGCGACGTGGACGTGAGTTTTTACCCCGCCGGTCATGTCCTCGGTTCGGCGCAAATCCTGATTGAAGCGAATGGCTACCGGTTGGTCGTCTCCGGCGACTACAAGCGCGGCCACGATCCCACGTGCGTGCCGTTCGATGTGCTGCGCTGCGACGCTTTCATCTCGGAGGCAACCTTCGGGTTGCCCGTATTCCGGCACCCCGATCCACGTGGCGAAGTCGGCCGCCTGCTCGAGTCGTGCAAGACTTTCCCCGATCGGGCGCACCTCGTCGGCGCCTATTCGCTTGGCAAGGCGCAACGGTTGATGGCGCTGATCCACGAAGCGGGCTGGAACCGGCCGATCCATATCCATGGCGCAATGGAAAAGATCACCGAGTTATATCGCGCGGAAGGCGTGCCGGTTGGAGAAACTCGCAAGATCGCCGGTAAAACGGGCGGTTCTCTGGGCGGTGAGATCGTGGTTTGTCCGCCCTCGGCAACCCGCGATCTGTGGGCGCGCGGCTTCTCGGATCCGGTGGTGGCGTTTGCGTCGGGTTGGATGCGAATTCGCGCCCGCGCGCGGCAAGGCGGCGTGCAATTGCCGCTGGTGGTGTCCGACCATGCCGACTGGGATGAATTGTGCAGCACCATTCTGGACACCGAATGTCAGGAGTTGTGGGTCACCCACGGCGCCGAAGATGCACTGGTGCATTGGGCCGTGCAGCGCGGATTGCAGGCCCGTCCGTTGCATCTGATGGGTTACGGGGAGGAAGAAACTGAAGCAGCGCTTCCAGCCCAATGAACCGCTTTGCCGAATTGCTCGATCGTCTCGCCTACGAACCATCGCGCAACAATAAGCTGCGCCTGATGATCGATTATTTTCGCACCGAAGCCGATCCCGATCGCGGCTATGCGCTCGCCGCCATGACCGGCGAACTGAGTTTTGCCTATGCCAAACCGGCACTGATCCGGACACTGATCGCCGAACGCACCGACCCCGTGCTGTTTGCCATGAGTTACGACTACGTCGGCGATTTGTCGGAAACGGTGGCACTGATGTGGCCGCATCCAGGGCACGGCGACAATCATCCGCCGGCGCCAGGTCTGGGCGAGATCATCGAGACCTTGCACGCAACCCGCAAAGCCGAACTGCCCGCGCAACTTTCCCGCTGGCTCGATCTGCTCGACGAGACCGGTCGCTGGGCTTTGTTGAAACTCATCACTGGTGCATTGCGCATCGGGGTTTCCGCGCGATTGGCCAAGACTGCCGTCGCCGCGTTGGGTGACCTGCCGGCCAATGAGGTCGAGGAAGTCTGGCACGGATTGCAGCCACCCTATCTCGAGCTGTTTGCCTGGATTGAAGGCCGGTCGGACCGGCCGCAAACCAACGATCCCGCTCCGTTCCGCACGCCGATGCTGGCGCAAGCGATCGACGACGCCGATTTTCCCGGCCTCAATCCGGAGGAATTCCGTGCCGAGTGGAAATGGGACGGTGTGCGCGTGCAAGCAGTCGGCGGAGTCGGGGCTAACGGCCAACGCGTGACGCGGCTTTATTCGCGAACCGGGGAAGACGTCTCGGCGGCGTTTCCCGACATGGTCCACGCGCTGGCAGATAACTTGTTCGATGACGTAACGATCGATGGCGAATTGCTGGTGGTGCGCGACGGCATGGTGGAGCCGTTCAGCGTGTTGCAGCAGCGGCTGAACCGCAAGACCGTATCGGCGAAGTTAATTGCTGAATATCCGCTGCATATCCGGGCTTACGATCTGCTGGCGGACCACGGCGAGGATCTGCGCATCTTGCCGTTCGATACGCGCAGGCAGCGCCTGCAGGCATTGCTCGCGCGTTATCGCGGCGGCCGGATTGATCTTTCACCGTTGTTGCCGTTCGACAGCTGGGAAACGCTTGCGGCGGCGCGAGCCAATCCGGCGAGCGCCGGTGCAGGCCTGGATGCGGACGCCATCGAAGGCGTGATGCTGAAGCGGCGCGATTCGATTTATGTCAGTGGCAGGCCCAGAGGATTGTGGTGGAAGTGGAAGCGCGATCCGTTCAACATTGACGCCGTCCTGATGTACGCCCAACGCGGCCACGGCAAGCGCTCCTCCTATTATTCTGATTTTACCTTCGGCGTTTGGCGGGCGGGTGACGGTGGCGATGAACTTGTGCCGGTGGGCAAGGCCTATTTCGGATTCACCGATGAGGAGCTGTTGCAACTTGATCGCTGGGTACGCAATCATACAGTGAGCCGATTCGGCCCGGTACGCGAGGTGACCGCCAATAAATCCGAGGGAGTCGTGTTGGAAATTGCATTTGAGGGGCTTAATCAATCGACCCGGCATAAGTCGGGTGTGGCGATGCGGTTTCCGCGGATTGCGCGGATCCGCTGGGACAAGCCGGCACGGGACGCCGATCGGCTGGAGGCACTGCAAAAACTGTTGCGTGTCTGAACCATGAATTTTCTGACACGAACATAAGATTTTGGCATTTCGGCATCGCGCATCAGAAACGTGTTTGGGAACTTAGCCGGGTACGGCCACGTTGGTGCTGCATGCGGTCGATCTGCCGACGCGGATCGGTACCGCTGACCATAAAGGCAGGTGATATCAATGGCGACGATCAAAGACCCAACCGACACCAGAGGCCGCCTGATCGCGGCCAGTCAGGTCAATGGCACCAACGTTTATAATACGGCTGGCGAAAAGCTGGGCCACATCTACGACGTCATGCTGGACAAGCAATCCGGCAAAGCCGATTACGCGATCATGAGTTTCGGCGGCTTTCTTGGCATCGGCGACCGCTACCATCCGTTGCCGTGGCAGGTGTTGCGCTATGATCCCGTGCAGGAGGGCTACGTGGTCAATCTTGACCGCAGACGCCTGGAAGGCGCGCCATCCTACGCCGCAAATGAAAGCAACCTGTGGAACGATCCGGCGTACGGCCGCCGCGTCACCGACTATTATGGCGGGACGATGATCTGATCATCTCCAACCGAGGGGAGGGTGCAGCCTCTCCCCTCGGGACAGGCCCCTCGGGACAGGCCCCTCGGGACAGGCCTTGCAGTTTACCGGCGAACCGGCGTGAATGGGGCATGACTGATCAACACGTCGGCCGGATCGAGGGTTATGCCATCATCTCCGAGGATGGCATGTTGGCGACCGCCGATCGCGTCATGCCGGACTCGCTGAAATTCAAAGCGGACCAGGAGTTTTTTGAGAGTGGCCTCGACGGCGTCGATGTCGTTGTCCATGGCCGCCACTCGCAGGAGCAACAGGTTCGCTCGGCTTTGCGATACCGGTTGATCCTGTCACGGCGCGTCCCCGGCATTGCCGCCCACCCTTCGAACCCGAGAGCCCGGCTGTGGAACCCCGCTGGTGCCAGCTTCAAGGAGGCGCTGGCCGCACTCGACGCGCCCGGTCCGAAGATCGGGGTGATCGGTGGGGCGGAAGTATTTGAATTATTCCTGGACCGATACGACGTTTTCTACCTGACCAGAGCGCCTGGGGTCAGGCTGCCCGGTGGCCGCCCAGTACTCCCTGAGGTGCCGGCCCGAACGCCGGAGGAGGTGCTCGCCGGCCGCGGTCTCACACCCGGCCCGAGCGTGGTCCTGGATCCGTTGCGAGGTCTGACGATGGTTGGGTGGTTGAGAGATTACGCGTCAAGCTCGGGATAATGGCGAAAAATATCGAATTCGTTGAACGGAACGCGGCGCTCGCTCGCCAGATAAGACCGGATACGCGGCCGTTGCGCAACCGCCTGCCGTAGCGCGGTCACGCGTGGCAACTCAGCCAGAACAGCAGCCGTCGCGTTGGGAAAAGCGTAGTTCAGGCCTTCCACCACCTGAAACAGCGCCAAATCCGCATAGGTCGTCGTTCGGCCAACCAGCCAGGTGTCGCCGGCGGGGTTCCTGGTAAGCACACGTTCGAACCAGCCCAGAAATTTCGGTAGCCTGGTGCGGCGAAAAACCTCGGCCCGATGCATGGCTTCCGGTTTTTGCTCATGAAAGTACCGGTCTTCGTCGATCGGATGATGCGAATGATACGATTCCGCCACGAGATCGGTGATCGTGAGTTGGATTTGGTGGGTCCAGAGCCGGCCGGCCTCATCCTCCGGCGCCAGGCCGATCCGGCTGCCAAGATACAACAGAATGGCGGCGGTTTGACCAACGAGAATTTCGCCGTCCCTGAGGAAAGGCGGTGCGAAGGGCGGAAGGGTGACGCCATCGCCTTGTAAGACCGCCAGCAAGGCAGGGACACCGTGGCCATCACGTTCCGACCCGCGCGCCACATCAATGTAATCAGCTCCGGAATCCTCGAGTGCCAGACGGACAAACTCGCCCCGGCCTTGCACCTGCGGCCAGTAATACAACTCATATGCCATCGGCTACATCCTCCGGTAGCGGCGCAAATAGTATAACACGCCCGCCACGTGCCCAATGCCGCGAATCAGGCCGATTCGCCCTGTCAATTCCCCTGGGCGATATGCCACAATTTACGGGTTACGTTTTGCAAGTCGGGACAGCCTTTCATGCGCCCGGGAAGAATGCGAAGATTTAGACTGGTTCAAAGAACATCAACGGGACAATTCGCCTGGGCGAGAGGTCGTCGCCAACACCGCAGGCCATAAGCAATCCATTGCCGGCGCAAGACGGAGCGCTCACCGCGCGGCAATCGCTGGCACGGGGTCTGGAACTGCATCAGCGTGGCCAGTTGGCCGAAGCCGAAGCGCTGTATCAACGCGCGCTGCAAAAAATGCCGGGCCTGTTCGATGCGCAGCATTTGCTTGGCGTGTTGCGCAGCCAGCAAGGCCGCTACGCCGAAGCGCTTGCCCTGGTTACCGCGGCGCTGCAAAGCCAACCCAATTCGATCGGCGCGCTGACGAATCACGGGCTGATCCTGCATAATATGAAACGTTACCAACAGGCGTTGGCAAGTTTTGACAAGGCACTCGCGCTGCGCCCTGACCATGCCCTGGCGCTCAATAACCGAGGCAACGTGCTGGCCGCGTTGGGCCGTGATGTCGAGGCGCTCGCCAGTTATTGGCGCGTGCTCAAGGCAATGCCGAATTACGCCGATGCGTACAACAACCTGGGCGTTCTGCTCAAGGAACTGGGGCGGCTTGCCGAAGCCGAGGCGGCGCCTTCGAAGGCACTGGAGTTCGATCCGAAGCTGACCGGCGCCTACATCAATCTGGCCGATTGCAAACGGTTCAGGATTGGTGACCCGCATCTCATGCATATGCAGGCCTTCGTACATGATCAGACCCAGACTGCGGAGGATCGGACGCGTTTGCATTTCGCGCTTGGCAAGGCCTACGCCGATCTCGGGGATCATCGTCGCGCATTCGAGAACATGCAGCGCGGCAATGCGGAAATGCGGGCAACGGTCGCGTATGATGAAGCCGCGATGATGGAGCTGTTCGACCGTACCGAGGCTGTGCTGACACGGGATCGCATCATGGCCAGGGCAGGACGCGGAGCTCCGCCTGGGGATCCCTCGACGCAACCGGTCTTTGTCATTGGCATGCCGGGGTCGGGCACCACGCTCGCCGAGCAAATTCTCGCCAGTCATCACGATGTGCATGGCGCCGGGGAACTGGCGACGTTCAGCGAGGTCGTTGCCTCGGTGTATGGGCCCGATCGTCGACTTGTTGGCTATCCGGATTTCGTCGCGCAATGCGACAGTGACGTGTTCCGGGCGATCGGGTCATACTATGTCGCGGCGCTTCGCAAGCCTGCGCCGCAGGCCCGCCAAATTGTCGACAAGATGCCGTCGAACTTCATCTTCGCAGGCCTGATCCACCTCGCGTTGCCAAACGGCCGCATTATTCACGTTGCCCGCGATCCGATTGATACGTGCGTTTCATGCTATTTCCGGCTGTTTACCGGCAATCTGGACCACACTTAGGATCTCGCGGAACTCGGTCGATTTTACCTGCGCTATCAGAAACTGATGGACCATTGGCACGATGTCCTTCCGGAGGGCCGGATGCTCGAGGTTCGCCACGAGAACGTCGTCGGCGACCTTGAGGCGGCCTCACGCCGTATCCTCACCCATTGCGGACTGGGTTGGGACCCGCATTGACTGCGGTTTCATCAAACCGATCGGCGGGTGCGCACTGCCAGTGCCATTCAGGTGCGGCAGGAAATCTATCGAAGCTCGATCGGCCGCCGGCGGGACTATCGGCCATATCTGGGACCGTTGCTGCAGGAGCTGCTACCGGCGGATCACCCTGATCTTGCTGCGTGACGCCAAACGCAATTAACGGGTGCGCTTCGGTCAAACGCCGGGGATCCTGTCGTTACGAACTCTGTGGCGACGCCGCCAGCAGGC
>JBEKQQ010000193.1:0-9555 GCA_049519555.1 Acetobacteraceae bacterium
ACGCCGCGCTCCGGAACGCCATCGCCAAAATCTAGGGTGGCAAATCGGTGGCAAATGGTGGGTTTTCGTCGATCACCGGCGAGCTAAACGACTGGAATTGCTATCAAATGCCGGGTTAGCACAGTGGTAGTGCAGCGGTTTTGTAAACCGAAGGTCGGGGGTTCAAATCCCTCACCCGGCACCGTGACCCGGTCCGGTGGTCTCGTTCACTTCTTCAGTATCGGGGCCGGGCTGCAATCGCATCAAACCGCCGGAACCTGTGTGCGTGGCCTCAGCGCCTGGTAACGCTTTGCTCCAAAGCAACCGCCAGGTTGCTTGCTCGCGCCGGCCTCGCAAATTCCTTGATGTCGAGTACTCCGAGGTCGGCGTCTCCCATCCAGGACTGCCGCAGCAGCGCGTTTGCTGCCTGACAATCGGCCGGTCTGCCGGTCAGGTAACCCTGGATGAAGCGGCAGTTCAGCTTGCGGAGCACGTTGAGTTCGCGCTCGGTTTCCACGCCCTCGGCCACTACGGCAAGGTTTAGCCGCTCGGCAAGCGACAAAATGGCCTGCACGATCGCCAGGGTGATTTCGTCGTTGTACAGACCGCGGATGAAGGATTTGTCGATTTTCAGGCCATTGAACGGAAATCGCCGTAGATAGTTCATATTCGCGTAAGCGGTCCCGAAATCGTCGAGCATGATCCGGATCCCTTGCTCCTGCAGCGCGCGCATCGTCTGCATGACCAGCTGAGATTCATCCAGCAACAGACCCTCGGTCACTTCCAGGCCCAGTCGTGAGGCGGGCAGGCCCGTTCGGCTAAGGACGTCGGCAACCTGTTGCGGCAGATCGGACTGGCGGAACTGTAGCGGCGACAGATTGACATTGAGGTGGGCCGGACGCGCCCATTTCGCGGCCTCGGCACATGCGGTCTCCAGCACCCAACGACCCAGCGGCACAATCAGTCCGCTTTTCTCCGCGAGGGGAATGAACAGGTCCGGCTGGATCGGCCCCAGCAATGGATGACGCCAGCGCAGGAGTGCCTCGAACCCGACGACATGCAGCGACCTGGCATCGCACACGGGTTGGTAGGCCAGCGAGAAGTCGCCCCGGCTGATCGCATCCTTCAGGTCCTGCTCGACCAGAAAGGGCTCCTGCATGTTGGCTTCCATGGCCGGGTCGAACAGGCAGTACGTCTTTCGCCCGGCCTTCTTGGCGCGGTACAGGGCGTGGTCCGCATTCCGCATCAACTGGTCGGGGCTCTCGCCGTGCTCGATAGAGAGGGCGATGCCGATCGAGACTCCGACCAGTGCCTGTCGGCCAGCCAGCTCAAAGGGTTGGGTGACGGTTTCGATCAGCCGTTGGGCAAGAGCGACCGCCTCTTCGGATCGGCTGTCGATGCGTTGGATGATGGCAAACTCATCACCGCCCATCCGGGCGACGGTGTCGTTTTCACGTACACTTTCGCGTAGGCGCTGGGCAACCCCGACGAGCAGGCTGTCACCGAACCCATGCCCATGCATGTCGTTGATCAGCTTGAAGCCATCCAGATCCAGGCAGAGCAAGGCGAACGCCTGACCGGCGGACCGTGAAGCGGCGATCGCCTTGCGCAGCCGCTCCTGAAACATCAGTCGGTTCGATAACTGGGTCAGATCGTCGTGATGAGCAGCAAAGCGGATGCGCTCCTCAGTCACTTTTTGGAATAGCGCCGGCCTTATCGTATCCCCGAGCGAGCCGATATCGGCTACCACTGTGTCGAGATCCACGTTCTCAGCGGTGAACGCGAGTGAGATGCCAAAGCGCTGCTGTTGTGCCCAGATTGGGATACAGACGTGGCCGGAGAAACCGTTCGCGTCGGCGTCACCGCTGCCCCCGGACGCCTCGAGTGCCGGGAATTTGATTGCATGCGGCTTGTTTCGGCGGATGGCCTCAGCGGTCATCTCATTTAACGTGACCAGCGGCCCGATCGTCTGGAACGCGAAACCGGTTTCATGATCGTGGTGATACCGGCTGATCTCCACCAGCGGCTTGTCGGGCTCGACCAACTGCCAGATCTGGCCGACCGCGGCGCCATGAAAGTGACAAAGCGCTTCCAGCAGGTTGGTCAGGGCGTCGGCACAGGATTCCGCCTCCGAAACCAGCCGTAGCATTCGGTCCACTCGAAGTGCCCGATCGGCGACATGCATGAGATGGAGATGACGTTGTTCCCTCTGGCGGTCCGCCATGATCATGCTGGCGATCTGCCCGAGCGAGGCAACCTGGGCCTCTGTCAACGCCGGCCGAGCCTTGCCGTCGACCAGACAGATGAAACCGACGCGCTCCCCGCCGGGCGAAATCAGCTTCTGGTAGGCCAGGAAGTGCAGGCCGGACTGCTCAAATATCGCGGTCCTGGCACCGAATCTGGCATCCTGAGTCAGGTCGGGCACAACCGTCAGGTCGGGGCCGGAATCCAGAATAGCTTCGATATCCTGGATCGCGTTCAACTGATCGCGTGACAGACCGTACCCTGCGCGCGTCACTTCGAGTTCATTGCGCCGGCCGAGCACGCCGATCGTCGCTGACGATGTGCCGGCGACATTTGTCGCCAGACGGGCAAAATGTTCCAATAACAATCCGCTATGGGTGAGCACCGTCTCGTGATTCTTTCTGACTAAATTGCCGGATTTGCCGCCCCCACTCGTGATGGCGTCACGCGTCGCCGCCCGGTCGGCGCCCGCAATGCCAGCATGATGGTAATCCCGCTTATGTTGTTGATCAGCCCGAACTTTACGCCAATTTGCGCGTCGAACCGTTTCAATCCCATTTCGCGGATGCGATTCGGGCGGTGCGCCGGCGCGGTAGGGATTTGCCTAAACGCAAGCGGTAGCTCGGTGTTTTTGCTGCCAACCGGATTGGCGATGAGGTCGGGTCCGCTCTGACGGCGGCGACTGCCTGAGACCGCCACTTCGATGTCCCATTCGCAAAATCGCGGGGTCGTGGCCGTTTGAGTGTGAGCCCGCTCCGTCCCATTATGCATCAGCGACCCGGTCCGCTCGAACCTGGAAATGTCGTGACTAGGTTGTTTTGACTTTCGGAACTTCCCCGGGATTGGCGTGGGTCGTTACTCGCGGCGCGCGCATTTGGCCACGTTATCGTATTAAAAATCGCAATTAATACGAAAATAAGATATTCTCTCCAGGGAAGATAGAATTCTGGAACCGGTGTTCTTCATAAATTCACGTTCACGATGGACTCACCTGTTTACAACGGCGAAATGCTTTCATATTAGTTACATCGGGTTGACCGATCGCATGGCAACATGCGCCATAAAGGGGAATGAACATGGCAAACCGTGAAATTACCACCAAGACCGAAGCTCCCAAGACCCAGGATGCGACGAAAGATCTTGGCCGCGTGAAGGTCGGCGCTGGCTCCATCCACTTTTCGGACCCGACTCCCGCCCGCGAAGCGACCAAAGATGCCGGTCGCGTGCGGATGGGCGCAGGCTCGATCCAGTTCTGATCACGCCGGACCAAAGCTAGCGTAGACGCTGGACGGCAAACTGCGTAGCGCGCGGTTTGCCGTTTGGCTGTACAGGTAGCGCGCACATGCCCAAAGCCCCTGTGGTCGAGTTCTTTCGCCTGATTACCGCCACCAGGCAGCCCAAACGAGCCGAACGCGCAGCTGCCGGATACTTGCCGGCTCGGGCAATGCGCTATTGTGATGCTCTGACCTCCGCGACAGGGTACGGCTACTGGATATTCCCCCCCATGGATATCCGCCTGATATGGGATAGTGAGCAGGTCTACTGGTCCTATGGCTCGGATGAAACCTGGCTGCCGTTGACCGGTACCGATAGCGGCGCCGTTCAATTTCCGCATTTCGCCGCCGAGTTTGATGTTATGGCGCCTGCATCTCTGCGTGGGTATTCACCGCCATTCCTGACAGGTTTGCCCGAGTTGGGAGGAGTACAGATGTGGACGGGCCTTCTGGCCAAGACCCGGCCTGGCTGGAGCCTTGCGGTCCGTCCGCCGGTGAACCTCCCCGGTATTCCCGGGCTGGTGAGCTGGGAAGGAATCATCGAAACCGACCTTTGGTTTGGCCCGCTGTTTACCAATTTCCGGATCACCAAGACCGATACGCCGGTCCACATCCGAGCCCAGGTGCCGATCATCCAGGTGCAGCCAATCCCGCAAGTGGCCTATCGGGAGGAAATCCTCGCCTCCTTCGCGGTCTCCGAGGCAGCCGAACTGGCGAGTGCCGACTGGGATCGCCTGGGACATGTGCTGCTGCCTCATCCCAACCCCACGATCCGTCAGGGCGAATATGCGGTGATGGTGCGCAAACGGCGAATGTGCCCATTCGACCCAGCCATGCTGACAGATGAGCCACTGGTGCCGGCAGATGAAAAGGCCGACTAAGTCTGGAGCCTGCTCTCGACCACCTCACTGTCGTGCCCGGTAAGCAACAGCTTCTGTCGCGTCGGATCGCGCGGCAGCAGGCTCACAAGTTGGTGCATTGCCAGGTGACCAACGCACCACCGGCGAGCAGCGCCATGGTTATGGCAACAGCGCTCGGTCCGAAAGACTGCAGCAGAAAGGCGACCGCGGCACTCGCCAGGGCGCCCGAGAGAAGCTGCGAGACGCCGACTGCCGCGGATGCCACACCCGCGCGCTCACGCTGGCGTTCGATCGCGATGTGTTGCAGGTTTGGGGCAATGATGCCCCGGGCATAAAGTGTGATCAGAAGCAGCGGGATCAGGATCGCGCCCGAGGTGATACCGAATAGCGTGACCGCTGCGAGTATGACGGTTACTACCGCTGCTATTATGAGGCTTCCACTGAGTAAAGCGATCGCGCTGACGCCCGAGCGGCTGAGCCGGCCGCTGGTCCAGGCACCGGCGGCCAGCGCTGCGGCAGTACTGGCAAACACGCCCGCGAAGACCGCGGAAGAAAGTCCCATCTGACCAATGATGACAACCGGTGATCCGGCTATGTAGGCGAAGATAGCTCCGTAGCTTAGTGCATTGGCCAGCGCGATACGCACGAAACCTGAGTCATGCCATAACAGCAGGGCGACGTTCTGGCTGGCATGAGGTCGGATGGTGACGTCGGCCATTTTGCTTTCCGCGACCCCGGCCCAGGTGATGATAAGCAGGAGGCCGCCCCCGAGGGCGAGAACCCAATGGACTGAGCGCCAGCCAAACCAATGGATCAGTACCGATCCCGTTGCCGGTGCGACCATGGGGATGGCGCCGAAGATCACCGTCACAAAGGACCGCTTGGCTCTTGCAGCATCTCCTTCGAACAGGTCCTGCACCATGGCGAACGATATGACGAAGCACACGCCGGCGCCGAGACCCTGGATAAAGCGGCAGAGTGCCAGAACACCCCCGGAAAAAGAGAGCGCGCAAGCGATGGCGGACAGGGTGAAGCACACCAATCCACCCAGCAACACTGGACGCCGCCCTCGATCGTCGGACAGGCTGCCGCCAAGGAGCTGTCCCAGCGCGAAGCCGACCATGAAAAGTGACAAGGTAAGGCCTGCGAGTGTCCTGGTGGTATGAAGCAACGCCGGAAGCAAAGCCAGCGTCGGCGCGCTCACGTCGACCGACAGAGCGGGCAGCGCGGCAAACAGGCCTAACAGGACCGTAAAAGCAAATGATCGCGGGGCTATCCGCAACGGATTGCAAGCCCGTCAACGGTAGCTGCGGTCAAGCGATGAACTCCCCGTTGGTTCGCGCTCCGGTCAGTGTGCCTACCATTGGTTACTTTGGGTTACTTGTCGTCATGACACGAACCGGGTGATGCCTTCGAGATCATTGTGGTCTTGATGGCTTTTATCGCAACTCTGTCAAGATAGCGCTCGCCACCTTACCGAAATGAGTCCGGCACCAGGAAAACCGGGCGACGGCCACGGCCGAGAGAGCTGCCCAGGCGAGATGCCGCCGATCATTGCAATTGGAAGGGTTGTCCCTGTGCAACCATGATTCGACTTTTGCGCTGCTGCTTCGGCATAAGCGGCTATCCAATACTGCAGAGACACGATGCTCCTGCGCAAACGGACTGAGACCGCGGCGACAATATTATTTGCATCAGGCAATTATTTGCATCAGGCGGGCGCTTCACCGGTGAACGGGAACCGATCCGGACAGCCCGGTGGGCCGGAATCGCAACCACTTCGCTAAGCGAGCATCAATGAGAATTCCCTTCCAGCAGATGCTTTACCGAGGTCGGGCTGTACCGGCGCCGCCCCGGTAGGCCGCTTCCACGGCAGTGGCCCTGCTGTCACCCTGCGGAACTGGTCTCAGACTGCCATGACCAAGAACATGCAACCAGGTTGACATGAATTTTTGGGCCTATGTCGTATCCATGGGGAGTGGCACTATTTCATCTTCCACCGCTGAGCTTCCAAGGCACTCACTCGGCTGGCGGATGGCAGTGCTGCCATTCCGCAGCTTGGGTGCGCCGGTGGGTTCGCGCATCGCGCTTGGCATGGCCGAAGAGATCTCGGCAGCTTTGGCCCGCTTCCGTGCGCCGCGCCTGGTCGCTTCCGCCACGTTCTGGGATGGCACAGGACCTGCCACCGACGCCATGGCGCGATGCAAGACCTATCAGCTCGATTATATCATCGACGGGACGATCCGCGTCCTCGACGACAAGGTTCATGTCGACGTCATCCTGTCGGACGTCGTACTCGATTTCGAAGTCGTCTGGCGCGGCCGTTTCGAAGGCCAACTCGACGACCTGTTTTCGTTGCAGCACCGCATCGCCTTCGACATGGTGACGCATGTGGATCCCGAGCTTTTCTTGCGCGGGGCCGCATCCGAGCCCTCGATAAGGACAGAAGTCGCGGAGGCGCATCGATTCGTGCTGACTGCGATCCAGGCAATCTACCGGCTTGATCGGTCTGCGTTTATGCACGCCCGGGAACTCCTGGCGCAGGCCATCGATCTCGACCCCAATTACGCCGCGGCACATGGTTGGATAGCCTATTGGAGCATCCTTGCTGCAGGACTCGGCTGGGTTGAGTCGCCTCGAGACGTAATGTCGTTGGCTGGGACGTCCGCCGAGCGTGCGGTGCTGCTTGATCCATTCGATGCCCGTGCCCTCGCCATCGCCGGACATGTCCGAGGATACTTGTTCCACGATGTGCCAAGCGCCCTACGTCTGCACGCGCGAGCCATCGAACTCAATCCCAATCTGCCGATTGCCTGGACCGTCAGCAGTTGGTCCAGGATCTATAATGGCGAGCACGGCACCGCCGTCCGCCACGCGATGATGTCACAGTCGCTGTCGCCGCGGGATCCGCATGTGTGGTTTGCTCAGCACGCGATGATGACAGCCCAATTGTTCAATCGAAACCTGGAAGAGGCAGAGATTCTGTCCAACGCTGTGCTGGAACGGCATCCGGGCCATGTGTCGGCACTCAACAGTCGTCTCGCGGTCCTGGGGCATCTGGGGCGCAAGGAGGAAGCAGCTCACTGGCTGGCAGAGCTGCAGAAGTTTGACCCAAAGGTCACCGTTGACAAGATCTCATCCCGGATCCCGCTGAAGCCCGAGGACCGGATCTTTTATATAGAAGGCCTGGAACGCGCAGGTGTGCCGCGCTGGTGACGTGACCGCCAAGGGGCCTCCGGCTCGTTGCGTCAGTATCATCGCACGCCGAACGCCGGTGGCGGGAGGGTCAGATAATGCGCCCTGGAAAACGACAGCACACAACCACTACGATCGACGCGATCATGGAGCGTTTGCTGATTGCCGGATGGTGACGAGGTCGCCGGGGGATTTGCTCCGCGGCCGGTGCCTCCCGCATCCGCTTGCGTTCCACGGCGTCGGCCTGAGCCCCCAGCAGGAGGTAGTCGAATCATGCGCGTTCCGGGCAACGCGCCATGTCGAAGATCAGTTCTGGCCTTTCCCACGTGGTGTCGATTTGCCCGGTCCGGGGTTTGGCCCAGGCCTGGACGCTGGAGCCGTGCTGGAACCCAGGCAGGTTGGAATAGTTTGGCAGCCATCAGTCGCCTCCAGGTTTCGAGGGTCACGGCCTCTGAAGAACACCGGAACAATCCGCCGCATGCCCGATCCAGGGAGAACCCTGGTCCGGGCACGTTGAGGTGCCGGTTCAGCAAGCCCGACGTTGAGCCAAAAGATCGGGCGTTCGCAGTGTACCGGTCGCGTCGACGTGCCGGTCCTGCGCGGCACCAGACCGCCCAGGGAACCGGCAACACCGTTGCCCCGTACGGTTCCAAGCTGAATCGCGTTCCTGCCACTGGTGCCGAATCTGGGCCGCCAATACCCATGGTTCTCGGGCGATGAGCCCTCACGCTCGCTTTGCTGCGCAACGAGATCGCCTTGTCGGCAGGGGCCCAAAAAAATGGGCGCGCGACTATCGCCTTGAGGCGGATCGCGCGCCCAGGAGGGGGGTTGGGCTGCGCGGGGGACAGATTCCACGCGCGCAAGGTCAACGCGGGACTAACGCCAAGGTTCCCGATTTAAGCGAAAAAACACGCACGATGCTTTTGACGGCCGTCAAAATTCTCGCTCAAGTGGTGAAAATGCGGTGTGTGGCGCGGCAAAAGTCGCCAGATCGCTCGGCTGCGGGGTGAGCCGTTTTCATTACCCCCATACATGTTTTCTGTCACATGTTTGTCATGCATTTCGGCTGTCCGCCCAATTGACTTGCACGGCATCGTTCGTGCAGGTCGGTCGCGCGACCTCGCCATCCGGAAATCGTGGTTCAGGTTTATGGCTCCATCCGGTCCCGTGTTAGGCTTCGAGGCGTGGCGTGCTGATGCGCCTCGATCACGCGCAAGAGGCACAAATGAAGGTTGGAATTTGCGTCAACACGCAATTCCCGGAAGGTGATAACGTCGCCGCCCGTGTGCCCGAACTGGTCGAGCAGCTTCGCGTTGCGCAGCGGTCGGGTTTCGCCTCCCTGCTGTTCCCGCGTCACTACCTGAGAGACCTATTGCAAATGCTGCAGATCGCACCGCTGATGGCCTATCTGCTGCCGGAGGCCAAGAGCTGGCCGCAGTGGTGCCATGGAGGAATGCCGGGCGGCGCTGGATTCCAAGTAAAGGTCCTATGCCGCCTGGGGGATGGAAGGCCCGACCGCGAATGGGGCATTTGCGGAGACGGTGCGCGATCGTTGCATTATCGGCGATAAGGTATAACGGAAGAAATCGCCCGTTGGCATGAGCCTCTTGGCGCCAATCATTTTGTCATGCGTGTGCAGTGGCCCGGGTTGAGATCTTCGCATGAAGCGCGGCGACTGACGGCATGACGGACTCTGCACTGAGCCGAAAACCAGGTTTGGATAATTGCGACTCGCGACAACCGTTGGCATGGTCATGCAGGGCAAGGTTTCGCCGAGTCGGGCGATTTTCCTGGATCCCGGTTTGCCGAAGGGGGGCGACGACATGGCAGACACCATTACGAATGACGCGGTTCGACAGAATTACGCCTATCCCGTTGGACGGCTGCTGACGGTCGGTGATGCGCAGGTCTTTACGCAGGTCGAATGGCCAGATTATTGCGAAAAGTATGAACTCAGGGGCGAACATATTCCCGAGCTTATTCGGATGGCATGTGATCTGGCC
>JBEKQQ010000194.1:0-9144 GCA_049519555.1 Acetobacteraceae bacterium
CCGCCGCCGCCTCCGGCGCCACCGCCCGTCGTGCAAACGGCGCCGCCGCCGATGCCGCCTCCGGTTGTGCACCACAGATGGCGGCACCACCGGCACCACCATATGAAACATCGCAAGATGTAGTACCGGGGCGCTAAGTCCGCCTTGACATCGAACCCCCGCGGTTTCCAGGTTTCGTCTGCGCGCGACGAAACCTGGAGTACCGTGGGGAGCGATCTGTTATGAAACGATTAACTGAAGATCTGGTGCTGCAATATCGCGATACCGGATATCTTGCGCCAATTCGGGTTCTATCCACTGCCGAAGCCGCGCAAATCCGGGCAAAGCTCGAAGTTTTTGAGGCAGCCACCGGCCCGCTGACCGGGAAGCTCCGGCAGAAATCGCACCTTCTCTTCACCTGGCTGAATGATCTCATCCGCCACGAGCGAATCCTCGACGCTGTCCAGGACCTTATCGGGCCGGACATCCTGTGCTGGGGAACCTCTTTCTTCATCAAGGACCCGCACAACCCTGCGTACGTATCATGGCACCAGGATTCAACCTATTGGGGTCTTGAGCCAGCGGATATCGTCACTGCGTGGATTGCGCTGTCCGACAGTACAACAGAAAATGGTGCCATGCGTGTCATTCCGGGCTCGCACACTATGGCACAAGTACCACATCGGGATACATTCCGTCGGGACAACCTTCTCAGCCGCGGCCAGGAAATCATGGTCGATGTGGATGCCTCCCACGCCGACACGTTGACGCTGGCAGCCGGGGAGATGTCGCTACATCACGTCCGATTGATCCACGGATCGGAGCCGAACCCATCGGCTCAACGCCGAATCGGGTTCGCGATCCGTTACCTTCCGACGTATGTCCGCCAGGTAGCCGGTGCTCACGACTGGGCGACTTTGGTGCGGGGCGTGGATCATTACGGCAACTTCGAGATGGAGCAGCGGCCCGACGCCGATATGTCCGAATCGGCCCAGGCATACCATGCGACAGTGGTCGGCGGTCACGCGCAGATCCTGATGCGGGATACCGGACGCCAGATGCGGGCGTGAGCCATCGTCATCCTCGGTCTCGACCCGAGGATTTCGATCTGCCCGCATTCTGCATCCGAACGCACCCTGCCTCTTTGAGCCGATTGCTGTGCAGCGGCAGATGCCTGGGTCAGGCCCGAGCATGACGGAAGGGTGATTTCGACCGCCGCCGAACCTTGCCTTGAAACCTGCACCGCCCATCCGGACCGTGACAAAGCGGCGTAGCTCGGCCTTATCGTTCGATCTTCACATACTCGAAGTCGCCTGGCCGATTGTCGATGCCGTGCCGAGGCGGGGCGATCCAGGATGCGAACGCACCCCGCTCGCGCTCGGGACGCATCAGGCTGGCGATGAAAGTATTGTCGTCGGAGGACGGAAGCATGGCTGCCTTACTCTGCTCCCAGGCGTCGCGGGTCATCACGCGCCCCTCTGTGTCGGCATGGACTGCGGCGAACTCACCGATGCGGCGGTTGAACGCCACATGCGGCAAAGTGATGCGGAAATCGGTGCCGGTCTGTGCAAACACCCGGTTCCAGCGGTTCACTCCGGCCGCGGCATCAGCCACATAGTCGTCACGCAGCCGGATATTCAGCGCCGACAAAGCCGGTACGTCCTCATTCACAATAGCGCCGTCGCGCTGCCGTAGCACCGGATAGGTCGCGTTGGTCAGTTGGTGATCGTCGGTCAGCTTGTCTTCCTGGTAACGCCCTTTCAATCCGGCATTGAACGCATTTGCGGCATTGGTGCTGATTTCATTGCCGAACAGATCCAGCGTGAGAGAAAAATGCAGATTGGCCTTCTTCTGTAACGTTGGCAGATCGATGACGCCAAGCCCGCGAATGCGTCCGATGTCGTATGGATCGGTGATGCCGGCGGCCTGCATCGCCTCGCAGGTGCGTTGGATGGTCCGCGTCACGCCGGTTTCGCCCACATACATGTGATGCGCTTCCTCGGTCAGCATGAAGCGGCAGGTGCGAGACAGCGGATCGAAGCCGGACTGCGCCAGCGCCGCGAGTTGCATCTTGCCGTCACGGTCGGTGAAGAACGTGAACATGAAGAACGACAGCCAGTCTGGCGTCCGTTCATTGAATGCGCCCAGCATGCGCGGAGAATCGGTCTCGCCGGAGCGGCGTTTCAGCAGTTCTTCGGCTTCCTCTCGGCCATCGCGGCCAAAATACTTCTGCAGCAAGTAAACCATGGCCCAGAGATGCCGGCCTTCCTCGACATTCACCTGGAACAGATTGCGCAGGTCATAGAGCGACGGAGCGGTGGCGCCGAGGTGACGTTGCTGTTCCACACTGGCAGGTTCGGTGTCGCCCTGGATGACCAGCAGGCGGCGCAGCATCGCCCGGTATTCGCCGGGGACTTCTTGCCAGGCGGGCTCGCCCTTGTGGGCACCGAACGGGATGGTGCGGCCTTCCACCTGAGGCGCCAGCAAGATGCCCCAGCGATATTCGGGCATACGAACGAAATCGAATTTGGCCCAGTTGTCGCTGCCGACACCGACGGCAGTGCGGAGGAAAACGGGGGAGTTCTGGAAGCCCTCGGGGCCCATCGTCTTCCACCAGTTGAGGTAGCCGGGATACCAGGTCTCCAACGCCTTACGGACGCGCAGGTCATCGGCGAGCCCGACATTGTTGGGGATCAGCCCGTCATAATCGATCGCGATACCGTCTGGCATGGTGCCCCCCTGTCGTCAAACCCGTTGCGGGTCGAATGTCGGCCGCTCGCCGGTGCCGTAGCGTTTCAGCGAACCATTGTCACCGACCGCGTTGGGCCGCTGGAAGATCCAGTTTTGCCACGCGGTCAGCCGGCCGAATATACGCGTTTCCATGGTCTCGGGGCCAGCAAAGCGCAAATTGGCTTCCAGTCCGGTCAGCGCATCGGGGGAAAACGACGCGCGTTCTTCCAGAAGCAGCCGAACCTCGTCGTCCCAGTCGATATCGTCATGGATCGTCGTGACCAGGCTCAATGAATCGGCAGTCATCGCGTCGAGTGTCTGCCCGATATGCGAGCGGGCGTCGACGATGCTGTCGGGCTCACCGAGAAACCGTGTCTCCAGCCTGGTGAGATCGTTGCCCATTGGCAGCGGTCCAAAATTCAGCGGCGACAGGTGCAATGCAGCGGCAGCGTGCATGACCGAGCGGTCAGCGGCAAACACCAGCTCGGCGAGGCTGCCGGCGAAGCATGACCCTGGTTCGATCAAGGTAATGATGCTGCGCGCGGTCACGTCCACCCGCTTGAACACACGCTTGAGCAGAAGGGTAATTTCTCGGACCAGCCAATCCGCGGCGTGCGCAGTCAGCAGTGTGTCGACCGCCAGAACGCGTTGCGGATCGCCTTCACTGCGAAACACCAGCAGCCCGAGTTCGGGCTCGTTCAGTCGCAGATGCAACAGCACGTCATCCAGTTCCCGGGCGAGTGCCAGTGGCCAGAACGTATCACCGGCCCCATGAATGCCGGCGAGGTCCGCAGCAATCGTTGCGGGTCCGCGCAGCGTGATCGTCGCCCGCCGGCCGCGCCGGTCGAGCGCTACCCGGATCTGTGAATAATTGACACCGTCACCGCTGATTTCCCGCTGCAACGGGGTCAGGTCGATGCCTTTCGCCGGTGGCCGATCCGCCATGGCGAGCGCGCGTTCCCGGACCGTTGCCTCCCACGCCGAGGGCGGAACGATTTCATCGACCAGCCGCCATTCCACTGCGCGTTTGCCGCGCACGCCTTCCTCGGTCGTGCAGAAAACGTCGGCCCGGTCTCGCCGCACCTTGCGTTTGTCGGTCAGCCGGGTCAGGCCGCCGGTGCCGGGCAGCACCGCGAGCAGCGGCAGTTCCGGCAACGACACCGCCGAGCGGCGGTCATCGATCAGCATCAGATGATCTGCGGTCAGTGCCAGCTCGTAGCCGCCGCCCGCGGCGCCGCCACTGATCGCCGCGAGGTAGTGCTGACCGGAGTTGGCGCAGGCATCCTCGATCGCCAGCCGCGTTTCGTTGGTGAACTTGCAGAAATTCACCTTATGACCGTGGCTCGCCTTGGCGAGCATGCGAATATTGGCACCCGCACAAAACACCCCTGCATTGCCGGATCGAAGGATCACCGCACCGACCTCGGGATGCTCGAAACGCAGCCGCGTGACGGCGTCGGCCAGTTCAATGTCAACGCCGAGGTCGTAAGAATTCAGTTTGAGCTCGTAGCCGCCAAGCAACGGCGCGGATGGATCGACATCCATCGTCAGGGTCGCCACTGGCCCATCGAACGACAGTTTCCAGTGGCGGTAGCGGGACGGGTCGGTCTGGAAATCGATCATGTCCGATGTTCCGTGAGATTGGCTCGAACGAACCCGGCGATCGCCGCCAGGGTGGTTTCCTTCACCGCCGCCTCGAGATGCGGGGCGTGGCGGGCGCCGGCCAACAACCTGGTCTCGAGCGGCGATCTGACCGTGCTTTCGAGGCAACCAAGTTGCGCTGCCGTCCCATAAGGATCGTCGGCGCCCTGCAATGCAAGTACTGGCACCGTAATTCCGCCCAGGTACTTGGTAAGGTCGAAGTCGCGAAACCGCGGATCGAGCCAGGCGTCGTGCCAACCGCGAAATGCATTATCGACATTGGCGTGATAGCGCGCGAGACGTGCACGAAGATCAGTGGTTTCATACTCGGTGCCGATTTGCACGATGCTCTGGAGGTTCTGTTCCTCGACGAAGAAATGTGCCGCGATCAGGACGATGCCGGTGATCCTCGGATCGCGGACCGCGCCGGCGTGGATCGCGGCGATTGAACCGCCATCGGAATGGCCGATCAGAACGGCGCGGCCGATGCCCGCCGCACTCAGCACACGAGGCAGCACGTGCAGCGCCTCATCATGCATATAGGTCATTGGCCTGGGCAGCGTCACCGGATCCGACCGTCCATAGCCGAAACGTGAATATGCGAAGACGCGACAGCCGGTACCCGCTGCGAGGCGTAGCGGCATGTCCCGCCAAAGCGCGACGCACCCCAGACCTTCGTGCAACAACAACAACGTTGGAGCGTCGTTAGTGTCGCAACCCCACCAGGCGGCCTCCAAACGGCGCCCGTCCAGCACGATTTCGTCCGGTGTCATGATACGCGGGTTGCCCTGACGATATACGCGGGGACGATTTGCCTCATACGTCGCGCAACCGGAAACGTTGGATCTTCCCGGTCGCCGTCTTCGGCAATGCGTCGACGAACTCGATCCACCTGGGATATTTCCAGACGCCGATGCGCTGCTTCACATGCTCCTTCAGCGCATCGCCCAGCGTGGCATGATCCGCCACCGGCGCCTTCAGCACGATGAAAGCCCGCGGCTTGGTCAGGCCGTCGCGATCTTCCTTGCCGACAACCGCAGCCTCGAGCACCGCAGGGTGGGCAATCAGGGCTTCCTCGACCTCGAACGGCGAGACCCAGACGCCGCTGACTTTCAGCATCTCATCGCGACGACCTTGGAAGCGGTAATAGCCCTCGGCGTCGCGCGTATAGGTGTCTCCGGTATAGGTCCACTCACCGCGAAACGTCCGCCGCGATTTTTCCCTCTGATTCCAATACCCATCCGCGGCACTGGGCCCGTTGACCACGAGTTCGCCGGATTCGCCGTGCGGCACGGGTCGGTCGTGTTCATCGACGACCATGGCCGCGTAACCCGGCACCGGTTTGCCGCTGGTCCCGTAACGCACGTCGTCCGCCCGGTTGCTGATGAAGATATGCAGCATTTCCGTGGATCCGATACCGTCCAGGATGTCCACACCCACGACGCGCTTCCAGCGGACGCCGATGTCTTCTGGCAGTGCCTCGCCGGCCGAGATGCAGCGTCGCAACCGGTTGGATGCGGCGTTCGGCCCGATCATCGGATTGGACAACAATGACGCGTAGAGCGTCGGCACGCCGGCGAAGATGGAAGGCTGGCACCGTTGCATCGTATCGAGTACGGCATCGGGTGTCGGCCGATCCGGCAACAGCACCGCTTTCGCCCCAACCGCCATGGGAAAGGTCATCGAGTTGCCAAGCCCATAAGCATGAAATGCTTTTGCCGCGGAAAACATCACGTCGTCCGGGGCAATCTGCAACACTTGGTTGCCATAAGTGTCGGCTGTCGCTCGCAGACTGCCATGCACATGCCGCACGCCTTTCGGCGCGCCGGTCGAACCCGAAGAATACAGCCAGAATGCAACTTCATCCGGCGAGGCCGCGACGGTCGGCGTTTGCGGGTCGCCGCTGGCAAGGAAGTCACCGAACCCGACGGCGCGCGGATCGTCGATGGCCTCCGGCGGCGAACCGTCCAGCTTTGCGACGATGATTTTCCGTAACGAGGCGGTGCCGCGAAGCACCGGCAGCAAGGCATGCAGCAGCGGCTCAGCAAGGACGATCGCCTCGGCGCGGCTGTCCTCCAGCACATACTGCACGAGGTCCGGCGTCAACAGCGTATTGACCGGCACCGGAATGACCCCGGCCCGCAGCGCGCCCCAGAACACGATGGGAAAATCCACCGTATCCGGCATTAGCATGACCAACCGCCGTTCTCGGCCAATCTCGCCCTGGGCCAGTGCGCCGGCAAAACGGCGGGTTGCGGCGGCAAGGTCGGTGCGGTTCAGCGAACGCCGCGAGTCCTCGAACGCGATGCCGGTCGGGTCGCCCGCCCGCGTGTGCCGGTCAACGAACCAGTCGATGGCGTTGCCATCCTGTGCCGTCATTCTTTGTCTCTCCCTTCCTCCGGTGCTACCGACCGATTTGATTATCGCTTGCGCGCTTTGATAGTCGCCAAAGAATGCCGCGTTCAAGCCTTCGGTTTCGGGTTCCGGGCGGCCAGCCTGGCCTTGGCATTCGCCATGTTTCGCGCGGCCTCCTCCCGCGCGGTCTTCAACGACGCCTGGAAGCGGCCTCGTCCCAGCACCGGCAGTCGCCTTCCAGGCGGCAGATCATCCAGGTGGATGTGAGTGTCAATCCTGACCAGCAGAACATGCTCCGGATACTGGACCGCGTACAAGATCGCATCAGACCCGGCCCCTCCGAGATGCAGGTGAAGCACTTTCTGGGTCGTCAGAAGCCGATCGGCGGTCGTGGAGCGCCGATAGTACGGACCAAGATCACCGCCGACGCGGATCAATCCGACGATGGCGGCGTAATCCCGCCGCTGACGATCGGTAAGCGGGATCGCCAGAACGAATTCGTCGTCGCGGAAGACGGTTTTGGGCTTCCGTTCAATCTCGGAGAGATCGAGAGGCTCCCATATGGGTGCCCGCGAAGTGTCAGACACTCACTTCATGACGCAGCAGGTCAGCAATCAGTTCGTCCGGTGAAAGGTTCGTTATGTCTCTACCAGATTTCCGAGCTTTCGCGGCCTCAACATGATCCAGGATCGCCCGCGCCCGCCGTTTCCGGTCCTGCTCCGCCTTCGTAACCGCTCCATCGCGAGAGATGCGGCCTTTGGTGGCAGTTGAGATGCTCGTCGCACGTTTCATGACCTCTCCATATCGCACTGCCCCTGCCGCTCTCAAGGCTTTTCGCAAAATCAATCATTCAGGCGAAGCAACCGGCCGCATGAATTTATCAGCTCGGCAGACAAATCCGCACCGTCCACATTTAACCAATGCCTGCTCATCGTATACCATGTCTTTTGCTCCTGGGACCCGGTGGTCCTGCCATACAATTAGATCCAGCGACCCCGCCCCTGGCTGCCATTGGCGAGCGGCCATCGTCATCAACCGCTCCGCGAACTTCAACGATGATAGCGCACTCGCACCCCATCCCTGGCATTCGCGCCCGCCATCCCATATGAGACCGAGCCAGGTCGCGCGCGACCTTCCTGCCGCGGCCCGCCGAGAGGACCCGATGACCGACCACGCAACCGCCGATGCCGCCACCGAAATCGCCCGCCGCCGCACCTTCGCGATCATCTCCCACCCCGACGCCGGCAAAACCACGCTGACGGAACATCTGCTACGGGCCGGCGGCGCCATCCAGCTCGCCGGCAACGTGCGCGCCAAGGGCGAACGCCGTCGCACCCGCTCCGACTGGATGAGCATCGAACGGGAGCGAGGCATTTCCGTCGTCACCTCGGTCATGACCTTCGAAAGCCGCGGCTGCGTGTTCAACCTGCTCGACACCCCTGGCCACGAGGACTTTTCCGAGGACACTTATCGGACCCTGACCGCCGTCGATTCCGCCGTCATGGTAATCGACGCTGCCAAGGGGATCGAGGAGCGCACCCGCAAATTGTTCGAAATCTGCCGCCTGCGCGACATTCCAATCATTACCTTCATCAACAAATTCGACCGCGAGGCGCAGAGCCCGTTCGCGCTGCTGGATGAGGTCGCCTCGTCTCTGGCTTTGGACACTGCGCCGGTGACCTGGCCGGTGGGGCAGGCCGCGACCTTTGTCGGCACTTACGACGTCCGGCACCGGACCATGAACCTCACCACTGAACTGGCGCAGTCGGACCCACGAATGCAGGCCCTCGGCGAAGAAATCGATCTGGTGCGGGCCGCGTTGCCGGAATTCGACCAGGAGGCGTTCAATGCCGGGCACCTGACGCCGGTTTATTTCGGTAGCGCGATCAAGGGCATTGGCGTGGCGGACCTGCTCGATGGGCTGGCCGAGTATGGCCCGCCGCCACGTGCGCAGCCCGCCGACAAACGGGTGATCGAGGCGACTGAACCCGGTCTGACCGCTCTGGTGTTCAAAATCCAGGCCAACATGGACCCGAACCACCGCGATCGCATCGCGTTTGCCCGCGTGTGCTCCGGGCGACTGGTGCGCGGCATGCGGCTGAAGCAGGTCCGCACCGGCAAGCAAATTCCCTTGCACGCGCCGCAATTCTTCTTCGCCCGCGAGCGCGAGATCGCCGATGAGGCGTTTGCCGGCGATGTCGTCGGCATTCCCAACCACGGCACGCTCCGTATTGGCGACACGTTGACCGAGGGCGAGGATATCACCTTCACCGGCGTACCGTATTTCGCACCGGAAATCCTCCGCCGGGTCCGCCTGGATGACGCGATGAAGGCGAAGAAACTGCGCCAGGCCCTGGTGGAACTGGCGGAGGAAGGCGTCGTGCAACTGTTCCGCCCGCGCGACGGTGCGGCGCCGCTGGTCGGCGTGGTTGGCGTCTT
>JBEKQQ010000195.1:0-9071 GCA_049519555.1 Acetobacteraceae bacterium
AACATTCCGCCCGATAACCGAGGTGACAGCGCGGTTCGCGAAAGCCGGCGTCGACGGCTCGCGTCCGGTGGTGACCAGTTGCGGCTCCGGTGTGACCGCCTGCATCCTGACCCTCGGCCTGCGCCTCGCCGGTCTGCCCGAGGGCGCGGTTTACGACGGATCCTGGACCGAATGGGGCGGCCGCTCCGACACACCGGTGGAGACAAACTGATCATGGCCGATACGAAAAAGCGAGGCTTTCGCACGACTCTCTCGCATACCGGCCGCAAGAGCAAACACGAACACGGCTTCGTCAATCCACCGTTGAACCGTGGCTCCACTGTTCTGGTGCCGACCGTGGCCGAACGTCAGGCGATGCAGACGCAGCGCGGCCAGCGCGTGCTGACCTACGGTCTCGGCGGTTCGGAGACGCATTGGGCGCTGGAAGACGTGATGGCGGCAGTGGAGGGCGGCACACGCTGTTTCGTCGTGTGCTCCGGTCTCGCTGCGGTGACGACGCCGTTGCTGGCGTGGTTAAAGGCCGGCGATCATTGTCTGATGCCGGATCACGTCTATGGCCCGGCGCGGAATTTCGCCAATGGGTTCCTGCAACGCTTCGGTGTCGAGACGACATTCTACACACCGGAACTCGACGAGGCCGGCATCAAAGCGCTGATGCGGCCCAACACCACCGTTGTGTATACCGAAAGCCCCGGCAGCCATACGTTCGAAGTGCAGGATATTCCGGCTATCGCTCGTGCCGCGCATGCCGGCGGTGCCAAAGTGTTGATGGACAATACCTGGGGCATCCATCACTTCCAACCATTCCAACACGGCGTCGACGTTTCCATCCAGGCCGCCACGAAATATCCCGCCGGCCATTCCGACATTCTGATTGGCACCGTCACGGTGAACAACGACGACGATTGGATGACGTTGCATGCGACCGCTCGCGGGCTTGGCCAATATGCCAGTCCGGACGATTGCTGGCTCACTTTGCGTGGCATGCGCACGCTGGCCATTCGGCTGCAAGCCCAGATGGAGGCAGCGATCCATGTCGGTCACTGGCTCCGTCAACAGCCGGAAGTCGCTCAGGTATTAAACCCCGCGTTACCCGGTGCCCCTGGGCATGAATTGTGGAAGCGCGACTTCACCGGGGCGTGCAGCCTGTTCGGGGTCGAGTTCAAGCCGGAATTCTCCGTCGTCAGCACGCACAAATTCGTTGAGGCATTGGATCTGTTTGGAATCGGCGCATCATGGGGCGGCTTCGAAAGCCTCGCGGTGCCAACCAGCGGATCGATCACCCGCACCGCCGGATCAGGAAAATTCGCCGGGCCGCTGGTGCGGCTGCATATCGGACTGGAGGATGTCGACGATCTGACGGCCGATTTGCGTCACGGGCTCGATGTGATGCGCGCATATCGTGACGCCCCGGTCTGAACCGCCGGCAAAACCAGGAGGATACAACATGCGCCTGCTGTTCGCGGCCCTCGGGCTGCTTTGCACGCTTGGTCTGTCGTCGGGCCAGGCCGAGGACAAGACGTTCGACCTGAAATTCTCCACCTGGGTGCCGCCGCAGCATCCGCTGAACCCGTCGCTGATCGCCTGGGGCAAGGACATCGAGAAAGACACCAACGGAACGGTGAAGGCGACGCTGTTCCCGTCCGAACAACTCGGCAAGGCGTTCGATCATTACGACATGGTGCGGGATGGCATTGCCGACTTCGGCTATATCAACCCCGGTTATCAACCTGGCCGCTTTCCGGTCATCGCCGCCGCCGAGCTACCATTCCTGATCGGCAACGCCAAAGGCGGCAGTGCGGCAGTGGACGCCTGGTATAGCAATTACTGGGACAAGGAAATGAAAGATGTACACGTCTGCATGGCCTTTGTGCTGGATCCCGGCTCATTCCATGGCCGCAAGAAAATCATGCTTCCCGAGGATCTTCTGGGCGTCAAAGTACGTCCGGCAAACGCTACCATGGGTGCCTTTGTCAGCTTGCTCGGCGGCACCAACGTCCAGGCCTCGGCGCCCGAGGCGCGGGAAATCCTGGAACGCGGTGTGGCCGATGAAATCACTTTTCCCTGGGGCTCTATCATGTTGTTCGGCATCGACAAGGTAGTGAAATATCACCTGGACATGCCGTTCTTCACCGCAGACTTCGTCTGGGCCATGAACAAGGCAAAGTACGAAGCCATGTCTCCTTCGCAACGAGCTGTCATCGACGCTCACTGCACTCCCGCATGGGCCGAAACGATCGCCTCGCCATGGGCTGACTTCGAACACGCCGGTCATGCGAAGCTGGAAGCGATGCCCGATCAAGTGGTCTACAAAATCAGCAAGGAGCAGGTCGATCTCTGGCGCAAGGCAGCCGAGCCGCTGAAAGCCAAATGGGCGGCGCAGGTAAAAGCCGCCGGATATGATCCGGATACAGTGTATGACGGACTGGTCGCGGAACTGAAAAAGCACAACGCCCTGGCGGAATAACCACCGTGCGCGAGGCGATGGATCGCTTCATCGACGGCATCGAGTGGATTGCCGCCTTCTTCGTCGGTATCGTCGCGCTGGATATTTTTGTCAGCGTGCTATTGCGGTACTTCTTCGCGGTATCGATCCCCGACAGCTACGACTTCGGCCGGCAGTTGCTGGGGATTTTGATCTTTTGGGGCATCGCGGCAACCTCGTACCGCGGCACCCATATCACCGTGGACCTGGTATGGTCGTCCGTGGGTCCGCGCGCGCAACGGTGCATCGATATATTTGCCACTTCGGTACTGTTGTTCGTCGTGACCGTGCAAACCACGATGCTGTTCGACAAAGTGCGGCTGACTTACCAGGACCACATTCTGACCTTTGACCTCAACATCCCGACCTGGCCGTTTGCCGCTGTCGCCTGGTTGGGCGACGTTTCCGCCGTGCTGCTGATAGCGGTGCGCACCTACCGGCTGATCTTTCATCCCGAGGACATCCACGACGCCGCCAAGGTCACCGAATAGTGCCCGACGTGTCTCCCAATCTCGTCGCCGTCATCGGCTTTGTGACGTTGTTTGCACTGATGCTGTTGCGCGTGCCGGTCGGTATGGCGATGGGTCTGGTTGGGGTGACCGGTTACGGCTATCTCACCGGCTCGACGCCGGCGTTGAAGATGGTCGGCCAGACCTCGATGCGGATCGTCACCGATTATACGTTCGGGGTGATCCCGATGTTTTTGCTGATGGGCGCGATCGTGACCCGGTCCGGCATGAGCCGCGAACTGTTTCAGGCCGCCAACCGGTTCGTCGGCCATTGGCGAGGCGGCCTCGGCATCGCGACCATCGCCGCCTGTGCCGGGTTTGCCGCGATCAGCGGATCTTCGGTGGCGACGGCGGCAACATTTTCCACCGTCGCCTATCCGGAAATGCGCCGCTTCGATTACCCGCAATCCTTCGCTACCGGCGTGATTGCGGCAGGCGGCACCTTGGGCGCGATGTTCCCGCCCTCGATTGTTCTGGCCGTGTATGGACTGATTACCCAGCAGGACATCGGCAAACTATTCGTTGCCGGAATATTGCCGGGACTTTTGGCAGTCTCGATGTACATGCTCACCATTTCGGTGATCGGCCGGGTCCGCCCGGGGTGGCTACCGGTGACACCGGCAAGTGGTTGGCCTGACAGGCTACGTGCATTGCGTGAAGTCTGGGCTCCGGTGCTGCTGTTTCTGTTTGTGATTGGCGGGCTGTACGGCGGTCTGTTTACACCGACCGAGGCCGGCGGCATGGGTGCCGGCGGAGCGCTGATCATCAGCCTCGCGCGGCGTCGGTTATCACGCGGCGATTTGCTGGCGTCGTTGTTGCAGGCGACCCGCACCGCAGCCGCGGTGTTCACTGTGCTGATCGGCGCCATCCTGTTCGGCTACTTTCTGACCGTCACGCAGACGCCACAAAAAGTGACCGGGTTCGTCATCGGCCTCGGCCTGTCGCCGCACGGGGCGCTGGTCCTGATCATGCTGATGTATCTGGCGCTTGGTTGCCTGATGGATGCGATGGCGATGATCATCCTGACCGTGCCGATCGTTTTTCCGGTCATTCAGGCGTTGGGCTTCGATCCGATCTGGTTCGGTGTCATCATCGTGATGACGGTGGAGCTTGGGCTCATTCATCCTCCGGTTGGAATGAATGTGTTTGTCATCAAGACGGTGGTGAAGGACGTCAGTTTTTCGACGATTTTTTATGGCGTGCTGCCGTTCGTGGCGACCGATATTGTCCGGCTTGCGATATTGATCGCGTTTCCGGTGATCGCGTTATATCTGCCGTCGCGAATGTAGAGCCGGCATGGATTCAACCGTCCAGATCGTGGTGCTCGGCGCCGTGGCGGCGGGATTCGTGCAGGGCCTGTCGGGCTTTGCCTTTGGCCTTGTGGCGATGGGGATCTGGGCGTGGTCGCTCGATCCGGTGCTGGCCGGTCCGCTGGTGGTGTTCGGTTCGTTGATCGGTCAGTTGCTTGCCACCGGCTCAATGTGGCGGATTTTAAACCCGTGGCGCGCGCTGCCGTTTGTATTAGGCGGTATCCTCGGAGTGCCTTTGGGCGTGCTGCTATTGCGCTACATCAATCCGATTGCGTTCAAAGCCAGCGTCGGACTTTTGCTGGTCGTCTGGTGCCCCTTGATGCTGTTTGCGCGTGACCTGCCGCATGTCCATTGGGGCGGCCGATGGGCGGATTCCGGCGTCGGTTGGATCGGCGGTATCATGAGTGGTCTCGGCGGCCTGAGCGGCCCCGCGCCCATTCTATGGGCCACGTTACGCGGCTGGGATCGCCACACCCAGCGCGGCGTCTTTCAGGTATTCAATATCTGCATGCAGGGCCTGACCCTGACGACTTACATCGCATCCGGTACGATGCCGCGCGCTGCCTGGCCGCTGTTTGCCGTGATGGTACCGGCCATGTTGGTCCCGACCATTGCCGGTTTCCTGCTGTATCGCCGGGTCAGCGATCTGATGTTCCGCCGTGTCGTACTGGGCTTGCTGACCGTTTCAGGTGCGATCCTGATCGTCACGAGCCTCACGAAACTGATTTAGTGCTTCTCGATCAGGTTGCGCGCATCTCTCAGAACCCCTGCCGCGCGATGTCCATGGCGAAATACGTCAGGATCAGATCGGCGCCCGCGCGCTTGATCCCGCCAAGAGTTTCCCGCACCACACGATGTTCGTCGATCGCTCCGGCCAACGCGGCGAACTTGATCATCGCGTATTCGCCGCTCACCTGATATGCGGCCAGCGGCAGCAGGCTGTGCGCACGCACCTGGCTCAGCACGTCCAGATAGGGCAAAGCCGGTTTCACCATCAGGATATCGGCGCCCTCTGCCTCATCGCTCAGCGATTCACGAATGGCTTCGCGGCCGTTCATCGGGTCCATCTGATACGCCTTGCGATCGCCTTTCAGATCGCATCCGGCCGCCGCGCGGAATGGTCCATAAAACGCAGATGCGAACTTGGTCGAGTACGCCATGATCGGCAGGCTCGAAAAACCGGCACCATCCAGCGCACCACGGATCGCCGCCACCTGACCATCCATCATCGCCGAGGGCGCAATCATGTCGGCGCCCGCTCGCGCCGCCACCACCGCCTGACGCGCCAGATTTTCGATGGTGTGATCGTTGTGCACGTCCTCGCCCTGAATGACGCCGCAATGCCCGTGCGAGGTGTATTCGCAGAAGCAGGTGTCCGAAATGACCAACAGCTCCGGCGCGGCGTCCTTGGCGCGTTTGGTCATCCGCGCCAACAGCCCATTCTCGTTCCACGAGTCACTGCCGCTGTCGTCCTTGTGATGGCTGACCCCGAAGGTCATCACCGCCCGGATCCCGGCTCGGCTGATCTCCTTGATCGCAGCGCCCAATTTACGCTCGGGAATGCGGTGTACCCCAGGCATGCTCTCGACCGGCGCAAAATCGTCGAGTTCTTCCTCGACGAAAATCGGATAGATCAAATCGTCCAGCGAGAGCCTTGTTTCCCGCAACATGTCGCGAACCGTCGGGTTGGCGCGCAACCGGCGCAGCCTGGTGATCGGGAAGGCCATTTCGAAAATTCTCCTATGCCAGAGGCGACGGGCGGGGGCGTGGCCGTTCGCTGAACCGGCTGTAGCGGAAAGGCGCCGGATCGACCACCGGTATCTGTCCGGTGACCAGCTGCGCCATCAGCCTGCCTGCGCCGGGAGATATGCCAAAGCCGTGCCCGGTGAAGCCGGTGGCGATAAAAAACCCCGGAATGGAGTCGACCGCGGAAATCACCGGAATGCCGTCCGGCGTCACGTCAATCGCGCCACCCCAGGTCGCAGTGACGCGCATCCCGTGCATCACAGGAAACGCCTCTATCAGCCGCTGTTTCGCCTGCTCCAGGATCGGCGCCGACGGGACCGGATCCAGGATGCGCAGCTTTTCAAATGGGGTTTCCTGGTCTGGCCGCCAATGCAACGGCACGGTGCTTTCCCGCAACCACGCGCGGCCAAGACGCAATTTGGTTTCCTTGCGATGCTGCCACCACATCGGCAGGAAGTCGCCGGCGAAGCGCACCGAGTCCGGGACGAGATCGACGCCATTGCGGCTCCAGTTGCCCACGGTGTAGCCGCCGTCGAGCCGCTTGCGCAGACCAAACCCCGGCCCACCGGTCGATGTTTCCGGCCCGCCCTCCACCGGATCGATCCGCATCACCGCCGAGGTCACCTTCAGTTGCGGCAACCGCAATCCCAGATTGGCGCAGAACAGGCGTGACCAGACGCCGCCGGCCAGCACCACCTGCTCACAGGCAATCGGGCCTTGCTCGGTGACCACGCCGGAAATCCGGCCGCCGGACGTCTCAATCGAACGCACCGCGCATCGCGTCAGCAAGACTGCGCCATGCCGCCGAGCTGCCGCCGCAATCGCCGGCGCTGCATTCCCCGGTTCCGCCCTCCCATCACTGGGCGTTTCGAGCGCTCCCGCCCAGGTGCCGGCGAGGCCGGGGGTGATCTGGGCCAGTTGGTCGCGGGTCAGCAATCGGCTGTCGATCTGGAACGGGCGGCCGACCTGCTCCAGCCATTGCGTGCGTTTGGCGAGGTCCTTTTCGGTGCGACACAAATAGACGATGCCGGCGCGGCGGAAACCGCTCTCGGCCTCGGTCAGTTTGTTCATGCTGTTCCACAGGCGGAGTGCTTCGATTGCCAGCGGCACCTCACGTGGATCGCGGCCCATTTTGCGGCACCAGCCCCAGTTGCGACTGGACTGTTCAGCGGCGATCTCGCCTTTTTCGCACAACACGACCGGGATGCCGTCACGCGCCAAAAAGAAGGCAGTGCAAACGCCGATGATGCCACCGCCGACGATCACCACCGTGGTGCGAGCTGGCAGTTCCGGATCGGAGGCGACGTGGTCGAGGGGTTGGGGCACTATCCCAACAACTCCAAAACCTTTTCGGGCGGGCGGCAAAGCCGGACGCCTTTGTCGGAGACCACAACGGGCCGCTCCATCAGGATCGGATGCGCCAGAATGGCATCGATCAATTGCTCATCGGTCTTGGCCGGATCGCCCAGGCCGAGTTCGTCGAATGGGGTGCCGCGGCGGCGCAGCAACTGGCGCGGGGTCATGCCCATTTGTTTGAGCAGGTTTTTCAGTTCGGCCTTTGATGGCGGGGTTTTCAGGTATTCGATGATCTTCGGCTCGTTGCCGGACTGGCGCAACATGCCGAGCACCTTGCGCGACGTGCCGCAACTCGCATTGTGATAAATGGTAACCATGTGCATTGCTCCTTTTGGGGCTCCATTTCAGTGGCCGGGAATGTAAGCCATTGTCCATGCGTCAATCGGAAGGACAAGAGGAGGTTTCCATGGATCGACATTTGTTTCTGGCCACGGGGTTGCTGCTGGCCGCAACCGCGGTAACGGCATTCGCCCAAACCACGCCTGCGGCTCCGGCTGCGCCCGCCCCGCCGGCTGCTGCAACTGCTCCACCGGCAGCTGCGCCCGCCGCTCCGGCCGCGCCCACCCCGCCGGTGGCGCAACCCGTGCGCGTACGCGGGACGATCACCGGACTGGCCGGCAATGTTCTCAGCGTTAAAAGCCGAGACGGGCAGAAGCTGGAGATCACGCTGAAAGATCCGGTCACCGTCGCGACCCTGACCAAGGTGAAGCTCACGGCGATCGAGCCGAACAGCTTCATCGGCACCGCGACCCGCACCGGCAAGGACGGCAAGCTGACCGCGCTCGAGGTGTTGGTGTTTCCCGAGGCGATGCGCGGGACCGGCGAGGGGTTTCATCCGTGGGACCTGCAACCCGGCAGCATGATGACCAATGGCACCGTTAAAGGTGCGATGAAATCCGCCAAAGGGCGGGAACTCACGGTCAGCTACAAGGACAAGGCCAGCGGGACGGATAAGACCAACACGGTTTATGTGCCGCCTTCCGCGCCAATCGTGACATTTGCACCGGCCACGGCGGCCGACCTTAAGGTTGGCGCGAAAATATTCTGCATTGCCACAAAGAGCGCCGACGGCAACCTGACAGCCGCGCGCGTGACGGTCGGTACCCATGGAGTCGTGCCGCCGATGTAATGGTGGCAGCTTACCCGACCAGTTCCGCTTCGACCAGCCCGAGCAGCCGCTGCTGTGTGGCAGTGTCTGCCTCGAGCGCGAGCGCAGTGCCCTCATAAGCGACCTGACCGTTGACCAGCACGTAAGTGCGGTCAACGATCGGCAGCACGGTCTCGGCGTGGTGCTCGACGATGATCATGGCGACCTTGCCGCGCAACGAGACCAGCGCGTCCATGACTTCCTTGACGATGGCCGGCGCCAGACCCTCGAATGGTTCGTCGAGCAGAATGATCCGCGACGGCACCACCAGAGCGCGGGCGATGGCGAGCATCTGCCGCTCCCCACCCGACAGGCTTTCGGCGCGCGAGCGTTGCAAAATCCGCAGTTTTGGAAACAGGTTGAACACGTCTTCCTGTGACGCCCCGCCTGGCCGTGCAGCGAGGCGCAGATTGTCTACCACCGTCAGATTGGGAAACAGCCGGCGGCCCTCCGGCACCAGCGACACGCCCAGTCGATTGATTTCGTAGGTGCGGGCCTGGGTTATATCGGTGCCGTCG
>JBEKQQ010000196.1:0-8855 GCA_049519555.1 Acetobacteraceae bacterium
TCTAACATCCAACGCCGGGAGGAAACCGCACCATGAGCAGCACCACGACCAGCCCCTATCTGCCGGTCCGCGACGACTGGCTGGCGCGCCGGACTGAAGCGATCCTGGAGCCCGCGTTGCCGATCGTCGATCCGCACCACCATCTTTGGGAACGGCCAGGCTGGCGCTACATGCTCGATGACTTGCTGGCCGATACCAACAGCGGGCACAACATTATCGGGACCGTGTTCGTGCAGTGCCGCTCGATGCATCGCGCCGGCGGACCGGTGGAATTCCGCCCGGTCGGCGAAACCGAGTTCGTCAACGGCGTAGCCGCAATGAGCGCCTCGGGTGGGTATGGTGCTGCGAAAATCTGTGCCGGCATTGTCGGTCACGTCGATCTGTGCCTCGGCGGCCGCGCGGCCGAGGTACTGGAGGCACATATTCGTGCCGGTGGCGGGCGGTTCCGCGGCATACGCCATATCACGGCATACGACGCCGATCCGACGCTGATGAACCCGGCCTATAGCCCGCCCCCTGGACTGATGGCCGACGCGAAATTCCGGGAGGGTTTTGCCTGCCTTGCACCGCTGAATTTGACGTTTGATGCGTGGCTGTATCATCCGCAGATTGGCGATGTCACAGCACTGGCGCGGGCGTATCCGGGCACCGGGATTTGCCTGAACCATATCGGCGGACCGTTGGCGATCGGCAGCTATGCCGGCCGCCGCGACGAAATCTTTGCAACCTGGGCAAAATCCATTCGCGAACTCGCGACATGCGCCAATGTCGTCGTCAAACTAGGTGGCATGGCGATGCGGATCAACGGCTGGGATTTCCATGAAAAAGCCGATCCACCGTCGTCCGAGGCGCTGGCGGCCGCATGGAAACCTTATGTCGAGACCTGCATTGCAGCGTTTGGCGCCAACCGCTGCATGTTCGAAAGTAATTTCCCGGTCGACAAGGGATCGTACGGCTACGCACCGTTCTGGAATGCGTGCAAATTGCTCGCCAAAGGTGCAAGTACGACAGAAAAGACCGACCTGTTCAGCGGCACGGCCGCTCGGTTCTATCGGTTGGATCTGTAACAGGGGTAGCAGCCCGTCGTGGCCGGGTACCTCCCGGCCACGACGACGCTGCTTATTTCGCGAGTTCCGGCGTTTTCACTTCGACCTTGCGCCCCTTGAACGCCGGCATGACGTCCTTGGCAAAGCGTTCCAGTTGCTCCAGCGCCACCGCTTCAGGCACACCGACCGACAGGCTAATCGAGATCCGGTCCAGTCCAGGATAGGCTTTTTCCAGCTTCATCAAATGCTCGACGATTTCATCGGGGGAACCGGTCAGGAAGCCGCCGGCTTTCACCGCGTCCTCGATGCGCGGCAATTTCGCCGTAGGGGCACGTTTCGGATCTCGCATGATCTCGATCTGCTCGTCGGTCATTGCCCGAACCAGGCGCAGTTCACCGAACATCTTCATGTTCTCTTCGTAATATTTGGCCGCCTCGCGGATGCATTGCTCCTTGCTTTCGCCGATATAGGCGTGGAAGCCGAAGCATAGCCGCTCACCCAGTTCGATGTCCTTGCCGATTGCACGATGGGCTTTCTGCCAGTTCAGCACGACATTGTGCATCGCGCCGCCATCGGCCGAGCCACCGCCGATCATCCCTTGGATGCCGTGCTTCGCCATGAACGCCAGCGCACGCTCGGAGCCGCCCTGGATCGGCTGCCAACACTCCACCGGCAGCCGCTTCGGCCGCGGCACCAAGGTGAGTTCCTTCAGTGTATAGCCGCGGTACGGCACCTCCGGCGGCAGCGTGTAGTGCTTGCCTTTATGCGAGAACGATTCGTTGTTGAAGGCTTTGAAGATGATGTCGACCTGTTCCTCGAACAATTCGCGGTTCGCTTCCTGATCGAGCAGCGGCGAACCGAATGTCTCGACTTCTCGCGTGTGGTAGCCGCGGCCAACACCGAATGTCACGCGACCATTGGTCAGGATGTCGACGACGGCGTAATCCTCGGCGAGGCGCAGCGGATGCCACATCGGCGCGATGTTGAAACCACAGCCGATCTTCAGATTCTTTGTGACATGGGTCAGATGCAGCGCCATCAGCAGCACGTTGGGCAGGCACTCAGTGCCTTCGCGCTGGAAGTGATGTTCGGCCATCCAGAACCGGTCAAAGCCGAGTTCGTCCATCTTCTTGGCCATGGCTTCGGCTTTGAACAGCGCGGTGGACAAATGCTCGTTGTCGTAACGGCGATCGTTGATCGGTGTGCCGCCATAGCCGATATTCTCGAGATCGACGTGCCCGGCATAAAGACTGTCGAATTTGGTGATCATGGTGCGCCCTCCGAATATACTGGTGAGTATGTTCCCCATCCGACGGGTTTTGGCAAGCAACCGGCAGAGATGGGTGGATTTTCAGGCCATGGCGTGCGAAGCCTTTGCCCTATGCTGTTGCTGATTCCTGGCCCAGTGATGACCCGCCCCGAAGTGCGAGCCGCGCTCGGGGTGGATATCGCGCCCTGGGATTTCGATTTTCGCGAGATCTACGCAGGCATACGGGCGAGGCTGCTGCAGATCGCCAACGGCGTCGACGGCGAACACACGGTGCTGCCATTGCCGGGCTGTGGGCATTTCGTCATCGAGGCTGCCATTCGCAGTTTTCTTCCACTGGGCGGGCGGCTGCTGATCCCAATGACCGGCAGTTACAGTGACCGGTTCGTTCGGCTGGCGCGTGAGGCCGGCCGCGATCCGGTGCCGTTGCCGATCGTGCAAACCGAGGTCATCGCGGCCGATATGGTGGCGGAGGCTCTGCAACGCGATCCCACTATCAGCCACGTCGGTCTGGTGCAGTCGGAAACTGGCAGCGGTGTCGTGCATGATATCGATCCGATCGGCGCCGCCGTCAAAGCGCAAGGCCGCCGCATGATCGTGGACGCGGTATCGGCGTTCGGCGCGCTGCCGCTGGACATCAGCGCGCATCCGGAAATCGATGCGGTCGTGTTTACCGGCAATAAGTGCCTGGAAGGCCTGCCTGGCAATGCCTATTGCATCGCGCGGATCGACCAGCTGGCAGCAAACGCTGGCATTGCCGGCAGTTGGTCGTTCGATCTTGCCGACGTCCATGCGCATATCGGCCACGGGCGCGATGGCCGGCCGCGCTTTACGCCGCCGGCGCAGAGCATCAATGCCCTGAACACGGCGCTGGATTTCTTCGATGCCGAGGGTGGCCGCGCGGCCAGGCTGGCGCGCTATACGGATAATATGCGCACGCTTTATGACGGCATGGTCGGGCTTGGTCTGACGCCGTTCGTGCAGCCAGACCATCAAGGCCCGATCATCGTCAATGTCCATGCGCCGGCCGATCCGGCCTGGCACCTGCAGCGTTTCGTCGACGCATTGAAATCGCGCGGCGTGCTGATCAGCAATTACTTCAACACACCAACGCCGGGCTTTCGGGTCGGCTGCATCGGTGCGATCACTCCCTCCGACATGGCGGGTGCGGTCGCGGCGATGGACCTCGCCCTGAACGACATCGGCATCAACAACCGAGCGGGAGAGACCCAATGACCACAGACATCGAGATTGCCCGCGCGGCGACTCTGAAGCCGATTGCCGACATCGCGGCACGGCTGAACATTCCGTCCGATGTGCTGGAACCGTACGGGCGGCACAAAGCGAAGATCGGCTTCGACTTCATCAATTCGGTGCGGGACCGCAGGGACGGGGCGTTGGTGCTGGTCACCGGCATCAGTCCGACCCCCGCCGGCGAGGGCAAAACCACGACCACCGTCGGTCTGGGCGACGCGCTCAACCGCATCGGCAAACGCGCCACCATCTGTTTACGCGAGCCTTCCCTGGGCCCCAGTTTCGGCATGAAGGGCGGTGCGGCCGGAGGCGGCTACGCCCAGGTCGTGCCGATGGACCAGATCAATTTACACTTCACCGGCGATTTCCATGCGATCACCTCGGCCAACAATTTGCTCGCCGCGATGATCGATAACCATGTGTATTGGAGTAATTCGCTCGGCATCGATCCGCGGCGGATTTCGTGGCGACGCTGCCTCGACATGAACGACCGCGCGCTACGCTCGATCGTTGGCAGTCTGGGCGGTGTGGCGAACGGCTTCCCGCGTGAGGATGGGTTCGATATCACCGTCGCTTCCGAGGTGATGGCGGTATTCTGTCTGGCCAAGGACATGGCCGATTTGCAGACCAGGCTTGGCAAAATGATCGTTGCGCAAAAACGTGACGGCACGAATGTCACGGCTGCCGACATCAAGGCCGACGGGGCGATGTCGGTGCTGTTGCGCGATGCGTTGGCACCGAACCTGGTGCAGACGCTGGAAGGCTCACCGGCCATGGTGCACGGCGGCCCCTTCGCCAACATCGCGCATGGTTGCAATTCCGTGATGGCGACCGGACTTGCCTTGAAACTGTCCGACGTCGTGGTGACCGAAGCAGGCTTCGGCGCTGATCTTGGTGCGGAGAAATTCATCGACATCAAATGCCGGTCCGCCGGCCTGACGCCATCCTGCGCCGTCATCGTCGCCACCGTGCGCGCACTGAAGATGCATGGCGGCATTGCCCGCAATGCGCTTGGTCCGGAAAACGTTGAGGCGGTGAAGAAAGGCCTCGCCAATCTCGCGCGCCATGTGGAGAACCTCGGCAAATTCGGGCTGCCGGTTGTGGTCGCGGTCAATCATTTCACGTCCGACACCGAAGCGGAATTCGCTGCGATCAAGGACGGCATGGCCGCGCTTGGCGTCGAAGCCATATCCTGCACCCACTGGGCCAATGGCAGCGCTGGTGCGGAAGCGTTGGCGCGGGCGGTGATGAACCGGATCGAGAGCGGTAAGGCGGCGTGCAAACCGCTGTACGGGTTGGATCTGAAACTCGCGGACAAGATCCGCACGATCGCCAAGGAGATCTATCGCGCGTCCGACATTGCGGTCCCGGATGCCGTGGCACGGCGCCTGAAAACCTTCGAGGATGCCGGGTTTGGCGACGTGCCGGTCTGCATTGCCAAGACGCAATACAGTTTCACCTCCGATCCGACCGTGATGGGTGCGCCAACCGGCCATATCCTGCCGGTCCGCGAGGTGCGGCTGTCAGCCGGTGCCGGCTTTGTCGTGGCAATCTGCGGCGACATCATGACGATGCCGGGTCTGCCGCGGGTGCCGTCAGCCGAGGCGATCCATCTGCGGGAGGACGGCGAGATCGACGGGTTGTTTTAGCAACCCGGCATTTGGTCGTTCTATCGGTAGAACGACCAAATGCCACCAGCGGCCATCGCCAATCCGATGCCGCCGAATGCAACCCAGGCGTAAGGCGGCAGGATCTGCAACACCAGCAGCAACATGTAACCGATCAACATCGCCACGCCCAAGGTGGCCAGCATGAAGCTGCTGCTGAAGATCGAGATCGCGCCTTCCCGCACGTAAAACCGCGCCACGAGAATCAAAATTCCGGCGATCAACGGCAGCAAGGCAAGGGGCGTATTCTCGACCATGAACATCCCTGAAAAAGTTGACGCGCCGCTGCTCCCGACCGGAAGCAGCGGCGCGTTCGGAAATCTGTCTCGCTAAGCCGGGATCCGTACCATCATCCGGCTGATGCCGTGAATGAAGTTGGAGTAAATCCGCTCCGGCTCTTCCATCAGCTCGATCTTCGGGAAGCGCTTCACGATTTCCTCCCAGAGGATGATCAGCTGCATTTCCGCCAGCCGGTTGCCGACGCAGCGATGCACACCGAAGCCGAACGACAGATGATGCCGCGGACGGGCCCGATCGATGATGAAGTCGTTGGGGTTATCGATCGAATCTTCGTCGCGGTTGCCCGAGATGTACCACATGCACACCTTGTCGCCCTTGCGGATCTGCTTGCCGGCGAGTTCGGCGTCCGCCACCGCGGTACGGCGCATATGCACGATCGGCGACTGCCAGCGAATGATCTCCGGCACCATGCTGGTCACGAGGTCAGGGTTCTCGCGCAGCTTGGCCCATTCGGCGGGATGCTTGCACAGTGCCCACAGCCCGCCGCTCATGGAATTGCGCGTGGTATCGTTACCGCCGACGATCAGCAGGGTCAGGTTGCCGAGAAACTCCTGCGGGTCGTTGACGAGATTCTTCGTGGCCTCGCCATGCGCGAGCATGGAAATCAGGTCGAACCCCGGCGGACGCGCGGCACGCTCGTGCCACATGGCAGTGAACACGGCCAGCGCCTCCCGCAGGATCGTCAGGCGCTTTTCTTCCGAGTCGATTTCGCCGCCGGCGTTGACGTCCTGCGTTGCGATATCGGACCAATAGGTCAGCTTGTGGCGCTCATCCTCCGGGAAGTCGAACAGAGTGGTCAACATCAGCGTCGTCAGCTCGATGGAAACCAGTTTCACCCAATCGAAGGTTTCATTACGCGGCAGGTTGTCCAGCACGCGGCAAACGCGTTGCCGAATGATGTCGGACATGTTGTTGAGGTTGGCCGGTGCCACGATCGGGCTGACCACCTTGCGCTGATCGTCATGTCGTGGCGGATCCATCGAAATGAAGCTGGAACGGCGAAACTCCATCGGCCGGTCGGTGATCGAGATGCCACCAAGTTTCGCCTCGGACGAGTAAATCTCCGGGTGCGTCTCGACCGCCATGATGTCCTTGAATTTGGTCACCGACCAAAACGAGCCATACTTGCCGTCCTTGCGGTAGTGCACCGGGTCTTCCCGCCGCAGCCGGGCAAAATACGGGTAATACACGTCGTTCTGATACAGTTTCGGATCGCTGACGTCGATCTCGCTCAACGGCAGTGACAGCGCGTTCAGCGTCGCCTCTTCCAGTGCCGCATCATAATGAACCGGGGCATTCATGGTGTCGGTCTCCTGTTCAGTGCTGGCCTTCGGGCATGCGAACCACGAGTCCGTCGAGCGCTTCGGTTACCGGGATCTGGCACGACAGCCGGGAATCAGCCTGAGTTACCGCCGCGAAGCTCAGCATGCTGGCTTCTTGCGAGCCCGGTACCGGCAAACCGGTTACGGGCAGCCACGCGGCGTCGACATAGACGTGGCAGGTGGCACAAGCACACTCCCCGCCGCAATCGGCATCGATGCCCGGGACATTGTTTTCCACCGCAGCCTGCATCACGGATTTGCCGACCGCGATCTGTACCGTGTGCGGGGTCCCGTTGTGTTCGATGAAGGTAATCTTCGGCATGAGCGCTCCCTCGACTGGCTTATCATGAGGTTATAAGCAGAATTCGGAGCGCAACGCCACGTCCGATACGTCAGGAGGCCAGTTCCTGCATCGTCACGGTTGGATCAGCGATCCGGGCCGCAGTCAGTTGCCTGCGGCGCTGGATGATCCGCCGTCCGCCCATGAACTCGGTGGCGGCATTGACCGCCTCCACCGCCTGCACTGTGCCGTCCGCGGTCAGGTGAAACAGGGCAAACTTGCCGGCGGCGATATCGCCGCGGACGACGATCTCCGTGGCGTCGAACGGGATGCCGACAATTTGCAGGCGCAAATCGTATTGGTCGGACCAGAACCACGGCACTTCGGGCGCCGGTTGCGGCCGGCCGCAGATCGCCGAGGCGGCCTGTTTGGCTTGTTCCAGCGCGTTCGGCACGCTCTCCAGCCGCATGGTGCGGTTGTACAGCGGCAAGGGACGCTTCGTGCAGTCGCCTATGGCGAAGATGTCCGGGTCCGAGGTCCGCGCATTCAGATCGACGACGATGCCACCGTCGCAGGCAATGCCGGCATCCCTGGCCAGTTCCTCATTGGGGACGCCGCCGACGCCGATCAAGGCGGCATCACAGGGAATGACTCTGCCGTCGGCAAGCCGCACGCCGGCGACGGTGCCACTTCCCTCCAGCGCCTGCACGGCAGCGCCCAGTTCGATGGTCACGCCCTGGGAACGATGGAAGTCCTGGAAGAACGTCGACAGTGTTTCACAGGCGACGCGGGCGAGCACGCGCGGCATCAGCTCGATAATCGTTACGTCGGCACCCAAAGCGCGTCCGGAAGCGGCGGCCTCGAGGCCAATATAACCGCCGCCGACAACAGCGAGACGCTTTCCCGGTCCAAGTGCTGCCTTCAACTTGTCGGCATCGGCGGCAGTGCGCAGTTCCAGCACATTGGCCTGATCGATGCCCGGCAACGGAATGCGCCGCGCGCGTGACCCGGTGGCGAGGATCAGATGCGCGTAATGCATGGTGTCGCCATCGCTGAACGCCACCTTGTGCTCGGCCGGATCAATTTTCGTAACGCTGGTGCCAAGCCGAAGTTCGATATCGGCATCGTTGTAAAACCCGATCGGACGCAGCGCGAGGCTGTCGGCGTCTGCCTCTCCGGTCAGCCAGGCTTTCGACAAAGGCGGACGCTGATACGGCGGCAGCGGTTCCTCGCCAACCAGCGTGATGCCGGTTTTCCAGCCCAGTTGACGGAGCATGGCGGCGGCAGAACCACCGGCATGGCCGGCGCCGGCGATGATGATGCGATCGTGGACCATGCTCAGCGCCGCCTCGGCGAGGCGGCATCGGCAAGCGGCGAGGTAATGTCGCGGAACGAAACCGACATCGAAGTGCGCACGTCGAGCACGGTCGGCACGCGGGATGTGATGGCGCGTTTCAATGCGGGCCCGAGCGCCGACGGTTCGGTGATCCGCTCGCCCTCGCAGCCCATGGCGCGGGCGATGGCGGCGTGGTCGAAATCCTTGAATTCCGCGGCAAACGGGCCGGAGCCGTGGTGCACCCAACCGAGCGCGTTGTTGTTGAAGATGACGACAGTGATCGGGATGTCGTGTTCGATCGCGCTCATCAGGCCGTTCATGGTCATGGCGAAACCGCCGTCGCCACAAACCGCAACGACCGGGCTGTTCGGGTTGACCAGTTT